>JAJDBJ010000030.1 GCA_029261395.1 Nitrospinaceae bacterium
AAACTACTATATGGACTTTTCATCTCCCTGAAAGTATTGGTTGTAATAAATTATTCCTCCCTAGTATAAACTCCTTCAAAAAAGTTGAAGCGTCCGGCGTGAACCTTGTACTATAGTCAGTAGAAATACCCTCTTTTTAAAGCTAAAAAATCTTACAACATTGAGATAGATGATGGCTATTCGTAAATCGAAGGGAACAACCCCTACTGAGCGCTTGCTGGCAGACCTGTGCGAGCGGTCTTTTTTGAAGCTCTGGAGTTACCCAAACCCATTTAAGGAAGATGGTGATGAGCTGTGCGACCTTCTGGCTGTTTTCGAAAACCATGTATTTATCTTTTTTGATCGTGAGGGCCGACAACTAGACAAGCCAGATAAGGACCCTATGGTCAACTGGGAACGTTGGAAGAGAAAGGTAATCGATGATCAAGTTCGTACGGCTCATGGTGCAGAGCGTTACATTAAAGGTGGGCGAGGTATTTTCTTGGACAACCAGTTGAAAGTTCCGTTCCCAATCAATATCAATGTCGATAATATGATTGTTCATAAAATTATTATCGCGCATGGTGCCAAAGAGGCTTGCGAACGATTTTCTGATGACAATGTATACGGTAGTTTGGCTATTTCATATGGGAATGTAGATAGTATGCCTTCATCCCCATTTCCATTTTTGATCCATTTGGATAAAGATAAACCTGTTCATGTGTTTGACAGCCATAACGTTCCGATCATTTTTAATGAGCTTGATACCTTCTTTGATTTTTCCTCATATCTTGACGCAAAGATCGATGCAATAAATTCGTTCGATGGGTTGGTCTATTGCGGCGAAGAGGACCTGTTGGGTCATTACTTCTCAAACTTTGATGACTCCAAGAAGTGCCATATCATTGGTCCGCGAGAAAAAAAATTTAGTTTAGTTGCCATTGGTGAAGGAGAATGGAAGAGTTTCATTAATCTTGATATTTATAAAAATAAAAAGTTAGCTGACAAGGAATCATATTTATGGGACGAACTCATCCAGAAAACTTGCCAAAATACACTTGATGGGACTTTGCTTGGTAATGACAGTCCTCTAAGAGGGGAGAGCGCAATTCATGAAATGGCAAAAGAACCTCGTTTTTCACGCCGTGCTCTTTCCGCACATATGATGCAATCAATTCGCGATTTCCCAGAAACTGGAACGCCGATGATGCGGAATTTATCATTTATGCCTTCTTTTTATAAGGGAACAGGCTATATATTTCTGCAAATTAAAATAGAGGGGATTACTGATTATGACGGTGAGTATCGCCAAATAAGAAGGAACATGCTGGAAATTGCTTGTGGCGCAGCAAAGAATAAATATCAGTACCTGAAAAAAATCATTGGAATAGCAATTGATGCTCCAAAATTTACGGATACTAATTCAGAAGATTTCATTTTGATGGATTGTGAAGACTGGCCGGATGATTTGAGAGCGCAATACGAGGAAGCTAATAAAGTTATGGGGTTTTTTAATTCAAGTACCCTTACTCTCCATGAGAAGAAAGTGAAAGAATTCCCAGATATCGAAAAAAGTCCTCCAATGTCGTTTGGAAACGAAAGAATTGGACGTAATCACAAATGTCCATGCGGCTCCGGTAAAAAATATAAGAAATGCTGTTTGAAATAAATTAGTAGATTTGTAGTAGAATACATTAAGTACCCATTATTTATAGACTTACACTAATGGTGGTCCTTATTAAGGCTGCTTTTGAACTATGTGGACGCTGGTCATACTCATTTTTTCCTGCCTGTTTTTTTATTTCGTGGGCTACCGGTATTACGCCGCGCGGATCGACCGCGACGTGGTTCAGCCCGATGCCGGATTTGAAACTCCCGCGACGTCCCAAAACGACGGCGTCGATTACGTTCCCAGCAAACCGATCGTACTGTTCGGTCATAATTTTGCATCCATTGCCGGGGCGGGACCGGTCATCGGCCCGATCATCGCCATGCACCATTTCGGCTGGGCGCTGACCCTCGTCTGGATATTGATCGGCAACGTGTTCATCGGCGCAGTACACGATTACCTGACCCTCATGATTTCCGTGCGCAGTCGCGGGAGCTCGATTGCCGATATCGCCGAGACCACCATGGGTCCGCGCGCCAAAAACGTATTCGCCGTGTTTCTGGTGCTGGCGATGCTGTTGGTGATCGCCGTGTTCGGCGTGGTGGCGGCCAAGACTCTGATCGCGCAACCGCAGATGGTGATTCCGACGCTGGCGATCATCCCGGTATCAATGCTGTTGGGCTGGGCCATTTACCGCAAGGGATTTAACCTCGGCCTGTGTTCGGTGCTGGCGATAGCGGCGCTGTTGTCGAGTATCTATTTCGGATTCAAATATCCCCTTCCTCTGCCTGAAGCGGGTGTTCTCGGGTTGTCGCCACTGATGTTCTGGTTTGTGGTGTTGATGTTGTACGCGGGGGTGGCGTCGGTGATGCCGGTGCAACTGCTCCTGCAACCGCGTGATTATCTGTCGACCTATGTGTTGTTCGGCAGTATGTCGCTGGGGATTGTCGCTTTGCTGTGGGTGCATCCCGGACTCAACACGCCGGCATATCTCGGTGGATATTCCGAAGAGCAGGGGCCGGTGTGGCCGATGCTGTTCGTGCTGGTGGCGTGTGGCGCGGTGTCCGGATTCCATTCACTGGTGGCAGGCGGCACGGTGTCCAAACAATTGACTAATGAAACGGAAGGCCGCCTGATCAGCTACGGCGGCATGTTGACCGAAGGCGTGGTCGCCGTCTGCACCGTGTTGTTGGTCGGCGGTGGATTGTACTGGGTGGCTCCGGCGGCGGGTGGCATCGATATGAACGCCCTCGGATTCCGCGAAACCCTCAAGGCCGGGGGATGGATTCATGCCTTCGGCAGTGGCTACGGCAACGTGGTCAGCCAGATGCTGCCGTTTCTGGGATTCACCGTCGCGTCGATGGTGGCGGTGCTGGCGTTGAATACGTTTGTGATGACGACACTCGATACGGCGGTGCGGATTACGCGGTTCATCGTGCAGGAAAGCGCGGGCGAGCGGGTGCCGGCCATGCACAACAAATATATGACGACCGCTTTGGTCGTTCTGCTGGCGTATTGCATCGGCGCGACCGACGGCTGGCAGAAGATCTGGCCGATATTCGGCGCAACCAATCAACTCATCGCGGCGGTGGCTTTGTTCGTGATTTCCACTTATTTGATCGGGGTCCGCAAACCGACGACTTATACGCTGATGCCGGCGGTATTTATGGTGGTCACCACCATCGGGGCGTTGGCGTGGCAGTCGTACCGGTTTTTCACGGCACCGCAACCGAACTGGTTTCTGGGGAGCGCGTCGGTGGTATTGATCGGGTTGGCGCTGTTTGTCGGATATGAGGGCTTGCAGGCTCTCAAAGTGCATAAATTGCGCCCCCTACCGGGGGAGGCCCTCTAGCGAGGGAGGCAGAGGGCTGACCGGGCAAGGCCCGGAGCAAATTTCGCTGGGGCGGAAGGGTGTAATCACAGTGCTACTTTCGCCAGCCAGGATTTAAAATTACCTGTGGCGGTTCGCCGCCTTGATTTTTTACTGAAATGTATTATGATGAGCTGTTCAACATCTATTGAGGGTACGAATCGTGAAAATCAGTGAAGTCCTGGCCCGCAAGGCCGAACAAAAGCACGCTGGAAAACCATTGGAAGATCGACCGCGAACACCGGTTGATAAGAAGACGCTCAAGGTGATTCGTACCCGCGAGACCCCCAACCCCAAGGCCCTGCAGTTCGTTTTGAACACGCAAATCCTCGAGAACGGCTATCGATCTTTCACCAGCAAGGAAAGCGCGGTGGGCGATGCCCTGGCGCCGGCTTTGCTGGATCATGATGAGATCAAGAGTGTTTACATCATGAAGAATTTCGTCACTGTTACCGTGGGGAGCGAAGCCGACTGGCACCACCTGAAGACTCCGGTGTGGAACACCATTGACGAGAAGGTCCACGTGTACCCGTCGGATGAGGTTGTTGAGAAAATTGATATCGACGTTTCTGATTTTCACGCGCTCCCGCATGAAAAAAAGCTGGCCGCCATTGAAATGGTGCTGGACCGTTCCATCCGGTTTCAGTTGTCTCAAGACGGCGGCGGAGTGGACCTCAAAGGCCTGGAGGGGAATGAAGTGCAGATTCATTACCAGGGTGCCTGCGGCGATTGCCCGTCGTCCCTGACCGGTACCCTCCAGCATATCGACAAGCTGATCAAGCAACAGCTCGACGGCGACCTCACCGTTAAATCCGTTTAATTCCTTCCTACTGTACGATCAAATTCTTTAAATCTTTGAGAAATCGTTTTGTTTTATCCTTTTGAGGCTTGATCCCGAGCAGAGTCATTTGCGGGTGGGATGCCGGACCTTCCAGCTTGAAATGGGTTTCGATCAATCCTCCTTCGGATTGCGTTTTAGAAATTAGGTTGGCCAGTCGAGGGGAGGAGCGGAGAGCTTTGTCCATATTGAATTTTGGGATCGCTTTCCCCAGCATGTTCAAGGACTGGCTGTGTCCATCGAACAGGCCTTGGAAATAAACATCCATCGGGGCACCCTTCAAGGAGAGGTTGCTGGTGTTGAATTTTCCGTTGATGATTTTAAAATTACCGCCCAGGTAATCGAACCGCAGTTTGTGGGCATTTTGTTTCCGGGAAAAAGTAGGATCGATGACGGCCAGAATGGTTTTGACCTCTTTCGCTTTTTTAAAATTAACCGGGGAGATTTTTAATGAAACGTTGCCGAACAATCCACGGATTCCCGGAAGTTTGTCAGGCACATGACCGTTCACCGAACCGTGCGTTCTCATGATTCCCTGTATTTCATTTTTAGTGTAATCACCTGCTGAAAGGCTTTTCCCCAAAAACTTTAATTTATATTTTTTTGATTGCAGGTGGTAATTCCCATGTGCAGTGAGGGTGCCACGCCTCGGAGTGAATGTGGCTTTCTTAAGAACCACTTGATCAGGGGTAACGGATACCTGAGCGGTGACTTTCTTGAAACGGATGCTATCCATCACCACCCGGTTTGAAACCAAACTCATGGATACAGGTGCGTCCGGAAGCGATTCGAATTGGACCTCGGTTTTCTGTGAGGAGAGTTTAAAACTGTTACCCGCCAGTACCAGATTTTCCGCGTGTAGAGAGCCGGTGACGAGTGGGGGGCCTTCCATATCCCAGGGAATGGCCACTTTCAGGACCCCGGAAACCAGGCCTTTGGATTGTTCCCAGCCTTTTGGGGCGATCAGTCGGGAAAAATCGAGGGCGGTCATGTGGATTTCCGTTGCCAGCAAAGGATTGGGGTTATCGGTGGTCTTGAATGGGAAGGGCTGTTGTCCGTCAATACGGGCTTGCCCGTTAAGCGTTTCCCCCTGGATCTCATACAGAATATAGCTTTCTTCCCACTTGGCTGTTCCCTTGATCTGGGAGACCGGCAATTCGTGTTCTCCGATGGGGATTTGAGCGTCCTTGGTCACGAAGCGGGTTTCCGCCTTCAAGTCGCGGCGCAGGGCCTCCGTATCCGTCAAGGAGTTGAGTGGGCAGGAGGCGAGTAGAGTCAACTGTTCAATTTGAAATGGGATTCTATTATTTCCGAGGGTCTTTTCCTGTCCCACCGGGAGAGGTTTGAATGCCTGGATCAATTGTGAGGTGTCAAAAGGCTTGGTGCGAATCTGGACTTCGAGCCGGGAGGTTTTCGAAAGCACATCATCGGCCTCAATCCTTCCCAGTAGAAAAAGCGGACCCAGGTCCAGATGGAGATCTTCGAGGATCACATCGATCACCTGGGCGCTGGGTCGGCGGATTTTTAAATCAAATGAAAACCCAAGAGGTTCACTTTCGTCCGCTTCTTCCACACCGTTGCGAATGACCTGAAGCGTTCCCTGCTCCACATGGATATTTTCAGCAGTGATATGAAACTTTTTCATTCGGCTTCGAAATGCATCAATGATGCGGCGGTCGATCAGTGCCGACGAAGTTTCTTGAGGAAGGTCTTGCTTAGCCGGAGCGGGAGTCTCGGAGGTGATCACCTGAGACACTGAGTAGTCCCCCACGGTTCTTTGATTAAGGGAAGACAGGGAAGTTTTTTTAAACTCGGTTTTCAGGGAGTCCTTGGAGTCCCGGTACACTTTGATTCTCGGCTTGATAATAGAAGCATTTTCGACCACCACTTCTCCGGTCAAAAGAGGCAGTACCTTGACTTCGAGAAACAAACTTTCTGCCCACAACAGTTGTTGGCCTCCCTCTTTGTTGCGAACGGTCAATCCGCCAGCTTCCAGGCCCAGCCCATGAGAATATCCCAGGTCGAGAAATTGTATCTCTACCTGTGTGTCGGTTTTTTCGGACAGGGATTTTGCCAGGGATTGCCGGAGGGTGTCCATATCCAGAATCATCACGATGATCCCGATGACCGCAATCATCAGGGCGAGACTCAGCGCCGTCACCTTAAAAAGTTTTTTCCACTTTTTAGAGGGTGATTTTTTCCAGGGAGTGTATTCAGAATCTTTGGAAACGCGGTCCATAGGAGATATCTTATAATATATGATGAAAGGCTTTCAGGGAAGGGGGTTCCTGAATTTTTTGGGGTCCTGGAGGTGTGTTGGGTCAAAAAGGCTGGTTTTATAGGATCAATGGGGAATAAAAAAAATAAGGAGACGGACAGGACTGGGGGGGGCCAGCCTGCCGTCTCCGGTAAAACGATGGGTTTTTAGGGGGTAGCTATCGGAATTAAAATCCGAAACCGCCGTGATTGGCCGCTATCATACATGCCAGCATGGGAAGCGAGAGCCAGGCATTGGTGCGGCTGGCCAGAAAAGCGGTTCGTTTGCCTTTCGCCAACGCGTCGCCTTCCAATTCTCCGGCGATGATTTTCTTCTGGTTGGGCCAGATCAGAACCCACACGTTGAAGGCCATGATGATTCCCAACAGCATGCCGATCATGATCTCAGAACTGGGAATGCCCTGTACCTTGCCGCGTCCGACCACATAGTAGATGATCCCGGTAATCACCGTCCACAACGCCGCGTGCCGAAACAAGAATAAAGCCTTCGGAAGAATGATCTGCGTGTACGGTTTGGCCGCACCCGCCTCGGTCATCTTGGGCATGGACTGCACCTGCACCAGGTTGAAAAAGTAAAGCAGGCCGATCCAAAGGATTCCAACCAGCACATGAAAAAACTCAGCTATCCACATAAGTACCCTCCTAAAGTTCCAAATTGATATTCGTATATGGTGAACCTGAAAATCCGGATAAATCACCCGTTTAGAAACTGCAGTCAATTACACAATAAGATGGGGAAATTATAGCGGGGATTCAATTATTTTGATAGTTTTCAGTATTTTCATCGCCCATCGCTCGGATCAGGGGGTGGGTTTTTGCAAAAGGAATAATAATAGAATTCCGATGGCTGCCAGATTGAACGCCAGCAGGATGAATGCCCACCGGTTAGGCAGAAAGCGGTGGGTGGATTGTAGAGGCCTAGAACTGGATGTTTCGGCCTTATGGATGGAATGCTCTCGGCCATCGGTAGAGCTCGCCCATTTTTGTTTTAAGGCTTCCAGTTGATCGCTCAAGGATCGATTTTGAGTGGTCAACTGCTCGACCCGGTCCTTCAATTGCAAACGCTCGACCTTGAGGGCTTTGGATTTGGCAATCTCCCTCTCGAGAGCCGCTTCAGGTCCCAGGGTGATGCCGTCCTCTTCTGGAGTGTCCTGCCATTCATCTGTCATGAAACCATCATACTCTCAATGAAAGGATATGGAAACGGAGCGGTCAGGATTTGTGCATGTGAAAGGCATCGCTGGCGGCGGTCAACCGGGATAATTGTTCCGGACTGAGTGTGAGGTCTCCCGCCCGGCAGAATTGTTTGATCTGTTCGGGTTTACGGGACCCGACCGCGGCGGTCACAAAGTTCGGACGGGAAAGCACCCACGCCACGGCCACGTTGATGGGCTGGGTATTTAATTGTTCAGCAATTGCCAGAACGGTATTCCGGACTTCCTTCGAGTGGCTGAACAGCGGTTCCTGATACACCTCGTACTGCTGGCGTGTGGCGGAGTCGGCCTTCAGTCGCCCTCCCAAAAGGCCGCGCGCAGACGGAGAATAGGCCATGGTGCCGACCCCGGCGTTCTGGCATAACTCCTGTGCTTGATCCTCATATTCGCGTTCCAGCAGGTTGTAGGAAACCTGGTTGACCACGAACTCGGACATATCGGCACCGAGGCGGGTTAAATCTTCCGCTTCGAAATTGGACAAGCCGATGGCTTTGACCTTGCCGCTGTCGCGCAGGGCGATCATGATTTCTGCGAGTTTTTTGGATTTGTCGGGAGTATTGAAATAACTGCCGGGCCAGTGGACGAGGTAGACGTCGATGGTGTCCCGGGCCAGGGCGCGAAGGGTGCCTTCCAATCGTTCCTGATAGCTGGCAAGGGCCAGGTCCGCGTCCGGCCATATTTTGGAAATGATCAGGACGTCATTCTTTTGGGAGCCGAGAGCCTTGCCGAGGCGGCGCTCCGATTCGCCGTCGCCGTAGCCTTCTGCCGTATCGAAGGCGGTGATGCCACCCTCAAGCGCGGTTTTTACCGAGGCGTCGGCGTCTTCAGGGGAGCAATAATCCCCCCAGCCACCACTCGGCGCGATCTGCCAGCACCCGAGGGTGATGACGCTCCACGGTTTATCCAAGCCTTTGCAGTCGACACTTCGCATGTTATCTCCTGATTTAAAACCAAAACCTAGATTCTTCGCTAAAGCTCAGAATGACAGAGAGTTACGCGTTGTCATCCTGAGGAGCCAAATACGACTGAAGGATCGGAATTTTAAAAATATCCGTGGCGATTCGCCACCCCATCTTATTTCATTACCACGAAGATGCGGCGACGTTTGTAATTCGGGCCTTCGGTTTTGAAGGATGCGGTGACGGGAATTGACCATTCCTCGGAACTGGCCAGGTGTTTTTTAAATTGCCACACCTTCCAGCCGACAGTCAGAACAGCGGCTCCGGCGAACAGAATGAAGGCGGCGAACATGTACCCGATCAAAGCCGGGAACAGGAAAATCAGGATGGCCAGTACGACCAGCGATCCACCGAACAGCAGAATTCCCTTTTGCAGGGATTTGTAGCCTTCGTCGAAAATGTCTTTGTTAGGATTGCGCTCAAACATGATTCCTCCTCCGGCCAAGGGCCGACCCAATAGGCCTCTCTTTTTAAAGAGGGGTTGGGGTGATTTAGTCGCCTGTGCCATTATATACGATTTTATTGGCATCCGGTCAAGGTGGAGGAGCGAAAATTGGAGGTCAGGCTTCGCTCAGGGTGATCTTCAAAATCTTTCTAAAGTCATGTTTTTGTGCGCTTAACGGTCGTTTCCAGTTGGTGACGCGCGGGCTGGGGTGGTACAGCGGCAGGAGTGTGAAATGCTCGGTAAACTGAGGTTTGCCGATGACTTCTGCCAATTTGTAGCGGGTGCCCAGTATCCGGTTGATCGCGTCCAGTCCGACGCCTCCCAGTGTGACCACTACGCGGGGTTGCATCAGTTCCAGTACCGATTTCAAATAAGAGGAGCAGTTGCCGATTTCTTTCGTGGTCGGTCGCCGGTTATTACCCTTTTCAAGGGGATTGCACAGCACCGCGTTGGTGATGAAGATGTCTTGACGCGTGAGCCCGATGTGGGCGATCAGTTCTTCAAAGTTATCACCCGACTTGTCGCCGGAAAATGGTATGCCGGTGCGCCCGGCGCCGAATCGTCCGGGGGCTTCCGCGACAAACAGAATATCGGAATCGATCGAACCATTGGCGGGTCCGAGAACGGCGCTCTGGTCGGCCATGTTGGGGCAGGTGGTGCACTTCGCCGCTTGCCGGCTCAGGAGTTCGAAGTCAGGTTGAGGATGAGGCCTATGCATGATTTCGCTGTTTTACCCTAATTCCTCCCCAAATGGGAGAAGAATTAATTGTAATACGGCTTATTTTTCCGCCACCTGCCCGGAGGGGGAACTGGCTGACCGTTAAGGGCAAAGGGTATTCCTGGAGCGCGGTTCGCATTTTTCAATTTACCTGCGGCGGTTCGCCGCCTGGTTCAGGAAGATTCTTTATCATGGCTGGCGGGTGTTGCGGGAGTTTCCTCTTCCTCCTCATCTTCGTATTCGTCCTCATCGTCGAGGCTGGTGCGGCAGACGACAAGGAATCCCACGAGTAAAAGTACGCTGGCGATGATGGTGAGGATAATATCCATGATTCTAAAACGGTTTGACGGTGGCGAGGTAGATCATGCCGCCGGCGATGATGAATATGGCGATATGCACCATCATCGCATATTTTTTGGGTAAATGGTCCTGTGTGATTTGCCGACCGTTTTGAAACCCCAGTGCCACCAACACCACCAGCAGGCCGAGCTTGGGGAAAATCCATTGGCTCTCGTTAAAAACCCCGGTCTTGATCGCCAGATAGAGACCGGAAGCGACCGTCACAAACAGGATCGGGTAGTAGATGAACTTGTGGATGCGTTTTTGGGTTTTTTTGAGACCTGCGCGCTCCTCCGCCGATTTGAGGCGCAGGCCGAGCACCACCGACAGGGATTGCAGGAACAGGGTGCCTACTACGAGGCACATCGAAAGCATGTGAAGTGTCAGGAAAAAATTTTTCATAAGTATTGAGGTGTCAGTTTCAGGGGTTTTCTACCACGGCAGGTTGAGGTTCTCTTTTCCAGTAAGTCAGGCTGGAGACCATCAGGGCCAGGCCGATGCCGCAATAGATGGCGCCTACCACCACGTAGCCTCCCAGGTATTCGTTGAATGCTCGCAGGGAGACGCCGAGCAGGATCATACCGGCGATCAGAAAGTAAAATGACTTGGCATACACATGATGGACTTTCAGTGGTCCTTCAATATTTTCGATACGCGTTTTGTTGCGGCGCGCGGTTTTGGATAGCACGAACCGGCCCTTGGCCACGCCCATAATGATACTGAGAGCAATGGCGATCGCCAGTGCGGTTTGGGTGGCGTTTTGCGTTTCCAGGGCAACTTGGTACATCATGACCCCACGGATCATCAGAAATAATCCCACCAGTCCCCAAATGGAACCGGCCAGGGCATAGAGACTGTGTTTGTTCACAGGAGTATCCTCATAAGCGGTTAGCGACTCAGATTAAGATGACAGGAGTTCAGAAAGGATTCTATCAGAGAAAGGTCATCGTTGGGAAGGGCGTTCGCTCATTGCGGTGCCCCGGACCGCTCGAACCGCCATACGGCCACTTTTGCTTTTATAGAGAGTGTCGGCCTTACCGAGGGTGAAATTCACGATAAAGCCATCTGAACCAACGCCATCGGCCGTCCAGACTGTGGACAGTCCTCCACTGGGAAAGACGGGGTTCATTTTCATGTCTTTTCCGTATTTATCCTGGATGCAATGGTCCGGGTCTATCAGGACCAACACTTCTTCCTTTTCCGGAAGCCGCCAGTCGTTGTACCCGGCCAATTTCTGATAAGCCATGCTGCGGGTATATTCGCGGGCCTCGTCCCAGGAAAGCCATCGGGCTTCCATCTGCCAGGAGTCCTCTTTGGCCCACATCAGGCCGGTCAGGTTATCGGTGATGGTGTTGTCGTTATTGTCAACGAATCGGGGTTTATCTTCTGTCATAAGATTTATGTTCTGAGGGCCGCCTGATCCTCCAGGGACATGGCGGACAATCGAGATTTTAGGTTATTGAGATCGAACTTCGGCGGATGTGTCAATTCCGCGCGTTTCTGGATGCGCTCGAAAGATAATTTCAACAGTGTGTCCGAATAACAGAGCAGGCGTGTCCGGCGCAGAATCTGACGAACGGTCTTCCGCGATATTTTGACGGGGTCGTCCGATTTCAAAAGTTCCCGGTTGTTATGGAGGACGGCAACCGTCTCCACCGCCATCCACAACGGCCAGATACAAAACAGCCGGATGCGCGTTTCTTTCCGTGGAATCGCCAGGGTGAATTTTAAAGCGTCCTGCAAGTGTCCCATGGTTTTGTTGAGCAGTTGTTCCAATATCTGAAGGTTTTTTTCCTCCGATAGCCCGGTACTGAACTCTTCCACCGTCAAGCCGTTGGACTCGATGTAGGAGCGTGGTACGTAGGACCAGCCGCGTCCCCGGTCGACAATGATATCCTTCGAGATATTGGTTATTTGCAAACCGAGGCCGAACGATACGGCCGTATCGCGCATGGTTTGCCGGGCCTGTTCGTTTAAATGAGGAATTTCTTCCAGAAAAAGATTGCACAGCATTTCTCCGACAGCACCCGCCACGAAGTAGCAGTACTCCTCCAGTTCCTCTTCATTTTCCAAAAGGGTGAGGGTGTTGGCATCGAATTTTTTCTGAAAGTAGGCCATGCCGCGGGCCATTTCCGAGACCGAAGGGATGATCTGCTCCTGATGATTTTTCTTCAACGTGTCAAATACATTGAACACTCGCTGAGTCTGGGACAGTAGTTCCAGATCGTTGGGACTGCCGTCGACTGCTTCACATTCCCGGAGCCAGGAGGTCAGAGAGCCTCTGCGGTAATCCGCGTCCTGGATCAGGCGGGAGAATTCGAGCAGGAGTTTGATTTTAATTTTGGGATCGAGTAGAGCGGCGTCCTCAACGGTGTCGATGATTCGGCAGAACAGGTAGGCGGTCAGGATGCTTCGGTGCAAATCGCCCTTGAGGACGGAGATATTGAGCGCAAAAGTCCGGCTGACTTTCGGTAGCGTTTCATGGCAGTATTTCCAATCGTCCATCACCTTGCGCTTTAACCCCCAGGCTTACACGTTCCGTAGAAGGGGCGATTGGTTGGCCCATCCTGTATTTCGGTCGAATGAATAAAGTTTCAGTTTTAAGGAACCTTCGTGGGATTTCGGAACGGTTCCTGAAAAGGGTCCGGTTCCTCCCAAGCCTAATGAACCGGCTGGGATTCCAGTTTGTCCATTTCCCTGGCGATTTTGAGGATCGCCGAATGCACGTCGTTGATAATGTATTCCGGCGTGCTGGTTCCCGCCGTTATTCCTACATGTTTTTTGTTGTTGAACCATTGCTTGTCCAACTGCGATGAAGCCTCAATGTGATGAGCTTCCACACTTTTCTCGTCACACACCTGCACCAGTTTTTTGGTATTCGACGAATTGTAACCGCCGATGACAATCATCAGGTCCACCTGATCCGCCAGATCCCCCACGGCAATCTGACGGTCGCGAGTCGGTTGGCAAATTGTGTTGACGAAGGCGACATCGTCCACACAATCCATTTTTCGGATTTTCCCAACGATTTGTTCTACCTTTTCCGCCTGCTGGGTGGTTTGACTGACGATGCCGAATTTTCTTTTTCCAGTGGTTCTCAGTTTTTCCAAATCATCTTCGCTTCCCACGACCACATAATCATCGAGGTCGCCGACAATGCCTTTGACTTCGACATGGTCTTCTTGCCCGATTACCACGGGAAAATAATTTTTATCGACCATGGACTTGATCGTATTGTGGACACGCATCACCAGCGGACAACTGGCATCGAATACAACCAATCCCGCATCGGTCAGTTTCTTTTTCATTTTTTCAGCCGCGCCATGGGCTGTGATCATAACCTTTTTGGTTTTGATCTGGTCGAGGTCATTGGCACTGTCGACGACGGAGACCCCGTTTTTTTTCAACGATTCATTGACCTGACGGTTATGAACCAGTTGGCCTACAATAGTGAGATCTCCCTTGAACTGGGGTTCCAGAGCAAGATTGATGGCGTCCTTGACCCCGAAACAGGTCCCAAGAGCGCTGGCGAGTGATACTTTCATGGATTTTCCTTCGAAATGAATATGGGGATCAACCGTTTCTCAACGGTATATATCTACTAAATTCTAACTTTCAATAATATCAGACCAACTGCAGGAATTAAATAAAAATCGGGCACCGGAAAAGGTCCAGTCACTTTAAAAGCAGGTTTTTCAACAGTTGTAACGTGGTTTCCCCGCCGACTTCTGCGATCGATTCGGTTAATGGGATTTTCTTCGGGCACACCTCGACGCACGACTGAGCGTTGCCGCAATCGGCGATACCGCCTTCGCCCATGATGGTCTCCAGCCGTTCTTCTGATTCCATTGCGCCTGTGGGGTGCATATTAAAAAGACGGACCTGGCTGAAGGTAGAGGCTCCCATGAAATCATTGTCTTTGGTGAATTGCGGGCAGGCTTCCAAGCAGCATCCACAGGTCATGCACTCCGACAGCAGGTAGGCTTTGGCCCGTTGTTTCTCCGGAATCACAGGGCCTTCGCCGATGTCGTAAGTGCCGTCGATATGAACCCAGGCTTTGACCTTCTTGAGATTTTCAAACATGCGGGTGCGATCCACCTGCAGATCGCGAACCATGGGGAATTTGGACATGGGTTCCAACACGATGGGTTGGGGCAGGGCATCCACCAGCGCGGTACAGGACTGCCGTACCTTGCCGTTGATGACCATGGTACAGGAACCGCACACTTCTTCCAGGCAATTACACTCCCATACCACCGGCGTCACCTTTTGACCGTCCCGTGTTACAGGATTCATCTGGATATCCATGAGGCAGGAGATGACATTGGCCCGGGGTTTGTGGGGCAACTCAATTTCCTGCCAGTAAGGTTTGGTGTCTGGCTGATCCTGACGTTTGATTTTCAAACGGATGATTTTATCGTCGGGCATGGTTTACCTTCAATCGTATTTTCGAGGCCGGGGCTGGACCAAAGAAGTATTCACCTCTTCAAAGCTGATTTCCGGCTGATTATTTTTGTGTTCGGCGATGGTCGTCTTCAACCATCGCTCGTTGCATTCTTCGAATCGCTTCATGTAGGCGACGTGTCCGGAAGGGAATTCTTCTTCCTGGATTTCACCGTATTGTTTTTTCTCAATGTATTCGACGTACTCATGCGGATCGAAATCCTTGGGCTGGTTCAAATCGAATTCCGGTTTGTAATGCGCCCCGCGAAACTCGTTCCGGATCAGGGCTCCCCGGGTGATGATTTTAGCGAGCTGAATCTGGCAGTGCAATTGCTGGATCATGCTGGGCGCCGGGTTGGACCAGTGCGTTGTGTCCAGGCATTGCACGTCCTTGAAGCGGGTTTCCAGATCGTTGATCTCTGTAAGCGCTTTTTCCAGCTTGGAGTTTTCCCGGACGATCAGTACATTCGCCAGCAGGATGTTGCCCATATCTTGATGAAGCACGTAGGGGTTTTCCTTGCCGTTCATTTGTCTGAAGCCCTGCATTCGCTCCTGCCACTGGTCGCGGGCCTGATCGAACACGGTCGACGGCACGTCCTCAAAATGAGCGCGAAGGTTTTGACTGTAACTGATCAATCCGGGGCCCATCATGAGTCCCGTGTAGATACAACTCAGCAGGGAGTTGGCTCCCAGCCGGTTGGCCCCGTGAAACTGGTAGTCGCATTCTCCGGCGGCGTACAGCCCTTGAATAGAAGTCATCTGATTGCGCGGCGATTGGTGGTCGATCAAACCATTGCCATCGTCTTCGTAATCGGTCCAGATACCCCCCATGGAATAATGCACCGCCGGGAAAATTTTCATTGGGACTTTTTTAGGATCTTCGCCGGTGAACTTGCTGTAGATGTCGAGGATACCACCCAGCCGGTGTTCCAGAAACCCTGCGGATTGATGCGTCAAATCAAGATACACCATGGCTTGTCCACCGACCCCGAGTTTTTTGTTGTAAACGACATCGTGGATTTCCCGACTGGCGACATCACGCGGCACCAGATTGCCGAAACGCGGATGATTTTCCTCCAGAAAATAATAACGTTCCTCTTCCGGAATGGTGAGGGGGTCGCGACTATCGTTTGCTTTTTTTGGAACCCAGATGCGACCGCCTTCTCCCCGCGCCGATTCACTCATCAACCGCAGTTTGTCCTGGCCGGGAATGGCAGTGGGATGCACCTGGATGAATTCGCCATTGGCGTATTTTGCGCCCTGCAAATAGGCGGATGTGGTGGCGACTCCGTTGCAAACGGTGGAGCCGGTAGTCTTGCCGTAAACCTGGGAAGGGCCGCCGGTGGCCAGCACCACGGCATCGCCTTTGACGGTGAAAATTTCTCCGGTGCGTAAATCGTGTAACACGGCACCCCGACAGATGTTTTCAGAATCGAGTACGGCGGACAGGTACTCGTGCCATTCCAGTTTTTTGACCTGCCCGTCGTGTTCGTATCGACGGACTTGTTCGTCGAGAGCGTACAGCAGTTGTTGTCCGGTGGTGGCACCGGCAAACGCGGTGCGGGAATAGAGAGTGCCGCCGAATCGGCGGAATTCGAGATGCCCCTCCGGTGTTCGGTTGAAGGCGACGCCCAACCGGTCCATCAGGCGAATGATCGCCGGTGCCTGATGGCACATGTCGCGCACCAGAGGTTGATTTGCCAGAAAATCGCCGCCCTTGACGGTGTCATAAAAGTGCATTTCCGGCGAGTCGCCTTCGCCCTTGGTGTCAATAGCGGCGTTGATGCCGCCTTGGGCGCAGACGGAATGGGACCGTTTCACGGGTTGGTAGGAAACGAGAGTAACCTTCGCTTTGTCTTCGCACAATTTCATGGTGGCGGCCAGGCCGGCCAGGCCGCCGCCGATCACAATATAGCTCGGTCTCTGTTTCCTCATCAGAAGGTCCCCTTGAAAGTGGGTTCGACGTTAACCGGATGCAAGGAAAACTCGAGAACCGTGGCAAACCCGAGGACCATCAGCACTCCACCGAAAAGCATGAACACGATGCTGGCGTTACGTTGTGCCTTCGGTCCTACGATAATGCCCCAGGAAACACAGAATCCCCAAAGCCCGTTGGCGAAATGGAAGGTGACACTCAGGATGCCCACAAGATAAATAATTCTTCCCGTCCAGGTGGCGAACTCCTGATTCATGACGTCGATCAGAAAAGGGGCCGCCTCGAACAGGTGATGGCCGTACCATAGTTTTGGGGCCACGGTGGTTCCCATGTGGTAGGCCAGAAACAGGAACGCCACTCCACCGGTCACTCTCTGCAATGTGTACATCCAGTTGCGGGGGTTGGGGTAGCGGAAGAGATTCTTTTCTCCTCCCCAAGCGATATAAAAACCCATGAATGAATGAAACAGGAGTGGAATATAAATAAAGAATACTTCAATCCAAATCAGAAACGGGAGGTTGTTGATCACGTCGATGCTCCATTGATAGGGAAGCACGCCGACGGTCCTCAGCGAATTGATAAGGAGGTGTATTATCAGAAACACCCCAATAGGAACCAGGCCAGTCAGGGAATGAATCTTTAAGAGGAGGAAATGAGCCTGGCCTTTGGTGATGGTGCCCATCAGGAGCCTTTGTCTGTGAGCGTGAACGTTTCGCTAAGAGGATTCAACGATACTCTTTTCATTTTTACTCAATCGGGTAATGAAGACAAGACATTTCGGGAGAAAATCTAAGTGAGTTTCTCCTGGTGATCCTTTGGTAGGCGGTTAAAAATCGTATTCGAGAAGGGGCGGTTGTTTGAAGTCGGGGTCGATGGGTTTGTCCGTGGATGTGATTTTCAGGTTTTCAGGATTTTCAACGAACAGGTCGACATATCCGCATTGGGCACAGACCCGCGGTTGGAGGGGTACTTTTTTCTCAATGCCATGGTCTTTGCGGACGACCATGATCAATTCCAGATCCCTGCTGGTGCGAAGGCCGATCTCCCCCTTGAGAACACTTTGGGTGCCGCATTTACTGCAGGTGTTGGGGTCGCTCATATCCAGCCTCCGGGTAAGGGATTCCGGACTGAGGGAAAGGCTTGGTACTTCCCAAACCTCCCTCGGTTCGAAATTCAGTCAGAAGAAAATTATAGCACAAATACCGCAGGCCGGATTTGCGCAATAACGTCTTCCCTTACGCTGCAAAAACGGGCGTCTGAGCCGTTTCTACGTAAACCGGACGTTCGGTGGTGCGCTCACGGTTGATCAGCTGGTTCAGTTCCTTGCTGGCATGGAATACCGGCTTTTTGCGGGCAGGAATCTGAATAGGCTCACCGGTTACCGGTTTCTTGCCGACGCGGGCTTCATACTCTTTCAGGCGAAATGAACCAAATCCCTGAATGACGACACGGCCATCTTTTTCCAGATTGGTCATGATGCCGTTAATGAAGGCCAGCAGGGTTCGATCCGCTTCCTGCTTGGAAATATTCATCTTGGCGGCCAGTTTATTGGCTAATTCGGAGCGTATCATGGGGTTCCTCGGGTTAAGGTTTGTCAATTTCACATTAGTTACTTCAAGAGTCGTGCCAAAATAGGTTGAAATATTAAGTGATTGATTTAGAATGATTTAAAAAAATGGGGGTTAGGCGGGTTGTCTTGAAATCGTATAGTTTTTAATAAATCGGTGTATGGAAAGCTGTACTACCCCTAAATGAGGAGTTATCAATATAAATGAAAACTTTGATCTACCTGACTCACCCCCATGTTGAGGCCTGGAACTTCCAGGATCGTCATAGGGAGCAATTTAGTAGACACTTGCCGGGGGGTTCGGTGGTAATTTGCCGAAATTCAAAGGAATTTCTGGCGGAATTGCCTACGGCGGAAGGGGTGATCGTCTGGTACTTCAAGCGCGAGTGGCAAAAGATTTCGCCTCAGTTGAAATGGATCGCTACCCCAGCCGCTGGCAATGACTGGATTGATGTGGAACCCGGCTCAAACCTTCCCGTGCTGTTCGGCAGTTTTCATGGCCAGATGATGGCTGAGAGCGTTCTGGGGGCGGCTCTCTATTTCTGTAAGGCGTTGCAATTCTCGCGTGATCTGCAGAAAAAGAAAAAGTGGGGCCGTGTTAAAATTTCGCAAAGAATCACGTCTCTCTACCAAAAGAGAGTAGCAATTTTAGGATTCGGACATATCGGCCAGATCATCGGTCGCGCCTTCAAGCCCTTCGGGTGTCGCCTCACCGGGGTGAAACGCGGGGCTGTCGAGTTGCCGGATTATTTTGATGGCGGTGACAAGATCGTATTGGTCGATCAATTGATGGAAGTTTTACCGGAGACCGATCACTTGGTTTTTGTTCTCCCCGGCGGGGTGGAAACGGAGGGACTGTTCACCCGCGAGCATTTCAGGCAACTGCCGCGCCATTGCATCGTATACAACGTCGGACGCGGTAACGTGTACCGCGAAGACGATATCGTCCACGCCCTGCGCGAGAAACAAATCGCCGGTGCCTACCTCGACGTGTTTGAAACTGAGCCACTACCTGAAACTTCCGAGTTGTGGGGTATGGAGAACGTACTCATCCAGCCACACCTGTCTGCCGCCTCGCCGCATTACCTCGACTTGTTCATCGAGGAATTAGCCCTTAAATTAAAAAATAAGCTTTAGACAGGGTCACAGGATCAAACCCCCGATTCTTCGTCGGCTTTGCCTCCTCAGAATGACAACTAAAAGCAACGCTTTGTCATTCTGAGCCAACGGAGTGGAGTGAAGAATCTGGATTTTAAATGTCCGGTCCATTCCTTCTTTTATCCTGTTATTTTGTTAAATTTTTTGAGGTTGGTTTGCGGAGGCACTCCCCGTTACACTGAATAGGTTGAACAATTAATTAAAGAACCTGAAGGAGAGAGTGCATGAAGCCGATCCAAAAAATTCTGGGGATGTTGGTCGTGATGGTAATGATGGCGGGTTGTGCCGAGTTGGACCAGCTCGCGAAAAACGTGCAAGGCTCCATGCCCCAAGAAAACTCGCTAGGCAAGATTATCGCCGGGCTGAAGGAAGCCCTCTCCATCGGAACCGGTAATGCGGTGTTGGATGTCTCCCATGTCGGCGGTTACTTTAAAAACCAGGCCATCAAAATTCTGCTTCCGCAGGAAATCCAGCAAACGGGCGACATGCTTCGGAAATTCGGGTTCGGCAAAGTGGTCAATGATTTCGAGCATAGTATGAACACCGCCGCCGAGCAGGCCGCGCCGAAAGCGAAAGCGATTTTCATCGACGCCATCACCCAGATGACGTTCGACGACGCCCGACGGATTTTAAATGGACCCGATACCGCCGCCACGGACTATCTCAAGGCAAAAACCTCTATAGACATCGCTGGGTTGTTCCGCCCCATTATCACCGACAGCATGAATAAAGTCGGCGTGACGCGTTTGTACAAGCAGATGGTCGAGCCTCTCAAGATGTTACCGATTGATTCGCCGGTGCCGGTCGACCTCGACGCCTACGTGACTGAAAAAGCGCTGAACGGATTGTTCCTCATGGTCGCCGAAGAAGAGAAAAAAATTCGGCTCAATCCCGCCGCCCGCGTCACCGACCTTCTCAAAGACGTCTTCGGCAATATGCGGGGGAAATATTAAAGAGCCGGGTGTTGCAGGTGGTGCTCGGTGGTCTGCTGATATTGGTGGGCGACGTTGAGGAGTGTCGCTTCGTCAAAGTAATTGCCCATCAACTGCAGGCCGATGGGTAAATTCTCTTGCGATAGGCCGCAGGGAATCGACATCGCGGGGATACCCGCCAGGTTGGCGGAGATGGTGAAGATGTCCGACAGGTACATCTGCAGGGGATCGTCCAGCTTCTCGCCCAGTTTGAAGGCTGGTACCGGCGCGATCGGGCTCACCATCACATCGCACTTCTTGTAGGCTTCCTCGAAATCCTGTTTGATCAGCGTCCGTGCTTTCTGTCCCTTCAGATAATAGGCGTCGTAATAGCCGGAACTGAGCACGAACGTGCCGAGTAGAATCCGGCGTTTGACTTCCTCGCCGAAACCTTCCTCGCGTGTGTTGGTGTACATGTCCATCAGGTTGTCGGCGTGCTCTGACCGGTAGCCGTACTTCACGCCGTCGTAGCGCGACAGGTTGGCGCTGGCTTCGGCGCAGGCGAGAATGTAATACGTCGCCACCGCGTACTCGGTGTGCGGCAGGGAAACCTCTATCGCCTGCATGCCCATCGACTCCAGAGTTTTGATTCCCTCCTGCACGGCCTTCTCGACATTCGCATCCAGCCCTTTCTTGAAATATTCTTTGGGGATGCCGATCTTGAGTCCTTTGACGTCGTTCGACAACGTCGCGGTGAAGTCGGGTAATGGCACGTTGGCGGAGGTGGAGTCCATCGGATCGTGTCCACCGATAACGTTCATCAGCACCGCCGCGTCTTCCGCTGTTTTGGTCATCGGGCCGATCTGGTCGAACGACGACGCGAACGCTACCAGCCCGAACCGTGACACCCGGCCATAAGTCGGTTTGAGTCCGGTGATGCCGCAGAACGCCGCCGGTTGGCGGATGGAGCCGCCGGTATCGCTTCCCAGAGCGCCCATGCATTCGTTGGCCGCCACCGCCGCGCCGGAGCCGCCACTGGAGCCTCCGGGCACGCGATTGAGGTCCCACGGATTTTTGGTGGCTTTAAAGTAGGAGTTTTCGTTGGAGGAACCCATCGCGAATTCGTCCATATTGGTTTTGCCGATCAGCACCGCCCCGGCGGCTTTCAGTCGTTGAACGACGGTCGCATCGTAAGGTGATACAAAATTTTCGAGGATACGCGAGGCGCAGGTGGTGCGCGTGTCCTTCATGCAGATCAGATCCTTGAGTGCAATGGGAATGCCCAGTAGAGGTGCGTCTTCCCCGGCGGCGAGTTTTTTATCCGCCGCCTCCGCCTGTTGCCGCGCGATATCGCGTGTCAGGTGAACGTAGGCCTGCACCTGGTTGTCCACTGCGTCGATACGTTTGTAAACAGCGTCCAGCAGTTCCACTGCGGAATATTTTTTTTCGAGCAGTTGATGCTTCGCTTGGGTGATAGTGGGCTGATGCATGTCAGATGATCTGCGGAACTTCGTAGTGGTCCTTGTCCTGCCGGGGTGCGAGGGACAGGTATTTGCCGTCTTCAAAGAGGGTTTTCACTTCGTCTTCGCGGAACACGTTTTGGAGAGGTAAAACGTGCGACGTCGGTTCCACGTTCTCGGTGTCGAGTTGATTCAACTGATCGATATGCTGAAGGATGCCTTCGAACTGGCGACCCAGGCGGAGTTGCTCCTCTTCAGTGAGCTTCAGTCGGGCCAGAAGGGCAATCTTTTCTATATCAAAGGAATCGGAAGACATGATGGGGACCGGGAGGGAAACAAAAAAACAAAGCGGAGAACTATTCTCCGCCGCCTTTTTTCTTTTTCGCATTTTCCGCTTTTTTCTTTTCCATGTAAACGATCTTGCCCACTTTACGGGTCAGTCGCTTGTATTTTTTCTGGACCTTGCGGACATCCGGATCGTACTTGGTGTCGCCTGCCTTCTTCTGGACACCGTCCAGCTTGGTTTTGGTGGTGGAAATATGGGTTTTCAACTGCTCCATTGTTGCCATAAAACTTCCTCTAAGTGTGGATAGTAAATTGGAAAGTACAGTTTATATCAGATTTCGGCGGGTTACTCAACGCTAAAACATGAGGCCGATCACGCGAATCTATATTTATACCTTGGATTTCACACCTTCGATTTCCGAGACGATTACGCGGTTGCGGCCTTTTCTTTTGGCCTGGTAAAGGGCCTGATCGGCCAGTTTGATCACCGCTTCAACGGTTTTGGCTTTTTTGGTCGGATTGGCCAGTCCGATACTGATAGTGATCTGGACCTTTTTCCCGTTGTTCTTTTTGGCTCTCCTCCGATCGAAGGAGGAGGTGGGTTCGCGCTTGGAGTTGGGCTTGCGGATGTAAAAATCCCGTTCTTCCAGTTTCCGGCGCACCTTGTTGGCGAACATATAGGCGTCTTCTGCCGAGACCCCCATGAACAACGCGCAGAATTCCTCGCCGCCATAACGGTAGACGCGATCCCCCAGCTCTTCACTCAGCAGGCTCCCCACCAGCCGCAACACGTTATCGCCTTCATCGTGGCCGTAATTGTCGTTGAAGGCTTTGAAATGGTCGATATCCATCATGGCGATGGCGTATTCGCCGGACAGATGGGAGAGGCGTTCGTCCAGAGCCCGGCGGTTGGGGATATCGGTCAATTCATCGACGTAAACCCGGTGCCAGTAAGATCTGAAAATCGCATGGAGCAGGATGGCGCAGATAATCGTAAAAGCCGCTACAATTTGCAGAGAGGGATAGGAACTGATTATCTCACTAGCGAACTCGGTTTGGTATGCTTTGAGATCCTCTGGAGAACGTTTAATCCATTTATAGAGCTCTCTGATTTCAGTTTGTTTGAAAATTTCCGAATATAATGCGATACCCGCCCAAAGGCCTGCCATCAGCGGAATCATGGTGATTCCGAGCACTCGGAGAAAGGGTTTGACGAAACGATCCTTCTGAAAAAAGATCACCACACTAAAAATGGCCAGGGAAGCCAGAGCCAATTGCGGGAGTAAAAATCCATTCCTCGGATTAAGTCCAGGAATAATTTTAAGGTAGGCGATTTTGCTGAATAGAGACACATCCCGTGCCACAAGATAACCCAGAACGAGAATGGGAACCAGCGACATGGCTAGCCGTCCGGCATTGGGAAGATCCATCGGACGGGTTTCACGGATACTGAAAATTATCGCCAGAGTCAACGGAAAGGACATGGCAACCACATAATAAAGACCCTTCACGCCGATACCCAGAGGCTGAAGTGTCAGGGGGTTGAACAGGAGAAAGCTTATTCCCAGTAAGAGCATAACGGAGAACAGGATGCGGTTCTGGTTCAGCTTAAAACACAGGAATCCCACCAATGCAAAACCCATATACAAGGGATACTGGAAAAAATGAGTGAATCCATGGAGGAGGGTGTGCTCATCACCTTCTACCGTTTTGGAGTTGATATCCAAAAATAAAATCAGTATCAGGGGAATCAGCCCGAGGCCGGCATAGATCAAATAGACTTTGTTGGACTTGGACAAGCGGAACTCCCTAAAAACGGTGATAATTGGCGTATATCAAAGGATAACAGGTTTTTTAATGAATCCAACAGTAAATGTAAATTAAATCGGAAAAAAATAATTCAGCCTGATAGAGCCATAAAATGTCAGGAAGGCTTCTTTATAAATCCTTATGGTCAGTGATCCGGATAGCGGTGCCGTCGGTGGTGATGCGGATGGCACCCTGCAGATCGGTTCGCCACAGAGTGGCTCCCTGTTGACGGTAACGTTCCACAATATTGGGATGCGGATGATGAAATATATTGAAGCGTCCGCTGGAGACGATGACGTCCTTCGGCCCGACTGCCCGGATGAAATCCGGATGGCTCGACGTGCGACTGCCGTGGTGCGGGGCCTTCAGGATTCCCGCCTGCAGGGGGGCATTGTGCTCCACCAGATACCGTTCGGCTTTTTCGGTGATGTCTCCCGTCAGTAACAGGCTGAACGCGCCGTATTCGATTTTCCAGACCATCGACAAATCATTGCCGATCCTTGGAGGGGTGACAGGCTTTTTCTGGGCGATAAACTCTGGCGTGGGGTGGAGCAGTGTCAGGCGTACTTCACCAATGCTCCAGGGTTGCCCCGGTTGCAGGGGGATGGGGAGGGTCTCGCGGTCGATCAGGCGCGACTTCAACCGGTCGATGCGATGATCGACGAGAGCAGGACGCCGCTCCAGAAAATGGCCGATGGAAACCAGTTTGGTGAGTGATTCCAGTCCGCTGATATGGTCGTGATCGGAATGGGTGGCACCGACATAGTTGAGTCCCCACAGTCCGCGGTTCCAGAGAAACGGTGCGACGACGAGTTTGCCGACATCCAGACTGTTGCGGAAATAACCGCCGCCATCCAACAACAGAGTCTCGCCGTTGGGGAATTCCATATAAATGGACTCGCCCTGTCCGACGTCCAGCAGATAAACCGAAAGTTCCCCGTTTTTAAAAAAAGGAAACCGCGGCCAGATAAAACTGACGATCAACGTCAGCGATGCCAACGTCAATCCCCAGGGAATGACGTTGTTCCAGCGGTCGCGAGAGTTGGCGGCCGGTTCTTTCAGCGATCTTCGGGATCGTAGCCATGTGGGGATCGCTAGCAACAGCGCGTAATAAAGAATCGGCCAGATCGCCGGCGGCGTTGGCACATAAAAGGACATGAAGGGTAGATTGGCGGCCAACTGTGGCAGGCTGACGTAAATCTGGAGCAGTCCTGCGGTCAAGGGCATCAGCAAAGCCCCGAGAGGTTCATAGAACAAAGCCAACAGGGAGGTCAGCAGACCCAGAGGAATCAGTAGGGCCGTCAGGGGCACCAACAGCAGGTTGAGAAAAATGCCGCCGATGCTGATGTGATTGAAAAAGTAAATCAGGATGGGCAGGGTTCCCAACAGCGCGGCGAGGGTGATGAACACGGTGGATTGCAAAACATCGTAGAGACGCGCACTCCAGGAGGCTTCGTTCAAGCGGGGTTTCGGCAAGCGGCGGTACCAGGGCACCTCGCCCAATTGATCCAGTGCGTCGCCCGAGGGATTTTCCATGAACTGGATGGCGAGCACGATGGTCAATAAGGCACCGAAGGAAAGTAAAAAGCCGGGTCCGACCACCGCTTCCGGGTTCCAGATCAAAATCAAAAACGCCGCGACCAGCAGGGCGTTCAGCAGATGTTTTTCGCGGTTGATCAACACCGCGAAGAGATAGACCAGGATCATGACGCCCGCGCGCAGAGCGGAAATTTTTGCGCCAACCAGGAACATGTAGAACAGGACCGGCACGACACACAGCAGGGCGACAGTTTTTCGTCCGTAACCGAGTAGCGCCCATTGCGGACGAAACTTCCAGAGTAGATAAAATACCAGCGGATAGAGAATGAGAAAACAAGCACCCGCCACAAACCCGATATGCAAGCCGGACACCGCCATGAGATGCGCCAGTCCGGTATCGATATAAGCCTGTCGCAGCTCTTCACTCAGATAATGTTTCTCGCCGAGCAACATAGCCTTGAGCAGAGCCGCCGAGTTTTTGGGTAGGTGCCGATCGAAAAAAACCAGCATGCGTTCTCTGATCGTGCCGCGCAGAGCGGTGAAGGTACCCAACGGAACCGTTCCCAGCCGTTCGAAATAGTTCGTCTTCGACACGCCGCCCAGAACATCGATCCCCTGCGACCGCGTGTAGTGGACGTAATCGAATCGTCCGGGATTCTTGAAATTGCGCGGACGCTTCAGTTTGATGCGGTGGATGCGTAAACGGTCGCCAGCGCGAAAGGAATTTTCTGATTGGTAGAGAGTGATGCGCGCGGTGCCACTGACGCTGATGGGAGTGGACTCTTTGTAGGTGATCTGTTCCAGGTTAACGCGGTATTGCACCTTGTCGCGAAACACCGTGGGCGTTTCTTCGACCCAACCCTCCACCACCGCGCGGTGGCCCTCCTGCACATGATTCAGAATATGATGGTCGGGTCTCAGCCGGTCCTGCCAGCCGGGAGCGGAGAATCCCAGTGGAAACAGTAAAACCAGTACCATTGCTTTGATGCGAGGGTTGCGACGTGAGTTGGAAAATAAGAATGCACCGGTGATGGCCGTCGCGAGTGACAGGAAATAGGGAAATAGAAAATTCTGCGACGCCGGTAAGGCGGCGAGAATGCCCGACAGGTAAACCAGAAAATAAGGAAGCAGAGGCATCGTCCTTTTCCAGTCCGTTAAACAGGGAGTATCCGAATGGGGAATCGAGGGGGAGTGTAACCCAATTTGGATCGTGGTGCGAAATATTTTTGGGGAGAAAACAGGTGGGGCGGATTAACGCTTATTTTTTGATACTGGAGACAGGTCGATCTGTTTTTTGGAGATGTCGACGCGGGTGACGCGCACTCGCATGGGATCGCCGATGCGGTAGGTCTTATGTTTGTGCTGGCCTTTCAACATGTGCTCGTGTTCATAGAACACATAATAGTCGTCTCCCAAGCTGGAAATGTGGATCAGGCCTTCGACAAACACCTCGTCCAGTTCCACGAACAGTCCGAAACCGGTGACTGATGAAACATGGCCGGAATATTCTTTCCCCACCTTGTCGGCCATGAACTGCGCCCGCCGCAGGTTGGCGACTTCGCGCTCCACTTCCACTGCCTTGATCTCCCTCATGCTGGATTGTTCGGCCTGCTCTTTGCTTTTAGGCAGAAGTTTTTTCCGCTCCTGCTGGGTGACTTTCTTTTTAGCGAGAAAGGCTTTGATCATCCGGTGCGTTGCCAGATCCGGGTAACGGCGGATGGGCGATGTGAAATGCGTGTAGTGCTCGAACCCGAGACAGAAATGCCCCGGATCTTTTTCCGAGTACACCGCTTTTTTTAGAGAACGCAACAGCAACATGTTGAGGGTCCGTTCTTGTGCATGGCCACGCGCGCGGGTCAGCAGGTTTTGCAGGTGACTCGATTGCACTTCACGCAGGTTCGGCAGTCGAAACCCGATGTCCTTGATGAATTCCTGGAAGCGGTGCAGTTTGTCCTGGTCTGGCGGTTCGTGGATGCGATGAATCCCCGGTAGATTTTTTTTATGCAGATGCTCGGCCACCACCCGGTTGGCCGCCAGCATGAATTCCTCGATCAACTCATGCGCCACGTTGTGTTCCGCCTTCACGATATTCTCAACCTGGCCTTTGGCGTTCATCACAATGAACGGCTCCGGGATGTTGAAATCGACACTGCCCTCCTGAAACCGGCGCTTGCGCAATAGTTGGCTGAGTTCGAACATGTTCTGCAGTACCGGCAGAGCATCCGTGTATTTTTTTTCGACGGACTTGGATTCCAGCATCTCCGCCACCTGGTTGTAAGTGAACCGGAATTTACTTTTGATGACGGAATCGAAAATCTCGTAGTTCAGTACGTTGCCTTGTTTGTCAAAGGTGATCGACGCACTCAGCGTCAGGCGCTCCTGTCGCGGCTTGAGACTGCACATCTCATTGGACAATTCGAACGGCAGCATCGGGATCACCCCATCCGCGTAATAGATGCTGGTGCCGCGTTCCAATGCCTCTTTGTCGAGCGGGCTGTTTTCCGTCACGTAATGGCTGACATCGGCGATATGAACTCCCAAGACGTAACCGGTCTCGGTGGTTTCGAGTGACACCGCGTCGTCGAAGTCCTTGGCGCTTTCGCCGTCGATGGTGAAAATCATTTCGCCGGTGAGGTTGCGTCTCTGTTTCTTTTCGCGGTCGCTGACAGTCCCGTGAATTTTTTCCACCTGCTTCTGGACTTTGGGCGAAAAATCCTGACGCACGCCGAATTTGTGAATGATGGAGCGCAGTTCGACTTCCGGATCGTTGGCGTCGCCCAGCACTTTGATGACGCGTCCGACGGGCGGGTGGTGTTTTGTGGGATAAGTGATGATTTCCACCGAGACCAGCTGTCCCGGCTTCGCGCCTTTCTTTTCTTTGCCGGGCACGAACACATCCTGGAAATATTTGTGCTCGGAGGGGATCACCCAGCCGTCGCGGTTCAAGGATTCAAACAGTCCTACCAGCGTGGTGGTGCGGCGTTCGAGAATGCGGACGATCCGCCCCTCCTGCCGCCCGATGCGTTGTGAGTGTGATTCGACGCGCACCAGGACGTGATCGTTGTGCATGGCACCGCCCAGTTTCTGCCGACCGATGTAAATGTCGTTCGAATCGTCTTCGGTGATGACAAAGCCATAGCCGTCCGGATGACCCGACAGCACACCGGGGATCAGGTTCATCTCATCGGGCAGGCCGTAACGGCCGCCGCGCAGTTTGACCACCGAACCCTCGCTGGCCATCTCCTTGAGCTGGGCGCGGAACTCCCGCCGCTGGTCTTCGGGGATGCTCAGCAGGTGCATGAGTTCCGAAAACTTCATGGGCCGGTTGGTTTTGGCGCGCAGGAGTTTTAATATTTTTGATTCAGAGAGATCCATAAATTTATCGAGAGGCCTTTAAACGTGTTTCATTTATACATTATATAGAAATATTGTTGCTGGTAAAGTATTGGTGGGGATAGGGGAGGTCGGTCACCGTTTTGATTTTTCCCGGAAGTTCACCTATAATCCTGTTTCTATTATACAAGGTATTTTCCCAAGGAATGAAATGAAGATTGAACTCGACTGGCTGAAAAACTACATCGACCACGGTCTATCCGTACAAAAACTAAGCGATTTGCTCACCATGGGCGGTTTGGAAATTGAGGGCCAGGAGTCGGTTGACCTGGGAAATGGCAAAACCACCGAGGTGGTCGAGTTGAACGTGACGCCCAATCGCGGCTACTGTCTGAGCCATATCGGTGTGGCACGTGAAGTGGGGGCGATGATTCATAAAGCCTGCAAACTGCCCGCGCCCGAAAAGCAATTGACCAAGGCCATGGGCTCGGTCCCCGTGAAGAAGAGAATCACCGTGGTCAACGAGGAGCCGGAGCTGTGTCCGCGTTACACCGCGATGGTCATCGAGAACGTAAAACCGGGACCCTCTCCGCAATGGTTGCAAGACCGGTTGAAGGCCATCGGCCTGCGCCCCATCAATAATATCGTCGATATCACCAATTTCGTCATGATGGAGTACGGTCAGCCCCTGCACGCGTTTGATAGCGCACGGCTGGCGGGAGAGGAAATAGTCATCCGTCGCGCCCGCAAGGGAGAACCGTTCACTGCGCTAGACGGCACCGAGTTGAAACTGGGAACCGATGCGCTGGTGATCGCCGATGCCGACAAGCCGGTAGCGCTGGCGGGCATCATGGGCGGCGTCAACAGTCAGGTGGACGAGTCCACGCAGACAGTGGTTTTGGAGAGCGCCAGTTTTGATCCGGTGGCGGTGCGCAAGGCCTCGAAAAAATACGGCCTGCGTTCCGACTCGTCCTACCGTTTCGAGCGGGGGGTGGATGTCGATGCAGTGGAAACGGCCTCCAGTCGGGCGGCGTTGTTGATCCAGGAGTTGGCGGGGGGTGACATCTGCAAAGGCCGGATCAATATTTATTTTCGGTCCCACAAACCCAATCGGTTTGACTTCCGTATTTCACGCACCAATCAGGTGCTGGGCACCCAACTGAGCGCCTCAACGATTATGAAATACCTGAAAGGCCTGGGTATTACGGTGGTGAAGGAAAAAAAGGCGAAAGAATGCTATCAGGTTGAAGCGCCGTCATCCCGTCCCACGTTGACGCGCGAGATTGATTTGATCGAAGAGGTGGCCCGCCTTGATGGATATGAGGGCGTGGCGATTTCTCATCCGGTGGCTTCGGTGAGTCCGGTGCGGTTTTCCAAAATTCAAACCGCCGTCCGGCAGAGTAAGGAAGTCCTGCGCAACCTCGGGTATTCGGAGGCGATCAACTACAGCTTTATCGAAGGTGACTGGGCTCAGGGGTTTCTGGATACGTTCGGCGGTCAGCAGCCGGCAGTGGTTCGGCTCGATAATCCGATCAGTTCGGACATGGATACCATGCGTCCCAGCCTTTTACCGGGATTGATCAAATCCGCCGCACGCAATATCAACCGGGGACAGAAGAACCTGCAGTTGTTCGAGCAGGGCCATATTTTTTTCGGCAAGAAAGGCAAGGGTTCTCACGAAATTGCATGCCTCGCCGCGCTGGCGACCGGGCCTTACCCCAACAGCGTGTGGAAGGACAGCGGAAAGCCATTTGACTTTTACGATTTGAAAGGCGCGTTGGAGACTCTGGCCAACCATTTTCAGGTGGTATTGGAGTATCGTCCTGCCAACCGCAGTTTTCTGGACTCCGGGCAATCGGCGGATGCTTTTGCCGGGGGCAAGTGCATTGCTTATCTCGGTCGATTGGACCCGGCCCTGGCCACCCGCTGGGAGTTAAGCCCAAATATGTACGTTTTCGAGTTGAATATGGAAGCCTTGGCCGCGGCGATTACGGATCGGCCCCGTTTTCAGCCAATTCCCAAGTATCCAGAGACTTACCGGGATATTTCCATATTGGTGGACCAGACGGTCCAGGCCCAGACCATAGCAGATCTGATTCGCCAGAGCAGTGGCCCCCTGATCCGCCGGGTGGAATTGTACGATCAATACCAGGGCAAAAAACTGCCTTCCGGCAAGAAGAGCCTGACATTTGCCCTGTCTTTTCAATCACCTGAAAAAACCCTGACCGATGAGGAAGTGAATCCCATTTTTACGAAAATCGTGGGAAACCTTTCAGAACAGCTGGGAGCGGCTCTCCGCGAGTAATCGAGCCTCCTATTCAGTCACTTAACGTGGATTGACACCTCCCGGCGGCGGTGGTAGGATTCGCCCATGCCCAAGAATCCGATAGACAAATTGGAAGACTTGATTCCGAGGCTCGTCGAGGAAACCCAGCAACTGCGCGAGGATAACCAGCGTCTGCATAAAGAATTGAAAACGTTTCGTTCGGATTTGGAACGTGCTCAGAAAGATGGGGCGAAACTTAAAGACAAGGTTGAGCGGTTGAGCGAGTTGGAAAGCGGGCAAAAACGACTGGAGAAGGATCATGATAAAATCCGGGCCACTGTCAAAGAGCTTTTGGCGGGAATCGAAAAAATGAGCATCAGCCTCTAAATATTATGACTGAAAAAAGCCGGATCACCGTTTACGGGAAAACTTATAATATCAAAACCGATTTGTCCGAGGTCAATCCGCAGGACTTGGCGGATTACGTGGATAAAAAGATGCACGAATTGTCGAGTGGCACAACGAAACCGTCGACAATTGACTTGGCCATTTTGACCGCTCTGAACATCGCCGGAGAATTGTTCGAGGCCAGAGAGGTTGTCAAACAGGAACTGACACAAAAAGAATCGGGCCAAAAAGAAGAGGCGCAAAAGGCCCGCCATCTGGTGCAGATGGTCGAAAAAGAATTGAGCCAGATCGAGTCTTCCCGAGGGGCTGCCAAGTGAGTTATCCCTTGAGAGGGCTTCGGAAATTGTGATAGGATAATCAGTAGTAGAAGGGATAATGTGCTTCCCTGTGGTGCTTGAGTATAAGATCCATTCTTGAGCCAACATTTGAATCAGGGGTCGAAACTAGCTGTGGTGTGCATGCCTCCTCGGAGGAAGCCTAAAACAGTATACGGAGATCCCACCTGTCCTTGGCAGGTTCAAGAAATGATTTTTGCACGGCATTCGCGGGGAAGCATTTTTTTTAATAAATGGTTTCAAGAGACGTGGCTGAAGAGAGTTGGATCGGCTACCCCGATAGGACGATGGAAATACTGAACGGATCACGAATCAAGGATACGTTTTTAACCGATATAGATACTTGGTGTCTTCTGGAATATTTGAATTTGCGACCTTCTCCCGCCGGGTCGACCAGTGGTCAAACCCCCTATCTTTCCTTGATCTCCTTCGATTCCGTTTAGAAATAAAGCCGTCCCTCAAGGGCTGAGCCTGTTATTCCCTGATCCCCCTTTTTGAAATCAATGATCGGTTTAGTTGCTCATGGGAAGAGTCCGGTGTGACCGGAGATTCTCCACAGCGGGTGTGCTTTAACTTTGAGTGCAAAGAATTCATCCTGGTTTTAGGCAGGATGAAACTGGGAAGTTGGATGTGGCAACGGAAACACTTTTTCAGCAGAAAGCTACGATCCGAAAGGATATTTTAGAGAAGCGTAAGTCCCAGGATCCGAAAATGAGGATTGCGCAAAGCCGCAGTATCATGAGGACTCTGTTGAGCCGCAAGGAGTTTCAAGCCGCGGATAAGGTTTTGATTTACCTTTCCAAGGAGGGGGAAGTCGATACCGATAACCTATTGGACCGGGCGTTTGAATTGGGAAAACGGGTTTGCGTTCCGGTGGTGGACCGGGAAAAGGATGAACTTCGTGTTTCGGAATTACCCGGCCCTGAGATTGATTTTCGGTTGGGAGCTTTTGGGGTTCGTGAACCGGCAGAAGAGGATTTGAATTTTGTGCCGTCGGATCAGATTGATCTGGTGGTGGTGCCCGGTCTGGCGTTTGACCGACGGGGAGGCCGTATTGGATACGGCAAAGGGTATTACGACAGGCTGTTGAGCCGTTTGGATTCGCGAGTACCCCGGATTGCATTGGCATTTGATTTTCAGATTTTGGATACCGTTCCTCAGAATGAGAGCGATATTCAGGTCGACATCATCATTACCGAGAAAAGTACGATGGACTGTCCCCGCCTCTAAGGGTGCCGGAGTGTTCATTTTTATCATAGGAAAAAGAGGACTTTAAAATGGAAGCCTTTCAGGATGCTCAGGTTAATGTAATAACCTTGATTATAGGAATTATCCTGGCTTTGGTTGCCGGGTATTTGCTGGGATATTTTCTCCGAAAAATATTCACCGATTTTCAGGTTAAAGAAGCCGAAGCACTGGGCGAGAAAATCATCAAGGAATCAGAACGCGAGGCGGAAACGCTCAAGAAGGAAGCGCAAATCGAGGCCAAAGAAGAAAAGCTCGCCCTGATCAGTGAAGCCAGAAAAGACTTGGAAAGTAAACAGGCGGAACTGAGCGACAAGGAAAAAGCAAACCGCCAAAAAGAAAACGAACTGAACACTCTGGTGGATAGAAACCGGGAAGCAGAAAGAAGTTTTGATCGAAGGCAACAAGAGCTGAATGAAAATCAGCAAAAACTGGGGAAAAAGCAGGAAGAATACGATCAGTTGATCGCCGAGGAGATCAAACGGCTGGAGGAAATCGGTTCCTATTCAGCGGAAGAGGCCAAGGAAGCGATCAAGAACAAGGTGATTCAAACGGCGCGATTGGAAGTGGCCAAGGAAGTCAAGAAGATCGAAGAGGACGCCAAAAATAATGCAGACGACGAAGCCCGTAAAATTATTTCCCAAGCCGTGCAGAGGCTGGCATCGGATCATGTCGCCGAATCCTCCGTGTCTGTGGTGGAACTGCCCAACGACGAAATCAAAGGCCGGATTATCGGTCGAGAGGGCAGAAATATTCGTGCGCTGGAGCAAGCGACCGGTATCGATCTGATTATCGACGATACCCCCGGCGCTGTGGTTCTTTCCGGGTTCGATCCCATTCGCCGGGAAATCGCCAAACGTGCTTTGGAAAAGTTAACCCTCGACGGACGTATTCATCCCGGGCGCATCGAGGAAGTGGTTGCGAAATGTAAAAAGGAAATCACGCAAGGTATCAAGGAAGCCGGCGAACAGGCCGTCATGGAGGTCGGAATCGACTACCTGCATCCCGAAATGGTGAAAATGCTTGGACGGCTCAAGTATCGGACCAGTTATACGCAGAATGTTCTCGAGCACGTTAAGGAAGTGGCTTGGGTGTGCGGTGCCATGGCGGCAGAGTTGGGCTTGGATGTCCAACTCGCCAAGCGCTCCGGACTGCTCCACGACATCGGCAAGGCTATCGATCGTTATACCGACGGTACCCATACGCAACTGGGTGTGGAAATAGCTACGAAATATAATGAACATAAGTATGTGATCAACTCCATCGCATCTCATCACGAAGATGTGGAGCCGGAATCCCTGTACGCGGTGTTGACCGCCGCCGGGGATACCATTTCCGCTTCCCGACCTGGGGCGCGACGGGAGATGCTGGAAACCTATGTGAAGCGAATGGGCCAGCTGGAGGAAATCGGCGACTCCTTCAAGGGAGTGGAAAAAACCTATGCCATTCAAGCCGGCAGAGAGGTCCGCATCATTGTGGTTCCCGACAATATCTCCGATAACGAAGCCAATCTGCTTTCCAGAGATGTGGCCAAGCGAATAGAAAAAGAAGTCACCTATCCCGGTGAGATCAAAATAACGGTGGTCCGAGAAGCACGTTACGTTCAGATGGCCCGGTAAACTTGAACACGAAGGCTCCCGGAGGCATGGGATCCGGGTCCTCGAGGACACCGTTTCAGTGATCATCTAATCCACAATCCAAACCCCACACTCATTTCATGGAAGAATCCACAGACCTGCTCAAACTGCGCCGCGACAAAGTTGCGGAGTTTCGCGAAAAAGGTATCAATCCCTACATCAACCGGTTCAAGGTCAACGCCTCCATCGGAGATCTGACCAACGAGTTCCACGAGCTCTCCAAGGAAGCGCTTGAGGAAGCCCCACGCGAATATGTCGTCGCGGGGCGAATCATGACCCGGCGCAAACACGGCAAGACGACCTTTTGTAATATCAAGGACGGCACCGGCACAATCCAACTGTACATCAAGAAAGATGATATCGGCGCTGACTCCTACGAATTGTTTTCCAAGTTTGATATCGGCGATTTCGTCGGCGTGGAAGGGCGGCTGTCCAGGACCAAAACCGGTGAGTTGACGGTTTTCACCCAAAAGGTGACCCTGCTGACCAAGTCGCTCCTGCCGCTTCCGGAAAAGTGGCACGGCCTCAAAGATGTCGAACTGCGGTACCGACAGCGGTATGTCGATTTGATCGTTAATCCTGAAGTGAAAGAAGTTTTCATCGCCCGCAGTAAAATCATTCAGTCGATCCGCAATTTTCTCAACGAGCGGAATTATCTGGAAGTGGAAACTCCGATGATGCAATCCATCCCCGGTGGCGCCACAGCCAAACCATTTGAGACCCATCACAATGCCCTGGATATGGATCTGTACCTACGCGTCGCCCCGGAGCTTTACTTGAAGCGGCTGGTGGTGGGCGGTATTGAACGAGTCTACGAGATCAACCGCAACTTCCGCAACGAAGGCATTTCGATCCAGCACAACCCGGAATTCACCATGCTGGAATTTTATACGGCCTACGCCGACTATCGGGATCTGATGGTGCTGACTGAGGAATTGTTCCGTTATATTGGGCAAACGGTTTTTGATAAACAAGAGTTCCCCTGCACCTATGAAGAGAATGGCGAGACCCAGCAGGTGACCATCGATTTTTCCCAACCTTTCAGCGTGCACACGTTCAAGGCATCGTTGACTGAAGTCGGCAAAATTCCAGCGGAGGCAGTGGCCACTCAGGAAAGTGCCGTGGCGTATGCGTTGGAACACAAAGTGCTTCTGGAGAAAAAGGACACCTTTGGGAAGATATTGGGCAAACTGTTCGATCATTTTGTGGAGCCGCTGTTGGTGCAACCAACTTTTATTATCGACTACCCATTGGAATTGTCGCCCCTGTCCAAAAAGAAAGAGGACGATCCGAATCTGGTTGAACGATTCGAATTGTTTGTCGGACGCCGCGAGTTGGCCAATGCCTATACCGAGTTGAACGATCCCATCGACCAGAAAGAACGTTTCGAACAACAGGTGGAGCAGAAGGATGCGGGCGACGAAGAGGCGCACTGGATGGATCACGACTTCATCCGCGCTCTGGAATACGGCTTGCCGCCGACCGCTGGCGAGGGAATCGGGATCGACCGCCTTGCCATGATGTTCACCGATGCCCAATCGATCCGCGACGTTATCTTATTCCCGCAGTTGAAAAAGGAAGCCGGAACGGTTTAACCTGTTACAGACGGTACCCGTGCCGGATTATCTATTCCTTTCAACGGAGCCCCATGAGCTACGAACTACTAATCAGTTGGCGTCACCTCTGCTCCCGTAAATCCCAGAAATTTATTTCACTCATCACCTTCATTTCCATGGGTGGTGTGGCGTTGGGCGTTATGGCCCTTATCGTGGTGATTGCGGTGATGACCGGCTTCGGCCAGAATCTGCGTGATAAAATTCTGGGAACCAACAGCCATATCGTGGTCACTCAGGCGATGAGCAATGGCATGGAGGATTATGAAAACGTACTGGAGCGAGTTAAAGCCGTTCCTCTGGTCAAGGAAGCCGCGCCGTTCATTCTCAAGCAGGTCATGCTGACGTACGGACAACGCAGTGCTGGGGTGGTGATTCGTGGAGTCGATCCAGAGCGGGAAGGTGAAATTTCAGATCTGGAGAAAAACCTGACGGAGGGGAAACTGAGTTACCTCGACCACGCACCGCAGAGTGCTGCCGACTATGAGGCCGGTATTCAACGCAAGGGCATTATTCTGGGCGTGGCTCTGGCCACTTCCCTCGGCACGCGTGTCGGGGATGTTCTGGGTATCATGTCACCCTCAGTACGGATGACGCCGCTGGGCATCATCCCCAAAATTAAAATGGTGGAGGTGGTCGGCATCTTCGAATCGAAAATGTATGAATACGATGCCAACCTGGCATTTATTTCCATTTCCTCCGCGCAGTCGCTGTTTAGCATGAACGACCGGGTTACGGGAATCGAAATCAAGGTTGCCGATATCGACGCGGCCGGGGATATCGCCCTGGCGATCAAAGATACACTCGGATACCCTTACTTTGCGCGGGACTGGATGCAGATGAACCGGAACCTGTTTTCAGCACTCAAAGTGGAAAAGGTGACCATGTTCATCATCCTGATTCTGATTATTCTCGTTGCCGCGTTCAACATCATCAGTACGTTGTTCATGGTGGTCATGGACAAGGCCAAGGACATCGCCATTTTGAAATCGATGGGCGCTAGCCGGAGAAGTGTCATGCAGATTTTTAGCATGCAGGGTTTGATTATCGGTGTCTGTGGCACTGCGTTGGGTTGTATCGCTGGTTTCACCATTGTTCCCAACCTCAACGAAATTGTCGGATTCATTGAATGGGTGTTCGATTTTAAAGCTTTTCCCGAAGACGTCTATTATCTCGATGCGTTGCCCTCTCAAATTCAGTGGTTCGATTCGTTTCTGATCGTTATATTTTCGATTGTGATCTGTTTTCTGGCCTCCTTGTATCCTGCCTGGCGGGCATCCCGCCTGGACCCGGTGGATGGTTTGCGTTATGAGTGAATCTTCGATGAAGACAGAACCCTTGCTCACAGCCACCGAGTTGGACAAATCCTACAACAGCAAGGCCAAAGCAGTCGAGGTGCTAGCGGATGCCAGCATGGAAGTTCATTCTGGAGAGATTTTAGGGATTGTCGGCGCATCCGGTTCGGGGAAAAGTACACTGCTTCATATCCTGGGAGGATTGGACCGACCGGACTCGGGCAATGTATCGTTCAAGGGGCAAAATATTTTTTCGCAGGGCAATGGTTTTCTTGAACAGTTTCGCAACCAGCATATTGGGTTTGTGTTTCAGACATTTAATTTGCTACCCGATTTTACCGCGTTGGAAAATGCGATGTTTCCGGGATTGATCGCCAACCGTGATAAAAAATCAGTGCAGGAGAAAGCAGAAGAGATGTTGGGCCTGTTAGGATTGAAAGATCGCTTGCATCACAAGCCCGGCGAGCTTTCCGGCGGCGAAACTCAACGGGTGGCTTTGGCACGCAGTCTGGTCAATCAGCCGGAGATCGTTCTGGCCGATGAACCCACTGGGAACCTGGACAGCCGGGCCAGCGAACAATTTATGGATCTGGCCCGGAAACTGAATGAAGAAATGAATCAAACCTTTGTGATCGTGACCCACAGTGCGAAAATTGCCCGAAGCCTGGACCGGGTTTTGCAATTGGCTGAGGGAAAAGTGGAAACGATCGGCAAGGATTTGATTTTATAAATCCAAACCACTACACGAGAGCGGATTATGAAATTACAGGAAATCGCTGAACGATTGGGCGGCACCGTTGAGGGGGAGGGCTCCCTCGAGATCACCGGGATTAACGGCATGGAGCTGGCGGAGCAGGGCCAGATCACGTTTTTAGCGGATAAGAAATTCAAAGATCAATTGAACACCTGCAACGCTTCGGCGGTGATCGTAAAACAAGCTCTGGAGACCGACAAGGCCCAGATCGTACACCCCGCTCCGGCGTTGGCGTTTGCCAAACTGCTGGCCGAATTTCATCCGGTTCCGCGGCCTCAGCCCGGCGTTGATGATAAAGCCTCCATTGGTGAAGGCGTTCAACTGGGGAAAGATGTTTTTATCGGTCCGTTTGTTGCTATTGGCAAGGATGTGGTCATTGGCGATAACACCGTTTTGCATCCTGGAGTGGTGGTACAAGAGGGATGCCGTATTGGCAACGATACGATGTTGTATGCCAATGTTACGGTGGGCCGCGATTCGGTCATCGGCAATCACGTTGTTTTGCATGCCGGGGTGGTGATCGGCACCGACGGATTCGGCTACACGCCCGATGAAAAGGGGAGGCACGTCAAAATCAACCAGATTGGACGGGTGGTCATTGAGGACCATGTCGAAGTGGGGGCCAATACCTGTATCGACCGCGCCGCGTTCGGGGAAACCATAGTGCGGGAAGGCGTCAAAATAGACAATCTGGTGCAGATCGCTCACAACTGCGACATCGGGCCGCATTCCATTCTCGTCGCCCAGGCGGGGGTAGCGGGCACCTGTAAGCTGGGGCACCATGTAGTTCTAGCGGGGCAAGTGGGGGTAGCCGACCATGTGACGATAGGGGACCAGGTGGTCGTGGCGGCGCAGGCAGGAGTCAGTAAAGATCTATTAGAACCGGGGTTTTATGGCGGGTATCCGGCGGTTCCGGCCATGGGCTGGAAACGATATACGACCGTTTTGCCTAAATTACCGGAACTGTTACGAAAAATTCAGGAACTCGAAAAACGTCTGAATGCGATTGAAAAAGAGTAATCTTCCTTGTTACAATGAGTGTGCAGTTAAATTACCCTTTTAAATTCAATGTCATTGTCCAGTTGACCGATTGTTATGCTTAAGCCATGTTGGCGGGCTCTGGGTCTGTTGTTGGTGTTTCTGTTTTCGTTTGCGGCGATGCCACAGATGCCCCCCGAGGCGCTTGAAAAATATATCGAAAAGAAACTGCGCCGGAATCATCATACCCTGCGTCTGAACGAAAAAATCATCGGGGATGAGGGGGCTGTTCTCCTGGCCCGGTCTCCACTGATGAAAAGCGTGAAGGTGCTCAAGATTTATAAAGGTGAGGTGGGAGATGAAGGTGTGCGTGCATTGGCCAACTCAGAGAATCTCGGCAACCTGAAAGAGTTGTACATCGAAAATAATCAGGTGACCGATCAGGGCGCACGCTACCTTGCAGAGTCGCCCGCGCTGGGTAAGCTGGAAGTGTTGAATCTGTATCGGAACCGCATCGGCGATGCCGGGGCTCAGGAGTTGGCACAATCGAAGAATTTTCCCAACCTGCTGGAGTTAAATCTGAACTACAACCAGGTGGGAGATGCCGGAGCTCAGGCGCTGGCTCATTCTTCGAGTTTGACCCGTATGGTCCGATTGGAGTTGGCTTACAACCCTTTGGAGGATGCTGGACGTCAGGAGTTGGAAGTTTTTAAATTTCGGCAAAAGATTAAACTGTGGAAGAGCAAGGAAACTCTCGGGAATCTTGAAGATAATTATATCGGCGATGCCGGATTGAAAGTGTTGCTGGATTCGCCACACCTTGAAGGGATCCGGGAGCTCAACCTGAACAACAATAACCTGAGCGATGAAGCGGCAATCGCCCTGGCGCAGTCACCCAAGTTGAAGCAGTTGGAATCACTGCATCTGGCCGCGAACCGCATCTCTGATCGGGGAGCGCGGGCGTTGGCGGAATCGAAGATGCTGGTCCGGCTAAAAAAACTGGATCTGAACTTCAACCGCATTGGCAACGCAGGAGCGCGGGCATTGGCTCAGTCGCAAACGATGGCTCAACTGGAATCCCTGCGGCTGGGACAGAATAAGATTGGATCGGAAGGTGCCAAAGCGCTGGCCGAATCCGCTACTCTGAAAAATTTAATTTATCCAATTTTCGGATTCTATTGATCGATAACCTATCAAAGGTACCGATAAAACATGGCACAGATCCTGGATTTTGAAAAAGATATATTCGCAGTGGAAAACCAGATCAAGGAATTGCATTCCCTGTCGAACATGTATGATAGCGTCGGCGACCTGACCCACGAAATCACCAAACTGAAGAAAAAGCTTCGTCACATGAAGCGGGATGTCTTCAATGGCCTCGATGGGTGGCAAAAAACCCAGGTGGCCCGCCATCCCGAACGACCTTATACGCTGGACTATATCAATAACATGTTTACGGATTTCGAAGAACTGCATGGTGACCGGCATGGCGGCGCGGGGGTTTCTATCTCCGGCGGATTTGCCAAGTTTGATGACCAGACGGTGATGGTGATCGGCCATCAGAAGGGTCGTGATACCGCGGAGAAGATTCGTCGCAATTTCGGCATGTCGCAACCCGCCGGATACCGGAAAGCCCTGAGGTTGATGCGGCTTGCGGAAAAATTTAATATCCCCATCATTACCCTGATCGATACCCCCGGTGCTTATCCTGGCATGGATGCGGAAGAGCAGGGACAGTCGGAAGCGATTGCTTACAACCTGTTTGTGATGTCCAGCCTCAAGGTTCCCATCATCGCCGTCATCATAGGCGAGGGCGGCAGTGGCGGCGCGTTGGCCATCGGGTTGGGCAACCGCGTTATGATGCTCGAACACTCCGTGTATTCGGTGATCTCACCTGAAGGCTGTGCTTCCATTTTGTGGGGCGACAAGGATAAGGTCAAGCAGGCCGCGCGGGCTCTCAATATGACCTCGAAGCAACTCGAGAAACTGGACGTCATCGACCAAATCGTCGGCGAACCATTGGGCGGGGCACATCGCCATCATAAATGGGCGGCCATCATGCTTAAAAAGGCTTTACGGTCTCAGTTGAAAGAGTTGATGGCGTTAAAGCCGAGTGAGTTGGTCGCGCAACGGCAGGAGAAATTCCGCAACATCGGTGTCTTCAATACCGAAAAGGAATAAAACGTCTTTCTGCATTTCCCTGGTTTCCAGAAAATTAAGACTCATCACATTTCATATTCATGTGGTCCGCGCCCCAATTCCGCATGGCGACCACAATAGGTTCCAGTGAGCATCCATAATCCGTAAGGGAATATTCCACGCAGGGTGGCACTTCAGCATAAACTTTACGTATCACAATTTTATCTCTTTCCAACTCACGCAGTTGATTGGTAAGCATGCGCTGCGTAATCCCGTTTATTGCTTTTTTCAATTCGCCAAAACGCAAGATATCATTATGCAAGAGGTTGAAAGTAATAACGGGCTTCCAACGGCCGCCGATCACAGATAATGTTGCCTCGACAGAGCATCCGTAAGGGTGATTACCATATTTCTCCTGCGCCATAGTCCTTTAAACCCCTCAATAGTTACTTTTAAGTAACTACCTAACAAAATTGTGCGTACTTGTTATTATTAATATATTTACCATATAGTAAATCATAAAAAATGAGGAAACCAAAATCATGAAAGCCATAGGGTATAACCAGGCTGGACCAATCACTGCGCTAGACGCGCTGATCGAATTTGAAACGGAGACACCGGCATTAGGTCCACGTGATCTGTTAGTCGAGGTTCGGGGCATTTCGGTTAATCCTGTGGATGTGAAAGTACGCGCCAATATGGCACCGGACATGGGCACCAAGATCATTGGCTATGATGCTGCAGGCATAGTGCGGAAAGTTGGCAACGATGTTAAAAAATTTGAAGTGGGTGATGAAGTCTTGTACGCCGGTGATATTACCCGGCCAGGCACGAACTCCGAGCTTCATGCCGTTGATGAGCGGATCGTTGGGAAAAAGCCTAAATCTCTCGGATTTGCTGAAGCGGCCGGTTTTCCTCTGACCTCCATTACCGCTTGGGAGCTTTTATTCGACTCCCTCGGGATCAAAGAAGGGGAAGGTAAAGGCGATAGTATCCTGATTATCGGTGGTGCGGGAGGTGTGGGATCGATCCTCATTCAACTTGCCAAGAAACTCACCGGTTTGACCGTGATCGCTACTGCGTCTCGCCCGGAAACCATAGAGTGGGTTCAAAAAATGGGCACCGACCATGTTATCAACCACCGTGAATCCCTTGTAGATCAAGTGAAGGAATTGGGGCTAAAGCCGCGCTATGTTGCAGCGCTGACGGGGACAGATGGGCATTTTCCTGCAATTGTCGAACTTATCAAACCTCGTGGTCATGTTGCGTTCATCGATGATCCTGAGACCCTGGACATCATGCCGGGTAAACTTAAAGCCCTGAGCTTCAGTTGGGAGTTTATGTTTGCGAGCTCAATGCATCAAACGGACGACATCGAAAAACAGCACGAATTGCTGAACCGGGTGTCGGAGCTGATCGACGATGGCACGCTGATTTCCACTGTGACGGGCAATCTTGGGAAAATCAGTGCTGAAACCCTCAAGGATGCCCATGCGCAGCAAGAGAGCGGTCGTGTCATTGGTAAGAATGTGCTCGAAGGCTTTTAGTGTTTGATTCATCAACTAACTAACGGTTCGAACAGCCACCACTTCCTCATCGAGGCAAGGACGACCTCACCTCAGAGGCTTAAATACTGCAGTTATCTCTTCGTCATAAATGGAGTTGGGATTTGAACAGGCTGGCGTATTCGCTGTCGGACTGGATCAATTCCTTGTGCGAACCGGTTTCAACCAGCCGTCCGGCTTTCAGCACCAGCACCCGGTCCGCTCCTTCCAGTGTCGATAGCCGATGCGCAATCACCAGAGTGGTGCGGAGCGCCATCAACTGGGTCAGCGCATCCTTGATTTTAACTTCCGTTTCCGCATCAACCGAGGCCGTCGCTTCGTCCAGTATCAGGATGGGCGGATCTTTCAGGAACACGCGCGCGATGGCCAGCCGGTGCCTTTCGCCGCCGGAAAGTTTCACGCCGCGTTCTCCAATCAATGTTTCGTACCCGTTCGGCAACTGTTCGATGAATTCGTGCGCGTGTGCTGCCCGGGCCGCTCGTTCCACCTGATCCTGGTTGGCGCCCAGCTTACCGTACAGAATATTCTCCAGCACCGTGCCATTGAACAGAAACGGTTCCTGCGACACCAGTCCCACCTGCTCCCGCAGATAACCCAGACTCAGTTTTTGGATGGGGTGGTTGTCGATGTGGATCTGTCCGGCTCTCGCATCATAAAACCGCATGAGCAGTTTGATGAGTGTGGATTTGCCGCTTCCGGTATGACCCACCAATGCCACCTTTTCTCCCGGATGGAGACTAAAAGACACTTGATGCAGAATCTGTTTGGACGGGATATAGCAAAAATCAACCGCATCAAACGTGATGCCTCCTTGAATCGGGGTCTTGGGGTGCAAGGGATTCGCGTCTTCTTGCACGTCCGGTTGCGCATCGACAATTTCAAACAATCGTTCGCCGGACGCCAACGCGTGCTGGAGCATGTGGTTCAGAGTGTGCAGTTGATTGATCGGCGTGTAGAACAGGGCCAGGTATCCGATAAACGCGACCAGCGTTCCCACGGTGATTTCCTGCGACTGCACCAGACCGATGCCGTACAGGATGATCGACACGGTGCCCAGCGACCCGAGAAACATCATCGCGGGAGAGTACACGGCCCACAGCTTCATGACTTCCAGCGTGCCCTTGCAATAATCGTCACTGCGTTGTTCGAACCGTTGCACTTCATGGGATTGACGGTTGAAGGCGAGGGTTTCCTTGATGCCGGAAATGCCGTCCTGCAGGGTACCGTTCATTTTAGCGGCGCGTTCCCGCACTTTATGGTACAGACTGTGCGCCCGCATCGTGTACCTCCACGCACCGACCACCAGAAAAGGAATGGGGATCAATGAGGCAACGGCCAGTTTCCAGTGCAGATTGAGCAGGATGATCATGATGCCGATCAGGGTCAGCGCGGCAGTGACGATCTGCTCCACGCCGTCGATGAAAATCCGCTCGACGTAGGTGACGTCGTCGTTGACGCGCGACATGATTTCGCCGGTGGATCGGTTTTCGAAATAGTTGAGCGATAGTTTTTGCAGGGCGCGGTAGACGTGCGACCGGATATCGAACACCACTTTTTGCTCGAGTCGGTTGTTGACCAGGATGCGCTTGTAATTGCAATAATTCCTGCCAAAATAAGCCAGCACCAGCACACCGACGAAAACGTATACCCATACATCGTCAACGTGGTCCACCAGGCGGTCAACGATCAGCTTGATCAGCCACGGCGGGACCAGGTCCAGCAGGGTGGTGAAAATGGCGAATCCGAGGGTCAGTGTGACGAGTTTTTTATAGGGTTTCAGGTAACCTAAAACGCGGAGTAATGATTTCATAGGATATTTTTACTAAAAAACCGCTCAGATCGGATTCCCATCTGATACGGTTGGTGTTCAAAGATAGTTTGGGTGCCATTCATTAATATATAGCAAAGGGCGTCATATGGAATATAGAAAATTGGGTTCCAGCGATTTAAATGTGTCGGTGATCGGGTTCGGGGCCTGGGGAATTGGCGGAGCGCCGTTCTGGAGCAGTGAGGGCGATAACATGTCCGTCAAATCCATTCAAAAAGCCTACGATATGGGGGTTAATTTTTTTGATACGGCGCCCGTGTACGGATTCGGCCTGTCGGAACGGTTGATCGGCAAAGCGTTGAAACCCATACGCGACAAGGTCATTCTCGCCACCAAGTGTGGTTTGCGCTGGGAAAAAGAGCAGTTGGGGTCTATCTCGAAACTTGCTACGCGGGAATCGATTCTGGAAGAGATCGACCAGAGCCTGGAGCGTTTGGACACCGACTATATCGACCTGTACCAGGTCCACTGGCCGGATGGCAAGACGCCGCATCAGGAAACGATGGAAACGCTGTTGGAAATCCAGAAGCAGGGGAAAATACGTCACATCGGTGTCAGTAATTATTCTGTCACGCAGATGCAGGACTGTTTGAGAATAGGGCCGCTGGTTTCCCTGCAACCGGAGTACAATTTACTGCAACGTTCGATCGAAAAGGAAACGGTGTCGTTTTGCCTGATCCACGATATTGGCATTATCGCCTACAGTCCGTTGGCTTCCGGCGTGTTGACAGGCAAGTACGACAAGGATACGAAGTTTAAGGACTGGCGGAGCAAGGGCATCATCGGGCAGTTCACCGGCGAGGCATTCGTGAAAAATATCGAGAAGGTGGAGCGGTTCAAAACGGTTGCCGAGTCCGAGGGGAAGACCTGCGGGCAGATGGCCGTCAACTGGGTGATTCATCAACCGGGGGTAGCTACGGCGCTGGTCGGTGTGAAAAATGACCGGCAGGTGGCAGAGAACTTAGAGGCGGTCGGTTGGCAACCGGAAATTCAGGTACGCGATCAAATCAATCAGATTTTTGCTGTAGATGAATAACCGGGGGTTATCGGAAGCCCCGGCGACTCTGGGCGGACTTTTCTTTTGAATATTGCCGGTAGGTATGCAGAAAATCACCGGAATCTTCCTTGACTTTCTCGATCAGTTGTTGTGTCTGGGGAGATTCGTTAGCCAGGCGGGAGATTGTGACGACCATTTCTTCCATGACTCCTTCCAGTTGGTTACCCGCGCCCAGGGCCCGCTCACGCATCAAAGTATCGAGCTGGTGTTGAGTCCCCTGTATTTCCATCTGAAAATTCTTTTGGGCCGATTCAAGCTCGTTGTTGTAATACAAGACGCCGCCGACCAGCAGGATCACCGCCGTGTAGATCATGATCTTGAGGCCGAGGATATCTCTCCTGCTTTTGCGGATCAGATCCTCCATGTCATCGCTGGGAAGGGATGCGTCGTCTTTTGATTTGGAAGTTAAATCGAATGCCATAAATATTTCCCTAATAGACTTGATGTGTGGATAGTATACCACTCGCGGGCAGGGCTCACAATGGGGGTGGTGTCATGAGACTCAGGTACCAGTCGACAATGGAGTTGCCGAAAAAAATTGATATCAGGGTGGCCAGTGCCAGAAACGGACCGAAGGGAATTCGGCTTAAAAAGTTGAGTTTTTGAACGCCCATGCCGATCCCGCCGAAAATACCACCCGCCAGCGCTCCGATGAAAATGATGAACAGTACCTGCACCCAACCCATCAACGCACCCGCCGCCGCGATGTATTTGATGTCGCCGCCACCCATACCCATTTGCCCCCGCAGTCGGAAATAACCTTCCGCCAGTATCCAGAAAAAGCCTCCGCCGAGTGCCAGTCCAAGCACCGAGTCCAGCCATCCATTCAGATAACTCCCCGCCGCCAGACCGAAAATAATTCCGGGGAGGGTGATGATGTCGGGGATGATCTGGTGTTCGATGTCGATCATGGTGATGATGACCAGCGTCGGTACGACGATGGCGAAGATCAGGCACTCCCACGTGAAACCGAACCGGTAGAATACCGCCGCCATGAGCAGTCCGGTGACCAGCTCAATGGCCGGATAGATGGGAGAAATCTTCACCTTGCAACTGCGGCACTGACCCTTGAGAAGCAGGTAGCTCAGTATCGGAATATTGTCAGTCGCATGGATGGGAGTATTGCATTTGGGGCAGTGCGATGCCGGGAATGCAATCGATTCTTTTTTTGGAAGACGCGAGATACAGACGTTGGCGAAACTGCCGACCATCAGGCCGAAGATGAATCCTATGAGCGTGAATGTCCAGGGAGGGAGGTTTGAGATGTTTTCAATCATATATTTATTGTAAGGGGGAAACCTGTACTTTCAAAACACGGAATTGAGTTTTTTATGGGAAGGGCAGGGGTTAATCCAGGATTTTGTAGATGATGTCGAGGCTAAAGCCTTTGCGTTGCAGGAGGCCGACGAGGCGGTTTTTTATTTTGTCGGCGGGGAGGTCTTGCATCGACGGTAATTTTTTTTCAACAACAGCGCGGGCGAGATCGATTTCTTGAACGGTTTCGAACAGCGTGTCCAGTGTTTCGTCGATGAGGTCTTTAGAGATGCCCTTGCCGATCAATTCCTGACGCAGGCGGTATTTGCCAAATTGTTTGTTCTCCGCGCGGGTGCGGGCCCAATGTTCGGCGAACCGGCGGTCGTCCAGATAGTTCGCTTCCTGAAAGTAGCGAAGTGTTTCCTGAACGACCGCTTCTTCAAATCCCTTTTTCTTGAGATGATCCGCTGTTTCGCGAACACTGCGGTCCCGGTGCGAAAGGTACCGGTAGGTGAGAGTTCGCGCCTTTTCAAAATCCTCGGACATGGCGTCGGTCAGGACGCTTCAGCCTTGGCGGGTTTTTTACCTTTGGCAGTAGTTTTCTCTTCCTCTCCCCCCATATCGATGTGAGGTGCGGGGAGGTCCAGTTTGTCGCGTAACCGTGTTTCGATTTCGCTCCGGATATCCACGTTATCGTTCAGGAAGTTGCGGGAATTTTCCCGGCCCTGGCCCATGCGGGTTTCGCCGTAGGAAAACCAGGTTCCGCTTTTATTGATGATTTCGTGATTGACCGCCAAGTCCAGCAGGTCGCCGGTTTTGGAAATCCCCTTGCCGTACAGTATGTCGAACTCGCAATCGCGGAACGGCGGCGCCAGCTTGTTCTTGACCACCTTGACGCGGGTGCGGTTACCGATTACCTGATCACCGTCCTTGAGCGCGGAGATACGCCGAATGTCCATGCGCACCGACGAATAAAATTTCAGCGCGTTGCCGCCGGTGGTGGTTTCCGGCGTGCCGAACATGACACCGATCTTCATACGGATCTGGTTGATGAAAATAAGCGAGGTGTTGGATTTGTTGATGATCCCGGTCAGCTTGCGCATGGCCTGGGACATAAGCCGTGCCTGCAGGCCCATATGCGAGTCGCCCATGTCGCCGTCGAGTTCCGCCTTGGGCACCATGGCCGCGACCGAATCGATGACAATCACATCAACCGCACCACTGCGCACCAGCACTTCGGCGATCTCTAGTGTCTGCTCGCCGGTGTCGGGCTGGGAGAGCAGGAGGTCGTCGAGGTTCACACCCAGGCTTTGGGCGTATTTCGGGTCCAGCGCGTGTTCGACGTCGATAAAGGCCGCCACTCCGCCGGCTTTTTGTGCCTCGGCGATGATGTGAAGCGTCAGGCTGGTTTTGCCGGAAGCCTCTGGCCCGTAGATTTCGATGATTCTGCCACGGGGAACGCCGCCGATGCCCAGAGCGCTATCGAGTGAAATGGAACCGGTGGAAATAACGGGGACTTTCTGAACCCCCGCCTGGCCCAGCTTCATGATCGCCCCTTTACCGAATTGCTTTTCGATTTGCGAAAAGGCGAGATCCAGCGCTTTGTCTCGTTCGTTGTTTCCCGCCGCTTTATTCCGTTCGTCTTTTACTGCCATGATTCACGTCTCCATTCTGAATATAGACCCGGTTTCCATCCTTCAGGTCAGGGATTCAGTTTAAAGTTCGCCAATACGGTATAGATGGAGCCCTTGGGCGTCAATTGGCTTTCGTATAAATGGATTTCACCCACATCAAACGGGTGAGGGTCGATGCCTTCCTGATTCACAGCATCCAACTCGTCTTGCAATTCTTTGTTCCCCTTGGGGGATTTTATCCTCGCCAGCGTCAGGTGCGGCGCAAACGGCCGCGGGTCCATGGGGAATCCCATGCTTTCCAGAGCCTTTTCGATGGCAGACTGGAGCGTTTGCAACGCTCCCTCGTCATCCTTCAGCCCGATCCATAAAATGCGTGGATTTTTGGTGTTCGGAAATACCCCGACTGAGCCTGAAGATAGCCGGAACGTCGTAAACGACGCCAGGATCTCGGTTAATTTATTTTGAATACCGGAGATTCGGTCGGGATCGGTTTCTCCCAGAAACTTCAAGGTGAGGTGAATGTTTCCGGGCTTGACCCAGGACGCACGCAATCCCAGGGATTTGAATCGACTTTGGATACGGATGATCGTATCGAGTACAGCCGGTGGAACGTCTATGGCGATGAAAGTTCTCAAAGCCGACACAGTTTACAAATCGCCCCATAGGTTGTCAAACGCTAATCACCGCCCGTTTCTTGAGGTCGGGTGCTCATCAGAAAACGCATTGAATTTATGTGCGGTACTGGGGGTAACTCAAAGGCTTCGAGGAGCGGGAAAGACGGAATTTGGGGCGTTGTCTAAGCCCGGGGTTCCATGTTTTTGAAGATGTCCTTGTCGGCGAGATGGAGGGTCGAGGTGGGAAAGGCGACCTCGGCTCCTTCATCTTCGATAATGTTTATGACTTTCAGCAGAACGTCCTGCTTGACGGCATGAAACTCCACCCAGTTGGTGGTTATAGTGAATGTGTAAATGAAGATATCCAGAGAGGAGGGGGCGAATGTGGTGAAGTTGACGATCAACTTCATGTTGTGGTCAATGTCTGGATGGTTCGCAATCATGTCCTTGATTTTACCGACAATCGTTTCCATTTTTCCAGCGTCATCGTAACGAATACCAACCGTTTCCTTGATGCGCCGATTGAGCATGCGCGACGGATTCTCCACCGCGATGGTGGTGAACGTGGAGTTGGGGACATAGAGGGGACGTTTATCGAAGGTGCGGATGGAAGTGAGGCGCCACCCGATTTTTTCTACTGTACCTTCGATATCGCGGTCCGGCGAACGAATCCAGTCGCCCACAGTGAAAGGTCGATCGAGATATATTGTCAGCCCGCCAAAGAAGTTGGCCAGTAAGTCTTTGGCGGCAAACCCCACTGCCATGCCACCGATACCGCCGAAAGCCACCACGCCGGAAATACTGAAACCCAGAGTTTGCAGAACCACCAGAGCCGCCGTGATAACCACGGAAACTTTTAACAGTTTGGCGATGGCGTCGACCGTGGTCGGATCGACTTCCTTTTCTCCTGCAACCAATCTTCGCTCGCCGTGTCGGATCAGGCGTACCAGAAACCAGGCGATGGCACCGATGATCACCGTATCCCGGAAAGGTCCGACTACTTTGAAGATCACCGCGCCGGTGGCTTCCCGGATGATTTCCGTCGCCAGGTAAATACCCGATGCCCAGATGATCAGAGAGATCGGTTTTTTGACCGAATCGATGATGGCATCGTCCCATAACCTCTGGGTCTTCTCCGCTTTCAGATGCAAGCGGTTCAAAATTTTTCTCTGGGCAAAATCCAGGACCAGAGAAGCGAAAACGACCAGGAAAGCTTGCAGAATATAACTATTCATCTGGCTAACGAGTTGTGTGAGGTCTTCCCAATTCATCATTGATCAAAGGTGTGTTAGGGGTTATGAAGTCTCCCAAACAGTCCGGGAGAGGGTCATTGTAGCAACAGGAGCGGCCTTTGGAGAATAAAAATATTGAGGGGGGACGGCCGAAAGAGATTTTGAGCGAATTACGGGATCAGAAGGTGCGGAGCGGGTGTCAAAACCGTTTGTGATTCTGTATCTCAAACGTGTCGTTTTTGGGCCGTGGTTTTGCGCTTCCGCTATTTCTCAGCTGTTTTTGGGCGGATTTCCGCCTATTTCCCCAGGATTCTATTAGAGGGTGCCGGTAACTCTGGAAGAAATATTTGACCATTTGACGCTTCAAAATGTCTTTGAATACCTGCGGCGTGATTTTTCCTGAAACCAGACGCTTTTTCAAAATCCGGAGCGCTGTGGGATCCAGGTGATTTCTGAGTTCTCCGTTTATCAGATCCATGCAAGCCCACCTTTTTATTCAAATTGGAATTAAATTGGTTTCAAAAAATAAAAGCAATCTTCGTGCCAATGCGCTAAATTAATGAATAGCAGGAGTTTGCTTTAAACAGGTGTCAAATTATTCGGACTTTTGGGGGATCGTGTTGGGAAAATTGACGTGGATCTATTATGGACTGGCATTTTTTGCCGGGTTGATTTCTGCCTGTTCGCAGGAGGCTCGAGAACCGGTGGAGGTCGGGACCGCTCAGGTAGAACTGCGGAGTGATCTCGTACTCCCTGAAGGGCCGAGTGCATCCACTGCATTGTCGGCTGAGGAGACACCGGGGCAACCCGGTCAATCTGCGAGCTCCATACCGGTCGCTCAACGCATTGCTTTGTCGGAGTTGGGAAGCTATTCGCGGGATCGCGCTTACAGTGACGTCAAACGTTATGAGCTTCTGCCTGTTTTGCTGACGGATTCCAAAACCCGGAGCCGTTCTGCAAAGGGGGGTAACACCCACGCGGACTCGTGGACACTTGCCGATAAACATTGGGTGCGGGCGGGAAAAGGATTTGGCGTTGCCACGGAGGGGATGGCTCCTACCGGAACCGTTCATCTCAATGAGGCCCCGTATTATTTTCCAACCGTTGCCTTAAAACCCTATTCCAAAGTGTCGGAGCATCTGGAGCCGATGTCCGGGCCGTTCAAAAGCGGCAAACCCCTAGTCTTTCACAGCAAGGCCACCGGGTTTGCTCATGAACTACCGGCAGAAGCAACGCACACCGGGCACTCCCCAGACTCTGAAACCCGTCTGGAGCTCTCACCGATTCCGGAAACGCGGGTTTACTTTTCCTCGCAACCCAAAACCAAAGTAACCCTGGCTCCCGCCAAACACCGTTTGGACCTGATGAATGGCAATGAAAACCTCAACCGCCACCGCTTCGACACGCTCCCCTGACCCGCGTGACGCCCGGCGAAGCGTAAATCCCGCATTGCACTCCACGATCATCGGTGGCTGTTAATGGTCGGCCAAATAAGAGAGGGTTACCTTCTCATTCGCGCCACCAAAAATAAAGTAACCAAAACGCGATAAGAAGAATCCAGAGGAGTATACGTCGGGGAAGAGGGGAGTGTTGTTTATTATTCATTTCAGAAGATGAGAAAACCCAGATTCTTCGTCACTGCGTTCCTCAGAATGACAATCTAAAGGCTATATTTGTCATCCTGAACGAAGTGAAGGATCCAGGTTTTTCTTTTTATTTATTCTGTATTCTGGTCTATTTCACCTTTAGTTTCGGCTGGTCAAGGACTCTTCGCACAACGAAAACCAAAACTATTGTTCTTCACTTCGGGATTGAAGAAACTGCGGTTGAAGGTAGGTGCGCTGAGTCCGCATCCGTACGACAGACAATCAAACCACGATCCGCCTTTCAGCACGCGCTTGTCTTTGCCGTACTCCGGTTTTGGGATGGTGTTGCCGGGATGCGGCAGGTAGTAGGCGTCCACCCATTCCCACACGTTCCCCGACATATCGTATAAGCCGTAGACGCTTCGTCCGTCGGGGTACGATCCTATCGGCTCCGTTCCCGTGGAATGTTTGTACGGGTTGTTGGATTTGTCCAGCGACCAGACGTTGCCCCACGGATAGATACTGCCGTCTTCTCCGCGCGCGGCTTTTTCCCACTCCTCTTCATTGGGCAGGCGCTTGCCGGTCCATTGGCAGTAGTCGTTCGCGTCGAACCAACTGACATAAGTGACCGGATGGTTTTCCTTGTCCTTGGGAATATTACCCTGGGTCCAGTGATGCGGCGGATTGCGTTTCGTGGCGTCCACAAATTTTTTGTAATCGCGGTTGGTGACTTCATAAAGATCAATGTAAAATGCGCCGGTCTGGTTGATGTGTTCCGGCGACTCGTCGTCCCAGCGTTCGTTGGACCCCATGATGAACTCCCCGGCTTCGATAAAAACCATTTTGGGGATTTTCGGAGTCTTCTTCGACTTTTGGGGTTTGGGAGAGGCGACCTTTTGTCCGGCAAGCGTTGGAGGCCGTGGCGACAGCAAACGGGAGTTCGGCTGTTGACTTTCGGTAAACAGAAACGGGTCCGGGGTCTTGAAAGGGGTCAGGGTTTTCAGCGGCAACCCTCCCTGGTGGCAGGAGGTGCATTCGGCCTTTTGGGTTTTATCAGCGCGGGCCTGCTCTATATTTTCCGGCAAATGGCAGGCGGTTTGACACGTCGCGTTCCGGTGAAGCGGGTCCTGTAAGTGCTCAAACGCGGCTACCGGCTTGGCAAACGCCATCGCGAACAGCACACAACCCCAGGCTAAATAATAGTAATTGCGCATTCTTTTGAAATTCCCTCTGATTTAGTTGACAATAGAACGCCACCGGATATCTATGACGGGGTAAATTTTCCCGTCGGCTATGAAAAAAGTTTATAGAATGGACCGGGTGGAGTCAAAAGCTAAATTTCAATAAAGGAAAAGCATGGTTCATAACGAGTGGCGTTGGATCTCCGACGGAAGGCAGACGGCGGAGGAGAATATGGCTATCGACTCCGCGCTGTTGGCGGATTGCGAGCAGGGCCGGATTCCCCCGACCGTGCGGTTGTACGGCTGGTCGGAACCTGCCATCACTATCGGATATTCGCAAAACGCCGAAATGGAACTGGACCTTGAACGGTGCCGGGAGTTGGGGATTGCCATTGTCCGGCGGCCGACCGGCGGACGTGCTCTGTTGCACGCTCATGAATTGGCCTATGCGGTGGTGGCTCCGGTGTCGCTTCCGCCGTTCAATCAGGGACTGAAAGCCACCTTCCAAGCCGTCAGCGAGGCGTTGCTATCCGGCCTGCAGGGGTTGGGGATTCAGGGTGATCTCAATACCAGTAAACAACGGTCGGCCCCCGGAATGACGCGCTCCCCAGCCTGTTTTGCTTCGCTCAACCATTGCGAAATCACCGTCGACGGCAAAAAACTGATAGGAAGCGCCCAGAAACGAACCTCGAAGTCGTTTTTACAGCACGGGTCCCTGATCATCGAATCCGATCACGCGTTGTTCACGTCTGTGTTAAAATTCAAGAGTGAAAACGAGAGAGTGGCACTGCAAGAACGTTTGATGCATTCCACCACTACGTTGAATCAGATCTGTGACCGTCAATTATCTTTTGAAGAAATCAGCGCCGCCTTGCAAGAGGGATTTCGAAAAACGTGGGACGGCGTCTATCTAAATATTTGATGAAACCCATAACACAATTAGTTTTCAAGTTTTCGGCGCTGGTGTGTTTGCTGGCGCTTTTTTGCGTGGCCTGCGGTAAAGGCTCTATGTTTAGTGAAGACCCCAAACTTCAACAATACAAGGACCGCACACGAGCCTACCTGCCGGATTTGAAACCCGGCATATTGAAAGCCCAACTGGCGTACGTCAATCGGGATGATTATCCGGATCTGGTTCTGCTTCGAACCGGTGATCGGGGGCAACCGGTGATCCGGGTATGGCAGAACAAGGGAGGTAAAAAGTTTGTTCCTGTCAAACGAGTGGCATGGGAAGGTCAGCCCTCCGATCAGATTTTGTTCATGGTTTTACAGGATGTGGATCACGACCGGGTGCAGGATCTGGTGCTGGTGGGCCGGTTCAGCGATGGGTTGGCGGCCCAATTTTTGTTCAACAACGGCAAAGGTTATTTTTATACGAAAAAGGAAATCCCCTTTCCCTACGTGAACCCGGGGATGGACCGGGTTGATATGAGGGATATCGATGAGGACGGCCACGTCGATTTGCTGTTTACCGGACAACGGGTTCTGAACGACCAGGGAAAACTCCACAAGTACCAGACTCAATTTATGATCAACAACGGTAAAGGGCAGTTTCGCGATGTCACGCAGTTGTTGATGCCGCCGTTGAAGCCGGGAATCGTGGGTACTTCCTTCGCCGATTATGACGGCGACAAGACCCTGGATATTTTTCTGATCAACGGCGAGGGGCAAAATGCCTTGTTGCTCAACAACGGACTGGGACAGTTTCAAGACCGCACCTCGGAACTGCTCCCCGCCATCCGGGACCAGAGTGCCCATGCCGATTGGGCCGACTTCGATCAGGATGGTGACAACGATTTGCTGGTGGTCAACCGGGAGGCATTGTCGTCGGGAGAAACCAGTTATTTTCTGGTCAATCACGGCAGAGGATATTTCAAGAAGGCCGAGTTCAAGGCGTCGCCCAAGTTTGCTTTTCAGGCGGTGTACTTGCTGGACGCCAACGGCAGTGAGTTTCCCGATATTCTTTTGTTGAGTGACAATGGAATTCATTATTTGAGAGGGCTGGGCAAATGGCGGTTCTGGAAAGAATCCCGCCGTCGACTTCCCTTCAATGACAAATTTCACGCGTTAACCTTCGCCGACATCAATAAGGACTCCTTTCTGGATATTTTCGGATACGCCAAAAGAGAAGGGCGCGGCGTACTGTGGATCAATACCTTCGAATAAAGTAATAGGGGATAAATATGGCTTCGTTTAAACATCTGACTTTTCTTAAAGTACTGGCGGTGATCGCCTGGGCCGACGGTGAAATGACCGAGTCGGAGAAAAATATCCTGAAAAAATTTTACCGGAAGTTCGGCCTGGAAAAAGACGATATCCGGGAACTCAACCCTTACCTGCTGGCCCCGATTCCCACAAAAGAGCAAGAGCCCCTGTTCAAGCAATTGGCGGCGGAGCTCAGTTCTCAAAAAGAAAAGGATGAGATCATCGCCGAACTGGAAGCGATTGCCAACGCCCATCGCAATATGAAAACCGAAGAAAACGAGCTGGTCGAGGAATTCATCCGCCTGCTCAAAAAAACTTCGTTTACCCGGCGGTCGTTCGGACGGGTGCGCAATTTTTTTCAGGCCACGATTTTCAAGCCAGCTTACGAAAAAAATCCTTCGGTGAATCAGTATTTTAAGAATACCGTCTTAAAAAAGCTGGAACTGAAAATGAAAAGGTCGGGGCAGAAGATTAATCTCGACAACGACAATGTTTATTTCATGTGCCTGTTTGGCGCTCTGCTGGCTTCGGTAGCGCAGGTGGACGACCATTTTCACGAAGAAGAAAGAAAGGCGCTCCAGCAAATTCTTAAGGAGCGCTTTGAGTTTTCCGCCAAAGAGCAGAAACTGTTGTTCGAGATCATCGAAGAGCAGGCGAAACACGGGTTCGACTTTCATGAAGTCGTCACCGAGTTCAACAGTCGCGTGTCCTACAAGGACCGGGTGAGCGCGGTCGATTGCTTTTGGGCCATCGCGGTGGCCGATGGAGAGATTTCGCATGCGGAAAACGAGGAGGTCCGGCGCATCACCAAGGCCATGCATATTCCGCATCAGATTTTTAAGGAATCCAAGAATAAATTTTTAAAGCAGTTGAAATCATCGTGAAGTTTAGGAACTAACGCGATTGCCGGGAGATCGCTATTCAAATCATGGGCGACGCATGAATCCACAACGAAGTAAAAAATTTATCGGCATCCTGTTCGAGTGTTGCAAGGTGTACCGCCGCATCTATATCAACAAAGACGGCAACGCCTACGAAGGCCGCTGTCCCCTTTGTTACGGGAAAATCAAAGTTGCGGTTGGACCGCACGGCACCGACCAACGTTTCTTTAATGCCCGGTGACCTTTTCTAAAGCCATCCTATTATGAAAATCGTAGTGCAGAGAGTGCTCCGCTCATCCGTTTCTGTAGACGGTGAAGTGATCGGTGATATCGGCAGGGGATTGATGATCCTGTTCGGCGCGGAAAAAGGGGATGGCGACGAAGCCGTGAATGCGCTTGCTGACAAGGTGCTCAACCTGAGAATCTTCTCCGACGATGAGGGGAAGATGAATCGTTCCTGCATCGATATTGAAGGCGAAATTCTCGTGGTGTCGCAGTTCACGCTGGCCGGCGATTGTTCCCGCGGGCGGCGACCGGGATTCGACAACGCCGCGCCTCCCGAAGAAGCAGAGCGGCTCTACAAAAACTTTATAAAAAAACTCGTTGGGTCAAAGCTGAAAATTCAGGAAGGGCGGTTCGGTGCTGATATGCAGGTCGACATTGTCAACGACGGTCCGGTCACTTTTATTCTGGAACGGTGAGGGATGTGGCTCAGCTTGCCAGGGAGGATCGGGGTTGGGTCAATCGGCGTAATTGTGCTTTTTTAAAATGATATTTTCCCGCCAGGATAGAAATATTTTTTCTGCAATGCTCCGCCATCTCTGAGTTGCGTTTTTTCCGGTACAACGATTCCGCCAGCGCCATATACGCCACCGCTTTTTCTCCCGCTTTCAATTGATTGTTCAGCCGACCCAGATGATAGTAGTTGTCTGGTGACTCCGGGGCCAGTCCGGCGGCCATTTCGTAGGCATCAATCGCCCGGTCGTAGTGCTGGGTGATGTCCCACAACTCACCCAATGCCTGCTGAACCTGTAAATTGGAAGGCGCCAATCGCGCCGCTTCTTTGTAATAACTGATGGCGATCAGGTACCGGTTCAGTTGGTGATACGTCCAACCCAAACCCGCCAGAATTTCCGGGTCGTCGGGATTCACCTGTTGCGCGAAATGAAAATGTTCTAAAGCCTCATCACTCCTTCCTTGCCGCGTTAAAGCCACAGCCAGGTTGAAGTGCGCCGAGCCGTATCCGGGATCGAGAGCCAGCGCAGTTCGGTATTGAGCCAGTGCCTGTTCCGATTGTCCGGGTTTGCCAAAAACGACCCCCAGGCTGTTATGCAATTCCGCCGAGTCCGGATTTTTTTTCAAGGCTTGCTGAAGTTGTTCAACCGCCAATGGATACAATTTCAGGTGCCGGTAAGCCGCCGCGAGGTTGTTGTGGATGGGCACCGTGCCCCGTCCGGTATCGACAAATGGTTTCAGAAGATCGACCGTATCCTGATACCGTTTTTGACCGATGTACACCGCGCTCAGGCTGGAGAGGATGGAGCGGTCGCGGGGTCTCATCTCCAGTGCTTCAAGGAGCCAGGGTTCGGCCGCCCGGTAATCCTGGAGCTGGTACAACGCCCAGCCGAGATCGCGATGGGCCAGCGCGTGTTTTTTGCTCAGACGCACTGCGTCTTTCAGATAGCTCACCCCCTGCTCATACCTGCCGAGCGTCAGATGAGCGTGCCCCAGTTGGTAATAAATTTCCACGTTGTTGGGGTGGAGAGCGCGCTGATATTGGTATTCAGCAATCTGTTTTTCGATCTGTTGAGATTCCGGCGCACAGGCGCTTCCCCACACCGCGCATAGAATGATGAAACAGGCAACGCATCTCATCTTCAAATTGTCGCAGGAAATTTTGAAGAGCACAACACAAACCTGTTTTGACGGGATAACTGACCGTACCCGATTGTCATTCTGAGGAGCGCTAGCAACGAAGAATCTGTGTTTTAAAGTTACCAGCGGAGGTACTCCGCCCTGTCATCCTGAGTGAAACGAAGGATCTATGTTTTGCCGCTGTTGCGGTTAAGGGCTTTCCTGCCTGAAGAAATTGGTTTTGCTAGAAGGGGATGGAAGAAAGGGCCCACTGCATGAGTGTGGACGGGAACAGGCCGATGGTGACGATGGCGATGGAGCTGACGGCGACGACGGCGGTCATGCCGCGGCTGGTGTGGATGGTTTCCTCGGATTCGCCTTCCTGAAAGTACATCATGGCGATGACGCGCAGGTAAAAGTACACGGCGATCATGCTGGCGACCACGGCGAGGATGGCGATCAATACATAGCCTTGTTTGATGGCGGCGACGAACACGTAAAGTTTTCCGAAGAACCCGGCGGTCGGCGGGAATCCGGCGAGGGACAGCATGAACAGACTCATTGCGGCGGCCAGATAGGGTTTGCGCTTGGCCAGTCCCTTGAACCGGTTGATGGAATTCCCTTCCTCGCCTTCGCCTTCCAGCATGTACACGATGGCAAAGGCGCCGATGTTCATGAACAGGTACACGCCCAGGTAAAACAGAATGCTCGCCACACCGTCCTGGCTGTTGGCGACGATGCCGATCAGCAGGTATCCCGCGTGCGCTACACCTGAATAGGCCAGCATGCGTTTGACATTATTCTGGAAGATGGCCGCCGTGTTGCCGACCAGCATGGTGATCACCGATATGCCGAACAGGAAGGGCATCCAGATATCTTCCAAGCTGGGGAGTGCGATAAAAAAGATGCGGGCGATCAGCGCATACGCCGCGGCTTTGGTGGCCACCGACATGAAACCGGTGATCGGCGTTGGTGCGCCCTGATAGACGTCGGGCGTCCACGCATGAAACGGCACCAGCGAGATCTTGAACGCGAGGCCGCAAAACGTCAATCCCATTCCGATATAAAGCAGTTTGTTCTGGCTGTACGGGTTGGTCTCCAGCAGATGACCGATCTCCCGGATTCCCGTGGTGCCGGTGCCCGCGTACATCAACGCCATGCCGTAGACCAGAATCGCTGAAGCGAATGCGCCCATCAGCAGATATTTGACAGTGGACTCCTGCGATGCCAGCGTCTCCCAGTTCAAGTGTTGGTCATCACCCGGCTGTTCAGTGCCCTTGCCGTGCTTGGCGGAAAAACCACACAGGATATATAAGGAGATGGAAAAGATTTCCAAAGAGATGAACGCGGTGATCATGTTGCCGGATTTGGCCAGAAACATCATGCCGACCACAGCCATCAACACCAGACAGAAATATTCGGATTTGTTTTCGTTGTGGGGTTTGGGGTAACGCGCCGCCGCCATAATAGCGAACAGGGACATCAACAGGAAGATGATGTTGAAGCTTTGCGAAAACCGGTCGAACAACAACGACCCGCTGAACATCACCGGGCTGGTGCCGTCGCTGACCGAGGGTGCCAGGCCCCACAAGTAAACGGTGTACCCCAGAGCCGTCAGGATGCCGATTGAGGATGCTTTCGACAAATACGAATTATTGTTGAAGGCTTTGAGTAATCCCATCAACAAAACGGTGAACGCAGTGAGCACCAGAATCAGTTCCGGTGCGATGGCCTGCCAGTTCATGTCGTCGAAATTAATGACAGCGGTCAATTGGAAAATCCTTGGATTTGAGAGTGTGGGCAGACTTCATGTCTGCCGGTCATGTGTAGAGGGCTTTTTAAAACATTTCCCGGCTTTTTTCAAGGAAATGTTATTGGCCGTCGAGGCCCTGGGGTCCGGTATCCGCTTTGCATTCAACTAATAAGGGGAATAGATCAGAAAATCATTGCCGCAGGCACTTGAACCAAAACACCTTGTTTTCACGAACGACAGTCTGTGGGGTCGGATTTTATTTGCCGAATAGACCTTTCACCGAATCGGTCACCCCTTTGGCCGTTCCCTCAACCACGTTCTTGGCACCGGTGACCACTTTGCCGGCCGCGTCCCCGATGTTGTCCAGGTGGAGCGGGTTGACGGCTTTGTGGACGGCCTTATTCACAGCGCTGATTATAGCTTCTGCCAGCTCGCCGGAGGTTGCGCCCTTTTCTTTTTTGCCAATATCTTTCAGGTGAATATCGGAAAGATCCACCGTCATCGACTTGCCTCCCATCAGAGTGGCGCTGATGTTCACTTTGCCGCCTTTGACGTATACGTGATCGATCACCATTTTGGTTTCGCCTTTTCCCCCCGCAATATTTTCTTTGGACTTCGAAGCCCCGGAATATTTTTTGACATAGGCATCGACATTTTTTTGGATGGCGTCGATATTGCTTCCGCCTCCTCCCAGTTCGTAGGTAACCTCGGGAGCCTGAATGTTAATTTCATTGATGACGACGATATCAGAGGTGAGCGAACCCGGATCGATGGTTATTTCAATTTTATCCATTTTAAAGGCGCTTTCCGTTTCGAAGCCTTTGGGATTGCCGATGATCAAGCCATGCATGGATCCTTTTCCCGAGGTGGCATTGATGTCCGTCTTCTCCAAAGTCACTTTCGCCTGGATGATTTTCGGCCCCTCGCTGTTAACGACTTTGGTGATAATCGCTCCCAGGGAAGAGTAAAGGGCAAGGCTACCCACAACCAGGATGACTGTGAAAATGGCAAGTCCAATGGCGACGCGTTTCATGGTGACACTCCTTATAAAAAGGGTGAAGTATGAAATGAAATATTACCCGGCCTGAGATTCAGGGAAGACTTGGCCGGCTTCCAGTACGACCCACCGCTCCGAAGTATCGCCGAGGACCAGGTCGAGGTTGTCGTTGAGGCGGACGAGATTCATGGCTTCAGCGGGCAGACGAACGCGGATGGTGTCCTCCTGTTGGCCTCCCTGAAGATAGATATAATCCCCGTCGATTTTGATCACCGAAAAAATGCCGTTAACGGTTTCGATAATGCGGGGCGGTTCTTCCAAAACGCGGCCGGTTTCGTCGTCCAGAAAATGGCTGAGTTGCAGACAGCGATCCTGGGCGCCGGTCAATGCCTGCACCGTTTTCTGGAAATCCATTTCAGCCAGGCCGTGTTGAATGTCTTTCTTCTCCAGCCAGTGGAGAAAGGAATACAGGTCAAATAAGATTTCGTTGGTTTCGGTTTTGGTGGACACGGAGTTGAACGGCAGAAACCCGACCACAAACCGGCTCAGGTGTATGGGCCGCAGGTTTTCCGGGCTATCTGTAACGATGCGGTGGGCTGTTTCCCCGGAATACTCCATTCCCGATTCGATCAGGCAATTGTGAAACAGGGCCAGGCTTTTACCGAGTTCCCCGGCAGGCAGTTCCGAAGCAGGATGCTGGCCGCGGCTTTGGGCATAGCTTTTCATCAAATCGTAAAGACTCATTATATTCCTAAGATAAAGTGGAAGCCGAAATGCAATTCTTGAGCGTGTCGAGCAGGCGCTGGAATTCTTCCGTGGTGACATCTCCCATGTTGGCGATCCGAAAAATACTTTCGCTTAATTTTTTTTGTCCGGCATAAATGACAAACCCTTTTCCCTTCAAACGATCATGCAGTCCCGGGTAGGTGGCCCCCTTCGGCAGTTTCAGCGCAGTCAGGGTGTTGGATCGGTGTTCTTCAGGAACGATGAATTCCAATCCCATTTCCTGGAATCCCTTGCGAAGCATCGCCGCCGCCCGGCTGTACCGATGGATCCGGTCTGTGACTGTTTCTTCGATCAGCTCATCGAGCGCGACATCAAGCGCGTAATGAATCTGCACCGCCGGAGTGAACAGGGTATCGCCTTTTTCCTGGGCCTGATGATTTTTATATAAATTAAAATAATGAGAACGCTCGGGAATTTTAGCCAGCCGGGGAAGTTCAGTTTTGCGCACCAGAACGAATGAGACACCCGGAAAACCCTGCAGGCATTTGTTGGCCGTGCCCACACAAAAGTCAACGCCCGCGCGGTCGAAATCCAGAGGATCACCTGCGAGACCGCTGATGCTGTCTACCAGAAACCGTCTTTTATGTTTGCGGACCAACTCTCCGATTTCATGCACCGGATTGAGCAGGCCCGTGGTGGTCTCATGATGCACCAAGGCGACCACTTCAATATCAGGGTTCTGCTTCAGTGCTTGCTCGACATCGTCCAGAACGGGCGGTTCGCCCCAGGGAGTGTCGAGGCACAGGGTGTTGAGCCTATACGCTTCCGCCATCGCGGAGATACGTTCGCCGTAAACGCCGTTGCGGATGACGAGGATGGACCGGCCCTCGCTGAGGCAGGAGGAGACCGCCATTTCCAGAGCGGCGGTGCCGGAGCCCGTGGTCAGCACGGCGTCGTAATCGTTTTGGATGCCGAAGGCACGAACCAGTTTGGAACGGATCGACTGCATCAGATCCGTAAATTCCTTTTCTCGATGGCACAGGTCCGGCTTCAGCAGGGCCTGGCGGACCCGTTCGGTCACATTGACGGGGCCCGGATTGAGTAGGACGGTTCGTTTCATCAGTTTTCCCGGTTAAAATCACATTTATTTGAGTAGGACTATACCATCCCCTCGAAACCCCCACAAAAATAATTTATTAGAAGGTCCGGCAACCCCGTCGAGCAGGAATTTGGTATGATTGCAGACGAACAGTCTCTTTCATGAATTCTCTGTAGGTGTGATCCCGTGCGGTTGAACTTTCTCATGCTAACAGTCTGCCTTCAGGTGGGCCTACTGATGCCCTCGTCGGCATTCGCTTTGGGCGAAGCCTCGAAGGTCGTCATTCCTCAAATCAAATATAAGGGCGGTACTTACAATCCCCGGCCTCACGCGGTGGAAAGCCTGTTGGCGCAGATGGCCAAGCGCACCTCAGTGGAAGTCAAACGGGCTCCGTTGTTCCTGAAGCCGGGAGATGCTCGATTGTACCGCTACCCGTTTATTTATATGGGCGGTAGTAAAGCTTTCAAGCCGTTCAGTGAAAAAGACTTGAAAGCCCTGCGCAATCACCTGACCTATGGTGGGTTTCTGCTGATCGATGACAATTCCGCAAAGCCTAATTCCGAGTTCGATCAATCGGTCCGCAGGATGATTGGCCGTCTGTTCCCCCACGTTCCCCTGCAACGTATTGCCCGGGACCATTCCATCTTTCGTTCCTTTTATTTGATCAATCAAGTGGTGGGCCGGGTGGTGAACCAACCGTATCTGGAAGGGATTACCACCAAAGGGCGCACCGTGCTGGTGTACTCCACCAACGACCTCGGTGGGGCCTGGTCCAAAAGCAAGCTCGGGCACTGGGATTTCGACATGATCGGCGGTGGTAGTCGGCAGAGGAAGTTGAGCCTGAGGCTGGGCGTGAACATCGTTATCTACGCGCTGACACTGGACTACAAAAAAGACATGGTGCATCTGCCCATCATTCTCGAACGCATGCGGAGGGTCAACCCAAAGTGAACTGGCTGGCCTCCCTGTGGGGCGAAGAGTGGGGCGAATACAACGCCTGGGAGTTGCATTGGACGTCGGACGTCTGGGGAGGTGCCTATGCTTTTCTGGGAGTGCTGATCGTTTTGTCGCTGTGGTTTTTCTGGACCAGCCTTTCGCGGATTCGTTCTCCCTGGAAGAAAATATTCCTTTATGCATTGCGGGTGGTTGTCCTGTTATTGGTGGCGGTGGTGGTTCTCCAGCCTCGACTGGAATTCAAAAAAATCCAGCCGTTGAAGAATACCGTCGCCGTTCTGATCGACGACAGCAAAAGCATGACGATCAAAACTTTTCCTGCCGAAAAATCCCGGGGTGATCTGGTGCGCAAGGTGATGGCAGGTAACCGGGAATATTTTGAAACGTTGAAGCAGGATTATGAAGTCGACCTCTTTTTTGCCTCGGATCAGATCGACCCGGTTCCGCTCTCGAATGCGGTCACCGGTTATCAGGAGCAGGCGGTCAATACCGACCTGCATCAGGTGTTTTTGGATATGGCGGAAAATTATGAAGGTCAATCCTTGCAGGGTGTCCTTCTGTTTTCCGATGGCGCCGACCTCACTCAGGATCCATCCGGTATTTCTCCAGAGTTTACGGAAACGCTGACCCGGTTGAACGGACCGGTGCATACCTTTCAGGCAGGAAGCAATGAGGGGTTCAAGGACTTGGCTATCGAAAAAGTGGATGCAACGGATTTCGGATTCGTTCACCAGCCACTGAATATCGCGGTAACGGTTTCTGCGCGGTCCATCGGCAAGAAAGATATTCCGTTGGTGCTGAAAGAAGGCGACAAAATTCTGGTTTCAAAAGTTGTTTCACTTAAAGAGAAAGATTCGCAATACACGGCGGAGATTCAGTTCACACCGTCGTCTCTCGGCAAACGCATTTACACACTTTCGGTTCCCGTGTTTTCGGGCGAGGCGGTGGAAGTCAACAATCGCTGGAGTTTTGAGGTCAAGGTGATCCGCGACCGCGTACGCGTGCTTCATCTGAATGGACGGCCCTCGTGGGATTCGCGTTTTTTAAGGGAGACGCTCGCCAATAACCCCAAGGTGGACTTGCTGTCGTTCTTTATATTGCGAACGCTGACCGACGACGTGGGTGCCACCACTTCCGAGTTGAGTTTGATTCCGTTCCCGTCCAATCTCCTGTTCAGCGATTACCTCAACTCGTTCGATTTGGTTGTGTTTCAAAACTTCAAGTTTTCGCCATTCATCGACAAGAAAAACCTGCTCAACATCAAGGAATACGTAGAGAACGGAGGCGCGTTTCTGATGATTGGCGGCGACCTCTCGTTTGAAGGGGGTGGATACGACCGCACCCCGGTGGAAGAGATTCTCCCGATGCGCATCCGGGGCGGGTCCAAAAAGGTGTTGCTGGGGGAATTGTCGATGAAAGTGCAACCGAAGCTTTCTCGCCATCCCATACTCCAATTGGAAAACGATCCCAAGCGGAATGCGAAGGCCTGGAGATCACTGCCTCCGATCCAGGGAGTCAATATCGGGCTGGTTCCGGCAAAGGGCTCGTACGTACTGAGTACCGCCCGAAAAAATAAAGCGAATCATCCCGTGCTGGTGACGCGCCAGGTGAAGGAAGGGCGCACCATGGCCATCGCCACCGACTCGTCGTGGAATTGGAATTTCCTGCGCGTGGGGGAGGGCGGTAGCGGACGGTATTACCAGAAGTTCTGGGAAAACGTCATCGCCTGGATGACTCGCGAGCCGGGAACCAATCCCATTCAGGTGGAAACCGATAAGGAAAAATACCGGGAGCATGAAAAAGTCGTGATCCACTTTAAAGTCAACGGGCAGGATTACAATCCCCTGTCCGGCGTCGAGGTGGATCTTGTGTTGAACTCCCTGCCGAAGGAACAGGAATTGGTCCGGGAAACCGTGAAGACCGACGAGCACGGGGAAGGGCGGTTCGAGTTTGAGCCGGGCCGGGAGGGGTTTTATTCGGCGAAGGTGGCCCTGACCGCTGGCGGCGAGGTGCTCTCCGGGGAAACCCGTTTCATCGTGTTCAGTCCGCAGATCGAATTTCAAAAACCGTTGGTGAACGAAGCTCTTCTTCAATCCCTGGCGAAAGTGACCGGCGGCAGTCATCATGTGCTGGAGGAGGGGATGACGATTGCAAACCTGGCTTTTCCCAATCCGGAGGTGGAGATCAAGTCCAGTTCGCGGATGGTCTCGCTGTGGAACAGTTGGTGGACGTATGGGTTGATTGTTGGCTTCCTCGTGGTGGAATGGTTTACACGCCGCAAATCCGGTCTCAGCTAACCAGCGTGATGCTGGACTCTGCTTGGCACAGACGGAAGGGCGTGGTTGAAACGTTTTCTTCGCAATGTTTGGTTTTAAATTACCCGCGGAGGTACTCCGCTTTTACGGCTCTCATTCAATTCTAACCATCTCCATTCTTGTGAAACATCCGTATTTCCTGTAATATCAAGCCCATGGATAAAGCCAATAAAAAAAATCTGAAAGCCCGGGCGTGGATACGCGACCGGATTATTTTCCTGGCGTTACTGATCCTTGTAGCGGGGGCCAGCCTGTATATCAGCGCGGGCAAGCTGTTTGCGGCGGATAGTATCTGGTTGCACCCGGTCAAGGAATTCTCACTGCTCATCTCAATGATCGGCGTGGTGTCGCTCGGCTACGAACTATTCCTGCGCGAGCTCACGTTCGCCGAATACAAGGAAGCGCTCCAGGATATCGTCAATCCGCATGCCGTGCGGTTGGGTATTCAGGGGATTTACAAGAACCGCTCGGAGATTGGTCAGGCGCATACCTTCCAGACCCTGTTCAAGGATATCAAACACGAAATATTTATCGGAGGCACTTCCCTGTTATCCATTTCGACGGGAAGCCGCAATCTGCTGAAAGAAAAAGTGCTGAGCGGGACGAAAGTCCGACTTCTGGTCATGGACCCTGAATCGGAAATTGTCGAGATCATCACCCGGCAGATCGGCGACAAAGCAACTTTTAAAAACGAAATTAAAACCTCTATTTTGCTTTTGCAAAGCCTGCAGGAGGAAATAGCGCGGGCCGATGTTCCCAAAAAAGGAACCATGACCGTTCACACCTATAAAACCATCCCGGCGCATTCTTTTTTTTCAATGGATGTGGATGAACAGCATGGGATTATCATTACCGATCTGGGTCCCTATCTGGGGCGGAACGATCAACGTCCGAGCATGTTGTTGGTCAACAAAAAGAAAGGTCTTTACGAGCATTATCGTGCGTTGAATCAAGCCTTGTGGGAGGAAAGCGTTCCTCTGGAGTCGGAGCCTCGAAAAATTTCCGGACCCAAGACCCAAACCCATGTGTTCACCAGCGGCAAAGCCACCCAATATTACGACGCGGAAACGGACAGTTGGCGCAAGGCGTCCCTGTGTGAACTCAACAGCGGGTGGCGCGGTATTCAAGGCAGTCGGTGGGTATGGATTCGTGATCAGATCACTCTCGAAGAAGCCAAAACCGGAAGCCAGCACCAATTCCGTATGCAGTTCGATGTCCCAAAAAACGGAGCGCAACCCGTAAAGCGTGCCGAACTGTATGTCCGCAGTGACGACACCTGCCACATCACCGTCAACGACGTTTCCCTGAAGCAGGGATACGGCGGTTCGGAGTACCCCAACCCCTTCATCATCGACTTCGATCAATATCTGAAAGAGGGCACCAACACCGTGATGTTCGAAGTCATCAACTACGCCAAGCCGGACATTGAGTCCCCCGAAGAAAATCCGTCGGGCCTGATCTACCGCCTCCACCTCGAAGTGCCGGAGTAAGCTCCAACCCTTCCTTTCCCGTGAGGCCTGTCTTTTGCTTTGCGAACAGCGAACGCTCAGGTTGTCCCGGAGAAATGCCCTTCCCATGGATTCGTTGTTTCGCCTCCTGAAGAGGCAGGGCACGGATCGACTGTAAAGCCTTGAGAATCCACTATTTCTGTATTTCAAGGTCCGGCATAAATCGTTCCGAACGCGGGATAAATCAATAATTGACAGGGTCCTATGGGCCGAATATAATCGCCAACTCCAATACTTTCCCGCGTGGGAAAAGTAGGGGTGATACAATGCGGGATTGAGTAAAGCCGGGCGGTTCGGTCACTCGGGTGCATCGGGCCGAAGCTCTTGTTCTGAAAGCAGTTCCCCGGTTTTTCAGTTTGAAAACCTATCCATTACGGACACAGTTCTGTGAGTGAATATCTATTCGTCATCATTTTTGCGATTGTCGCGCTCGCCATAGTTGGCGGTGTGCTTGTGCTCTCGTCCATCCTCGGGCCGAAAAATTCCACCGTTGAAAAAAATCTGCCTTACGAGTGTGGCATGTTGCCCTCGGAGGAAGCCAAGGGTCGGTTCCCGGTACGCTTCGCCACCATCGCCATGTTGTTTATCATTTTCGATATCGAGGTGGTGTTCATGTACCCGTGGGCGGTGGCGCTGGATGAACTCAAGCTGTTCGGACTGATTGAGATGGTGGTTTTCGTGGCCATTTTGGCCGTCGCTTACGTCTTCATTTGGGGACGAGGAGGTTTGGAATGGGATTGATGGATGAAGCGGTCGACAACGTAGAGACCGAAATCAATAATCTAAAATTAAACGCAAAGGAAGCGCTGGACCAATTGGGTGCGGAGTTCTCCGGCGCGGTGTACGACAGTATATTGACCACCAAGTTGGGCAAGGTGGTGGGATGGGCGCAGAAGAACGCACTCTGGCCGGCTACGTTCGGCCTGGCGTGTTGCGCGATTGAAATGATGGCGATGGCCAACTCCCGTTGGGATGCGGCACGATTCGGCGCCGAAGTGTTCCGCGCTTCCCCGCGACAGGCGGACTTGATGATCGTCTCCGGCCGGGTCTCGCAGAAAATGGCCCCGGTATTAAAACGCATCTACAACCAGATGCCTGAGCCGAAATGGGTGATCGCTATGGGTGCCTGTTCTTCGTGCGGTGGAATTTTCAACAACTACGCCATCGTGCAAGGGGTCGACCGCGTGGTGCCGGTCGATGTATACGTGCCCGGTTGTCCTCCAGGTCCGGAAGCGCTTTTGTATGGAGTCATCAAGCTTCAGGAAAAAATACTCAAAGAAGCCGGCAGTGAAAAAGCCAGGCAAAGGGTCGCATGACCAACGAAGAAATTAAAGAGCAACTCGAAGCGACTTTTGGTGCCGCGATCACTCATGCTGAGGTGTCGCCTCACGGGGAATGTATTATCCGCGTGGCGGTCGAACAGTTGCTGGCGGTGATGGAGGATTTGAAGCAAAACAAGGATTTCGATTACCTGTCGCAGATCACCGGCGTTGATTATCTGGAGCAGGACCGCGAGCCCCGATTCGACGTAGTGTATGAATTGTTCTCCCTGACGAAGGATCGTCATATCCGTGTTCATGTGGGTTTGCCGGAGGACGAGCCGACGATTCCCTCGGTCTATCATTTGTGGCGGGGAGCCGATTTTCCCGAGCGGGAGTTGTTCGACATGTTCGGGTTCACCGTTACGGGTCATCCCAACATGAAGCGATTGATCATGCCGGAGGGTTGGGAAGGGCACCCTCTACTCAAGGATTATCCGTTGACCGTGGAAGAGATCGCCTTTTCCCACAACCCGGACCACAAAAGCGAACTTATTAAAACTCAAGAAGATGTGAAAGCCGATCCATGGGCGTAACTGAGCAAGGCTTACTCGAGCGCGATAAAGACACGATGACCCTCAACATGGGTCCGCAGCATCCCAGCACACACGGTGTATTCCGCGTGCTTCTGGAGATGGACGGCGAAATTGTGCGAAGCGCCGAGCCGGACATCGGGTTTCTTCACACTGGGATCGAAAAGACGGCCGAGAACAAGCGGTACGTGCATTGCATTCCCATGACCGACCGGCTCGATTATCTGAGCCCACCGCAAAACAATCTTGCGTTCTGCCTGACCGCCGAGAGACTGTTGGGTCTTCAGGAGTTGCCTGCGCGCGCCGATTACCTGCGCGTCATCATGTGCGAACTGGGACGCATCGGCAGTCATCTGGTATGGCTGGGGACGCACGCGCTGGATATTGGGGCGATGACGGTGTTTCTCTACGCCTGGCGCGAACGCGAGATGATTCTCGATCTGAACGAGATGATCTCCGGGGTGCGGATGATGACCAGTTATATCCGTATCGGCGGGGTGGCCAAGGATGCGACGCCGCAATGGCTGGACGGGGTCCGCAAGTTCGTCGACCATGTCCCCGGTAAAATTGATGAGTACGAAAGCCTGCTCACCAACAACCCGATCTGGCTCGATCGCACCCGCGGCATCGGCACGATGACCAAAGAGGAAGCGCTGAACTGGAGCATGAGTGGTCCGGTGCTACGCGCCTCCGGAATTGATTGGGACTGGCGCAAAAAACGGCCCTACTCGCGTTACGACGAATTCAAGTTTGATGTTCCCACCCAGGACCACGGCGATGTCTATGACCGTTATCTGGTGCGGGTGGAAGAGATGCGGCAGAGCCGCGAGATCATCAAGCAGGCGCTAGACAACCTGCCGGACGGTCCTTACAAAATTGAAGACAACAAAATTTCATTGCCTCCGCGCGACACGCTCCACACAAGTATGGAGTCGTTGATTCATCACTTCAAGCTGGTGTCCGACGGCGTCAAGGTGCCCAAGGGGTCGGCTTATGTGCCGACAGAAGGCGCGCGTGGGGAAGTCGGGTTTTACATCGTGTCCGACGGTTCCAATACCCCTTACCGGATGAAACTGCGTGCGCCGTCGTTCATGGGTATTCCCGGTATGTGCCAAATGATGGAGGGCGCGTTTATCGCCGATGTCGTTGCCATCATTGGGAGTATTGATATCGTGATGGGGGAGGTGGATCGCTGATGTTTGCTTTTAACGACACTTCCGAAACCCGGATCAAAAAAATCATGGCCAAGTATCCCGAGGACCGAAAGGTCTCGGCGCTCCTGCCTTTGCTGACGCTGGCGCAGGCGCAGGAAGGGTATGTCACGCCGGAAGCGATGGTCGAAATCGGCCAGCGTCTGGATGTCTCTCCGGCCTACGTCGAATCGGTTTGTACTTTTTATACGATGTACTACACTAAGCCGGTCGGCAAGTACGTGGTCAAGTTTTGCATCAACATCAGTTGTCACCTCAACGGGTGCGACAACCTGATGGAATACGCCGAGAAAAAACTGGGAATCAAGGAAGGCGAGACCACCCCGGATAAAAAATTCACCCTGCTCAAGGAAGAATGCCTGGCCGCCTGTACCGAGGCGCCGGTGATGCAGGTCAACAACAAGTATCACGTTAATATGACTCCGGAAAAGATCGATCAGGTTCTGGGGTCTTACAAGTAAAAGCTTATGACTGAGATTCTATTCAAAGCCATCAATACTCCGAACCTGACGTCGATCGACGTGTATGAGCAAACACTCGATGGATACCAGTCTCTCAAGAAAGCCTTCGAGAAAAAGCCCGAAGAGATGGTGGAGCTGGTCAAGGCTTCCGGCCTGCGGGGACGCGGTGGAGCGGGGTTCCCCACGGGTCTCAAGTGGAGTTTTCTCGCCAAGGATGTGTTTCCGCGCTACCTCGCCTGCAACGCTGACGAGTCGGAGCCCGGCACCTGCAAGGACCGCGAACTCATCATGAAGAATCCGCACCTTCTGATCGAAGGGATGATTCTGTGTTCCTACGCCTGTCAGATCGAAACGGGTTACCTTTATATGCGCGGCGAGTTCTGGGAATACGAGGAGCTCATGGACAAGGCCATCGACGACGCGTACGCCAAGGGTTATCTCGGTAAAAATATTATGGGAACCGGGTTCAATCTCGACCTCTACACGCATATGGGCGCGGGCGCCTACATTTGTGGTGAGGAGTCGGCATTGTTGACCTCACTCGAAGGGTATCGGGGCGAGCCGCGATTGAAACCGCCGTTTCCTGCTGTCGAAGGATTGTATGGCAAGCCGACCATCGTCAATAACGTCGAAACGTTGTGCGCCATACCGTTTATCACTAGGAACGGCCCCGAGGCATACTCGGCGATCGGGACTGAAAAGAGCAAGGGGACGAAACTGGTCAGCGTGTCCGGTCACGTCAACAAGCCGGGAAATTATGAAATTCCGTTGGGCACGCCCACCATCGACCTGATCGAAAAATATGCCGGTGGCATTCGCAATGGCAACAAGCTGAAAGCATTTATCCCCGGCGGTTCCTCGGTGCCCATGTTGCCGGCATCGAAAGCGGATACTCCGTACGATTACGAATCGTTGATGGAGGCGGGCACGATGCTGGGTTCCGGTGCGTTGATTGTGATAGACGACACCGCCAACGTGGTTACCGAAGCGTTGGGGCTGGCTCATTTTTATATGCATGAATCGTGCGGCAAATGCACCCCCTGTCGAGAAGGCACGCGCTGGATGTATCAGATTCTGACCGATATCAACAATAAGCAAGGTAAACCGGAGCAGGTGGAACTGTTGAGCGATATTTGCGACAACATGTCGTTCAAATGTTTTTGTCCGTTGGGCGATGCCGCTGTTGCTCCGGTGATCAGCAGTATTAAGTATTTTCCTGAAGACTATGAGGAATTGATTGGCTCCATGAAAACTGCGCAACCGGTAGGGACTCCTTAAATGAATACTGCGACGCAAACCGATACGGTTACATTGACCATCGACGGCAAAACCGTAACGGTCCCCAAAGGGACCATGGTGGTGGATGCCGCCAAAACGGTGGATATCGAAATCCCGGTTTTCTGTTATCACGAAAAACTCGGACCCTTCGGTTGTTGCCGGATGTGTCTGATCGAAGTGGAAAAGATGCCGAAGATGATCACCGCATGTACGCTGGCGGCGGGCGAGGGCATGGTGGTTAAAACCACCACGGAAAAAGTTGAAAAAGCACAGAAGGGTGTGTTGGAGTTTACATTGCTCAATCATCCGCTGGATTGCCCGGTGTGCGACAAGGGCGGTGAGTGTCCGCTTCAGGACAACACGTTCAAGTTTGGCCCGCCGGATACGCGCATGGAGTACAACCGGTTCAACCGCGAAAAGGCCACGCCGCTCAGCCCGGTGATTACCATCGACCGCGAACGATGTATCGCCTGCCAACGGTGTACGCGCTATAGCGACATCATTGAAAAAGATCAGGCATTGGTCATGCGCAACCGCGGATTTCAAAATCGTGTGTCCACTTTCAAAGATCAACCGTATGACACCCGATTTTCCGGTAATGTCATCGATATTTGCCCGGTAGGCGCGTTGACCAATACCGATTTTCGTTTCACCGCGCGGACGTGGGATCTCACCAACACCAATACCCTGTGCGGACACTGCGCCTGCAACTGCAATATGACGCTCGGCACGCGCCTCAACGAAATGAAACGCGTCACCACCCGGCCCAACGATCTGGTGGACGACGGCTGGATTTGCGATAAGGCCCGCTGGGGATACGATTTTACCAAGAGCAAAAACCGGATCACTCAACCCCGGAAGCAGGGGCAGTCTGTGGGCATTCAGGAAGCCTGCACGGAAGTGGCGGCGTCTCTCCAGAAAATTGTGGAAGCACACGGACCCAGTAGTGTCGGGTTCATCGGTTCCGGGTACGGGTTGAACGAAGATTTGTACTCTTATCAGAAACTGTTCCGGACCAACCTCGGCACCAACAACATCGATCACAAAACCTATACCGACACGCCGGGCCTGCCGGTGGCGCATTTTGATCTGCTGGATGTGGAAACGTCTGACTTGGTGGTGTTGATCGCCAGCGATCCGACAGAGGAACTGCCGATTCTCGACCTGCGTCTCAAAAAAGCGATGACACGGAAAGGCGTCCAAATGATCGTGCTGAACGATCAGCAAACGTTGATGGACAAATATGCCAGCCTGTCCCTGCGTTACAACGTTGGATCAGATGGCGTTCTGCTGGCCGGACTGAACACGGCCTTACAGGGGCAATCGGCGGAATCAGATTTGGAATCGACCACCGGCGTTTCCTCCAATCAATTGCAAGCGGTTGCAGAGAAGATCAAAAGCGCGGGCAAAGTCTGCGTGATTTATAATCCCGTCGCGTTGACCGGTTCCTCCATTCATACGTTAAAACAATGTTTAGCCACAGCAGGTGGACTGGCGGAGACGACGGTCGGCGCGATGCCTGCGGCTCCGGTCACCAACTCGGTGGGGGCCATGGATATGGGTGTTCTTCCGGATGTTTATCCCGGCGGTCTCGCATTGACCGATGGCGACGCGATCAAAGCCAAATGGGGTGACACCGCGCCGCTGGAAAAAGGATTGTCGGCTTTGGAGATGATCGAGAAGGCCAAGTCGGGTGAGTTGAAAGCGTTGATCGTGTACCGCTCCAACCCGGTGGTCGATTTCCCCAGTGGTCATGAGGTCGGTGAGGCGCTCAAAAAACTCGATTTGCTGGTGGTGCACGACATGATGGAAACCGAAACCGCGAAGCTGGCGCAGATCGTTCTGCCCTCCAACGGACCCGGTTTCGATGAAGGCACCACCACCAACATTGGCGGACGGGTGCAACTGCGCACCAAAGGATTGACGACGGATAACCCCGCCGACTGGAAAATCGTTTCCATGATCGCCAAAGAACTGGGGCAGGAGACCGCGCCAAAAGACGTGCATGCGGTAACGGCGGAAATCGCCGAAAAGGTCACCGGGTATCAGGAGATCAAACGTTCCGCGATTCGCAAGCAAGGTAAAAACCGGGAGGCTGTTGCATCGGCCAATGGCGCATCCGCGTCCGATGGAACCCATACCGGCAGTGGATTGATCCTGCGCGTGGCGGATGTGTTGTTCAGTCACGACAAGATACTCGACGCCGAATCGAACCTGGCGCATCAGTTTCAACCGTCCACCGTGCATCTGCATACCAGCGATGCCGAGCAGTTCGGCGTGAAGGAAGGTGACGAAGTGCGTGTCACCGGCAACGGGCACGAAGTGAAAGCCGAAGTCCGCATTTCCAACCGGTGTAATCCGGGTGGATTAGTGCTTCCGAAAGTTTCCGACGAGCAGGGTGTGATGTCTCTCGCCGAAGCGGGAAAAGCTGTCAGCTGGGTGACGATTAGAAAATAATTTCGAGTTGGAGAGGGTTTGCGTTGATCGACGATATTCTAAATTTCCTGGACCCGTACTGGTGGCTCATCATCGGTGTCGTGAAAGCGGTGATCATCGCTGTCGGGTTGCTATCGACCGTGCCGTTGCTGGTATGGTTGGAGCGGCGGCTGATGGGCCGGTTTCAGGTGCGCCTCGGACCCAACCGCGTCGGGCCGTTGGGATTAGGGCAGGCGTTGGCCGATGCGATCAAGCTTTTGTTCAAGGAGAATATCGTTCAGAGTTCGGCGGACAAGTTTTTGTTCTATCTGGCGCCAGCGGTTGTGGTGTTCACGGCGATCGTAACGTTCTCCGCCATTCCGTTTGGTGAGCCGTTTGAAGTGGGCGGGGAGAGCATCGGACTGTGGGGGGCGAATCTTAATATCGGCCTCCTGTTTATCTTCGCTGTTTCATCGATGGGTATTTACGGGATCGTCCTTGCCGGGCTTTCTTCGAACAACAAATATTCGCTGATGGGCGGTTTGCGTTCTTCAGCACAGATGATCAGTTACGAATTGACGCTCGGCCTGTCGGCCTTGTGTGTGGTGCTCATGAGCGGCTCTCTCAACTTGTACGATATTGTGAAAAGCCAAAGTGATATGCCTTATGCAATCCCCCTGTTTCCGGCGTTCGTCTTGTTTTTTATTGCCGGAGTGGCGGAAACCAACCGGGCGCCGTTCGATTTACCGGAAGCCGAGCAGGAGTTGGTCGCTGGATTTTTCACCGAGTATTCGGGAATGAAGTTCGCCATGTTCTTCATGGGTGAGTATATCAACATGATCACCATGAGCGCTCTTATTACGATTCTATTTCTCGGTGGGTGGAACTCCTATATCGGGTTCGATATTCCCATTCTGGTGTTTGCATTCAAAGTATTCTTGTTGTTGTGTGTGTTCATTTGGTTGCGGTCGACATTTCCCCGCATCCGGTATGACCGGTTGATGACGTTCGGTTGGAAAATTCTTCTGCCGACGTCCCTGGTCACTATGCTGGCTTATAGCGCTATCAAGGTACTCGTGATAGACGCCTGAGGTAATTTATATGATACAAGCTGTGATTAAAGGGGCGTACAACCTGCTAGTTGGGATGGGCGTCACTTTCAAAAATATGCTGTCGAAGCCGGTGACCTTTCAGTATCCGGAACAGAAACGGGTGATGCCGGAGCGTTACCGCGGGCGTCATTTTCTGAACCGGGATGAAGAGGGTCTGGAAAAGTGCATCGGGTGCAGTCTGTGTTCCATTAATTGCCCGGTGAATTGTATCCATGTGGTTTCGGCGGAGAATGATCCTAACAACCCCGTGTCCAAAGGGGAACGTTACGCGGAGGTGTACGAGATCAACCTTCTGCGTTGCATTTACTGTGGGTACTGCGAAGAGGCGTGCCCGGTGGACGCGGTGGTCCTGCGGGAGCATTACGAGCTCGCCGATTACGATCGAAAAACATATATTGCGACCAAGGGGGATCTCCTGGTCTATCCCGAGCCGAACGTGTTCAGCGTGAATTTTCTGGGCAACACGGAAATCACGAATAAGAAATAACGCTGGGCTTTCTTTTTCATTATTGGATCAAGAAACGGCAGTGAATGATTCTGCCGGGTTGAATAGAGAGGTGTTCCGCAAATGTCTTGTGGAATCGGACAGGGTGGGAGTTTTTGTGTTTAAAGCTGGTGTTTTCCCGGATGTGGAGAAGAGAGTGCACTCATGATGGAATTTTTAGATCAGCTGTGGTCGTTCAACCTGGACCGCGAAACCGTGTACGGCTTGTTTCAACAGAGTCTCGTGTTCATTATTGGCATGACGGCGATTCTGGCCAGCCTCGGGGTCATCCTCTGCGCGTCTCCCATTTACAGCGCTCTCTACCTGATCGGCAACATGGTGTGCCTCGCCATGCTGTTTCTTTTATTCAATGCCGAATTTCTGGCAGTTGTGCAGGTAGTCGTATACGCCGGGGCGGTGATGATTCTGTTCCTGTTTATCATTGCGTTATTGGGCTCAAAAGAAGAGAAGAGGGAGTTGTCGTTCCAGAATTTCACAGCGCTGTCATTTGTCGGTCTGCTGTTCGGCGAACTGTTGATGTCTATGATGGTGGGAGAAACCAAACCGGTATTGGGGCAGGTGACGCCGGAAGTAGTGCAACAGGTGGGCAGTGCCAAGGCGATCGGTATCGAGCTGTTTTCCAACCATATCGTTCCGTTTGAGCTGGCATCTCTGTTGTTGCTGGTGGCGGCGGTGGGGATCATCAGTCTGGCCAAATTCTCCTACAAACCGTTACGAAAACGCACGAGGACTTGATCATGGGAAGCGAATTTGTATTGTTTATCAGCGCGGCAATATTTTCCATAGGGTCCGTGGGGTTTGTCATTCGCAAAAACCCACTGGTCATGTTCATGTCCGTAGAGTTGATGCTGAACGCGGTGAATTTTCTGCTGATCGGGTACTCCAGTTTTTTAAATTCGTTGGACGGCCAAATATTCGCGCTCATTATCATGACCGTGGCGGCGGCAGAGGTGGTAGTCGGCCTCGCTATCATATTGACCATTTTTCGCACCCGGCATGAGCTGGATGTGGACCGTATCAATACATTGAAAGGGTAATCGGCTTGTACTCACTGAGTTGGCTTATATTATTGTTGCCGCTGACAGGATTTCTCAGCCTGTCCTGGTTCGGGAAGCGTTTTCCAAAACTGCTGGGCGGATGGTTCGCCTGTGCGATGGTGGGCGGCGCGTTTCTGGTGACCCTGCTCATGCTGGCCCAACTCTATTCGGAAAGTCCGGCCGACCGGTTGAATCATGTTCAGACGCTTTACCCGTGGATTGTGTCGGAAGGTTTCAGCCTGAATCTTTCGATCCTGATCGATCCTCTGTCTGTATTCATGTTGCTGATTGTGACAGGAGTGGGATTTCTCATCCATGTCTACTCCATCGGCTACATGCATCACGACAAAGAGTTCAACCGCTTCTTTGCTTACATGAATCTGTTTATCTTCGCCATGTCTGTGTTGGTGCTGGCGGCGGATTTCTTTTTCCTGATCGTCGGTTGGGCGCTGGTGGGTCTGGCGTCGTACCTGCTCATCGGGTTCTGGACGGAAAAGAAAAGTGCCGTGCTGGCGGCGCGCAAGGCATTTGTGATGAACGTCATCGGCGACGTGGGTATGCTGATCGCCGCTTTTATGATCTTCGAACATTTTGGGTCGCTCAATTACGTGGATGTGTTCAAGGCCGCACCGACCGCTTTTTTCCCGAATGACGACAGCATTTTGTTGATCACGTTTCTTTTGCTGGTAGGGGCCTTTGCCAAGTCGGCGCAGATACCGCTTCACACCTGGCTTCCAGACGCGATGGAAGGTCCGACCCCGGTCAGCGCGCTCATTCACGCGGCGACTATGGTAACCGCCGGTGTTTATCTGGTTGCCCGGTGCAACGCACTGTTCACGATGGCCCCTTTCACGATGTATTTAATCGCGTCGGTCGGGGTGATCACGGCGATCGTTGCCGGGTCCATCGGTATGGTTCAATACGACATCAAACGGGTCATCGCGTACTCCACCATGAGTCAGATCGGTTTCATGTTCCTCGCGGTGGGCGTGGGTGTGTACAGTGTCGGCATGTTCCACCTCATGACGCATGCGTTCTTCAAGGCGCTGTTGTTCCTCGGCGCAGGAAGCGTGATTCACGGCATGGCGGACGAACAGGATATTCGTAAAATGGGCGGTTTGCGTTACGCGATGCCGATTACGTTTATCACGTTTTTGATTGCGTCCCTTGCGTTGGCAGGGTTTCCGTTGACCGCCGGATTCTTCAGTAAAGAGGAAATTGTCATGAACGCCTACCACGGCCAATACGGTAACTTCGTGTTCTGGGGGCTGGCAGTGATCGCGGTGGGTATGACGGGATTTTATACGTTTCGCTTGTTCTTCTACACCTTTATGGGGAAATCGAGGACGCCGGAAGCAAAACCGCACGAATCGCCTCTGGTGATGACCGCACCCTTGATGATTCTGGCAGGCTTGTCTCTGCTGGGTGGTTTTCTGGGGCCGTGGGTCCACAGTTTTCTTTCGCCGGTGTTCGGCGGCGCGGTGCCGATGCATCATGATGACGCCATGCTGGAGATCATCGCAGTGGCGGCGGCGATGGGCGGTATCATTGCCGCAGTGGCGATTTACATGACGGGTAAGGATCAACTCGCATTCGCCAAACAGATGCTCGCGCCGATTTATGAGGCGTTGTACAACAAATATTACATCGACGAAATATATGATTTTCTGATCGTGAAACCAGTCAAGGCCATTGGGAAGTTCATGGAAGAGCGGGCGGAGAAACTGGGTATCGACTTTTCCGTCGACGAGGTGGGCAGACAGGTGCGCGAAGTGAGCCGCGGCATCAGTATTTGGCAGTCCGGCAAAGTCCGTATTTATGCGCTGAACATGGTCGCGGGTATGGTGACCATTTTATTATTTGTAATTTTCATGTGACCCTGTAGCAATGGATTTTATTTTAACAGGCATTGTCTTTCTTCCATTAATCGCGGCCATCGTCATTATGATGATGAAGGTGACTGGCGACAATAATGGGAAGGTCGTCGGGATCGCCACTCTGGCGAGTGTTCTCACTTTTGCGGGAGCGATTGCTCTTCTGGTGATGTTCGATTCGCACCATCACGGGATGCAGTTTGTGCAGTCCTTCGAATGGGTGCCGATGCTTCACATTCATTATACGGTCGGAGTCGACGGTATCAGCCTGTGGCTGGTGGTGTTGACGGCGCTATTGGGTGTGCTGGCGGTTTACTTTTCCCGCGATCAGAAGAAAAACCTGCAATACTTCCTCGCGTTGATTTTGTTGCTTGAAGGTGGAACCCTGGGCGTATTTGTGGCGATGGACTCCATCCTGTTTTACGTCTTCTGGGAATTGATGCTGGTTCCCGCGTATTTCCTGATCGGTTTCTGGGGCGAAGGCAACAAAGTCTACGCCACCACCAAGTTTGTGATTTATACGCTGGTGGGTAGTCTTTTGATGCTGGTTGGTATTATCTGGGTCACCATGGTTCATTATGAATTGACGCACACGCTGACCTTCGACATTCCCACGCTGTTGCAGACGCAGATGCCGGCGAATATTCAGTTTTACATGTTCATCTGTTTCTTTATGGCCTTTGCGATCAAGATTCCCATTTTTCCGTTTCACAGCTGGTTACCGCATGCGTATGTGGCCTGCCCGATTCCGGCATTGATTCTGATCACCGGAGCCATGTCCAAAGCCGGGGCGTACGGATTGATCCGTTTCTGCCTGCCGTTGTTTCCCGAAACGATTGCCAACTGGGGGTTGTGGATCGGCTCCGCAGCGGCGGGAGGGATTGTTTACGGTGCGTGGATCGCGGTGGCGCAGAGGGATCTCAAGGCGTTGGTGGCTTATTCCAGTATCAGCCATCTGGGATTCATTGCTCTTGGGATATTTGCTTTCAATGGCCAGGGCGTGGAAGGCAGTGTACTGCAAATGGTCAACCACGGCATCATCGCCTCCGCTCTGTTTATTATTGTCGGTATTCTTGAACAACGCTTGGGGACGCGTCAACTGGACCAATTCCGTGGTTTGAAAAAACCGATGCCGGTGCTGTACGCCATGTTCATGCTCATTGCCCTGGCGGCATTGGGCTTGCCCGGTTTGAACGGGTTTGTCGGTGAGTTTTTAATTCTCATGGGTGTGTGGGGTTCGCACCTGTTTGCGGGAATGGCCGGCCTGTTCGTGTTGGCCGCAGGATTAGCCATCGTGTTTGCTTCGATCTATATGCTCTTCATGTTTCAGGGTGCCATGCAGGAACCGGTGGACGAGAAGCATGGCAGTGTATTGGACCTGAGCCGTAGGGAAATAGGCTTGCTGATTCCAGCCTGTATCCTGGTGGTCATGATCGGATTGTATCCCAAGGGCATTGTCGACCGGGTATCACCAGCCGTGGACCACGTGCTTCATATGGAAAAAAAATATAAAAGCCTGGATGCGGGGTCCGGTCACGGTGGCGGGCATTAAATACTCTGATAACAGTTATTCTTCAGCACTTCCCCTCTTTTTCTTCTTGAGTTGAATCCAACCATGAAACTGGGCGAACGGATGGTCGATGGGATTTTTCTCGAGCGGCCCAACCGTTACCTGGCTCAGGTCGAAATTGAGGGACAGCAGGTTTTTGCGCATGTTCCCGATCCCGGCCGGTTGCCCGGATTGATGATTCCCCAGCGGCGCGTCCGTCTCATTCATAATCCCAGTGCGAAGCGCAAGACCGATTACACTCTGGCTCTGGTCAAGCATGGACGTATCTGGGTTTCGGTGTTTCCGGTATTTGCCAATCGCCTGGTGGGGGATGCGCTGGCAAAGCGAGCGTTACCCGGGTTTTCCGGTTACACCGACTTTTCTTCCGAGGTGAAGGTAGGGCACAGCCGGTTTGATTTCCAATTGAATTTTGAAGAAGGCCCTATGCTGGTTGAAGTCAAATCGGTGAGTTTGGTGGAACAAACGGTGGGGAAATTCCCGGATGCGCCGACCGAGCGGGGCCGCCGACACGTGGAAGAGTTGATAGAGCTGAAGCGCAAAGGTCACCGGACGGCGGTGGTGTTCGTATCCCAGAGGTCCGATACCCGATCAATCACCTCCAATGACGTGATTGATCCCGAGTTCGGCAAGCGATTGCGCGAAGCAAAACAGGCGGGAGTGGAGCTTTATGGATTTAACTGCAAGGTGACCGCATCGGCGGTAACCCTCGATGCCCCGGTGGAAGTGGTTATGCAAGCTTGAAAAATTATTGAAGAAACGGTTTTAAATTGGGCTCCAGCCGCCAGGTTTCTTTGTCGAGTTTCCAGCGTTGCTCGTGAATAAAGGTTTTCAACCGGTTGCTGGGAGAGATGGTCACTTTATAGCGCATGGTAATCACCGCTTCATCGACTTCACCTTCGGGATTGTCATCGTTGATTTCCAACGGTTTGCCGTCCTTGAAGTAGGCAATATTGAGTGTCTGGGCCTGGAGGAACGAGACTCTGCCCTGAATGTCACCGTATTTGAGCAGGTAGTCCATCCGGTAATCGTTGAGGACGTAGCCGGAACCCCCGTCTTCGGATTTGCTTTCAAACGCATTATTGTAAATACGGAGAGTTTTGTCCAACCGTTCAAGTGTTTTTTCGGTATTGGAAGCGCATCCCCAGACCAGAGTCAGCGATAGGGCAATCAATAATGTTCCGATCCAGTTGCTTGGAAAAGGTTTGTTGCTACTCATGGGAAGTCCTCGTGTGGTAAGATTGGCGGCGGATTCGAGACAGGTGAAATAACTCACAAAAATTATACGGTTTCCTTCCCGTCAGGGCAAGGTCTAGTTGTGAAAAGAAAATGAACCGAAAAGTGAAAACAAAAAAGACCGGCCAGTCCGGGAAATTTAAAAAAACCGCGCCCCGCACAGGTCGTATGGGTCGCACGGCAAAACCGGCATCGAAAAAGCCTTCCGCCGTGTGGGATCAGGCGGCTCAATGGTACGACACTCTGGTGGGTTTGAAAGGCAGCGAGTACCAGACCGCCGTCATTTTTCCCGGCGCCCTGCAATTGATGCAGTTGAAGAAGGGCGACAGAGTCCTGGATCTTGCTTGTGGCCAGGGTGTGTATTCCCGCTATCTGTCACAGCGAAAGATGAAGGTGACCGGTCTCGATACTTCCGAAGAGATGATTCGGTTCGCGCAATCCCGGTCGGATCCCACCATCCATTTCGAACACGCGGACGCGCAGGACCCTCAGGCGCTCCCGGATAAAACGTTCGACGCGGTGGTGTGTCTGCTGGCGCTCCAGAATATTGAGTCTCTTCTACCCGTCATGCGCAATGTGAAGCGATGGTTGAAGCCGGGCGGGCGGTTTGTGATGGTCACCACGCATCCCTGTTTCCGGATTCCCCGACAAACGCATTGGGGATGGGACGAGCAGAAAAAAATTCAATACCGCCGGGTGGATTTGTATGGCTCCGAATCGGCCATTCCTATTCTCACGCCGCCCTTTGTGGATTCACAGTCTTTTACCGTGACCTATCATCGCCCCTTGCAGAGTTATTTTCAGTCTCTGGCCGAGGCCGGTTTGTGTGTGGACGGGTTGGAGGAGTGGCCGTCTCATAAAACCAGCGATCCGGGCAAACGTTCGAAAGCCGAAAACCGGGCGCGGCAGGAAATTCCTTTATTCATGGCATTGCGCGCGGTGCCGAATCAGCCTGGATCGGAAACTTCATGAAACGAACACGCAGTTATACCTACGAATTAATGGACCCTCAGGAATTGTTGTCCCGCGTGAAGCAGGCCTTGAAGGAGAGTGGGGAAGGGTGGGCGCCCATCGCGGAGGTGATCCCGCTCGGCCATGTCGAATACAAACCGATTCGGAACAATCCCGTGAAGTCGGGTTTTCAGTACCAGTACCAGACCGCGGGACTCGATCTCACCGTATATTACCCCGAAGCGCAGTTCGAATTTCTGCTGGATATTCTCGACCGCGAAAAGGTAATGGAACTGAAAGGCCTGTTCCAGGAAACGCTTCCGGAACGGTCAGGCTACATCATTCGCGAATTCAAGATCAAGGGCATCATCGACGAACCCCGACCCAACAAAACTTGATTCAGCCGATTTGCAGGTAGTATCTAAGTTGGAAATCTAAACGGCAGGAATCGACCCAAAGCCGCCACTCAAAACGCTCGCTAAGTGTGTTTTCATTGCTGAGGCTTGAAATAAAGTAATATTACTGCATAATACTTCCCATGCACGATGGTGAGCTTGACCTGGTGTTCAAGGCATTGGCGCACGTCGGACGTCGCCGCATTCTGGTTTCTTTGTACGAGAAGCCAGGTCAGTCATTGTTTGAGATATGCGCCGCACCGTACGGACAAGATAGGAAACCTCTCTCACGTCAAACGATATCGCAACACTTAGATGCTCTCGAACGGGCGGGACTGATTGAAGTGACCTGGCAAGGTCGAACCAAAATGCACTCGATAAACGAGGAGCCGTTGCGCAGTGCAATAGAAATCCTATCTAGCAACTTTAAGTGGAGGTCATAACAATGAAGATACATGTCACCAGCGTGTTTGTAGACAATCAGGCACAGGCGCATGACTTCTATACCAACAAGCTTGGCTTCGTCGTGAAAAATGACATCCCGATGGGAGAACACCGTTGGTTGACTGTGGTCTCGTCCGAACAGCCAGATGGCACTGAACTCCTGCTTGAGCCAAGCGAGCATCCGGCAGTCCCACCCTATAAGTCAGCACTTGTGGCTGATGGAATTCCGGTTACGTCGTTCCAAGTAGATAACCTGGATGCAGAGCATGAGCGGTTGAGCCGTCTTGGCGTTGCCTTCACCCAACGGTCTATGGACGCAGGTCCTGTCCGAATGGCCGTTCTGGACGATACGTGTGGAAATCTAATTCAGCTCGTGGAAATGAAAGATGGCTCCCGATGAGCGATAAGTCTGAAAAGTTTTGGGACAAGGCTTCAAAAAACTATGACACGACAGAAGAGCGTTTTGAGCGTATTCATAGTAGGGTCAGAGACAACACTAAACAGCATCTCAAAGCTACCGATGTCGTTCTAGATTACGGCTGTGGAACAGGTACAAAATCTTGTGAACTAGCCGATCTCGTCAATGAAATTCTCGGTATCGACATATCCGCTGAAATGATCGAGCTTGCTAAATCTAAAGGCGCTGCCAACGCAATTGGGAATGTGCGCTTCGAACAAACAACAATTTTTGATGAAGCATTGCGTGAAGGATCGTTCGATGTGGTTATGGCATTCAACATGCTCCATACAGTTCCCAACCCTCAAGAAATCGTGAAAAGAATACATGAGGTTCTAAAGCCGGAAGGACTGTTCATTTCAGTAACGCCATGTATGGCAGAGAAGAAGTCATTCTTAGTGAACATGCAGATTTTTTTGTTTCGCGTTTTATTGAAAATCGGGTTAATCCCTATACGTTTTGCAAGATATACGACTTCCGATGTAGACGGCCTGATAGGTGCTGACAACTTTCAAACGATTGAATCTGAAACTATATTTGCAGGCGCGACCAGCTATTTTGTTGCTGCAAGGAAGATGAGCAACGCTTAACGCAAACGTCTGCTTTTGGCCGTTTGGAGACATTCGACTTCAAACTGAGACACAACCGATTCGCATCAATCCCCGTTTGAATCTTTGTCGTTTGTTTCCGGAAAACTCCAGTCCACCGGTCGATCCTCCTGGATCGCCCGGCGCAGGCGGGACATCCACATTTGAAAAAACGCGATGTTGTGCAGGCTGTTGAGACGCATCGCCAGAATTTCGTCCGACACAAACAGGTGGCGGAGATACGCCCGCGAATAGTTTCTGCAGGTGTAGCAGTTGCATTGCGGGTCGAGCGGCAGGTCTTCGGCTTTGTACTTCGCATTTTTGATGTTGATCTTGCCCTCGCTGGTGAACAGCGACCCGTTACGCGCGTTGCGGGTGGGCATGACGCAATCGAACATGTCGATTCCCATCTGCGTGCATTGCAGAAGATCGTTGGGCGTGCCGACGCCCATCAGGTAACGCGGCAGATCATTCGGCAGAAGCGGCGCGGTGTGCGCCGCCAGATCCAGCATCTGCGATTTTTCCTCCCCCACGCTCAACCCGCCAATGGCATAGCCGGGAAAGTCGAGATCGATAATCTGCTTCGCGCTTTCTTCTCTCAAATCTTTGACCATCCCCCCTTGCACGATTCCGAACAGAAGTTGACCCTCTTTATCGTGCGCCTCGCGACAGCGTTTCGCCCAGCGGGTGGAGAGCTCCAGCGATTTCTGCGTGGTGGCGCGGTCGGCTTCGTGCGGCGTCGGTTCGTCGAACGTCATGATGATGTCCGCTCCCAGCGCCATCTGGATTTCCATCGATTTTTCGGGCGACAACAGATGCGACGAGCCGTCGAGGTGCGATTGAAACGCCACGCCCTCCTCGGAAACTTTGGTGAGTTTATTGAGGCTGAACACTTGGAAGCCGCCGCTGTCGGTCAGGATGGGA
>JAJDBJ010000031.1 GCA_029261395.1 Nitrospinaceae bacterium
CCATCGATTCCCGGCAGGCCCACGTCCAGAATAATAGCTGTCGGTTGTTTTTCTTCCGCAAGCTCAAGGCCCATCTCCCCGTCCCCCGCCACTATGGGATCAAAACCCTTCCTTTTGGCCGTTTCAGAAACAATTTTTGAAAAACGGGGATCATCTTCAATGATTAAAATGGATGGAGAAACCGACCGCTTGCGGGACTTGCCCTGTGATTGCGGCTGGGGTCTTGGAAACTTCACGCGGTCCTCTTGTGTTTCCGGGGTAAAAAGTTTTTCAGGAAGGTAAACCGTAAATGTACTCCCCACACCATCCTCGCTTGACAATTCAATTTCTCCACCCAGAAGACGGGCCAGCTCTTTTGAAATCGAAAGCCCCAGTCCGGTGCCGCCGTATTCCCGGCTGGTAGTGCCGTCTTCCTGCCGGAAGGCTCCAAATATCTGACCCTGTTTCTCTTGAGAAATCCCTTTGCCGGTATCTGAAACGGAAATCCCGATAACATTTTGATTGTTTAACTCCGCCCGGGAAAATTGCGCCCCGGATTCGACCGGATGGAATTTGAGGGTGATACCGCCTTCTTTAGTAAACTTGAACGCATTGGACAGAAAGTTTTTAATAATCTGTTCCACCCGTTGGGAATCCGTCCGGATATGAGACGGCATTTCCGCGCTGATTTCTGTTTTAAACTCCAGCCCCTTTAGTTCCGCCATGGATAGGAACATTTTCTCCAAAGAACCGGCCAGGTCGGCAAGGCTCACCTCTTCCACATGAAGCTCCATTTGGCCGGCTTCCACCTTGGACAGGTCTAATATGTCATCAATCAGGCTTAGAAGATCTGAGCCCGCACCATGGATCGTTTGGGCAAATTCGACCTGTGTTTCGGTAAGATTTTTTTGTTTATTCCCAGCCAGTAATTGGGACAATATCAGCAGGCTGTTGAGCGGGGTTCTCAATTCATGCGACATGTTGGCCAGGAACTCTGACTTATATCGACCTGAGACTGCCAATTCCTCTTTTTGTTGTTCCAGATCATGCGCCTGCTCTTTGAGGTGTTGATTGGTTTGCCGCAGTTCTTCCTCTGTCTGCTCCAATTCCTCTTTTTGTGAAATCAGCTCTTCCGATTGCACCTGGGTTTTTGCAAGCAGTTCAGCCGCTTGTTTACGGACTATCGCGGAATTTAAGGCGATTGCGATACCCTCTCCAGCTCGATTTAAAAACTCCCATTGCCGGTCGCTGAGTGGATTAAAGGATCCCAACTCCACCACTCCCATCACAATATCCTCATGTAAAAAGGGAATAATCATGAGATGGGTGGGCACAGCGTCACCCAATCCGGAAATCACCCGGATATAGTCCTCGGGAACATTATTGATCACAATGCTTTTCTTTTCCAGGGCCGCCTGCCCCACCGGACCTTCTCCGATCTTGAATTCCTTTGAAGTATTTTTCTTCGGGGTAAAGGAAAAACCGGCTGTCATCTTCAAACTATCGGACTCGGCCAGGTAGACCGCGCCAATATGCGCTTCCAAACTTTCAGCCAGAACGTTAATGATATTTTGAGCCAACTCAACACTATCCTGGTCGCCACGTATTTTGTCATTCAAGGTCGCAAGATGGGTTTTTAACCAGTTCTGTTCTTCCAGATCCTGGTTGATCCTGGCAATTTTTTCCTCCGACCGTTTCCGCTCAGTGATATCGCGGCAGATTCCGACATACATCATCTTGCCGCCCGCCTTCATCTCGTTAACAGCCAGGTCCAGGGGAAAGACGCTCCCGTCCTTGCGTTGGCCCATTACCTCGCGGCCGATACCGATAATTTTGGCCTGCCCTGTTTCCTTATAATTTCCGAGGTACCCGTCATGTTCGTGGTGATAGGGCTCGGGCATCAGCATCTTGACATTCTTCCCGGACACCTCGGACGCGGCATAACCGAACGTACGCTCCGCCGCCGGATTAAAAACATCGATCATACCTAGATCGTCGATGGTGATCAGCGGATCGACCACACTTTCCAAAATAGCCCGAGTGCGCGCCTCCTCTGCCTGCAACGCCCACTCTGCCTGCTTGCGTTCGGTGATATCGCGACACACCCCGATATACATCGACTTGCCGTCAATCTTTATCTCGTTAACGGACAGGTCTATGGGAAAGACGGAGCCATCCTTGCGTTGGCCCATCACCTCGCGGCCGATACCGATGATTTTGGCCTGCCCCGTCCGTTTGTAATTTCCCAGGTATCCGTCATGTTCGCTGTGATAGGGCTCGGGCATCAGCATATTGACATTTTTCCCGATCACCTCGGATGCAGAATAGCCGAACGTGCGCTCCGCCGACGGATTAAAGGATTCGATTACACCCTGACTGTCTATCGAGATTAGCGGGTCCACCATGTGATTTATAAGGGAGAAGTTCCGGGCTTCCTTTTCTTGCAAATCCGCGATCAATCCAAAGACCATTTCATTAAAGTTATGCGTCAAGATTCCAATTTCGTCTTTGGCGCCTCCTCGCAGTCTTTCCTGTTTCAGGTCGCCTGCAACAACTTTCCTGGAAAATTCGGTGATTCTTCGCAAAGGTCTGGTGATCGAAAAAGTAACAGGCAGGGCTATAAGAAAACCAATGATGGTACTCACAGTGAGCGTAGCCCAGAAGATATTGACCCCCATATTTGAGAGTCTTTTCACCTCATCCAGATCAAATTGCAGTAATACCTGTTGGTTCTCGGACATTTCGCTGAGTAGAGTATTAATGGCAGAGGCGGTGGGCGCGGCTTTTTCCGACAAAATTTTATTGGCGAACGCAAGTTGTGAGCTTCTTGAAAGAGTTTCAATTTCAATTTGGTATTTTCTGAACTTCTCCAGCTTTTCATTGATGTCCCGAAACCGCTCGACGTTTTCAGGGTTGGTCCATCTCGCTGAAAGTTTTCTCAGGGCCTCTGCAGACGAATCAATTTCTACTAGCCAGGCCTGCCGCCGTTCCTGTTTAAACTGGTCCTCACCCAACAACAGCCAGCCCCGCAAAGCGGCCAATGAGTGGTTTACCCCATTGAGCATCATGAGGCTATTTCGCGCGGTAGGGACCCGCAAACTCTCTACCCGGTCGTTCAAAGATTTAGTCTGCTGGAATATATTTAAAATGAACAGGATGCTGGCAAAGAAGACCAGACCTATTCCAAAAAACCCCAATCCAATTTTCACACCCACTCTTAAGTTTTTTAACCCACTGAACATATTTAACCTCTGCTAGTTAGATTATTGCATCAGAGACGTATTTCTATTGGTATAACAGAATGGAAGGCGAGTACTTTAGACATTGAACTTAAACTCAGGTGATCCGCCAGCCCTTGCGGCCAGGTAATCCGGCAAAACGTTAATTCAATAAATTAGGTACACTTGGCAGGAAACTTTTTTCTACCCCTTCTCTATCAGTAGAGGGCATTGTTGATTGAAAGTCAAAACTGAATTATTTACCTGCACCACAAAAAGAGTGCTTGCAGGAAAAGTACCTAGCCCGGCAAAGTAGAGATGGGGAGTAAAGCTTTTTGGAGAGTGTCAGGCATGCCTGTGCCCATAAAAAGATGAAAACTGTGGCTATGGTTTTGGGTCTCTTGTTGCTGATGGGGGTGGTAAGAATTCCAAAAGGGTCCGGAAGGCGATTGTTGTGAGGGTTTATTTTTTCGATTTTTGCATCGAGCACCAGGCCCGTTATCTTTCACTTGGCAAATATAACACCTGCTTTTTCTTCACAGGTTGTTTTGTTTTACTCATCAGCCATACATTACTCAAACCATCTTAATGGTTTCCAAGAGATCTAAAGTTCCTGAAAAATCGCCTTCCTTGATTAATTCTGAAAGGCGCAACTCCAGAAGTTTTCCTTTTTCAATTAAAGCGCTCAGGCTAGCTAGCTGTTTTTCCAGCTCAGAGATATCACCTTTTTCAATACTTTCTACAAATCCCATAAACATTTGAGTAGGAATGGCTATTTCAGAAAAATTATCCCCAGCGGTATCCAAAAACAATTCATTTTTATGCGTATTTTTTTCATAAATTGTTTGCGCTTGCTTGCGAATATCAATTTCATGGTTCGCTTCTTCTACCTTCTTTTTTAACTCCGCAACCCGAGTACTGACAAGAGCTTTCTGCTTATAAAGCTCAAGGAAAACACCGACTTTACTTTTTAATATTTTGGGGTCCACCGGTTTAAATAGAAAGTCCACCGCCCCGGCCTCGTATCCTTTAAATTTATATTCCTCTTTCTCATTTAACGCAGTTATAAAGATAACAGGAAGATATTTGGATTTTTTAATTCCCCGTATTAATTCTGCCACTTCAAAGCCGTTCATTACTGGCATTTGGACATCCAAGAGGGCTAAGGCAAAATCATGCTTTAAAATCAACTGCAGACCTGCTTCGCCGGAAGTGACCGAGTAAATATCACATTCAAAATCATCCAATACAGCTTCCAGAGCCAAAAGGTTTGCCTGTTTGTCGTCAATGGCGAGGATTTTAGGTCTTATCTTTTTATTTATTTTTGGCATAAACAAACCTAAAAAGGTGAGTAATAATTATTTGTTAAAGAGTAGCTGAGCCCTTATCCAAATCCTTGAGAAACCGGCCAATCTGTTCCGGGCTATATAGATAATCAATATTAGTTGTTTCCATAGCCGATCGAATCATGGTTTCCCCGTCAGCTTTTAACGGGTTTTGCACAATGGTAAGGCCTCCTTTTGCCTTAATTTTCATCAAGCCATCACTCCCATCCCTGGAAGCTCCAGACAAAATAATTCCGATGAGCTTTTTCCCAAAGCAATCGGCGGCGGTTTCAAATAATTCATCAATAGAAGGCCTTGCATAGTTTGTCATGTCCGAAGTGGAAAGGCAAATTGTCTTGTCTTTATCAACCAACATATGGTAATCGGCTGGAGCCAGAAATACCTTACCCGCGACAAAGGGATCTCTATCGTTGGGTTCATAAATTTTCAATGCCATTTCAGGAGAACCCAAAGCTTTATGGAACTCAACGCCACCGCTACTCCTGTGGAGAGCAACGGCGATCGGTATTGAAAAATCAGAGGGCAAGGCCGAAAGAATTGCACAAAGAGGGGAGATAGAGCCCGCCGAACCCCCAATCACTATTCCTTCAAAACCACTGGTCGATACATTCATATGATCTCTGAATCTCTCTTCATTTTACCATCCTATTGAATGATTCAGATGGAACTTTTCGGTAAATCTTTCCATCCCTATTAAGATACTTGAAGTGTTCTTTATTGGCGCTCCTCATAATGCTTTCCCTCAACCCCATACAAAGAAAACCATGCTTCTGAAGGCTGTCATAAAACAGCTTAATCACACGCCTTGTCAAAACTTCATTAAAATAAATCAAGACATTGCGACATAGAATCACATGAGCTTCAACAAAGGTTTCATCCACGGCTAAATTGTGATCAATAAACAGAATATTTTTTTTAAGCTTCTTATCCATTATGAAATCCATGTCTTGAACAGAAATATATTCTGAAAAGGATTTCTTACCTCCCGATTTAAGATAATTTTCGGAGCATGTCGATAAATTCCTGCTCAAATACTTTCCACCCTTTGCAATTTCCAAAGCCTTGATATTTATATCTGTCGCATAGATCTGGGTTTTTTCGTATAAATTTTCCTCTTCAAGCAATATCGCCATGGAGTAGACTTCCTCGCCTGTGGCGCATCCCGCATGCCAGATTTTTAAGGACGGATATGTTCTCAAAAAGGGAACCACATCATTGCGAAACGCCTTATAAAAAGAAGGGTCTCTAAAGTGCTCCGTCACGTTTATTGAAAATTTGGGTAATATGCTTTTAAAAAACAGTTCATCCCAAATCATTTTATGCTGTAATTCTGAAATATTTCCCAAATTTTGATCCTTTACCATTTTCAAAATTTGTCTTTTCACTGACAATCGGGAATAACTCCTGAAATCGGAACCATATTTCAAAAAAATTGCTTCGAGCAATAGCCTGACTTCGATATCCTCACTATCATTTTCATTATCCAAATGCATATTATCCACTCATCCCCCTAAGCCTGTTTTTTTAAACAAAATACTCATCTGAGCGAATAGTTTATTTTGATCAACGGGCTTCGCGAGGTAATCGCTGGCTCCAGCATTGAGACACTTTTCCTTGTCAGTTTTCATGGCTTTTGCAGTAATGGCAATAATAGGGATATCCCTGAAGTTTTTATCTTTTCTTATTTTCCGGATCGCCGTATAACCGTCCATTTCCGGCATCATGATATCCATCAAAATTAAATCGGTGTCCGGGTTGGACTTAAGAATATCTATGGCTTCCCGACCGTTCCGGGCGACTATCACGTCGGCCTCTTTTTCTTCCAATAAATGAGTTAGGGCAAAAACATTTCGCATGTCATCATCGGTCAAAAGAACCTTTTTCCCCTGAAAATTATAAACTTCATCCTCAACTGGAGTGGGATCGGGCTCCATGACCTCTTGCTCCGAATAATCCCTTTCTTCCAAAGAGTCCGTTTCCTCCAAAAACTGTTTTGCGCCGTAGAGATATGCATTGATTTCATCCAAAAGTCTTTCAGGGGATCTCGCTCCCTTAACAATGATGCTTTTGGAAAAGCCCGCCAGCTCTTCTTCCTGGCTTTGGGTAAGACTCATTGCCGTATAAATAATCACCGGCACTTTAGGCAGGGTTTCATCGATTTTAATTTCATGCAGAAGATCAAATCCAGACTTATCCCCTAAACCCAAATCCAAAGTCATGCAATCGACCTCATGTTTTCTTAATACCTGAATGGCTTCATCCACCGTTGCCGCACTCAAAAAGTTGACGTTCTCACTATCCAGAAGTCCAATAATACTTTTCCTCATATCCTCATCATCTTCGACCACCAAAATTTGTTTGATCTTCTTTTTCAAAAGGCCGACTACTTCTGTAAAAATGCTCTCAATTTTTTCCATATCAACCGGTTTCTTTAAAAAACCAGTGGCACCCTTTGTTAAAGCTTCCTTGGCTTTTTCGTGATTCGCTGAAATGAAATAAACCGGAACGCCCCGAGTCGCGGCATTGGCCTGTAGTTGTCTCATCACCTCCAGGCCATCGATTCCCGGCAGGCCCTCGTCCAGAATAATAGCGGTGGGTTGTTTTTTTTCCGCAAGCTCAAGGCCCAGTTCCCCGTCCCCCGCCACTATGGTATCAAAACCCTTCCTTTTGGCCGCGTCAGAAACGATTTTTGCAAAACGAGGGTCATCCTCAATAACTAAAATGGATTGAAAGACCGGCTCACTGGGGTGCCTGGCCTGTGATTTCGGCAGGGGCACTGGAACCTTTACGCGGTCTTCTTCTGTTTCCAGTGTAGAATGTTTTTCAGGAAGGTAAACCGTAAATGCACTCCCCATTCCTTCCTCGCTTGATAATTGAATCTCTCCACCCAGAAGACGGACCAGCTCTTTTGAAATCGATAGCCCCAGTCCGGTGCCGCCGTATTTCCGGCTGGTGGTGCCGTCTTCCTGCCGGAAAGCTTCAAATATCTGATCCTGTTGTTTCCTGGTAATTCCCTTGCCGGTATCTGAAACGGAAATCCCAATAACATTTTGGTTATTTAACCCTGCCCGGGAAAAAGGAACCTGCGATTCGACCGGATGGAATTTAAGGGTGACGTTTCCTTCTTCAGTAAACTTGAACGCATTGGACAAGAAGTTTTTGAGAATTTGTTCCGCCCGTTGGAAATCCGTCTGGATATAAGATGGCATTTCCGCGCTGATTTGTGTTTTAAACTCCAACCCCTTTTGTTTCGCCACAGGCAGAAACGTTTTTTCTAAAGAAGCGGACAGGGCGGTAAGGCTCACTTCTTCCACATGGATTTCCATTTTACCGGCTTCCACCTTGGACAGGTCTAATATGTCATTAATCAGATCTAGAAGGTCCGCACCCGAGCTATGGATCGTTTGGGCAAATTCGACCTGTTTTTCGGTGAGATTATTTCGTTTATTTTCAGCCAGCAATTGGGACAATATCAGCATGCTGTTGAGCGGGGTTCTCAATTCATGCGACATGTTGGCTAGAAACTCCGATTTATATTTATTGGCAACTTTCAATTCCTGCATTTTGATTTTTAACAGACCGCCTTTTTTCTCGACCTCACCTTTTTGCTGTACCAGATCACGCGTCTGCTCTTCGAGGTATTGATTGGATTGCCGCAGTTCCTCCTCTATCTGCTCCATCTCCTCCCTTTGTGCAATCAGCTCTTCCGACTGCGCCTGGGTTTCTGAAAGCAGTCCAGTCATTTGTTTACGGGCCAGTGCGGAATTTAAGGCGATTGCGATACCCTCTCCAGCTTGATTTAAAAACTCCCATTGCCGGTCGCTGAATGGGCTAAAGGACCCCAACTCCGCCACTCCCATCACAATATCTTCATGTAAAAAGGGAATAATCATGATATGGGTGGGCACAGCGTCACCCAACCCGGAAGTCACCCGGAGATGGTCTTTAGGAACATCACTGATCACAATACTTTGCTTTTCCAGGACCGCCTGCCCCACCAGGCCTTCTCCAATCTCGAATGTTTTTGAAACATTTTCCTGATGGGCAAAGCCTGCTGTCATCTTCAATTTATCCGACTCGACCAGGTAGACCGAGCCAATGCGCACTTCCAAAATTTCAGCCAGAACGTTAATGATATTTTGAGCCAACTCAACACTGTCCTGGTCACCGAGCATTTTGTTATTCAAAGATGCAACCTGGGTTTTTACCCAGTTCTGACGTTCCAGATCCTGGTTGATCCTGGCAATTTTTTCCTCCGCCTGCTTGCGCTCGGTGATATCCTGTGCGATGCCGGCAAACCGGAAAATGTCTCCTGAATCGTTTCGCACCGGCAAGCCCTCCGCATGAATCCAGCGGATCGACCCATCAGGGCGGATGATTCGATAATCCAAATCAAAATTGCCCGCCGCCAAATCCTCAAAATTGAACAGCCCCAAAACCCGGTCGCTGTCTTCAGGGTGAAGGGAGGGACCCCAGTCCATGATATTATTCATCAAGTCTTCACAGGATCTGCCCCATACCGTTTCATACGCGTCGCTGATGTAAATCATTTCAGTGACCTCCGCATTGATGATCCAGAAGACCTCATGAATATTTTTCGCCAGCTGGTTAAACTTTTCTTCGCTGTCCCGCAATCTCTGCTCGGCCTGCCTGCGCTCGGTGATATCCCGGCAGGTACCGATAAACATTGTCTTATCCCCCACCTTCATCTCGTTAACAGCCAGGTCCAGAGGAAAGACGCTTCCGTCCTTGCGCTTACCCGCCACCTCTCGGCCACTACCGATGATTTTGGCCTGCCCTGTTGCTCTGTAGTTTCCGAGGTATCCGTCATGTTCGCTGTGATAGGGCTCCGGCATCAGCAGATTGACATTCTTCCCGATCACCTCGGATCTGGAATAACCGAAGGTGCGCTCCGCCGCCGGGTTAAAATCCTCGATCCTACCCTGATCGTTGATCGTAATCAGAGGATCAACCATATTCACCAAAATACTTTGAGCGCGCGCATCCAGGCTGTTATAGGCATCCTGCAGTGCCGCCTCGGCCATTTCAGCTTTTAAGGTGCGGTCTTTGTTTTTTTGAACGAGTTGAGCCAACTGGGCTAAAAGAAAGGATGCAAAAACTCCAAAAACAAGGACAACAGTGGGGGTCATCGACCCATGGGCCTTCAACCATTGGGGTTTGGGCAGAGCAACAATTCTCCAGGAATTGCCATGAAATGTGATAGGAGTAGAAAAAAGCCATCGATTGCCTTTGCCCTCCGGTAAAAAATCAAAGTTACCGGAAGTATTCGCCTCCACCAATACCAGGTCAATTCCTTCAGCCTTTTGTTTCGTTGTCAAACTGCTTAATAGCCGATCAGGGTCCACTACCTTATGAATGAAACCCTGAAATTGGCCCGCATGAAATATAGGGGCCGTGATAAAAAATCCTTTGCCCCCCTGTACCAATTTGCGGGTACTGCTGACTACTATCTTTTTTTCATTCCGGGCTCGCATCAGGTTGGCCCCCAGGCCCTCTATTTTGGACAGATCCAATCCTTCTGCGGCTTCATTGCCTTCCAGTGGGGCAACCCAGCGGATTCGAAAATCAGCATCCACCCATTCGAGCGCCCTGACACTAAAATGATGTTCAACATGGAGACCTGCGTCGGACAGCCATTCCTCTTTCGCCGGGGCTCCTCCCACTTCCCAGCGTTTGGTCAGGCGTGTAACGCCCTGGGTTAACGACTCCAGAGTGGAAATAAACTGGCTCTTGATATGGAGAGTATTTGTTTTTATTTCTTTTTTAATTGCTCTTACTTCATCCGTTACTACCGCCTGCCATAGAAGCAGAGTAATAGTCAGGGCACCCATCCCGACAAGGATGGGTGCCCATTTTGGAGTTTTATTTTCGCTGGCAATATCGGCTTTCCAGGCAAGTAGAACTATTCCCAGCCCTATCAAGATAAATTCTGAAGCAGTGTGCACTGCCATCCGTGTCAGGTTGCTCCAACCGTAGGCGGTTTCCATGCTAATTAAATAACCGCCAAACGCCGCCAGTCCCAAAGCAAAAACAAGTCCTCCAATAATCGCTATTGCTATGGAATGTTTTTGGAGTTCATTTCCCTTGCCCAAAATTAAAAAGGAAATGCCGGTTAGAAGAAAACAAAACGCCGTATTCGGAGCCATGCGGCCCGGATGAGATGTTTCAACAGTGATATAAGCATCCATCAGGAGCTGGTCGATGCCAAAGTCCACTCCAAACATATATTGAATCAGGGTCATACTTCCCAGCAACGCAAGGAATCCGCTCGTAATTCTGGTAATCCAGGTCTTGGACCCGTAAGCGGCTATGAGTCCAGCCCCACCAAAAATAAAACCAAGAGCGGTGTTGTACTGCATGGGCGCAAAGCTGGGATGGACCTGAATCAGGATGGGGATATGCGCATACCATCCAAAGATAACCATCCCACCCAGCAATAAAGAGCTGAAGCCGAGGAAAGGAATGATTATATAAGTGGAAAATTTCATAATTTTTTTACCTGGTATTCTTAGCCTGCGGTTGCGCAAGACAGGCTTTGGCTTTTTTTGCTAAGTGGTTCCATTCGGGTGATACCGTACGTGAATGCCGCTCAATTCTTTTGGGATCTTTGCCGGCCCCTTCCCATTCCTCCGCCTTCTATTCAAAAGCTGGGTTCTCTTTCGCTAATCTTATTTTTTGGATTCCAGTAATTCCGCCAAACGGGCCCTGGCCCGGGAAGAATTAAGATTGATCGCTATGGCTTCCACCGCCTGGTTTAAAAATTCCCTATGATCTTGCTGGATTTCATCCAGGGAGGCTAGCTCCAGAACCCCGATCACTTCCTCTTCAAATACAATAGGGGTTACCAGCAGGTTCCTGAGCGGGACATCGACCAAACCGGATTGGACCCGGATATAATCATCCGGGAGATCCCTGACCAGAATACTTTTCTTTTCCAGCGCGGCCTGGCTCACCAGCCCTCCCCCTTTCTGATAGTGATCGGAGAGTTTCATTCCCTGGTGATAGGCATAACCGGCGGCAAACCGCATTTCTCCATTCTCAGATAAATAGACGGCCCCGACCTGCATGTTTAAGCGGTCGGCGAGGTAGTTGATGATATTTTGCGACAAGGCGGCCTCGTCCTGATCCCCCCGCATCGTGTTGTGCAGTTCCGAAAAACCGGTCTTGAGCCAATACTGTTTTTCTAAAGTCGACCGGCTGTCTGCCAACTCCTGCACCGCCTTTTTCCGTTCGCTGATATCGCGGCAGGTACCGACATACATTGTTCTGTCCCCCACCTTTATCTTGTTAACGGCCAGGTCCAGAGGAAAGATGCTTCCATCCCTGCGTTTACCCACCACCTCGCGGCCGATACCGATGATTTTAGCCTGCCCTGTTTCCCTGTAATTCCTGATGTACCCATCGTGTTCGCTGTGATAGGGCTCGGGCATCAGCATCTTGACATTCTTGCCGATTGCCTCGGACGTCGAATAACCGAACGTGCGCTCCGCCGCCGGATTGAAGGATTCGATCATGCCCTGATCGTCGATCGTGATCAGAGGATCGGCCACACTTTGAAATATGGCGTTGAACTCTTTTGATCTTTCTTCAAGTATTTTATTTTTTTCTTTTTTCAACTCACCCAAAGCTTGCGCTTCCTGATATAAGCTCTTTACAAATTCCAACGCTAATCCTACAAATGGAACCAAATAGGAAAGAATCTTCAGGAAATGGGCTACATTAAAAGCGTTGTCAAAAAGAGCGCTGGAGCCAAAGGCCATGTAAAGCTGAGTGGATATGTTCGGAATACAACTGATCACAATGGCATGGGAGAAAAAACTGCGATCCTGTTGATAATATTTGGGGAAAATGAAAATAAAACCAATGATGTAAAGAACGAGCGGGGCCACATCCCAGGGCCGTGTCACAAGCGATTGAGGGAAAAGTGTTTCTGGAAGTTGATTGCTGGTGGCGCAATAAGTAATCAGCGCATAGGCCAGAAAGCCGAAGAGCAAGCTCATTCCCAGGACAAAAGACAAACTCCCTTTAAATTTCCGTGTTTGGTTGGATAATAATAATCCCGCGCCAATAATCAAAATAATGGCATTAAATACCCGGCTGACAGCCCAGGTAAATGGGATAAGGTTTTGATGATCCGCGGTGGCCTCAATCAGCCGGTCGGCGACCAGCGTGTGAAAGGCATCCATGCACCCGGCACAAAAAAGGGCCATGCCAATAATGGGAATGGAGACGTTGCGATTCACATAAAATAAACAAAAACTTAAAATAACGGTAAAAATTGCCGAACAAAAAGCGCTCCATTCCAGAATGGTATGGGTAAAGCTTCCCGAAAGAGACTCAAATAATGAATCGATCAATTGCTGGGGCGCCAACCCCACAGAAGCGGCAGGATCAAAAGGACGTTCTTCAGAACCAAAATCGATTCCGAAAAGATTCAGGATAAAGGGGGCAATACAAATTGCGACCACAGTTAAAATTACCGGAGTGGGCAATTTATCTCTATGTAAAAAATTAGGCGCCTCAGCCATTTTTACTCCTCAGGATTTCTGATTTTCAGCCGTTTGCTTCCGGGAGATAATGAAACTCATCCAAGGAACAATCCAATGCTGAATTCATTTCGATTGGATCAAATAACCTATGCGTTAGCAGAGCGAAAGGTTTCTTTCCCGGTGGTCCCATTCGGGTGATACCGTACAGGAATGCCGCTCAATTCTTTTTGGGCCCTTGCCGGCCCTTGCCATTCCGCAACCTTCTATTTAATGATTGGACTCTCTTTCGCTAATCTTATTTTTTGGATTCCAGCAATTCCTCCAAACGGGTTCTGGACCGGGAAGAATGAAGATTGATCGCTATGGCTTCCACGGCCTGGTTTAAAAACTCCCTATGATCTTGCTGGATTTCATCCAGGGAGGCCAGTTCCAGGACTCCGATCACTTCCTCTTCAAATATAATAGGGATTACCAGAAGATTTCTGGGCGAGGCATCGATAAAACCGGATTGGATCCGGATACTATCGTCCGGGAGATCCTTGATCAGGATACTTTTCTTTTCCAGAGCGGCCTGCCCCACCGGGCCTTCCCCTTTCTGATAGTGTTTGGTATTTTTCATTCCCTGGTTAAAGGCATAACCGGCGGTAAACCGCATTTCCCCATTTTCAGATAAATAGATGGCCCCGATCAGCACGTTTAACCGGCCAGCGAGGTAGTTGATGATATTTTGCGACAAGGTGTCCTCGCCCTGCTCCCCCCGCATCATGTCGTGCAGTTCCGCAAGACCGGTCTTGAGCCAATTTTGTTTTTCTAAAGTCACCCGGCTGTCTACCAACTCCTGTACCGCATTTTTTCGTTCGGTGATATCGCGACAAATACTGACATACATCGTTTTGTCCCCCACCTTGATCTCGTTAACAGCAATCTCCATAGGAAAGACGGTACCGTCCTTGCGCTTCCCTGTCACCTCGCGGCCAGTACCGATGACTTTAGCCTGCCCCGTTTCCCTGTAATTCCTGATGTACCCATCGTGTTCGCTCTGATAGGGTTCAGGCATCAGCATCTTGACATTCTTCCCCATTACCTCCGACGCCGAATAGCCGAACACCTTCACCGCCGCCGGGTTGAATATTTCGATGAGCCCCTGATCATTTATCTCTATCAATGGGTCCATGATGTTATATAGAAGAGCGAAATTCCTGGCTTCCTTTTCCTGCAAATCCGTGATCAACCCAAAGGCCATTTCATTAAAGTTGTGCGTCAAGATCCCAATTTCGTCTTCGGAGTCTCTTTGCAATCTTTCCTGGTTCAGATTCCCAGCCGCAACTCCCATGGAAAATTCGGTGATCCTTCGCAAGGGCCGGGTGATCGAAAAAGTAATGGCCATGGCGATAAGAAAACCAAGAGAGACACTCACAAACAGAGTTGCCCAGAGCAAACTCATCCCCCTGCTGGAGAGCCTTTTCGACTCCTCCAGATCAAATCGCAGTAATACTTGTTGGTTCTCGGCCATTTCGCTGAGTAGCGTATTAATGGCAGAGGCGGTGGTCGCGGCCGTCTCCGACAAGTTTTTATTGGCCAACGGAAGCTGTGAATTTCTTGAAAGGCTTTCAATTTCTTGCTGGTAGGCTCTTAACTCTTTCAACTTTTCTTTTATGGTCCGAAACCGCTCTACGTTTTTAGGGTTGGTCCAGTGCTCGGAAAGTTCATTCAGGATCTTTTCAGCCGAATCTATATCTTTCGACCAGGCCTGTTGGCGTTCCTGTTTAAAATGCTCTTCACCCAACAACAGCCATCCCCGCAAAGCGGCCAATGAGCGGTTTACCCCGTTGAGCATCTTGAAGCTATTTTGCGCGGTAGGGGTCCGCAATTCCATCACCCGGTCGCGTAGCTCCTCGGTCTGGTTGAGTAAATTAAAAACGAACAGGATGTTGGCAAAAAAGATCAAACCGATGACCACAAACCCTAATCCGATTTTTTCACCGACTCTTAAGTTTTTTAACTTACCAAGCATATTTAACCTTTGTTAGTTCGGGCCGGTCACTGTTTCAGGATGGGATTGAAGGTTTCGATCATCCCCGCGGCGGTGATCCTAGTCATCACATCCACGGTGTTATTCCCGATAGTTTTCCAGATGAATTGCCGGAACCTTGCGGCCAGGAAATTCGCAACAATGCCAATTCAAAAAACCACTTTCTTCGGCATACCAAATAGAAAACCGCGTAACCCCCCTTATATCAGTAGACGGCATTATATCTTGAAAGTCAAAGCCCGAAATCGCACTATAGCCAAATAGGCTGAATTCGGCTGTGAGTGATGCGGCCGACGCACTCTTTTCATGAATTATATGAATTTTTAGGCTATTTTAAAGGAAGGAAGGGGTAGGGTCGGTCTTTTCCGCGCGCCACGAAATTAACTTCTACCGGACTGTAGTTTAAACCAACGCGTTTATTTCTTCCGGAAAATCGGCAAATTGCTCTTTAATCGCCATAATATCAGTGAGGATTTTTTTAAACGCCACTACCACCTGGGGATCAAAATGTTTGCCACTTTCTTTCTCAATTAACTCTACTGTTTTATTTACAGACCAGGCTTTCTTGTAGGGACGCTCCGAAGTCAGGGCATCAAACACATCGGCAACCGCCACGATCCTGCCCTCCAGAGGGATTTTATCTCCTTTCAACCCTTTAGGGTAACCGGAACCGTTCCATTTTTCGTGGTGTGTCATCGCAATAGTCTCGGACATTTTCATTAATAGAGATGTTCCTCCTGAAAGAATTTCCCCTCCCATAGTGGTATGCGTTTTCATGACTTCCCACTCACTGGGATTCAGCTTTCCGGGTTTCAGGAGAATATTATCCGGGATTCCTATTTTTCCGATATCGTGCATGGGCGCCGCATGGAAGATCTGGTTGACCCACTCCGCGTCGATGTTAAGTGCCTCGGCAATCAGGCGGGCATAATGGCCCATTCGCAGGACGTGCATACCGGTCTCGTTGTCCTTGAACTCGGCGGCACGGCCCAGACGCTGGGTTATTTCCAGGCGGGCTTGATTAAGTGCTACGGTCCGTTCATGTACTTTTCTGTCCAACTGGCGGTTCTGATCGTAAAGCGCCAGATGAGTACGGACACGAGCCAGTACGATTGATGGGTTGATCGGTTTATGAATATAGTCCACCGCCCCCATATCCAACCCCCGCTTTTCATCTTCGGCTTCTCCCTTGCTGGTGAGGAATATGACGGGTATCTTCGCCGTGCGCGGGTCGGACTTCAACTGACGGCAGACCTCGTAACCGTCTATACCCGGCATCATGACATCCATTAAAATCAAATCGGGCTTGGGGCTTCCCTTCGCTATCTGTAACGCCTTCTTTCCGTCAATCGACGCCATTACTTTATAGTTGTCCATCAACACCCAACGTAATACCTCTATATTGTCAGGGACATCGTCTACAATCAGAATTATTGGCTTATTCATATTTTCGCTCATTTTGACCTCAGACAAATCAACATTACTCTTCATGGTTAGATTTAAACTGCAACTTTTCCGTAAGTTTTCCAATCAATTCCAATGCTCCATCAAACTCATAATTATGAATCATCTTTTTTAATTCTGTTAACTGAGAGCGATACGCTTCGACTCCCGCCAGACCTGGCATCGATGCCACCAAATCCAGCGCCATCGTATCGCTTCTAATCAGCAACTGAGCCAGATCTTGCAACCGTACTGCAAGCTCCGTGGTATCGACTTTCACTTCCGTACCATTAGTTTTATTCTGCGCTTCGAGATACTTCTTAAGGTTGAATATAACTGTCGAAAGAGCCTCATCAACTTTATCAAGTCTAACTTCGACCTCCGTTTCCGGCCTCTGCTCATGACATACCTTTTCTAATTCGTGGGCCGTCTCTTGTACCTTTCTTGCGCCGATGTTGCCAGCGACACCCTTCAAGGTATGAGCGAAACGCTCCAGCGCTCTCATATCCCCGTCTTGATGTACGGCCCAGAACCGCTCAACAAAATCTTTCTGGCCGTCATAGAACATGCCCAGCAATCGGCGATACAGCGTCTTGTTATCCTGCGCGATGATAAGCCCCAATTTAACATCGATACCCTCGAGTTCCGGTAACTCCAGCTCTCCTTCTTTAACTGGGGGCCTTAATTTACCTGTCTGCTCTTTATTGATTGAGCCACCCGGTTTGATCCATTTAGCCATGATGGCATACAGGTTTTGCACATCGATGGGTTTAACTACATAGTCGTTCATTCCCGCTTTCTGGGTAGCCTTACGGTCTTTGTCCATGGCATTTGCCGTCATAGCTATAATGGGGAGTGTTTTGAATTTCTTTTGTTTACGAATTTCGCAAGTTGCCGTCAGACCATCCATTTCCGGCATCTGCACATCCATGAGCACTCCATCGAAAGTCTCGGTTTGCAACATCTCCAATGCCTCTTGGCCGTTATTGGCCACTTGTACCAGAGCGTCGATGCCTTTTAGAAGTTCCAGCGCAAGCTCCTGGTTGATGGCGTTGTCCTCCACTAAAAGAATGCGGACACCAGTGATCTGCTTGATATGATCAGATTCCGAAATTGATTTTTCGGTCGGCTGGGCCTTCGGTTTTTGACTCTGAAAGAGCGAAAGAATGGCGTTGAACAAATCAGAATGGGATACGGGCTTAGTCAAAAAAGGCCCACTCCAGCTTACTCCTGCACTTTTTTCGACTTCCCCCCGACTTCTGCCGGAGACAATAATTATTTTTGGTTTTTTTGTTAAATCGGGATCTTCCTGGATTTTTTGCGCCAGATCGGTGCCTTTCATATCGGGGAGCTGCCAATCCAAAATAGCCAAGTCGTAGGCTTTTCCTTCTTTTCCAGCCTGTTCTATCTCGTGTAAAGCCTGCTCGGAATCCGTACAACTGGTTACCTGGAACTTTTTTATTTTCAGCAGACGCTCCATAATTTTGAGTGCAGGGAGGTTATCGTCTACCGATAGGACGCGCAAACCCTCCAATTCGGGAGGAACAAGGTTTTCCGGATTTGATTTTTCGGCAACCTTGAATCGTGCTGTAAAGTGAAAAGTGCTCCCCTTATCCAGCTTGCTATCTACCCAAAGGCGGCCGTCCATCATTTCTACCAACCGTTTACAAATAGACAGTCCCAGACCGGTCCCTCCATATTTTCGTGTAGTGGATGGATCCGCCTGTGTAAATGGGTGAAACAATTTGGAAGCCTGTTGTTCGGACAAACCAATCCCGGTATCTTGAATGGAGAAACGAAGAATGACATCGGTACCCATTTTCTTTTCTATTTTGACAGTCATCACCACCTCTCCCCGTTTGGTGAACTTGATGGCGTTACTCAATAGATTTAAAATAACCTGACCGAGTCGCAGGGGATCCCCAATCAAGTTTTGAGGTACATTTGGCTCGATATAAAAGAGCAACTCAAGCCCCTTGTCTTGGCACTTGAGGGCTTCTTGGTTGGCCATGTCTCCTAATATGGATTCCAGAGCGAACTCCACCTTTTCCAAGCTGAGTTTGCCGGCTTCAATTTTGGAGAAATCAAGAATATCGTCAATGATGGCCAGCAGGTTGTCCGAGGAATATTGGATTTTTTTCAGAAAATCGGATTGTTTGGAGTTCAACTGAGTTTTCAGAGCCAGTTTTGTAAAGCCCATAATAGCGTTCATGGGGGTCCGGATTTCGTGACTCATGATTGACAAAAAGTCCGACTTGGTCTGGTTTGCCTCTTCCGCGGCCTTTTTGGCATACCCCAAAGCTTTAACCTTTTCTTCAAGTTCAAGCTTTTGGTTTTCAATAATTTGCTTACTACGATAAAGATCAAGAAAAATACGGACTTTGCTTTTTAGAATTTTTGGGTCCAGCGGTTTGAATAGAAAATCCACCGCTCCAGCCTCGTATCCCTTGAACTTATATTCCTGTTTCTCATTTAATGCGGTTACAAAGATAATAGGAAGGTTTTGGGATTTTTTGATGCCCCGTATCAGTTCCACTACTTCAAAGCCGTTCATATCGGGCATTTGAACGTCCACCAGGGCCAGAGCAAACTCATGCTCTATGACCAACTTTAAACCTGCATGCCCGGAAGTGGCTGAGTGCAAGTCACAATCAAAATCAAAATCATCAAACACGGCTTCCATAGCCAAGAGGTTTGCCCTCTTGTCGTCAATGACGAGAATTTTAGGTCTTATCTTTTTATTCACCTTTGACACCAACTGTTTTAAAAAGTTTCAAGTCGTCGTTATAAGCTGAGTTCCTATCAGATTCACTGATAAACACCGCCCATCTGATCCGGATAATATAAAAAACGCTTTTGTTTTTCGCCTTTTACGATCGAATTATAAAACCCTCATCCGATCATAAAGGGGTGCTGGGGAGTCAGCATACCCTACTAAAAAATATGGAATTTCCAGGCTATTGTTTATTCTAGTAGAAGGCATTATTGTCTGAAAGTCAAAACTAAAACTACACAATCAAGACCTGCCCCGCCTCACGGTAATAGTTCTCACAGAGCAAGTATTAAGCCCAGCGGAGCCGAGAATTCTCCATACTCTAATAATGTTCCATTGTTCCGAACGTCTCACCGGACGGGGCTTGGATCAATCTCTTTCGATCCAGAGATACTCACCTAAAGCGCCGACGATGAGTAGAGTTTGATCAAGAAGATTGTAGACGGATCGATGGACATTGCCACATCAGCATCCCTTGCCAGACCATTCTTTCCCGTTGTAAAAAGCTGAACTGCCTAAATCGTTACTCCCCTTACCTCAAATCCGCTTTCTCTCCTGCTATACTGATTCTATGAAATCAGTTAAAAAAATCACACTTGTGGCGATCGTTGTGGGTCTCTTGTTGGTTGCGGGAGTAGTGTTGTATATGAAGGATTCCCAGACGGTGCAGGAGGCTAAGATCGTAAGGGCCTATGTCGTCAACTTCTGCATGGAACACGCCCGCTATCTTTCCAGGAAAGAGTTCGATCAACGCTTCCCCAAACTGGCCGCGAACCCCGACTGGTTCTACTGGCCCGGCGAGGATTTGAAAAGCGGCACCTTTCAGTATCCAATGACTCTCCCCGTTCCTTCTGCCCCCGGCGATTCCAAATTCTCTGAATTCATGCCCGTCATCTATTCCTACTCCGTGAGGAATCCCTGCCAGACATTCAACACGGAAGTTTTTTAAACGGTCCCCGTTAATCAGTTTACGAGTAAAAACGATCTTCAAATTCAGGGTCGGGTAAGCGGCAGGTGTCGTATTTGCCGAACCAGCGGGTGCGGTTTTTGGCGATGATGTCGTAAATGAAATCGCGGATGAAAGGCGGGATGACGAGGGCGATCATGCACAGCGGCCACGCACCGCCGAGGTATTTGGATATGCGTATCACGGCGGTCGATTTCACTGTCAACCGCTTCCCCTCCAGCAACATCATGGAGTCCATCGCATCGGGATTCTTTCCATGTTGCTTTAATACGGCGCGGCCATAATCCGATTGCAGGGGCGCCAGTTTCAACCGGCCTTTACGATCACGGGGTAAAATAAAATTCACACTCCCGTTACAGAGTTTGCACACGCCATCGAACAGCACCACTGGCGGCGAATGCGTATCGCCTTTCTGTACAGTTTCCTCAGACATAATTCCATTATACCCTTCTAGCCTCCGTTGCAAAAATATCGATTTGGGTACTCAGATCTCAATCTGACGAAACGATCTGCAAAAAAGAAAACCCCGAAAATTGCTTTACGGGGTTTCTCTATGTGGTGCTGTCTGTTAACGGTTCATGAGCTTCCAGTTGTGTTCCGCGCTGACTGACATGGCCGCTTCGTTTTGACTCCACGGGGCGATGGTGTTGACCCCTTGCCCCTGATAAAAATCATTGAAGAACAACAGTTCTCCCTGACCTTTACCGCCCCCGCCTTTACCCAATCTATCCTGATTTTGGATTCCATTTAATGGCGAATTCCCTTAAGATGTATTAGTTATTCATGGAGCCTTGGGTGGAGAATAAAAAATATGAGTAAGAAAATACAAGCAATCGTCATGCTGGCAACAGGAGGCGCTCTGTTCTTCTGGGGTTATAATATCAGCCAATCGGTATCCTCCAAACTCGGTCAAGCGCTGAACGGTGCCCCGCCCGACAAAGCCATGATCATGATGGTCCTCGGCGGCCTGTGCGCGGCTTTTGGATTTTTTAAGCTATTTAAAATACGGTAATGATTATTTGAGGAAACTCCATGCCCGAATTTATTGAGTCACCTAAAATTATTGAAGCACCGGGGAATATACCCAAAATCATCAAAGAGTTTTTCGGTTGCGTGAACAGCGGTACTCAGGAGATCAGCATTGCCAAGATGGAGAGTCCTGCGGACTGGAAAGAACCGGGTCAGACTCCAGAATTCGATGAGTACACCATAGTGCTCAAGGGCATTCTTTTCGTCGAAACGAAGGCAAAGATTTTCGAAGTCAAAGCCGGACAGGCAATCATGACTCACAAAGGAGAATGGGTGCGCTACAGCACACCGGGCGGAGCGGAATACATCGCCGTATGCCTCCCCGCGTTTACGCCGGATACGGTCAACCGCGATGAGGAATAGCGGTCAGGGTTACAAGGGTTGCGTGTCGCCGAGAGAATAACGAACCACGTCCACAAAATCTATCGCCAGGGATATCGAGTTAATAACAATTACCGAGATCAGCCAGTATTGCAACCACCCTGCCGTATCCCCGACCACTTGCATGTACCAAACCACTTGCGGCGTCCAGGCGATCAGATGTCCCATCCCCAACAATCGGACAAATCCCCTTTTGACATAAATGCCCCACATTATGAAGAAGGCGGCCATCATAGAGACCAGGGCCAGTTGGCCTTCCATCGTGCGGATAAAAATCATGCCGCCGCCTATGTTGACCAGGGCCAGCAATCCCAACCACAGAGGCCAGGGAAACTTCATTCCCAAAATCTTCTTGTTAAACTCAATGAATGATTTCATGGCGCCTCACACTGTTTATAGTTCAACTGGTTTGTCGCCGGCGCCGGGGTAATCTTACAAAATTCTATCGTGACATTGTTTTGATATATTTATAAAATCAGGCTTTTAACAAATAAGACCTCTATTTATGAAAATTCGATGTGAATGGGTGGGCTCCAAAAATCCGCTGATGGTGACCTACCACGACAAGGAGTGGGGAAAGCCCGTAAAAAATGACCGAACACTGTTCGAGTTTCTTATCCTCGAAGGGGCGCAGGCTGGCCTGTCCTGGGAGACCATCCTCAACCGGCGGGAAAACTACCGTAAAGTTTTCAAGGAATTCGATCCCGAGCAACTGGCCCGCCTGACTGACAAACAATTAGAAAAGATTTTGAAGGATACGGGAATTATCCGTAATCGGCTCAAAGTCTACTCCGTACGAATCAACGCCCTCGCATTTCTGGAAGTCCGCAAAGAGTTCGGCACCTTTAGAAAATACTGTTGGTCTTTTGTAGGCGGTGAACCCATTATTAATCAATGGAAAAATCTTTCCGAGATTCCCGCCACCACCCCAGAGAGCGATACCATGAGTAAGGATATGAAGAAACGGGGATTCAAATTCATCGGTAGTACCATCTGCTACGCCTTCATGCAGGCAACGGGAATGGTGAACGATCACACCGTCGATTGCTTCCGATACACTTTAAAATAAGCTCTCTACTCATAATTTTTTTCCCTACCCCCTTCACAAACGGGTTTTTCTTATTGTATTATATTGCTGAAAATTGCCCTGATTAAGGGTATTAATCACGACCCGTTTCGCGGTCCCTTATTTCAAATATGCAGACCTATGAGTCCAAACAAAAATTTCAGATTGCTCAACCCTTTTCAATTCCACATAATTAAATTTCTGGTATTCGTAATAATTGCCGTGTGTTCATTATTTATATCTTCCTGTGGAGGCGGTGACGCCAAACTGAAGGTTAAAAATTTCTGCACACAGGTTAAAGTTGGGGAGTCGATTATGGGTGTTGTCGCTCGCGCAGGAAAGATTGATTTTGACAAGTACTGGTTGGAAAAATTTGATGCGGAACCTTCCAAGGGCGAGAACCTCGGCATCATCCGACCTCGGGACCTTGAAAAGAAAACCGAGAAGCTAAAAAAATTTAAGGACCCGCAAACCTGGGAGCATGGACAGTTCAAAGCCATGATTCAGGAGTTGGGCTATTCCCGTCATGTCTGTACGGTTGATTTTACCAAGGGGAAAGTTCTCAAAAAAGAGATCCTTTCTGTTGATTAGCAGAAATTTTTTCATTTGATAATAAAATTGGAAGGCTTTTTAGAACCCGGCTGAGGCCATCATATCGGTGAAATTGGGCGAATTCAGTTGCGACGGATAAAACTCCAGATCGCCTCTAAATCACTACCTTTAAAGTGCTTTGCCCCTATTAGCCGCTATTGCACCGCCTCGCGCTTTTTTTTTCATTTAACTTTCCCTAAATCAATCTCTTTGGGGGCAAAATATCCAATCCTCATCCAATTAAAGAAATACCTCTATATTGGGTGATTAAGCCTGCGATATAAATGTAAATTTATGGAAAATAAGGGTTTCCATTTTTGAAATGGGCATTAGAATGTAAGAGATACCCCTTTAATAAATCTAGTCGTTCTAAAACTTCTTTTTTATAGATGAGTATGCAGATGACACTCAATGGATTGCACCCCATCCTGATTGCTGAGGATGATGAAGATGATTACCTGTTGACTATTGAAGCTTTAAAAGAAGCCGGTGTCGACACGCAAATCAAGTGGGTCAAAGATGGCGAAGAGCTTATGGATTACCTTGAGCCCATAGGAACCACGATAAAGAAATCCTGTCCTGAGTTCCCCAGTTTGATTTTACTGGACTTGAATATGCCCCGCAAAGATGGGCGCGAAGTGTTGGATGAGATCAAAAAAAATAGTACTCTTCGCAAAATACCTGTTGTTGTTCTGACCACCTCCAAGGCTGAAACGGACATCAATCATGCTTATGATTTGGGAGTTAATTCCTATATTCAAAAGCCGGTTCGGTTTAGCGAGTTTGTTGATGTCATCAAAGTTTTGTCTCATTATTGGTTTCAAATCGTTAAACTTCCAGATTAAATTCGTGTCCCAGGCCTATGAATAAAGAGGGCATTAAAATTCTTCTTGTTGAAGATGATGAGGATGATGCTTTCTTTATCAAGGATTTGATTGCCGAGAGAGAGCTCTATCCTCGACCGGTTATTAAGCACGCGCTTAATCCCCAATCCGCTCTGGATTTCCTTAACACCACATATTTTGATGTTTGCCTTTTCGATTTCCGTTTAGGTGAAATGGATGGCATCGACCTGCTTCGGATGGTCCGTCAAAAGGATATCGCCACTCCTATTATTTTCCTGACCAGTCAGGGAGATCAGGAGATTGCCGTGAAAGCCATGAAAAGCGGCGCTACAGACTACCGCACCAAGGGAAGCCTGACATCTGAATCCCTATTTCAATCCATTCGATTCGCCATTCAGCTCAGAAAAGAGGAAGAGCGCCGCCAGCAGGCGGAAGAGCAACTGAAAAAATATAACGAGGAATTAACTCGGGCCAATAGCGATTTGCAAGTTTCCATGAAGAAACTTCAAAACGCTCAGGATCAGATTTTAAGATCTGAAAAGTTAGCCAGCATTGGACGTTTGGCGGCAGGGGTATGCCATGAACTCCTCAACCCACTGAATATCATTTCCGGCCATGTTCAGGCTCTGCTGTTGGAGCGAGAGCAAGACACGGAACTGAACCTGGATTTGGTATCGATCATGGAGGAAATTGGAAGAATCGAAAAAATTGTCGGCGGTCTTCTGAAGTTCTCCCGTAAAGAAGATATGGAGCTGACTTTTGTTGATATCAATGAGGAATTGGAGTCTGTTCTTTCCATTATGGAAAAGGACATGCAAATCGACAATGTACATGTGATGCGTGAATTCAGCTCAGACCTGCCGCAGATCAAACTTGACGCCAATCGCATGCGCCAGGTATTTCTCAATCTAACCAACAATGCACGCCACGCGATGGACCGAGGCGGCAACTTGACGGTGACTACAGAAACCTATGTCAAGAAGCAAAAACAAAACCGGCGTAAAACCGACCTTAATACGCCTCCAGATGCCATCCCTGTCATTCAGGAGCACTTTATACGAATCAAGTTTGCCGACACCGGAACCGGTATCAAAAATGAGGATATGGTAAAACTATTCGATCCCTTTTTTACCACCAAACCAGAGGATCAGGGGACGGGGTTGGGTCTTTCCGTGTGTTACACCATTATAGAAAAACATTCCGGGACCATTGAAGTCGAAAGTAAATATGGAGAGGGAGCCACCTTCACCATTGATCTTCCGTGCACCACCCGCCGCGAAGACGATGAAAGCTCCATGATAAACAGCACCCGACACAGTTCTTAATAAATTACAGGTTATCGCAGGAAATCCAGTAGGCTGGGTTGCAGAACCCGCGCTGAAGTGTTCAGAGTAGCCTCCAACGCCAGTTGCAAAGCGGCGACATCGGACGCATCCTTAACAAAATCCGAATCCTCCACTGCCGATAATTGAGCGGTTTCGCTCACCTCATTCGCACCATGACCGATTTCCAGTGTATCCATAGTCCGTACCAGGGCTCCATATTCGGCCCGGGCAGAATGGACTGTATCCAACGCCGCATCCAGGTTTTCAAAAGAAGCCAGGATACCGGCACTATCATTCCTTTCGAGGGCCTGCCTCAGGGTATCCAGCGCTGTAAAGACATTGCCGCCGCCGATTCCCAGGAGAGATGCGGTATTGCCTCCGGATACTTCGCTGATCACGGCAGTGGTCGCCGAATTATTGGAAACAACTTGCAGGGCGTTGCCCTGACTGTTGATACTGGCTGTAACGTTAACCCCGGCACCATTGATTGCAGTCAATACATCTCCCACCGTCGTGGCGGCGCTCAAGTCAACCGTTGCCGAAAGGGAGCCATTCACAATATCAATCTGCCCCAACGTCAATCCACTGCCGCCGTTAAGATCCGAAATCAGGGTCGCAGTGGTCAATACTGGATTCAAATCGGATCCCGTGATATTTCCGTCATTTGTGCTTAGAATACCGAGGTCTTGCGCGGTAGTGCTACCGGATTCGGTAACGGTCAGGGATTGCAAAATAGTTCCACTGCTATCGGTGATCTGTAAACCTGTTTGGCTCGAATTCAAAGATGCTGTGAGATTAGCACCCAGGTTAATGGCCGTAATGACATCGTTGACCGTATCTCCAGCAGCCACAGTGACAGTCGTAGTATTGCCAGCCCGGTCAGTAATATCGAAGGACCCCAGGGCTACCCCGGCACCGCCATTCAAATCCGATAGCAGAGTGTTGACATTCAAAGCGGCATTCATATCGGTCCCGAAAACTCCAGATCCCGGACGGGTAATCGGAACTGTCAGAGTGGATCCCACTTCCACTTCAAGCGTATCGGAATTACCAGAATATATTGCACCCAGCCCGGAACCGTTGGCTTGATAAGGGGCGTTCAAGATATCTGTTCCACCAAAAATATAATGGCCTTTTACCTGAGTGTTCGCTTCCTGAATGGCCTGATCCAGGATGGATTGTATTTCCAACGCTGTAATGGCTCGCGTTTGCGCATCGCTGGCAGCACCCAGACTCCCCTGCGCCAGTTCCCTGGCACGCGTAATGCCCAGACCCACCGAATCCAACGCTGTATCGGCGGTATTCAGGAACAATCGGTTATTGTCTATATTTCTGCCGAATTGCTGGATCTGCGCGATAGAACTACGGAGCGATAACGTATCCTGCATTCCCAAAGGATCATCGGAAGGCTTATTGATTCTCTTTCCCGTCGCGATACGCTGGTTAGCTTCAAACAAATCTTCTGTGATACGAAATATATTCTGGAGCGCGTTGCTCTGTTGAATTTGATTGGTGATTCGCATTACCATAACCGTCTCCCGCTCTTATTTGAAATTCAATATGAACCTATATTCTTTGCAAGACGTCAAACATTTCCTCAATGACTGTTATCATCCGTGCCGATGCCGCATAGGCCTGCTGGAATTTAATTAAATTGACCATTTCTTCATCCAACGAAACACCTGAAATACTTTCGCGTTGGGAATTCAATTGAAGCATGACCCCTTCCTGCTGGCCCAGAATCGATTGAGAGGACCGGGACCCGGCTCCCAATCCGCTGACCATGGAATTATAAAAGTCATCAAAGGTTGAGGTTCCCGCCCCTGGAGTAAAGGCTCCCGAGCTGAATACCAGACTGTTCTGAATATTCGAAATATTCAATGCATTCTGGCCATCTCCGGTGCCGGACAATCCAGCCGCAATTTTTGAGGTGTCATTCAGTACGGTGCTGGACAGGGCCATAGTCATCGCCGCATCTTCTGAAACTGAAATATTTACCGTGTCCCCGGCAACAGGTACACCTCCGGTGGTTATTGCCAAACCATTGGCGATATTAACGGTTCCGCCTACCGCTAACCCGGTCGCAACCGTTTGATTCGTCGTTAAATTGAATACATCAAATGTTCCCGCTCCTGTGAACTGAATTTGAAACTTGTCAACTGTAACTGTCGATGGACTGGCATTGATCGCTGTGACCGTGCCGGTTCCTGAATTTTGGCTCCCGATGCTAACCGTGGGAGTCAACGTTTCAAAAAACAAATTTCCTGAACTGCCATCAAGTCCCACACCCTGCAAATGAACTGCATTGACTTGCTCCATCAATCCCGCCGCAAGGCGATCCAATTGATCAATAAGACCCAGCGTTTCCACGTCCCTCATATCGAGATAACCACGCATTTCACCGCCTTGAATCTCTGCGGTTACATTGGTGGTGCCTCCCATGCCATCGTCCACCCGAATATCTTTAAAACCCCGATTATCCAGGTTGGCTGACGCGCTGAGATGAAACACCGTAGCGCCTGCCACCAACGGACTGCCACCGGAAAGGGTGAGCACCGTATTATTGTCATTGGTATCGATGAGCTGGACATCCAACTTTTCAGATAGCTGTTTGATTAAAAGATCACGTTGGTCCCGCAGGTCATTTGCAAATGTATTGCCATTCTCAAGTTGAATAATGGACTGGTTTAATTTAGCAACCTCATCCAGCATACTGTTGATTTCCGTCACTTGCCCCGCAACAGCATCGTCCAGATTCATCCTCTGTTGGAGTAGCGATGAGCCCAACTGATTGAACACTGTCGCTAGCGTTCCCGCTGCCGAAAGTACCGCATTGCGCGCTGACAAATTAGTCGGATTGGATGCAAGATCGTCAAAAGCCAGAAAAAACTCGCTCATTGCGTTATTGAGGCTGACTCCTGAGCTTTCATTGACAATTGTTTCCAGCCGCTGAAAGAAAGTATTTCGGATATCAAAATTACCCAACATACTGCTTTCGCCTAAAATCTGATTGAATAAAAACTGATCGAAATCGCGAGTTACGCTAGTCGCTCGAACTCCCGTACCTAAAAAGGCCAGGCCCACTCGACGTGGTCGATTAACTTCCAACGTCACTTCCTGACGAGAGAAGCCTTCGGTCTGAACATTAGAGATGTTGTGACCGACAACTTCAATCGCCGTCTGGTTGGTCTGCAATCCTAATTTTGCCGTATTTAATACACTGAAGATATTTGCTGTCATAACTTACACCATCCGATTAAAGGCTCTTTGTTCTACGCATCTGTATTAACCACCCGACTTCCCATAGTCGGCTCACTTATTTGCCCGTTGGAATAATAAGGTGTATATGCCATGTCCAACTCGTACAACCATGACATGGACTTTTTCATTGCCAGGGATGACCTGTTGATCAATTGTTTATTTTCCATATTCATCTCATTGATTGTATGGATTTGCTCACGGATTCTTTCACGACATGTGGTCATTCGACTTGCCCATGGATTATCTTTTAATCCGATGACTGCCTTGAGGGTCACATCAGATTGAAGACGCTCGAATTTTGTGGCTAAAGTCTGAACAATCTCTTCCCTTTTATGGTTTATCTCGTGGACTCTGGCTAACAATAATGATTTTCTTTCCAAAGCATCCTCCAGTTTCTCTCTGGAGTATTCGGAAATGCTGTCTCGCTCTTCTTTCATAACTCCTATAAGCTCATCGTATAAACTTATTTTTTGAACCAGAACTTCGTCCAATGTTTGGTATAGATCACTCATATTGCTTGGCCCCTAGTAATTTATTCGAACTTGTAGTTGGCGGGCTGGAAGCCTTATCCAGCCGGCTCAATTGGTAAAACAAACTATCTGCAAGACCGATCCCTTTATTCTTTGCCATTTCACTTGCAATTTCCTCATCCATCATAGATTCATATTGCTGAAGAGAAAAACTATTCAATAAATCAGATTTATGAACGGTTTGCCTCATGGCTTTCAACATTTGATGAATCAGTATGGCTTCAAATTTCTTGGCCACTTCCATCAACTCTTTATCTTTATTATTGCGATCGGTGGAGGCATCCTGTTTCATTGAGAGCAACTCTGTCCCATTGGCTTGTTTACCCTCAAGACGATTCTGTGTCCCTGTCAATTGTCTGGCCTGGGACGCCAGTCCCTTCAAAGGAAACGACTTGCTCTGTTGAGCCAGAGAAGCACCAAAATTTAATGTGGAAATCGGTTCCATTTAATTTATTCACTCCTGCGTTATGAGATTATCCACTCCAGCTATCTCTGAATTTGCAAGGGTGATGCCAAACAGGGAGGCAAAGCGGGCCTCATAACTCTATGTATTATATGGCTTTAATGGCATCCGACCGGGTGGCAAATGTCATAGAGAACTCAAGAGGGGAAACAGGAAAATTTTGCCTAGCTTTGGGTAGGCACTTTCCTCCCGGTGATTGGACGGGAGGGAATCCCTAAACTATATAATCTCCAGTTCCGCATGCAGGGAGCCGGATGCCTTGATGGCTTGCAGAATGGAAATCAAATCTCTGGGTGTCACGCCTATGGCGTTCAGGGCATTGACCACTTCACCGATTCCAACGCCTTTGGGTACGACTAAGAGTCGATCTTCTGACTCTTCCACAGTTATTTCGGTACGTGGTACTACCGTTGTTTGTCCGAGCGATAAAGGTGCGGGTTGCGATACTTCGGGCGACTCTGTTATCTGTACGAACAGATTTCCATGCGCCACTGCAACCGTTGAAATACGAACCTTCTCACCCATCACCACCGTTCCTGTTCTTTCATCAATGATTACTTTTGCCACGGTATCCGGTTCTACATCGAGAGTTTCTATTTTGGTCACAAATCCGGAGACGTTGTTAATATAAAACTTTGGAACCTTGACCCGTATGGTTCTACCATCGACCGGCTCGGCAAAAACATCTTTCATTTTAAAATTGATAGCCTTGGCAATTCTTGAGCCTGTGGTAAAGTCGGTAGTCTTCAACGATAGTGAAATCTCTTTCTTGCTGTTAAAAAAGTCCGGGAGTTCTTTTTCAACTGTCGCTCCCCCTGTAATTCTGCCCACATTGGGATGATTTTTCTGCACTCCCTGGGACGCGCCTTGAATTGAGAATCCTCCAATGGAAACAGGTCCCTGTGCTACCGCATAGGTAATGGAGTCCGTTCCCTTCACTGGCGTCATCAATAAGGTACCCCCCTGGAGACTGCGGGAATCACCTAATGAAGAGACCACCACATCAATCCGATCACCCTGGCGCGCAAACGCAGGCAACTCCGACGTTACCATTACAGTAGCCGCATTTTTAAATTGTAGCTGGTTTATCCGGTCCTGAGGAATAGTGACTCCTAATTTCTGGAGCATGTTGACCATTGTCTGGATGGAGAAGAAAACATTTGTGGCCTGGTCACCGGTATTGGCCAAGCCAATCACCAAACCAAATCCGATCAGTTTGTTGCCCCGCACTCCCTCTACATTGACCAGATCCTTGATCCGCGCCGCCTCCGATATGGGCGTCCAACCTGTCATGGAAATAAAGATAGTGACCAATAGTATAGAAAGACTTTTCTGCATTCCGGTATCTCCAATATATCTAATAAAACAATATTTAAAAGGGCCATACCCAGGCAAAGAACCGCATCAACCAGCCCACATTCTGCTCATCAGAGATCACTCCTTTGCCGGTATAAATTATGTTTGCGTTGGCAATTTGCTGTGAGGAAATGGAATTGGCAAATCCAATATCCACCCTCCGTATTAAACCGGTAAGGACCATCATTTGATCTTCATTATTCACGGTTACCGTGCGTCGGCCTTCTATACGAAAAACTCCATGAGGTAACTCCTCCTTAATTACCGCCGCCAAGGTACCTGTCATGCTTCCGCCACGGGTCGTGGTTCCTGAGCCATTGGTCGACCTTGAGCTTTCAGCCTGCACTCTGGGATCAAAGGGATTCTTAAGTCCCAGGAAATTGCTCATCCCATAATCAGTGGGCAATCCCAGGACGGTACTGATCCCCAGATCAATTTGTGAATCTTTGCTAATCCCTGTAGTTGCGGAATTGGTAGACTCAAAGGCTTCTTCCAATTGAACCGTCACGATATCTCCTACCTGTTTGGCCTTGGTATCGGCAAACAAAAGGTTCTCCGAAGTCTCTCCCGGCCACAGGGATCCATCCAATGGAATATATTTCTCTGTATCCTCAAATATAGGCTCCGTAAGTACTGTTTCCGACGAATTCCCTAAGTTCGTGCCGCCCGCGCATGAAACCAGCGAAACAACAACAAATGCGTATCCTAATATCTGAAAAATATTTTTCATTAGCGATTAATACCGACTTAGAAGTTAATCTCGATAGTCCGTGAATCTATAACTGTGCCCAAAATTATTTTTCTACTTTGGAGATTTTCAACCCTTACCGTATCATTTTTAAAACCGTTCTGGCGCATCACTCCCGGCGCCGTCACACGTAAAGATCCTTTATTGGCAATGATAAGAATCCGGTCACCATTTTTCACCAGAGGTATTTTTTTCACCATATGCGTCAGTATTGTTTCGCCTTCCTCAAGGTTCCTTATCAAACGATGGCCCACAATATCCGTCTCGTCAGATATTATATTTCTCAGGACTTGATCCGATTTCAATTGCGTTAATTCAACATCTCCCGGCTGTAGTACATGGCCCATTTTTAATGAACGAATGGGACGATAAACATCATAAGTGATTTTGACATCCGCGTAGAGACGCAGTCTTTTTCGGGTCTCTCCCGACATCCTTACCATGCACATAAAGTAAACCCTTCCTATTCTTTTTTTGCGACCGGGCAACTTGCAATCTACCGTTACATTTCCCTGCGGAAGCAAGATATGATTCCCTTCATAGGTGATTTTCATACCTAAGCGATCTTTATTCCACTCCAGAGTATCCAACATATAATCTCGACCTATTTTTTCGATGTCCTCTACTTTCAACATTTGCCTTGCGGCCCATACCGTATTCCCAATTAAACCTAGCAATAGAACCATTGCCATTCCAATTAAGATAATTGAGTAGTTGGATTTAAATAATTTTTGAGTCTTCATAATTTATCGTTTCAAGTTACTCGTTATTTGCAGCATTTCATCTGCTGTTTGAACTGTACGAGAATTGATTTCGTATGCTCGTTGCGCGGTAATTAAATTTACCATTTCTTCGACAACGCTGACGTTGGACAATTCCAAAAATCCCTGCGTCAGTGTTCCCCGGTCCTGCAATCCCGGGGTTCCTATAATCGGGGAACCTGAGGCCCCTGTTTGCAGGAATAAATTGTTTCCAACAGCTTGCAAACCCGCTTGATTTTGAAAAGTTGCTATTTGAAAAGTTCCAACGATGGCGGGAACCGTTGTCCCCGGCTGGGTGATGGATACGGTTCCCGTAGGCTCTATGGATATGTTTATTGCATTATTCGGGATTGTTATCGTGGGTTGTATTAACTCGCCTTCTGAAGTCACGAGTCGTCCCAACTGATCTAATTTAAATGTTCCTGCCCGGGTATAGGCAAAGTTCCCATTGGGTTGCAGAATCTGAAAGAACCCCTTGCCTTCAATAGCAATGTCCAGCGGATTTTGTGTTTGAGCGAAATCACCCTGCAGAAATATTTTCTGCACAGCTGCGGGCTTAACCCCTAGCCCCAGTTGGATTCCAGTTGGAATTTGATTTCCTGAATTAGAAAGTGTACCCATCAATTTTAAATTCTGGTACAGCAAGTCCTCAAAATCCGCGCGGCTTCTTTTAAATCCTGCCGTATTTACGTTTGCCAGGTTGTTGGCGATTACGCTGACGTTCAGGTCTTGGGCTCGCATTCCGGTTGATGCGATATACAATGAGCGAAGCATATTTTATCCTTTGGTGGTACTGCCTGTTATTCTCGTTATGCTACCCGTCCCAGACTGTTGACCGATTGTTCGTCTGCTTCATCTATTGACTGGATGATTTTCTGATACGCTTCAAGTTGCCTTACCGTTTCAATCATCTGAGTCATTTCGTGGATAGCATTTGCATTGCTATTTTCTGTAAATCCCTGGAGTACCTTAGCGTCATTTACCAAAATCTCTTTAACCGATGGGTCGGATATTTTGTAGAATCCTTCCCCTTCTTTTTTCAGGGCATTAAGATTATTGAAATTCACTATTTTTAACTGCCCCAATGGATCCTGGTCAATTTCGATTCCACCAAACACTGATCCATCTTGATTTATAGAGATTTGTTTTGTACCGAAGGGGATTAAAATAGGTTCTTCACTCCGAGTCATTAACATATTGCCTTTCTGATCCACCAGCTGTCCCGAACCGTCCAGGCGAAAGTTCCCATTGCGGGTATATCGTTCTCCCTCTGGAGTATTGACTACAAAAAATCCTTCTCCCTCAATGGCCACATCCAAAGGATTATCGGTTTTGATTAATGATCCCTGCTCAAAATTAGTTAAGGACTGAGTAACCTGAACATAGGAAACTGCTGGATCAGTTCTACTAAATGGATTCACCATTGTTGTATCGAATCCACTTTGGTTTGGTTGCTGGAAAGGAGTTTTCTTCTCCTCATAAATCAGCATATCCTTTTTAAATCCCTGGGTACTGATATTGGCAATATTGTTACTCAGCACATCCAACTTCTTGAGTTGCTTGGTTCCGCCGGATGCCGCTATATATAATCCTTCCATCATTATTTTTACCTTTTCATTTTGGTTTTTTATATTATTAAGCATATTCCATACCAAACTTAATCAATTGTTTTTATTAAGCTTATTTAACGCTAACCCTTTTAATATAGGGATTTATGAGTTACCCCCTTTTCTCCAACCTTCATCGAAATGTACAGAGACAGGCTTCCCCGGCAGAATTTTCCCAATTTTTGGGTACAGGAGCGTTTCTTTCCTATCCAGTTCGTTTCATTTTGAAGCGGGCAATCATGTTATAATTTTTATTATTTTTTTAATGCTTAAGAGAGGAATTCCATGGAAAAAATTAGCATCGATAAACTACACGATTTGATTCCTGACATGGGAGAGGAACATTTGATTTTGGATGTACGAACCCCTAAGGAATTTTCTGAGGGAAGTATTCCTGGAGCAAGAAATCAAGATCACGAAAGCGTAGATTCTATTGCAGATGAATTAAAAAATTATAAAACGGTTTACGTTCATTGCAAAATGGGGGGAAGAGCTCAGAAAGCCGCAGAGGAACTTGAGATGGCTGGGCTCACCAATATTGTGTGTGTCAGCCAGGGGGGAATGCACCGTTGGATGGAGATGGGCTGGGAAGTCGAATAGGTTTTATTTAAGAATAGAGAACAAAGAAAAAACCCGGAAGATGATTTCTCATCTTCCGGGTTTAACTTTTCAGAAACAGTTAAAAGCTTAGTATTCCAGAGTTTGCCACTGGGTTACAGCTTTTTGACCATTTCGTTCTTTATTACCACCATTCCAGATAGCGATAGCCATCGGAGCTTTACCACCGGAGAACTGGGTATCATTATTGTCTTTAGTTTTCAAAGCACGTTTGAAAACTACAGCCCAACGATTGTTACTCCAGTTTCCTTTTCCGTCTACATCCTGATGAGCCTGAGTGGTCAGGGTGCTAAAACCCTCAGCATTCAGATCTTCAATTGGAGAACGTCTCATAGAGGCGTCCGACAGGATGTTGTGTGTAGCTCGACCTGGGTTGAAAACACCTTCGTTTTTACCCATGCCGAAATCTACCATCGTGCCGCGATTGCCGATGTTCTGAACCCCACCCGTATGAACGCCGCCTTTACCACGGCTGTCCTTACTACCGGACTGACCAGAGGCCAGCTCGGACCTCAATTGGAGCATACCATCCGGCTCATAAATGTAGTAGCTTCCGCTACCCATAACCATATAGTCATAATGATCTTCTACGTCCTGCATTCCTTCATTACCAGCAGATCCAGCACCCTCTTTATCCCAGGTAGCTTTCCATTGCCAGATATTGACGCGTTCACCCTCTCCACCCATGGTGAAAGGAGGCTCTTCGCCAGACTGATTTACAGGAAACATGATAGCCGCTTGATCTTTATACTGCTGAGATTGGACCATGATGTCGTTACGCGTCGGATCAGTCCATTCCAAGTGAACAGCGATTTCTTTGCCATTCGTTGCAGCTTTCGCAAACACATACTTCGTCTGCGGATTAGGCCACATTGGATTGGTAATCATTTGAGGATCCATATCGATAATAACGTGCTTCAGAGCCGTCGGGCCATAACGCTCAGACCAGAACAGGCTAGAAGGATCGACAGGAATCTCCCCTTTAACTTTAACCGCTTTAATAGTAGCCGCTCCAGCAGTCATTGCCATACCAAGCACAAATGCGGCAACCAAAGCGAAAATGATGCTTTTGTTGGTTTTCACAGTTTTCCTCCTGTTTAGCAGTTATCGGATTTGTCAGACATAACCCAAGTACATTAAGTAGAGCTAACTGCCGTCCGGAGCGGGAAACCCGCTCCGGAAGCAGACATTGTTGCTCAGGCTTAAATTGCGCCTGGATGTTCTTCAGGTCTGACGTAGAAAGGCTCTTCAACCGTTACACGGATGATTTCTTTACCCTTCCGGTTAAACCCGATGATCGTGTCATTGTACATCTCAAACTTCTTACCGTGAATGTTGGTCTCGAAAATTTTCGGACCGGGCTCACGTTTCCATTTGAAGATGATCCGCTGCGTGGTTCGGAACAACTGTAAGAGACCAAGAAGATCACGATCAGGAACCATGTACTGGTCGATCGCGTGATCCACACCAGGACCAAACATTTGTTGCGAGTACGCACGAGGAACGTGTCGAGACGGTACATAGTAACCGTTCGGCTCCGTACCAAACTGCGGATACAACGGCAGAGCTACTTTCCGGTCCCGAATCAGATAATACTGGGGGTTATCCGGATCATGCGCCCATTGACCGTTAGAACCAACTTTTACCAGACCCTGCAGTCGAATTTTACCAACACAGGCCGCCATACAGCGGGTTTCCATCTGGTC
>JAJDBJ010000032.1 GCA_029261395.1 Nitrospinaceae bacterium
CCGAGCAGGAAGTCTGGCGGGAATGGGTGGAGGACAAGGGGCTCGATCCGGAGACCTCCATCGCTCACTTCAAGGAGATTCAGACCCGCGTGCGCGCCGTCAAGGAGTGGGTGCATCAGAAACAAAATCTGGATGAACGGATTGAGCGGATGAGAAAGAAGGAAGAGGAGGCGGAAGCGTTGGTTGCCTCTCTTTCAGAATGTGTCAGCGAGGTGTACCGGGCGAAAGATTTGTTGGTCAATATCGATATGTTGTCCAAGCACTTTGATGAAGCCCGGGAGGATTCCGTGAAATGTAAAGATCTGGACGGCCAAATCAATGAGCAGACCGGACGCATAGAAGGAATCGTTGCGCCACTGGAAAGCCAGCAGGAGTCGTTGGCTCATTTGCTTCAGTCGGCAAAGGTAGATAGTGAGGAGAGCTTTCAACTTCAGTGGGATAAAGCGCAGGAAAAAAATGCGTTGGAAAAATCCATTCGCGAAACTCAAACAAGAATTCAAGGCCGGGTGGGACTGGGAGAGGTCTACCAGCGGTTCATGGAATCCATGGAGGATGCTGACCCCGAACAATTGGAGAACGACTTGAAAGAGGTGTTGTTGCGGTTGGGTCGCATTCACGAAGAGCAGAACCGGGTGAACCAGGAGATCGGGCAATTCCGGGGCGAAGCCGCTCAGTTGGCATCGCGGGAGGATCTGGTGCGCCTGCACAATGAGTTGGAATCCAAAAAGGAACTATTGATGAATGGAGCCCGCGAATGGGCGACGCTGGCGCTGGCGCAGGACATGCTCGATCAAGCCAAGCGGCGGTATGAAAAAACCCGGCAACCTCAGGTGTTCCAGGCGGCGGGACGCATGTTTTCCAAGATCACTGACGGCAATTATCAGGGGGTGGAAAAACCTTTGGAGAGCGATGAGTTCCGGATTGTGCAAGGCAACGGGGGATTCATAAGCCCGGTGCAGCTCAGCCGGGGCACCCGGGAACAGTTGTATTTGTCCATGCGGTTCGGCTTGATCGAGGATTATGAAACCCGGGCCGAGCCGTTACCCATTGTGATGGACGACGTGTTCGTCAATTTTGACGATACCCGACGTGAGCACGTTCTGGATATTTTGCGGGATTTTGCCCGGGAACGACAGGTGATCATCCTTTCCTGCCACGAGCATTTGGTGGAAACCTATTTGAAATATGGCGCAACACAGGTTGATTTGCAGAGGGAATAAAGATTTGACAGCGAATAAATAGTTTAATTATTATTCACTAATTAACCCCTGAGACATCTCAATATGAGCACAGCCGATTCGACAGCGGAAGAAATCAAAGCCCTGATTTTGGAGAAGGCGATAGACCGTTTTATCCGGTACGGATTCGGGAAAACCACCATGGTGGAAATAGCCCGGGACTGCGGTATGTCTGCCGGTAATCTGTACCGGTATTTCGAGAGCAAATTTGATATCGGCGTGGGAGTGGCGCAGGGGTACATTTCCAATGCGGAGCAAATTCTAAGTGATGTGGTCCGGCGCCCGGGCCTGAAGCCTGCCCAGCGGTTGGAGATTTTTGTTCTGGAAAAACTGCGGTTCATGCACAGCCATATCGTCGAACAGCCTAACGTGCAGGATCTGGTCAATAACATTCTGGATGAACGGTGGGATCTGGTGGAACTCCACCGGGAGGTTCAGAATGCCCTGATGTCCGAAATCCTTTTCGAGGGCAACCGTACCGGCGAATTCAAGGTTGCCGATGTGGCTCAGGCCGCCAATGCAATTTATGCCATGACCACCAAATACCGCCTGCCCTACTTTTTCAAAAACGTAACCTTGGAGGAGCTGGAGCAAGAAGCGAAATCCGTTGTGTCCCTGATGATCCAGGGGCTGAAGGGGTAGTCTCGCTATTCTTGTCGGATCGTTTGTCTGGGTACCTTTGACTAAGAACAAAAGGTTTTAATTTGTGGAGTTCAGGTTATCCTATTAGCCAATTAACGAATGAATTTTTTTGAATTGGGAGAAGAATGATGAAAAGTAAATTTTTGTGGATGGTCGCGTTGGGGTTCGCCCTGATATCCTTGCCCGCCTGTTTCAGCCATTCAGGTAGTAGTGCCGGCCCCGATGCCAATGCCTCCAATTTGACGGTTGGTAAAGTTCAGGGTGAAATCAAAGAAGGCATGCCCGCCTCCGATGTAGCCGCTATTCTGGGGTCACCCAATATTGTGACCACCGATGAAAAGCGCCGTGAAGTCTGGATTTACGATAAAGTTTCTTCCAACCGCGTGGATACCCGGAACTCTTTCGGGGGCGGAATTATTATCCTGGGCGGCAGTACCCGTCAGGCGGAAAGCACCACGACTCAAAAGACTTTGACGATTATCATTAAATTTGATGAGATGAAAAAGGTGAGAGACTTTGCTTACAACTACACCCAGTTTTAAAATTCTTTCCATGCGAGGGCGGATATCCCGGTGGTTGCTTTTCCCGATTTTGGGAGGTCTGTTGTCGGGCTGTGTGGGACCAATGCCCAAGGTTGAAACTTTCTTTCAGTTGACTCCGGAAAGCGCCCAGCACCGGGCCTTGCAGACCCGCATGTTCGAGACGCCCGATGAGAAGGAACTGTTGTCCGCCTCGGCTGCCGTCCTGCAGGATCTGGGCTTTCAGGTAGAGGAAAGCTCGACTGAGATGGGCATGCTCCGGGCCGCCAAGGAACGCGGTGCCCGGGAGTACGGACAGGAAATCATGCAAGGTTTCATTTTTATTTTGGGCGCTATAGGAGGAAAAGCTGTGATTGTGCCGGTGGATGTCCATCAACAGATCAGTGCCACCCTGGTAACCCGCCGATCGGAAACCGACGCATCCCGCTTCTCAGTGCGCATTCTTTTTCATAGATCGGTTTGGAAGGGGCAGGGCAATACCGGCGACCAGCATATTCCACCCGGACAACAAAGTCTTGAAATGATTCACGACGCGAAAATTTACCAGCAGTTTTTTGCAAAACTGTCCAAGGGCGTGTTTCTCGAAGCCCATAAAATCTGAGGGAGGATCAACGTGAACGCCCGTACCCGTTTATTGATATTAGGTTTGGCCTTTCTTTTATCGGCTTGTGTCGGTGGGACTCAAAAACCGCCGAAAGAGTTGTTGGCTCTCACCGAAGCCCAAATGAAAATACGGAGTTTTCAGACCCGAGCCTTTGATGCCAAAGATCAGAATAAAGTTTTGAGAGGTGTGGTCGCGGCTTTGCAGGACCTGGGATTCATCGTCGAACGCGCCAACGGTCCCATGGGATTGGTCACTGCCGGCAAGTTTGGACCCAATGGCCGTGGGTTTGTGGAATTGACGGTTACCGTTCGAGCCAAGGGGACAGAGCAGACCGAGGTCCGGGTCAACGCCCTGTTCAATACCAAGCCCATTGAAGATCCGAAAGTGTACCAAAACTTTTTCACCGCTGTGGAACGTTCCTTGTTTATTAGTCGAGGATAAGTGACTGCCCGAGTGAATCCTGTTGCGTAACCCTGGAGCTGTTGAAGGAAAATGAAACTCTCGTTATCATCATCCCAAAAAACGTTAGGTCGTTTTGCCCTGGTGCTGTTCATGACTCTGCTGTTTCAGGGATGTGCCATGCAATGGGGAGCGGATATCCAATGGAATTCCCGAAGCCAGATCCTGATGTCGGAAGACAGTCAGGTCAAACTGCGGTCTATCCAGACCCGGGTGTTCGACACGACGGACCGTGCCAAAATCATGCGGGTCGCCGTGGCGACCATGCAGGACCTCTTTTTTGATATCGACGTGCTGGATGAGGAACTGGGTATTATATCGGGCAAAAAATGGTTCAATCATGAGAGTACCTGGGCGGATCATCCGACTTATTATCTGTACGAAACTGATGAGTTACTCATATTCAATACTAACTTTAGAAGCTGGGGACCGTTTAACTATCGGAAAGATCTGACCCGCATGACGATAACCGTACGCCCCAAGGAAAAGACCCGGTTGCTGGTACGGGCCAGCGTGCAATACAATATCAGAGCCATTGAAGATCCCGAGATGTACCAGAAGTTTTTCAAAACCCTCGGCCAGTCTCTATTTCTTGAAGCTCAAATGGAGTAGTCCGGCAGTCTCCCTCCTCTGTCCAACCCCTTAAAATCCTGGTTTGCTACCGAATGGTTTCCCGTTCACGTTCACATTAATCTAGACATGGATGCTATTGATTTTTAGGTAGATTCGGAGTAAAAACAGAACAGTCCGCACTGCCGGTGGGTAACCTTTTCTGCCGGACGAATCCTACCTTTGAGGAATTCAGACATGTCATTCAAAAAAGCCATCCAGTTCTGTGGAGTGTATCTACTGGCGGCCACTATGCTGTTCGTGCCCACCGTTGCCCAGGCGGAAATGTTGAGCACCCAAAAGACGCTTCAATCCTTAACCCATAATGCTGAAAAACGAGAGTGGCTGGCCTCCATGGTCCTCCGTAAAGAGGTGCAGGGGCGATTGCAGGAATACGGCGTGTCCAGAGCGGAATCGATCAAACGGGTCAACAGCATGACGGATGATGAAGTCGTCTCAGTTACCGATCAAATCGAGCAATACGTTGCCGCAGGGGATCCGCTCTGGAGAGCTTCCGGCGAAAAGGACGCGGGCTATATTTTTACCATTATCGTAGGTGTCATTGTCATAGGTTGTCTGGCTTTCTGTTGGCTCATCTTTATCTGAGTAATCCTTATGAAAAGGCGGGCGGCATCGAACCTTCGATTTTTGATCTGGACCGGATTGGCCTGCCTGACATGGACCGGATGCGTCACCGCTCCACCGAAAGTGGAATTACTCCTCTCCCTCGACATTCCCCGCAAAATTGAATTAACGGAAGTTCCATTTTATCCCCAAGGTGAATTTCAGTGCGGTCCCGCATCGCTTGCCATGACGTTGCAATGGTCCGGCGTGGCGATCACCCCCGAGCAATTGAAGCCGGAAGTGTATACCCCTAGCCGCCAGGGAAGTCTGCCGCCGGATATGATTGGTGCCGCCCGTCGTCATGGTCGCGTCGCGTATCCAATTCACCGCGTTGAAGATGTTCTGAAGGAAGTGGCTGGCGGCCACCCCGTCATCGTTCTGCAACGACTGCAGTCTCTTTTTCAGTCCAGCTGGCACTATGCGGTGATCATCGGTTACGATCTGGACCAACGCGAAATCATACTTCACTCCGGCGTGGAGGCAAGAGAGGTTCTTTCCATCGACGAATTTGCCGCCACCTGGCAACCTTCGGGGCATTGGGGGCTCCTCACCCTGGCTCCGCAGAAGTTTCCTGCAACAGTGAAGGAGGAAGTTTATCTCAAAGCCGTCATCGGACTGGAGCAGACCGAACGCTGGGCCGAAGTCCAGCAGGCCTATGTCCATGCGGCGGATCGCTGGCCACATAACGAGACGGTCTGGATCGGTCTCGGTAACAGCCGCTATGGCTTGAAAAATCTGGCAGGGGCCGAGCAGGCGTTTCGTTCCGCCGTCGACGCGGCCCCGCAATCGGGTGCGGCCTACAACAATCTCGCGCACGTCCTCATGGAGTTGGATCGTCCCGACGAGGCCCTGGAGGTCATCAATCAGGCAATTCAATTGGGCGGACCGCTGGTTGATACTTTCCAGAAAACCCGCACGGAAATCCAACAGCAGATCGGGAAATAAGTCTCCCGCCTGATCCCCCCGTGTTCCCCTTCGACAAGCTCAGGGTGACACCGATTTCATGATTTTATCCAGTACGCCTTTCTTCTTGTTCTGCTTCCCTAAATTTGACACTATAAAGGGAATCACTTGAACTTTGAGGCCCCATGCACCGTTTCTATTCAGTATCCATTTTGTTGGTCCTTCCCGTGTTTCTGCTTTTCTCAAAACCGGTTGAGGCCGCCAATGTGTTTAATACCCTGGCCCTCAAAAAAATGGAGCTGGAGCAGAAGTACGGCGTCACCAACTTCGAATGTTTCCCTTTCCTTCTCAATATAGGTTCCAACGAGGATCAAGCGGAACGGGTCCGGCAGTGCCAGGTTGGCGTGACGACGCTGGTCTCGGCTTTCAAAGAGGTACCGAATACCGGTCTGCGCACCGTGGGGATCAGCACCCGGTTCCTGCGCAGTGGCGGTTTTCATACGCTACTCGTACAGTGGGATGCCAGCCTAGAGGCCATGATTCTGGCCTTGCAAAGTACGCCTTCCGCCGAGGAACAGAAACAATTTATCGCCAAGGTCCATCAACTGAAAAAACAGATTCAGTCCGGCCTGCACATCCGCGAGCTGTATTGCACTTTCAAGATATCCAATGAACAATGCCTGCAAGGCTATCAAACGTTGGCCGAAGTGGAGCCGGGCCGCAGAATGAGCCGCATGTCGTGGGCGGCAGTGGCCATCACCGATACGCATCTGTCAGAAAAGGATCCTGCCGTATTGACCTTGAAATTCGACGACGCGCCGGAAACGATGACTCAAAGGATGAAGCAGGACCCCGCCGCTGAGGAGTGGAAGCGTCAGAAAAAGATTTATAAGGAAATACAAAAACTATACGGGGCAGGATTTAAATCTTTGCAGTTGCCTAATTTTTTCTGCGACAAAACTTTGGTTCAGGAAGGATGTCTCGAGGGTGCAAAAAACTTTCATGAGGCGGCGAAAGATCCGGGTTTACGGAAAAAGCTATGGGGCACCGTGACCGTCCACAAGTACAACACGCTGATTAAAAGCGATCATGACGATGAGTTTCGGTACGATCTCACTCCGGAAGAAATCGTACAGGTGTTTTCCAAAAAACCCGATCAATCCCAAATGCAGGTCAGCGTCACCCTCGCCGAAAAGTTGGAGAAGCGCACCAAGAACAATTCCACCGGTCTGCGCGCCGTGTGCGATCTTCAGGGCCTGCAATCCGCCTATTGCGCCCAAGGGTTTAAAACCTTCATCGAGTTTGTCCGGAACAATCGCGACTACCGGGTGGGTCGTCCGTTCACCGACGTCATGTTTATCGACGGCACTCAACTCAGCCGGGTGAACTTCGCCTTAAACTCGAAAGTGCGCGACACCTATATTTACGTCGATGTTCACAGCTCCCCGAAAGAAATGAAAGAGCACCTCTCCCGCTTCAGCGCTCCCAAAAACTGACTCCCAAAGAACTTTGACAGCCGCTTCGCGAGGTCCGCCCTCTGGCGAGGGAGGCAACTGGCTAACCGTTAACAGCAAACGATGATCGTGAGGCGCAGTTCAAGGTTTTAAAGTTCGCCCCGTCCACAATCGGACCTCGCGGAGCAGATGCTTTTGAAATTCGCCCCGTCCACAATCGGACCTCGCGGAGCAGATGCTTTTGAAATTCGCCCTGCGCGGAGCAGTCAGTTGTCGCGTACGGCGTTGGGGAGGAGGGGATGCTGGGTGTTGTAATCCGGTCGCGTCAGCACGATTTGCTTGCCGGTGTTCAGGCGCGGATGGATGACGAGAGGCGCGAGCAGGTTGCCGGTCATCTTGCGGTAATCTTCCGGAACGGTCACGATGACGCGGATGTGAAACGCCTCCTCCTCGTCCAGGCCGATGGCGCGGCGGTCGTCTGCCGTCAACGTCACTGCGTAGTCCGGTACAAAAGGGATGGGGTCGGTGATCACGAACGCCAGCTCCGGCGTGGTGAGTGACTGCAACCACTCCAGTGGCGAGTCAATATTAGGATCGAGCGGGAGCAGGGCGAATTGCGTTTCCTGTTCGAATCCGTACAGTCCGTCGGGACAATTCAGGATTTCATTGTCCGTCACTTCAAATTCGCCGAAACGTGTGGATTGGTATTTCATGGTTGCAGTTGGTCCCTGGTCCATCGGCCCAGCTGGGACGGATCAAATTTCCCAACGGCGGCCTGTTTGTTTTCTTCCAGAATTTTCACCAGAACTTCCTGCCGGTAGACCTTGATGTCGTCCGGCGCTTCGATGCCCAGGCGCACGGTTTTCCCTTTCACCTCCAGCACGGTGATGCGAATATTGTCATTGATGGCGAGACTTTCGCCAATTTTCCGGGTGAGCACCAGCATGATTGTGGCCGTTTGTGAGAGGTGGGTGCGAACAAGCGTTGTCTTGAGGATTATATCAAAAAAATCAAAGATTTCAGTGAAATGAGGTTTTGGGGAATCCAATTGACAGGGTAGGGCCTTTGTGCTAATTTCCCTAACTTCGCATGCATCCAGCAGTCGAATATCAGCCAGAAACAATAAGCCGGGGTAGCTCAGTCGGTAGAGCAGGGGACTGAAAATCCCCGTGTCGGCGGTTCGATTCCGTCCCCCGGCACCACTTTTTTTATAGAGTAATAAGAATTCTTAGACTGGGCAGGAGATCAATTGAACCAGTCTTCCACGTAAAACTTCACGCCCATCTCAAAATGATGGATATCCAGGCGGTCCAACGCAAAGGCCTCATAGTCTGGTTCCCAGGCCCCCATATACCGGTAACCCGCTAAAATATCCATACTCTCCCCCACCTCAAAGGTGACTCCCAGCATGGCCTGGTAAACCAGCGAGAAGGTATCCCGAGTTCCAAAATCTGGAGAAGCATCGTTAATGGACCCCACATCCAATTTGTGGTAAGCCCCGCCGATTCCTATCCCGGCATAAGGGGTGATGAAGGACTCCCCGCGAAAGTCACGAAGCACATTCACGAATCCGGTGGTGATGTCGAGGTCCCCACTCAAAGGGACGCTTGCTGGAGAGCCGATTTGATCCAGTGCCACCTGACGATGACCGAGCTCAATTTCCATGCGCCAGTTGCTATCGGTCAACCATCCCAAAGCCCCAACCACACCGAACCCTATTTTGGTTTGCAATGTAGGATCTGAGAAATTAAACGCGGCGTCGGCCGTACCCGCCGCCGAACTGATGGTGGCGCCATCGGCCCCGGCCACCATTCCTGAAAGACTGAAGTAGGGCTGGCCGGCAGAAAAGTCTTCTGCAACCGCAGGGGCGGACCCGAGAAGAGCGAGCAAACCAGAGGCCAATAAAACGCGGCTGACTCCCCGTAACCGCTTTAGCAATAAATCGGAATAGTGTCTCATTATCATTCCCCAATTGGGTTATTCAGGTGATTGGATTTGCACAAATCTATCAAAAGCCCAAGAAAAGTCAATCAATTAAGTTGTATACCATGAACACTATTGAATTTCGCCCACTTTTAATGGAATAAATTCAAAAATCCAGTGTCTTTATAGATAGAAAAATACCTCGTTAGGGTGATTGAAATTGCCGACGGAGGTCTGATAAAGTGCGTTCCTTGTAAATCTTGAAGTTTCGATGTAAAGCTAAAAATTCCTTTTATTTCGGGTTTGAGGGTAGAGAAAACTTCATAACGGTGATCCCAGTGATTTCTCTTTAAAGGGGCGATATCCAAATGCTTTTTTCATTGAGCCGCCCAGGGAGACCCGATAAAAAACGACTCAATTATTGCTATTTTATTAACTGATTCCTTAACATCTAATGAAAACCGTTGAAAACAGCCTTATTAGGGAGTTGACAATGAAAATCAAGTTCTCTAGATTACCCGAGTTGACCCAGTAGGGTTAGTGGAGTCGGTAGCGATTTTGTTTTAAGTTTGCGAAGAATAAATGGAGGAGGGCATTCTATTGCAAGCAAGATTTTGTTTTTCAGAGCACATCATCCCCCTTATGTTTCGGCATACGAAACTCCTGCCTAAAGCTTTTAAATTGAATTTCTTTGTAGAAAGAGGGGCAGTCTATGGAATCGATCTCTAAACGCTCGAAAAGAGTCCCATCTAAAAGAGAGCGAGGTTCAGTTATTTTCAATCGCATTTCAACCCTTTTATCTTTATTGGTTTTTTTGTTGTTCCTGCCTGCCAACGTTTTTTCCTTCGATCTTTCTGATTTGATATCCGATTTGGACCTGACCCGCGTCCCGGGTGGGGAAGACTATCTGGAAGAGCTGGCTGATCCCGCGGCGGATGTGGTTCCGGCGGGAGAAAATATTTCCCATGTGTTCCAGGACGGTTTCGGTAACGAGGCCAACCTGAATCAGCTGGGTGGCGGCAACTTCGGGTTTGTAGAGCAAAACGGTAACGACAACTGGGTCGATATCCTCCAGTCCAACATCGGTTCAAACGACAGCGCGGCCGTTCTGTTCCAAACGGGAGATTCAAACCGGGCTAGCCTGTTCTCCGAGGGCGAGGGCAATCGAATCCTGGCGAACCAGGAAGGACTCGGTAATATTTTGGACGCCATCCAAAACGGTTCCGGCCACCTGGTGCTTGTCTCTCAGGCGGGTGAGGGTCAGCAGGCCTTTATCTCCCAGACGGGTTTCAACCATATCGCCCGGATTTCCCAATCGCAAAACTCCAATATCGCATCAATCACTCAGGACGGCATTAGCAACGAAGCCAACATCACGCAGGATGGCTCCGGCAACCAGGCAAATATCGTGCAGGCCGGGAATGGCATCATCGGTGCGCCGGGTGGGGATGACGACCATAGCCACGGCAACAACGGCCATGACCAGGATAACAACGGTAATCACTATTTGCATTGCCACGGTCCCCAGCATGCCTGTAACGACATATTGATTTCCGTGCCCAACGCCAACAACTTTGCGGAGATCCTCCAGAATGGAGATCAAAACCTTGCCTCCATTCTTCAGCAGGGTGATTCCAATACCGCCGGGATTTCCCAAGGTGGCAATTTGAATCATGCCGACATCATTCAAAACGGTATTTTAAATTATGCCCAGGTCGAGCAGGAGGGTGAAGACAATTTCACCATAATCACACAGCTGGGTACGGGTCATTCTGCAGAGGTGACCCAGATAGGCAGTAACAACTCGGCGGAAATCACCCAACTCGGTCACGACCGTGAAATCCAGGTCGAGCAATTTGGAAACGGCAGAGTATTCAGCATTGTTCAGCAGTAAAGGAGCGAGTCATGAATAAATGGATCAAATATATCGCACTGACGGCCGCCAGTACTGTCTTGTCTAATAGTGGAGCGTTTGCCGGCAATACCGCAGTCGTCAACCAGAACAGCGGCGGCTCAGCCTCAATCATTCAATCGGGTAAAGACAATACCGCCCGCATCGTTCAGGGCGGCAAATCCAGCGTGTCGAAAAAGGCCGGAATCCGTAAGCAAAAAGGCAACCGCAGTGTTATCCGGCAGAGCGGCGATCACAACACGGCCCGCCAGACGCAGGACGGGGACGACAACATCAGCCTCGTCGATCAACAGGGCGAGTCCAATACGGTCACCCAGGAGCAGACGGGAAAGCGCAACCTGGCCGCCGCCGTGCAGGAAGGTAAGGACAACGCCATCACCCATGCACAAACAGGGGATGGGCACATGCACACGATTATCGAAGTGGGCGACGGCAAAACCATCGCCGTATCGCAATCGGGGTTGGATAGAAAATAGTATTTTTTGATAGAAGTTAAATCAAGAAGTGATCGGATTGGAAAGAGAAGGGTCTTTAACTTGAAACAAAAGACAAACCAGGAGAGGAGGTGTAGCTCATACATGATGAAACTAGTTAATAGAAGTTGGGCGATAATTTTAGGCGGCGTGCTTTTGATGGGAAATGGAAGCGCGTGGGCCAACGAGGCTTTTGTGGATCAGGTTGGTAACTCCCACAATGCTGAAATTATCCAAACCGGCACCGGCAACGGTGGCTTTGGAGGGCCCGGCTTCACTGCGGCCAGCATTCTTCAGAGTGGAGGCGACGGCAACGATGCTTACATCGGGCAGGGTGGCTCTACCAACAAAGCCGACATCGTACAAGTCGGCTCTGGAAATGGTGGCACAGGGGGTAACACGGGGACCGCGGCTAGCATAGATCAAAGCGGCGTCACCAACATCGGTGAAATTGATCAGAACGGTGATTCCAATTCTGCCGATATCAGCCAAACGGGAACTTTTAATAATGCCGATATTAACCAGAATGGCGATGACAACACGGCTTCAATCATCCAGACGGGTGATAATTTTGGAGCCAATGATGCAGACATCGACCAGCAGGGATTACGTAATACGGCGTTTATTGACCAGTTTGGCGACAGTAACGATAAAGCCAGTATCACCCAGCAGTTTGGTAACGACAACTGGGCCGAAATTACTCAGAACGGTCCCGGAGATAACAATTCTGCCGAAGTACAACAGATTTTCGGCAATTGGAATCAGGCGTTCATTATCCAAACAGGTGATAGCAATACGGCTATTGTCAAGCAATTGGTAGGTGATTTTAACGTAGCAGAAGTGACCCAGATTGGTGTGGGGAACGTGAGTACCGTTCTTCAGTCCGGCAGTTTCAATAATGCTTTTGTAACCCAGTCAGGTAGCAACAACACAACGCTTATAACCCAGAATTCAACTCTAGCAATATTCTGACTGAATTCCGGAATTTTTAAATGGTTTCACTTTCTTTAACTAAAGGAGATTCAAAATGAATAAGAAACTAATCAGTTTTTTATCAGTATTACTGATCACGCTGTGGATCAGCAATCCTGTATTCGCCGCAAATATCGCAAGCTCCACCTCCACCGGAACCAACAACACGTCGACCATCAACCAAGCTGGAGATCTGCATGACGCGACCGTGATCCAGGATGGTGATGACAACACGTCCAATGTCAACCAGACCGTTTCGAACAACGACGCCACGGTGACCCAGATTGGTGACAGCAACACGTCCGATGTCAATCAAGACTTTGGTGGTAGTGACAACGTCGCCACGGTGAACCAGGATGGACCCTATGGAACTGCCGTGGGCAGTGTCTCCACCATCAACCAGGTGGGTAGCTCCAACACCGCTACGGTGGATCAGGACGACTATAACACCTCCACCATCAACCAGAACGGTAGCGACAACGACGCCATGGTGACCCAGATACTGTTTTTTGGTTCTGATTCCAACACCTCCACGGTGACCCAGGGGAATTTGAACAGAGCCACCGTCAACCAGAGCGGTACTATGAACTTTTCCACTATTAATCAGGAATACAATAATGACGCCTATGTGATCCAGGAGGGTGATTACAATGAGGCCAATATTAACCAGGATTCCTTGGTCAGTGGTCTGTCCAACGCGTTTTCCAGTGGTAACTTTGCCGATATCGATCAATCGGGTGATTACAATGTGGCCACGGTCAATCAGGATGATGGCAATACTGCCTATGTGGTCCAGGATGGGCTTGGGACCGGTGCTTCACTCAATACGGTTTTGATCAACCAATGGGATGATGGAGCCTTTGCCAGTGCCACTCAAACCATTGGTGATGGTAATGGTATTACAATTAATCAGGCTCAAGGCACATGTTGTGGTCTTGGGGTCTTCCATAGCGCCACTGTTGTGCAAAACGGTAGTTTGAATACCGCTACTGTCACCCAGGTGGATTAATTGATGATGGGGGTTGTATTCCCCGACATCTTGCATGGAAAGAATGGATAGCTTGAAAGGGGGAGGGGATTTTCCTCCCCCTTTCGGCTTTTTCTAAACCTCTGTAATATTTTACGAAGGCTTAGAAAAAGTCCCTAATCACTGGAAGCTTTTGCTCTAATGATGAATTTATTGGTAAATGATTGAAAAGGGGCTACAATGCGCCTTCGAAAAATAAATAAAAATACCGCTGTGCCGCTTATCGTATGTTTTTTTTGGGTGTTGTGCGGTCCGGTTTCGGGATGGGCGCAGGGGCCGGACGCGACGGATGAGGGATTGGGGATCACCGGACTGGTTCTGGACGAGACCAAAACCAAACCGGGTCGGGATTTTTATGAGTATTTCAATAGCTATTGGCAGGAGGTGGAAGGGTTGCAATACACCATCACTGTTTCAGAATTGCCCGATGCCACCCGCGGATCGTTTGTTTTCGTCAAGGTAGACGACGTTATTGTGTATCAAAACAGGTTGAACCCTCAGCCTGATTTTATAGAGCAGGAGGCCCGGCGGGCGGTATCCGGGGTCAGTGCATATATGCTGAAGCGATTGACCACCCAACGGCAGTTGGAGAAGGAATTTCAATATTGATGGAGGAGTTCAGGCTATGAATAAAATCAAATTAACAGCAGTTTTGATTCTGGGTCTGTGGGTTTATGCCCTGCCCGCATTTGCGGGAGAGCTTGCCTACACGCCTACCAACCCCAATTTCGGCGGGAATCCTTTTAATGCCGCTCCGCTTTTGAACAGCGCCCAGGCGCAAAACGGTTTCAAAGATCCCAGTACCGTGAGACGAAGTACGGGGAATAGTTTAGAAGAGAGAATCGACCGTTTGGTTTTGAGTACATTGGCACGCGGCCTTTTGGTTGGTATCACCAGCTCGACCACCGGCAACCTGGTTCCGGGAATCATCGATACCGGACTCAGCACGATTGAAGTCATTGATGACGGAACGGTATTGACGATCATCGTGACCGACAACGCCACGGGCGAGTCCACCACGTTCACTTCGCCGTCACCCTAAATTGGAAGCGTTTATGCCAGGAATTGAGAAAAAAGTTCGAGGAGGAAGAGTTTTGTTGAAGCGCATAGGGGTGTTTGCCCTGGCCGCCCTGTTTGTGGGCTGTTCGGCGAAAATCCAGCCGATCAAGTCGGCCAAGGCGCAGTTGGAATACAAGACCCAAATCTACGAAGACCTGGTTTCCCTGCCGCCGCCCAGGGAACCGATTATTCTGGTGGTCTATAAATTCCGGGATCAAACCGGCCAGTACAAGCCGGGAACCGGGACCGTGGGCTGGTCCACCGCTGTCACCCAGGGTGCGACATCCATGTTGATCAAGGCCCTGCAGGATGCCGGAGCGGGCAAGTGGTTCACCGTCCTGGAGCGGGAATCTCTCCCCAATCTGTTGAACGAACGCAAGATCATCCGGCAAACCCGAAAACAATACGATGGCGGCGATCCCAAAGGCAAAGTCGCCTTACCGCCCTTGTTGTTTGCTCCCATCATGCTGGAGGGGGGTATCATCGCTTATGAAAGCAACCTGCTGACGGGCGGTCTGGGAGCGCGGTATTTGGGGATTGGCGGGTCCACCAAGTATCAGAGAGATAACGTAACCATATATCTGCGGGCGGTTTCAGTTAAGAATGGCCGCATCATCAAATCCGTCAACACCAACAAAACCATTTTTTCGTTTTCCATGGACGGCTCCGTCTTTAAGTTTATTGCGTTTCAGCAACTCCTCGAAGCCGAGGCCGGATTCACCACCAACGAGCCGCCGCAAATGGCGGTACTGGAAGCGATTGAAAAGGCCGTTTACAGTATGGTCATCGAGGGCGTCACGGAGGGTCTTTGGTCTTTTGATGACCCCGTGCAGGGCAGGCAGTATGTTGAAAAGTATCTGAGGGAGAAATACGCTACTGTCGTTGCGAGTTTCGATGAGAACGGCAAACTGCAATCCATCAACAAAGACGGTAAGAAACAGCGCTCGTCGGAACCCCGGCCACGGCGCCGTCGCCAACCCGCCAAAGTGGAGTTACCCGAAGTTTCTTCGGGCAAGGTAGATGGCATGGTGTTTGTACGGAAAGGGTCTGCCGAAGAGGCGGTTTCCAATGCGAAATTGCAACTGGTTAATGCCAGGGGCAATGTGGTGCAACAGGTGAATAGTAAGTTGGGCGGGTTTTACCAGTTTCCGAAGGTTCCTCTGGGCAGGTATATCCTGCGCGTGTCTCCGGAGCAGATGCAACGGTTGAACCTGAAGCCTCCGCCGATCCAGAGAGTTATTCTCAATGCCGAAGCACCTGTCGTGAGCGGTATGAACTTCACCATGGAGTCCGCGCCCCAAAAAATCAGCCGCGCGGTTACTCCATCTCAAAATGCCACCGCGCAAGTGAAGTCTCCGCCGATCCAAGCCAAGCCGGTACTGTCCGCAAGGCAATACTTCGCCGAGAAGGTAGAGAGTCCTGTGGTTGCCCCGTCTGAAAATACCGCCGCACAGCCGGAGCCTCCCTCTCCCAAGGCTGAGCCGATACTGACCGCAAATCAAAACCTGCCTTCGAGCAAGGGGAATGCCCCTCTTTCGTCCCCTGATGATATTCGGCTAATGGGTTCGTCCTTAGGGACGTATCTCAGTCAACCGGATACTCAATAATCGACTCCTGACCCCTATTCTCCCTCCCGCGCAGTGATTCCCTGGCCGGCATCCGTCTTCCAGCATACCCACGTTCATGCAGTGCAACAGGCTATCCGTCACCTCAATTTTTTCCTTTGAAAAAGGCCGTGTTAGAGCGGATTTGGGGAAGGGGACACCCTTTTTGAAATTACGCATTATACTGATAGTAAATGTAATTAAGATTATCGTTCACCTTCACTCGTCAGGAACTATTGATTATGAGGAGCCTATTCCACTTGCCCCAATCTGGTTGGACCGCTTATGTGATGGCGGCCCTGTTGTTCGTCCTGCCCGCCACGGCAGGCGCTGAAACGTTTGATGACGCGCTGAAAGCTTATAGCGAAAAAAATTATAAAACGGCTCTGGATATCTACCAGACGCTGGCCGCTGAGGGCAACCCGCGTGCGCAGAACAATCTCGCCAACATGTACGATACCGGCACGGGAGTGGATCAGGATTTGAAGCAGGCCGCCGCATGGTACGCCAAAGCCGCCGAGCAGGATCACCCAATCGCCCAGTACAACCTCGGCAACATGTACGACGTCGGCCAGGGCGTGGCGCAGGATTTTGATGAAGCGAAGAAGTGGTACAGCCGCGCCGCAGAGAGTGGCTCCCCGAAAGCCCAGCACTACCTCGGCGTCATGTACGATCGCGGTAAAGGCGTCGACAAGGACCCGGAAGAGGCCGCCGAGTGGTATCAGAAGGCCGCCGAACAGGGATACGACAAGGCGCAGTTCGATCTCGGCAACATGTACGACGTCGGCCAGGGCGTATCCAAGGACCCCCTGCAGGCCGCCAAATGGTTCCTCAAAGCCGCCGAGCAGGGTCACGCCAAGGCGCAGTTCAAGCTGGGCAATATGTACGACAACGGCGAGGGCGTCAAAAAGAATTTAAAGGAAGCCGCCCGCTGGTATAAAAAAGCCGCCGACAAGGGCCTGCCGCGCGCGCAGTTCAACATCGGCAACATGTACGATTTTGGCCAGGGCGTCGAGCAGGATCACCAGCAAGCCGTCGAGTGGTACACCAAAGCCGCCGAACAGGGCCACGCCAGCGCGCAGAACAGTCTCGGTCATATGTACGACCGCGGGCAGGGCATCACGCAGGATTTGCAACAGGCCGCCCACTGGTACGCCAAAGCCGCCGATCAGGGTCACACACTGGCGCAGTACAACCTCGCGACGATGTACTTCCACGGACAGGGAGTCAATCAACACGACGCCATGGCGATGAGCTGGTACCTCAAGGCCGCCGGGCAGGGCCATACCCCATCCATGAACGCGCTCGGGATGATGTTCGATCAGGGCAAAGGCGTGACGCAGAACCTGACCGCCGCCGCCCAGTGGTACACCAAATCCGCAGAGGGCGGGCTGGCGCAGGCGCAGTACAACCTCGCCACCATGTACGAACTCGGAGAGGGGATGAAGCAGGATTACGTGAAGGCCAGCGAGTGGTATCAGAAAGCCGCCGAGCAGGGCTATAGCCAGGCGCAGATCTCACTCGGAACCCTGTATCACCAGGGCAAAGGCGTCGCGCAGGATCTGGTGAAGGCGCACCTGTGGTACAGCCTCGCCGCCACGCAATTGGAAGAGGGCACACAGAAAGACCGCGCCACCCGGAACCGCGATAACGCCCTCAAACACATGAACCCTAAACAGATCGTCGAAGCCCAGCAAATGGCCAGCACCTGGAAAGCGAAGGAGTAACCGGCGAATCGCCGGTGATATATTCTACCGTTTGCCGTTTTATCCCTCCCCTTACTAAGGGGAGGATACAGGTGGGGTGGGGTGATTTGTCCACAGATGAACACAGATAGACACCGATAGAACTTGCTCCGGGCCTTGCCCGGCCTCGCCCCTCACGGGGAGAGGACTAAGGTGAGGGGTGGTCAAAAGCTTAAGAGGGCCCGGGGGCTTCTACCTTAGCCTGCCGAAAAGGAACACCCATACGAACATCCCCCTCTAACTCCCCACGCTCTCTTTTAGTAGAGGGCTGGGGGGTTCCAGGGTAAGGTTTTCTCCGCGAAAGTTAAATAACTCCCCCTTTATGAAGGGGGGCTGGGGGGATTTAAGGCGGGGGGTGATTTAGGTTGAGGAATTTTCCTCAACCCTTTTTATATTTGAGCGTTCTGAATCGGTTATTCAATATCCTTAAGAAGTTCTTCTTTCCACTTAGCATAGTTTTTTTTGGAACCCTGAATACGCCAACGTTTCCTTCCGTTTTGATTTCCGCCATAAATAACAGCCGCCGCCGCGCTCGGGCTATTAAATGCTACATTTTCCTTAAAAACATAAAATTCTTTGTCGGGACTATCTACAAGCTTTTTATCCTTAAGCAATTGTTCCCGGAGACTTTTATAGCTACTCCAAGACGGCTTGGCCTCCTTACGCGCGGTCGACCCTTTAAACACGATAAACTCCCCCTCAACCTCGCGGGCAGTGGCATGGGTTCCAACAAATTCATAACTGAATAGCGGAGAACCATTGGGATCATCCTTGGGGCCTTTGCCGGTACTCGGTGAAGGTTTGGTAAACGTAAAGCCGAGAATGGGAAGAATCAGTAAAACCTGATCTAAAAAAAACTCCATATCGGCGGCTTCCGATTCGGGCAGGGATTTGGTATCGGGAGCAGTGGTGTTGTCAATTTCGGCACGTTG
>JAJDBJ010000033.1 GCA_029261395.1 Nitrospinaceae bacterium
GTTCGAGGAGATTCAATTGACTCAAAAAATTCAATCAGTTCTGGTGATAGGATTGGGAAAGGTTGGGAGTCTGGTCGCAACCTTGCTGTTCGAGAATGGGTATCGGATTACCGGACTGGATTCTGGTTCTCATCCGGGGCACGCTTTCAAAACCATCAAAGGTCGGGTACAAAGTAAAAGTGTTTTGAAAAAAGCCATTAAAGATCACGATGCCGTGGTCACCTGCCTGCCCTACGATCTCAATCTGGAGGTCGCGCGGGAGGCTCATGCCGCCGGTAAACATTATTTTGATTTGACGGAAGACGTTCCCACTACCGAGGCCATCAAAAAATTATCGAAGACCGCCAAGGGAGTCATGGCTCCGCAGTGTGGCTTGGCGCCGGGCTTCATCTGTATTGTGGGCGCGGACCTCGCCGGGAAATTTCGAAAACAACGGAGCATTGAATTGCGTGTCGGAGCACTGCCCCATCATCCTCGCGGTCTATTGGGATACGCGTTCAACTGGTCGCCGGAGGGCGTGGTCAATGAGTACTTGAACGATTGCGAAGTGATCAAAGAAGGCAAGCGGGCCAAAGTAACTTCTATGGAGGGCCTGGAGACCATCGTGATCGACGGAGTTCCGCTGGAGGCGTTTGCTACTTCCGGAGGGCTGGGAACCATGTGTGAAACCTACGAAGGGAAAGTGGAGCATCTCAACTATAAGACCATCCGCTATCCCGGTCATTGCCAGTTGATGAAGTTCTTTTTCAATGAATTGTTCATGCGCAAGGACCGCAAGAGAGCGGGCGAGATCCTGGTGAACGCCAAACCTCCGGTGAACGATGACGTGGTATTTGTCCACGCCGCAGTGGAGGGAGTGCAGAATGGAAAACTCATGCGGGAGGAATTTGTGCGCAGTTATTATCCGCTGGAAATAGCGGGCCAGGAGTGGCGAGCCATTTCCTGGACCACGGCGGCCTCCGTCTGCGCGGTGGTGGATCTGGTGTCGTGCGGCGTACTTCCTAAAAAAGGATTTATCCGGCAGGAAGACATCCCGCTCGACCAGTTTTTTAAAACAGCCACCGGACAGTATTTTCTTTCCTAATTCAAACGGATTGCCCCAGGGTCGCTATGCGGTTTAAACAAATCGATCCTATAAATCGATAAATAGGAAAAATCCTTTTTCCCGCTTGTTCATCAAATCATTATCTGGTACTTTTTTGGTGCCGAAAGATTCCAATTTAAATTTATTAATAATGTCTGGGCCTGGGAATCACTGGGACCTTATCGATTTGAGAGGAAGTCATATGCCTGCAAGAACATCTGAAGCACGTTGGGAAGGAAATTTGAAAGAGGGAAAAGGAACCATGAAGCTGGGAAGCGGAGCCTACGAGGGCGCCTATTCATTTCCTTCCCGTTTTGAAGATGGAAAAGGAACCAACCCGGAAGAACTGATCGCCGCCGCTCATGCGGGTTGCTATTCCATGGCCTTCTCTGCCGGTCTGGGAAAAGCCGGATTTAATCCTACCAGCGTCGACACTAAAGCTACTGTGACTTTGGAAGCGGTTGAAGGTGGATTCGGAATCACCAAGATTGATCTGGTATGTGATGCGGTTATCCCGGATATCGATGAAGCGCAGTTCCAGGAACATGCCGAAGGCGCTAAAAATGGATGCCCCGTATCCAAAGCCCTGGCGGGTCCGACCATCAGTTTAAAAGCCACTCTGAAAAAGTAATTGAACATCTTAAGCCACACGGTCCTTTCTGCATGTCAGGTTCGTGTGGCTTTTTTTAATTCACGATAAGACTAACATTATAAAACAAGTCAAAATAGGCTAATGGTGTTGTGCGATGTCGGATCATAAAGATATTTGGGTGGTCATAGAGCATTCCGATGGGGCGGTGAAGCCGGTCAGCCTGGAAGCGGTTCAGGCGGCCCTGCAGTTGTCTTCAAAATCCGGGGGCCTGGTCAAGGCGGTTTATCTAGGCTCACAGAGTGGAGAGGGAGTCCGTACCGTTGCCCGCTCCGGAGTGCATCAGGTCTTATTGATCGCTGATCCGGAACTGCAGGCCTATACCAGTTCCCGCTACCTTAACGCCCTCGCTGGGTGCATGGGCGATTCTCCTCCGTCTGCAATCCTGTTGCCCGCCACCAATCATGGTAAAGAGCTGGCACCTGCCCTGGCTACGAGTTTGGGTTCCGGCCTTGCCACGGATTGTATCGGCCTGGACTATAACGAGTCTACCGGCATCAAGGTGGAGCGACCTGTTTACGGCGGGAAAGCCTCCTCCTCGCTCGAATTTGCCGGACCGGAGCCTGTGGTCATTACCCTCCGACCCAATTCATTTCGATTTGATCCGCCTGCAGATGCTAAGGAAGCTCCGATTATCGAGTATTCCCCTCAGTGGTCCGAGCTCTCCCGTCTTCTGCATCTGAAGGAACTTATCAAGGGAGGGGGATCGTTAGATATCACTGAGGCTCGAATAGTGGTTTCCGGCGGAATGGGAATGCAGGGTCCTGAGAATTTTCATCTATTGGAAGAACTGGCCAATGTCCTTGGAGCGGCGGTTGGCGCCAGCCGACCCGTTGTGGACAATGGCTGGCGGGATTACTCCAGTCAGGTAGGCCAAACGGGTCGGACGGTCGGTCCTGATTTGTATATTGCCTGCGGGATTTCCGGTGCCATGCAACACTTGGCCGGAATGTCTTCTTCTAAATGT
>JAJDBJ010000034.1 GCA_029261395.1 Nitrospinaceae bacterium
AACCGCCTCACCGTCGACTGGAACCCCGACCGCCTCATAAAAAGCCCTTCGTGAAGTCAGCAACGGCCATGTCAAGAAAGAATATGCCGTTCTCCCCAAACGTATTCTCGAAGATCCCACCCGCCTCAAAAAACGGGTCGACCAAAGTATAAAGTTTACGTCCCAGCTTCCTTAAAAGTTAAGAAGCGTTATCTTGCCTTCACGGATGCCAGCAATTTGTCGATGATGTCGGTGGGTTTGACGTTTTCGGCTTCGGCTTTGAAGTTGAGGAGGATGCGGTGCTCAAGCACCTGCCGGGCGACACTGCGGATGTCTTCGACCGTGGCGGCGACGCGGTTGTCCATCAGCGCCCGCGCTTTGGCGGCGAGTACCAGATATTGGGATGCGCGGGGTCCGGCGCCCCAGTTGACCCATTCGTTGACGAAGCTCGGCGTGGCGCCGTTGCCGGGGCGACTGCTCTGCACGAGATCGACTGCGTAATGCGCGACGTGTTCCGACACGGGCACGCGCGGTACCAGGTTTTGCAGTTCGAGGATGCGGTCGGCGTTCATCACCACTTCCAGTTCCGGTTTGTGGCCGGAGGTGGTGGACAGGGCGATTTCCACTTCCTGGTCCCGGGTCGGGTAATCCACGTTGACGATGAACATGAAGCGGTCCAACTGTGCTTCGGGAAGCGGGTAGGTGCCTTCGTGTTCGATCGGGTTCTGTGTGGCGAACACCAGAAACGGCTGGTCCAGTGTGTAAGTTTCCGCGCCGACGGTGACTTGCTGTTCCTGCATGGCTTGCAGAAGGGCGGCCTGCGTTTTGGGCGGGGTGCGGTTGATCTCGTCCGCCAGAATGATGTTCGAGAAGATCGGACCCTTGATGAACCGGAACTCGCGGTGTTTGGTCGCCTGGTCCTCGTACAGAATTTCCGTGCCGGTGATATCCGACGGCATCAGGTCGGGCGTGAACTGAATGCGGCTGAACTTGAGGTCGAGAATTTTCGCCAGTGAGCTCACCAGCAATGTTTTCGCGAGACCGGGAACGCCGACGAACAGGCAGTGCCCGCGCGAGAACAGGGCGACCAGTAAATCCTCGATCACGGCGTCCTGCCCGATGATCACCTTGTGGAGTTCGCGGGTGACTTTCTCCCTGGCTTCCAGTAGTTCCTTGGCCAGTTCCAGATCCTGTGCGGATGTTTCGGTCATCATAAAAATCCTTTTGAATTCTGAATTCAAGCGGTATTGCTTCCGCTTCAGTTAAGTCTTGGTCGCGCTTGAACCAAGTGTAATCTATTTGATATAGCTATACAACAATCCCTGCTGTTCCTTCTTTTTGGTTTGCCCGAGCGCCGCGTAGATATTGATGAGGCGGGAATGCACCAGAGGATTGAACGGGTTGATGCGCACCGCCTGCTGAAAAAATTCCTCGGCGGCGGCGTAATCTTTTTTCATATAAAACAGTTCGCCGAGGTGAGTCAGGGTGGTGGCGAACTGAGGGTAGTATTTCAAACTTTTGCGGAGCAGGACTTCAGACTCGGCGTAATCCTTTTGCAGGAGATAGGTGCCGGCCAGCTTGTTGTACAGAACGGGTGACAGCATTTTTGATTCGTCGATGGCTTTCTTGTATTCGATGATGGCGGCCGGGATGTACTGGCGGGATTTCAGGATGTCGCCGAGCATTGTCAGATCGTGCGCCCGCTGGTTGCCCGCTTCCCGGAGAGCGTCTTCTTTAGCCGAGTCGTTGTCGCCTGAGGCGCGGTTGTTTTTGAAACGGAACTTCATCACCGTCAGGCCCGGAATGATTTTCAAGGGGCGGCTATCCATGTGTTTTTTCCAATCGACCTGGAACTCATTCAGGCTTTTGCCGACGGTATTTTCCAGAGCCATTTCAAACGGGGTGCCTTTCGCCAGGGTAGCCGCCAGTTGCGGCAGAACGGCTTCGCCTTTTTGTTGCACCATGTAGTCGACCATGGTGGCGACTTCGGCATAAGCCAGCTGGACGTCCTCCGCATTCTTGAGTTTGGCGAGAGACGGCATCATGTCTTCCAGCGCGACCATGTAGTCATTGGCCAGCCCGTCGGCCAGGATGGTTTCCATGATGGGAGTCATGTAGTCCGCATCTTGTCGCCAACGGGTTTCCAGATATTTGGCAATGCCTTCGTGAAGCCACAGCGGCGCGTTGTTGTGGCTTTTACTGCTGAGCAGGTAATGCACGTACTCGTGGCTCAGCGTGTCCATCCAGCTGTAGCCGCGCACCAGGGAACCGGGGGAGATCATCATGATGCGGTTGTACTTGCAGAGGGCCACCGTCCCGGAGGTCATGATATCTTTCAGTGTGAGCGGTGAGATGCGGGCGAAGGGGATGCGGTCGGGATAAATTTCGACCCGCACCTTTTGTTTCGGGAAGTATCCCAGAACCTTGCCGAGCACCTGATAGGATTTCTCCAGCGCTTCTATCGCGTAGGGGATAAGCACCTGGTCGGGTCCGTCGATATAGTGGAACGTGAAATGTTCCGACTCCTGCGTGACGAATACGGAGGTGGCCTCGCGGGTGTTGTTGACCAGAGTTTTGAATTCCTTGACGGTGTGGTACTGGTCGTCGACGGTTTCCAGAATCTTCCAGGCTTTTTCGTAATTTCCTTTGTAGAATTCGACCCGCGCGTTGAGAAAATGAACATCCCCTGAATTCGGATACTGTTGAAGCAGGTTTTGCGTGACCGCTTCGGCCTCCTCGAATTGCCATTGATCGATCAGCAGATAGCCTTCGGTGACCTCGGTTTGAAGATCGGCTCGGGCAATTCCCTGGAAAGCGGACAGCAGGGTTACGATTCCGACAATCAGCAGGATCTGTTTCAGCAAGCGGTTCATTTCACCAGTTCCTTATAATATTCGCCGACCAGGCGTTCGTAGTTCTTGGGATATTGGTTTTTCATGGCCTCTAAAATGTCTTCACGAAACTGACCGGGGACTTTGTATTGATCTTCCGTCGGAAGATTGACTTTCTCCTGTTGCATGCGCGTGGATTGGCCGCCGCGCTGACCGTTCGGGGCGTGTCCCTGGCCGAGTCGCATGGTCCGCTGGCTACGCGACTGGCCGGACCGTTGGCTGGCTTCTTTCAACTGGTCCAGCATTTCCCGGGTCTCTGAAAGTTGGCGCAGGGCCTGGTTTTCCGATTCGATACTTTCCTGAACCTGGTTCTTTTGCAGTTGGCCTTCCGCAGACTTCATGTGACGCCCGCTCGAATTCATTTTGTGTGAGAGCATGGGGCTGACCATGGGGTTGTCCTGGGTCATCTGCTGAAACATCTTGGACAGCTCTTCGGATTGCCTCCGCAAGCCTTTTTGTTTTTCAGACATTTGTTGCATGTCCTGTTTGTCTTTTTCGGAGATGAGGTTTTGGTAATCCTGTTTGATGTCGCGCATCATCGTTCCCAGTTTCTTCGAGATTTCGCTGTTGATTTCGGAAATGGTCATCAAATCGACCTTCATTTGATCCCGAAGCTCCAGGTTCATTTTGCGGGATGTGCGGAAATGGTTCTGCCACCGGTAGACTTCGGGATAGGTGTTCTTGAACAGAGCGTTGAACTCGAACAGGTCCATCAGCTCGGTGAACTCCTCCAGTTTGTTGTATTTTTCCAAAAGCCCGGGCATGAAATTTCTGTAGCCTAAAAGCATTTTCATCTGAAGCGCCTGTTGCCGTTCCATATTGGTGGACAGTTGCTCACGGGCCTTGTTGAGCTTTGTGAAGTTTTTTCGGAGTTTTGATTTGCCGAGAGAGTCGAGAGTCTTCTGATTCAGTTTTTGGATGCGTTCGCTGATTTTCGCCTGCTGGTCCATCAGTTTGATGAGTTCTTTCATGTCCGGGTGAGTGTCCAGAATGCGTTCGTCTTTATGTAGAATAGCGAGGATGGCTTGCACATCCTTGCGCAGGTCCGCGAAGAGTTCTTCCAGTTTGTTTTCAAATTTTTCCGACTGTTTGGAGCGCAGGGTTTTGTTCATTTGTGTGGTCTGGTCGAGCAGATCCTTTTCGGCCTTTTCCAGATCGCCGATTTTTTCCAACGCCTCGTCCAATTTTTTCATGATTTGCATGTCCACCAGGTTTTCCTGGCTGTTATCCATTTCATCCAGCTGTTCGGAAAACGCCCGAAGGTCGTCCGACAGTTTCTCAAGCTCCTCCATGGCCTCGTCGATTTTTCCCTGGTTGACCAGATCCATCAATTTTTCCAGCGAGGCGGAAAAGGAATCCATATTGAGGTTTTCAAAGGAGTTGGGATTGAGAAACTCGTCCGACGAGCCCTGATTCTGTCGCGCCAACTGCTCCATAATTTGCTGAAGTGTTTCCTTGATTTTGGCGAGGGCTTTCTTGAATTGAGGCGTTTTTTGTTTGCCTTTTTTACCCTTGGCCTTTTGGAACTCTTCCCGCAGAGATTCTGTCAGCTCAGTCAGAGTTTGATTGAGGTTCAACGCTTGGTCCATCCGCTCCCGGTTGAGAATTTTGATCAGGAAGAGGATATCCCGCTCCAAGTGGGTGATGAGGTTCTCGTGGATCGATTCCATCGGCGGGAAGTTGAGGCCGATGGGGGTTGCCTTGATCATGGCGTTGGTGAGCCGGTTCATGGCTTCAATCTGGTCCTGGCGGATTTCGTTGAGCCCGGAAATGATATTGCTCAACAACGTCAAGTAAGGTTGAGGAAATGATTCGATATCCTTGGCCTGGCTTTCGATCGATTGGGCGAGGCCAATAATCTCCATCAATTGATCGGTGCTGGAAGCCAAAACGAGTTTGAGTCTTGCCATGCCCTCCCGTGAGTTCTTCAGGTCGGTGATATTCGTTACCAGGCTTACCGCCAGCAGGGAGACCATTTTATCGATCAACTGTTCCTGCAATGCCAAAAGATCTTGCCGCTTTTTTTGTTCGTCAAACACATCAAATGAAAACGCTTCCGACTGGCTGATGTTGGGACCGAAGACATTATCGTTGTCTTCGATTTCGAGATAGTAATGCACCCGGTCACCCGGTCTGAAATCCATCGTGCTGAGTTCCCAGGTGTATCCGTCCTTCACACTTTTTTGGGCGCCTTTGATCCTTTTAACGGTTTTTCGCTGAATACGGCCTTCGACATCGATCACCAGGTCGATTTTATGGATGCCGAAATCATCTTCGCCTTCGTAGAACAGCTGGATCTTGTTGGACAGGTAATAGACGGGTTTGGGGTTGGCCAGGAAAATAATAATTCGGGGAGCCTTGTCCTTGATAAGCGTGATCGGGTATTTCTCAGCGAGCAAGGTTTTCTTGCCCTGTGGAGATTTGAGGCGAAACTGATAAAAGCCCGGTTCTTTAACGATGAATCGTCCTTGCATACCGGTATTATTTTGAACGGACATGGAAAGATTGTCCTTGCCGTTGAGTACCAGCGAGGCGTTTTCGATGGGAACGCTCACGTTTCCCTTGATAAGAACCTCGGTTCCGGGAAGCACTTTGATTTTTCCGTCCGACGGATTATGGGTCACGGATTTCTTACGCGTGTAAGACGGAAAATTAAAGGTCAAGTCCAGGTGGTCGATAGCGTATTGAATTTCCTTTTCCGGAGTGGCCGATGCCGGGTCCGGTGTGTCGGCACTTTCCACCACTTGAGCGAGAGCCGGGGGTTGAACCCACCGGTCATACCCCCGCGTCATAAAATCCGGCAGGAGCAGGGCCACTGTTAATGCGATCAGAAAAATACCGGCGGTCCACTGTCCGCTTTGGAGCAGTGGCGTCCGGGAGACAATCTCGTTGATCTTGAGGGTCTCGATGCGCTGACCGGTTCTTTGGATCAACTCCCGTATCATGTCCTGCGACAGACCGGTTTGGGTCGACTCACTCAGTCGAGGTTCCAACTGCACCGAGCTGACCAGGGAATTATTGAGATCCTCGACCTTGTTTTCAACCCACAGAGCGGTTTGATCAAGGGGCGTTTTGAAGAAAAGTCCCCGGATCAACAGAACAATCAGTCCGACCCCTAGAAGGGTGCCCCATACGATAAGGAACGGGATCAGAAGAGGGCCGGGGTTGTCGGAGAAATAAGCGAACAGGTTGGCGATCAACGCGCCGGCGAGTGCCAACGTCAGGAGTTGTAACAGCCCCTGAAACAAGCGGACGCCTTTGCGTCTCCGGTGGACGCGGTTCAGAAAATTTTTGATTGTGGTTGAAGATTCCATGGGCCCGAAACTCTTGAGTTACTTAAGATATTTTATTACATCCCAAGAGGCTTTTCCCCATAAAAGGGAGGATAAAACGCAGAGGCGGGAACAGGCGCTTCTGATCGGGTTAGGAGCCTAGATACAAGGTTTTAAGGGGTGGCGCGACCGCCAAGAGACCCCTCAAGCCGTACCGGGGTTACCGGGATCGTTCTTACCTTTGGACTCGAGTCCCTTTAAAAAAGGTCCAAACAGTTCAATGGGAAGCGGGAAAAAGGTGGTGGTGGATTGGTCGGTCGAAATGTCTACCATGGTCTGGAGAAACCGTAACTGCAACGCCGGCGGGTGCTGATTGATGATGTCTGCCGCGTCCCCGATTTTTGCCGCCGCTTCGTATTCGCCGAGGGAATGGATGACCTTGGCGCGCCGTTCACGTTCCGCTTCCGCCTGCTTGGCCAGCGCTCTCTGCATTTCCTGCGGCAAGTCGACGTTTTTCACTTCCACGTTGGCGACCTTGATGCCCCACGGTTCGGTCTGTTCGTCGATCACTTTCTGCAGGTGGTTGTTGATTTCTTCGCGATTGGACAACAAATCATCGAGCTGGCTTTGACCCAGAATACTGCGCAAGGTGGTCTGGCAGATCTGGGAGGTGGCGTACAGGAAATCTTCCACTTCGATGATGGCTTTGCGAGGGTCCATCACCCGGAAATAGACTACCGCGTTGACCTTAACCGTGACGTTGTCCTTGGTGATAATGTCCTGCGGGGGCACGTCCATCACCACGGTGCGCAGGCTGACTTTAACCATTTTCTGGATGCCGGGGATGACGATGACGAGTCCCGGTCCTTTAACTTTATAAAATTTTCCCAAAAGGAAAATGACGCCGCGTTCGTACTCGCGCAGGATTTTAATCGCGCTGAACAAAAACAGGGCGACAACTACTAAAATATATAAGGTTAGGTTCATGGCAGATACCCCCAGGAAACGGTTTTAAAATTCCATTAGCAGTATGATACCGCATTTTTATGGCGGACCCGAAAAAAGATAGCTGAATTTGGCAAGACCGGGCCTCTAACCCGGCCAGTGCCTGGTTTTCTGCCGACGGCTCAGGGACCCTCCAATGGGTATAGTTCCATCTCTCTCTCCTTCCGGTCTACGCTCGCGGATAATATAGGTTCCTTGTGTTTATACGATTGTGTTCGGAGCGGCCCTCATGGTTCAAGCGGACGTTAGCCTTCCTTCCTGATTTCAGTCTGTCTTGTCATTCAAAATAACTGTTAATATAGGGCCACTTTTTTTGTGTGGGTTTGGTGGAGGATTTGTGGAATAATTCCCTCGGCTTCTTTCTCTACTCAAGGGAAAGACAAAGGTTTCCGGCTTCTCTAAAATTCCAGGGGTGGGAGGGGAATTTTTTCGAACTGCCGGTAGGGTTGTTGACAGTCAGGCTTTTGTAATGTTCGTTTCCCTTGGAGGTGCGTGATGTATGTTATCGGGGGAGTCACAGGTCATGCCGGGTCGCTCATAGCCCGGACCCTGCTGGAACGTGGAGAACGCGTACGCGCCATTGTCCGGAGCCGCGAACAAATTTATCAGTGGAAAGTCCTGGGCGCGGAAGTGGTGGTGGCGGATTTCAACGATACTTCGGTCTTGTCTTCAGCGCTGGAAGGAGCGAAGGGTGCCTACCTGCTCACTCCTCAATCCGTTTATGATACCAACCCCCTTGAAAAATGGGCCTGCCAAAATCAGTCGATTGTTTCTGCTGTTAAGAACGCCCGGTTGAAGAACACGGTTTTTTTGTCTTCCATGGGCGCGCATCGGGACAAACAGACGGGCATTGTGCAGGCCTTGCACGATGCTGAACAAAAATTCAGCAATGCTAAAATACCGGTGACGCTCCTGCGTTCGGCTTACTTCTATGAAAACTGGATTCCCACTCTCGACGCGATTCATGATAAAAGCGCACTGCCTACTTTTCTCAACGCCAAACGTTCCATCCCCATGGTTTCAGTCAAGGATGTCGCTGACGTCGCAGTGGACTTGCTTCTGAATCCCTCCGATTCGATTCGTATCGTGGAACTGGCCGGTCCCAAAGATTATTCTGCTCAGGACATCATTGATATTCTAGAGCAAATTCTGGGGAAGCAAATAGACCTCCTGCCATTTTCTAAAGGGGGTTGGGAGGAGGTTTGGGGCGAGGAGGACCTTCCTGATGATATGAGTGATCTGTTGCGCGAAACCTACGACGACCTCAATAAGCAGAAAATCACTTTCTCAGGAAAGAACGTGGAGTCTCGCCAGGGAAAGGTGACCCTGGAAGAAGTACTGGTCAAATGGGTCAGTTGATTTTAAATTTAGCGTTGAAATAAAAAAGGGCTTATGGGGGAGGAGGTTCCCATAAGCCCTTTTGGCGTAAACCCCACGTTAACACCGTGGGGGGAGGGAGATTACGCTTCTTTCTCTGACTGTGCGTCGATGGTGATGCGCACCGTCTGTTCTTTCCCGTCACGGAGAATCACCACATTCACGGTTTCTCCCGGTGGAATGGTCGCTACCAGCCGCGGCAATTCGGAGACACTCTCTACTGGCTGATCGCTGAATTCCACGATCACGTCACCGCGTTGCAGTCCGCCCTTGAACGCCGGACCATTGGGCATCACGTCGCTCACCAACGCACCGTTGGTGGTTTTCAGTGAGAAGGATTTCGCCAGATCCGGAGTCAGGTTCTGGATCATCACCCCCAGCCAGCCGCGGGTGACCTTGCCGTTCTTCTTGAGATCCTCCAGGATGTTCACCGCCATGTTGATGGGAATGGCGAATCCGATGCCGACATTCCCGCCGGTGTTACCGGAGATGATGGCGGTGTTGATACCGATCACTTCGCCCTTCATGTTCAACAATGGACCGCCGCTGTTGCCGGGATTGATCGAGGCATCGGTCTGGATGAATTCGTCGTAAGGTCCGGAACCGATGTCGCGTCCCTTCGCGCTGACGATGCCTGTCGTTACCGTATGACTCAACCCGAACGGATTGCCGATGGCGATCACCCATTCACCCACTTCCAATTGCTTCGAGTCACCCATCGGGATGTAGGGAAACGGTGTGGCATCAACGCCTTCGCGTTTGATTTTCAAAAGCGCGATATCCGTTTTCTGGTCGGACCCGATCAGCTCCGCTTCGTACGTTTTTTCCTTGCCCGCAACTTCGAGGCGGACCTTGATTTTATCCGCGCCGCTGACCACATGGTGATTGGTCAATACATAGCCTTCGGCATTGATGATAAAACCGGACCCGGTGCCGCCGCCGCGCTGTGGTGGTTGCGGTATTCCCGGAAAGTTTTTAAAGAAAGGATTGCCCGAATGCGGGCGACTCATCTTTTGAACTTTTTGAACCGATTCCACCCAGACCACTGCCGGGTTTTGTTTTTTGGCGACCTGCACGATCAGGTTGGTTCCCACCGGATTGGTGTCGGAACTTAACGCCAGCGCCTCATCCTGTTCCCAGACGGAAGAGAACGGCAGGCCTGGAATCATCGGCAGGGCCAGTAAAGTCATCAGGTATAAAGTGAGGAAAATTTTATTGATACGTTTCATATGGAACACCCCTCAAAATGTTGGAAAGAGATGATGGTCTCTCTTTGGATTTTCATATCTCCTAAAATAGAACTTCAGGATTAATAGAGCGTTAATGACATATTAAATAATTTTAATATTGGAGGGCCGGGTTTTTCGGTGGTTCCCCATTGAAAGTTAAAGGTTTCCGGCGGGGCAGTCGATATAGTCTGCATAGTCCACAGGAAGGGGGGGAATCATGCTGGAGAACCTGAAGGAGGTTATCCTTAATCTCGAGAAGTCCCTGAACATGATGGTTCAGGATGAGGAGGTCGAGCTTCTCAAACACCCGGAATATCTGCAGGCCATGAAGGAAGTGGTCCAGTCCATCAGTCAGGTGACTCGAACTCTGAAAAGCCTGGAGGAAGGCTACAGCGAGGGAAGAGAGCTGGATAGGAAAAAGCAGGCAGAGACGGCGCAGGCCCGCAAAAAGCTGGGGGAAGCCTGCACCAAGGGAAACGAACAGGATAAGGAAGTGCGGGTCGAGGAGAAAAAAGCTTCCGAGTCCGGTAATCGCGTTCTAAAAGTGGTTAAGAAAAAGTCAGATACTCGCCGCACTTCTTCAAATTGATATGAATCGACTATAGAGGATTAGGGGGATAGCCGTATTCATACATGCGGTGGGTATTGGCGGGTGGTTCGCCGGCAGGGGAGGCCATCCCCCGCACAGTTTCCAGATAATCCAGTATTTGATTGCGCGTGTTGAGGGACAAGTCTCCCAATCCCTGTTGGTTCTGCATCCAGGTGATCGTTTCATCCCAGCGCTTGCGGTTCATACGATTCTGCAAAATGATCGCCGCCGAGTGACAAGCGGTGCAGTTTTCCTCCACCACGTCGCGGTGGGGTCCTTGAGGCAACGACGGCTCACTCTCCGCGCCCACAGTCAAAGCTGATCCGAAAAATAAAATGGCCCCAATCATCATTCCTGAAATTTTCAACCACTCGTTCATTTTTTTCACACTACTGTGACGGCGATGCGGTGCATGGCGTTGTTGAGGTAGCCTTTTGGGTTCCACCCCGGCACCACCATCGGTTGCATGACGCCTGCACTGTCGGTCGCCCGCGCCCACAGTTCGTAATAACCGCGTTCGGGAAGTTTTAAATCCACCTGCCAGTCCTGCCAGGCGTATTTGTTGACCGGTTCCTTGAGAGACGCTGCAATCCACGTCGCGCCGAAATCGTAAGACACATGCATGTGCGAAATACTCCGGTCTCCCGCCCAGGCATGGCCCTTCACTTTCAGCGTTTGGCCTTTTTTAATCTGGAGGCGCGTTTTGGGTTGGGTGATGAGTGATTTCACCGGTAGCGACTCGATGATCTGCATGTCTTCTTCGGGTACTTTCGTTCCCGGCGCAACGTTGTACTTCGGCACGCGGTAGGAGGTGCCGCCCATCTTGGGACCGTCGTGTACGCGATCGCGCACCCAGATGCGCTTCAGCCATTTCGCCGAGGTTGAGCCCGGCCAGCCGGGCGTCACCACCCGTAGAGGATAGCCGTGCAGGGCTGGCAGGGGTTTACCGTTCATTTCCCACGCCAGCAGGGTATGATCTTCCATCGCTTTGGCGATAGGTGTACCGCGCGAGATTGTTGGTTTGTCCGGGTTGCCGCTGAGATGCAGATCGCTTCCATAGTAACCGGTATAGACCGCCGAGTCCTTGAGTCCCGCCTCGCGCAGAACATCGCCCAGCCGTACGCCGGTGTAACGTGCGCATCCGATGGCACCGAAGGTCCATTGATTGCCCTTCGCCGGAGGATTGAATCCCGCGCGACCGTTACCGCCGCACTCCAATTGCAGGGCATAGGTAGAAAGCTTAAAACGTTTTAGTTGGTCGAGCGACAAGGTCAAAGGACGATGCACTTCGCCGTCGATGGTCAACTTCCATTCAGACGTGTCGGTATCGTAAGCGGAGCCCGGAGGATAACCGTTGTTGCGCACGAAATGCCGGTCGTTGGGGGTGATGCTGTCGTCCAGTAGATGCGGTGGGGTTTCGGCGTTGAGCGGCCGGTCGTTCAATACCACCAGCCCGTGCTTGCCGGGAATTTCGAAATCGTCGGAAGTGTTCGCCAACGCGGCAGGGATGAGTCCTGCGGGCATGTTTTTGAAAAACGGGATGGGCGCGGACAACGCTACAGTCAGTGCGGCGATGCCGGAATTTTTCAGGAAGCCGCGACGCGAAATGTTTTCCGGTGCACGACCCCACAACTCCGCATCCGCCTTCTCAGGATCACTGGCATACAGTTCCCGCAATCTACGTTCTTTTTTTTGAATCATGTTATCAACTCCCAAACGACAAGACCTGTTAGTTCCGCTTGAGGTAGTTGGAGGAGACGAGACCGACCAGTACACCGATCACGAAGATCATGAGAATCATGAGCACACGGGAAATCCGGAATTCCCAGAACAAAAAGCTGATGGGCACGGTTTCCGTGTTCTGCAGTGTGAATAAGACCACCAGAATCAGCAGTCCCAGCCCAGAATAGACTTTGATGTTTTTTCCCATGGGGATCTCCTTGTAATGCAGGAACTCGGTTTGCGTCCCAGTGCCCTGCTCTAATCCTAACATTTTCCGGCAGGAAGTGGGCAGTTAGGGGACTTTATTTCTTAGGCAGGGAGAAGGCAAGGAGAACCCAGCCGATCATGAAGGACAGGCCGCCGAGGGGGGTGACGGGTCCCAGCCACCGTGGACCGCCCAGCGCGAGCGAGTACAGACTGCCGCTGAACAGTAAAATACCAACGGCGAAAAACCATCCGGAGCGGTTCAACCGCTTGTTGGACTCTTCGTCGAGACTCAGCATCAGCAGGCCGACCAGAATCAACGCGATGCTGTGCATGAACTGGTACTGCACTCCCGTTTGAAAGGTCGCCAGACTTTTTTCGGTCAAGCTTGCCTTGAGTGAATGCGCGCCGAACGCGCCGAGCATAACACTCAACCCGCCGAGGATGCCGCCGAGTTTGATCCAGAGTCGCATGATTAACCTACGATGTTGTACCGCCGGGGGCGGTAGTTGACGCCAAATTCTTTTGTGGCGATATCTTCGCACTTGGCTTCGTCGACATCATCCTGATGCGTGACGATGGTTGCCTGTACGACAGGAATGGTTTTCTTGGCTTCCTCAATGAACTTTTTGACCTCATCATAAATCCATCCGCGGAACGAAGGCAAGGGCTGGGCTACTTCATCATAGGCCTCGGAGCTGTCGGCATTGAGGCTGATGGAGATTTCGTCGACCAGTCCTTTCAATTCGGGCAGGATATTGCGTTTGTTGATGACGTTGCCGTGGCCGTTGGTATTGACCCGTACGCGCCCGCCGGCGTCCTTGATTTTTTGTGCGACTTCTTTGATGACGTCGAGGCGCAGAGTCGGTTCGCCAAAACCGCAGAACACAATCTCGTCGTACTTCTTCACGTCGTCGATAGAGTCCCACACCTCCTGCGCGGTCGGTTCGCGTTTCAGCGCGAGGTTGTAGCCCTGCACGATCGGTTTGGTCAGGCGCGTGCAGAACCCGCAATTGGCGGTGCATCGTTGTGTCAGGTTGAGGTACAGCGAGTTGCGGATCTGATACGAAACCGTTCCGGGTTGTGATGCTTCACCGATGCCGAACAGGTCATGGAAGTTGAGATCCATGGTGCGTTCGACATCTTCGATCTTGAGGCCGCGCACCTCCGCCAGTTTGGCGGCGGTGTGGTTGACGAACGCCGGTTCGTTGCGTTTGCCGCGTTCCGGCACCGGCGCCATGAACGGGCAGTCGGTTTCGGCGAACAGCCGGTCGGCGGGAATCGTTTTGGCGACCTGCCGGAGGTTGTCCGCATTTTTGAACGTCACCGTGCCCGCAAATGAAATGTAGAATCCCATCGCCAGCGCCGCGTCGGCCAGTTCCTGATCGTCTGAGAAACAGTGGAAGATGCCCGACTTGCCGTTGGGATCGTCATAGTACTCGGACAGGATGGCCATCATGTCCTGCTTGGCGTCTCTGCTGTGGATGATGATCGGTTTGTTGAGTTCTTTCGCGAGTTCGATCTGCTTGCGGAAATGCTTGCGTTGCACATCCTGCGGCGAATAGTTTTTAAAGTAGTCGAGGCCGATCTCTCCCAGCGCAATCACCTTTGGATGATCCAGCAGGATGCGCAGTTGATCGTAAGTCTCATCGGTGATGTCTTTGGTATCGTGCGGATGAATCCCGGCGGTGGCGTAGATGCAATCGTAACGCTCGGTCAGCTCCATCGACCGTTGACTGCTCTCGATATCGCATCCAATGTTGACCATGTACTTCACACCGTTGTCGAGGGCGCGTTGAATGGTGGCTTCGCGGTCCTCGTCGTACTTATCCATATCGACGTGAGCGTGGGTATCGATCATTATTTGACGCGTCCTCCCGGCGGCAGTTCGCCGTCGAATCCGCCGAGGATGATGGTGTCGCCGTCACTTCCGGCAAGGATCATACCCTGCGACTCGAGGCCCATCAGCTTGACGGGTTTGAGGTTGGCGACCAGAATGACGGTGCGGCCGATCAGTTGTTCCGGCTCGTAAGCTTCCGCGATGCCAGCCAGTACCTGGCGTTGTTCCGTGCCGAGGTCGACTTTCAGCTTGATCAGTTTTTTCGATTTTTTCACTTTTTCCGCTTCGAGAATTTTAGCGGTGCGTAGATCGACCTTCATGAAGTCTTCGATGGTGATTTGGCCTTTGTCATCGGCTTCCGCTTTCTTTTCCGATGCCGGAGGGTCGCTACCGATGGTGACGGCTTCCAGAATCTTGGCGGCGGCTTTGTCTTCGATACGCGGAAAAATTTGCGGTCCCTGATGCGTCTGCGAACCGGGTTTGATCCATCCCCACTTCTGGATGGAGTCGAGGCTCTGTTTGTCGACCGGGGTGTCGATGCCGAGTTGTTCCATCATTTTGTCAGCGGTCTCCGGCATGAACGGCGCGATGAGAATGGCGATCACCCGGCAGGCCTCGGCCGAGTTGTAGAGAACCGTCGCCAGACGTTTCTTGCCCTCGTCGGATTTCGCCAGGTTCCACGGCGCGGTGTCGTTGATGTAGATGTTGCCCGCATCCAGAAACTCCCATATTTTCGCCAGGATTTTACTGTACGCCAGCTCACCGTACAGGGTGTCGACTTCTTTGATGACCTCGGCGGACTTGGCGATCAGTGGGGCATCCTCATCTCCAGTAGTATCTGGATTTGGAAGATCACCCTTAAAGTACTTCTTGAGCATGTTGAGGGTGCGGTTGAGCAGGTTGCCGAGGTTGTTGGCGAGGTCGCTGTTGATCCGTCCGATCAGTGCCTTGTGCGAAAAGTCGCCGTCCAGCCCGAACGGTACTTCGCGGAGCAGGAAGTAGCGGATCACGTCGACGCCGAACTGATCGATGAGATGGTTCGGCTCCACCACGTTGCCCACCGACTTGGACATTTTCTGGCCGTTCACCGTCCACCAGCCATGCGCGAAAATATTCTGCGGCAGGGGGAGTCCGGTCGCCTTCAACATGGTCGCCCAGTACACCGAGTGCGTGGTGAGGATGTCCTTGCCTATCAATTGATGCGCCGCCGGCCAGTACCCGCTGTCTTTGATCTGTTCGAGGTGGCCGTGCACGGAAATATAATTGATGAGCGCGTCGAACCAGACATAGGTGACATATTCATCGTCGAAGGGCAGGGGAATGCCCCAGGCCAAACGTTCCTTCGGTCGCGAGATGCACAGATCCTCCAACGGCTGTTTGAGGAAGCCAAGAATTTCGTTGCGGCGCGATTTGGGCTGGATAAAATTTTCGTTTTGGGTGATGTGTTCGACCAGCCAGTCGCGGTGTTGCCCCATCTTGAAAAAGTAATTGCTTTCGTCGATTTGATCGACTTTACGTCCGCATTCCGGACAGTTGCCGTTGACCAGGTCCTTTTCCGTCCAGAACCGTTCGTCAGGCATGCAGTACCAGCCCTTGTAGTTTTTTTGGTAGATTTCGCCCTCGTTAAATAGTTTCAGGAGAATCTCCCGAACCACTTTCTTGTGGCGATCCTCGGTGGTGCGGATGAAATCGTTGTTGGAAATATTGAAGCGGGTCCACAGTTCCTTGAAGCGCACATGCAGGTCGTCGACATGCGTTTGCGGAGCTTTGCCCGATTGCCCGGCGGCCTGCTGAACTTTCTGGCCGTGCTCGTCGGTCCCCGTCAGAAAAAACACGTCGTGCCCCGCCAACCGTTTGTAACGCGCCACGACATCCGCCGCGATGGTGGTGTAGGCGTGCCCGATGTGCGGGACGTCGTTGACGTAATAGATGGGCGTGGTGATAAAAAACGGTTTCTTTTTCATTAACGAATTAGGCAAAGGGTTATTGGGTTGGCGCTGTGGGTTTTTCCTGCGGTTTGTTCAGGTAGTCCCGAAGCTCGTCGAGATGATAGTACATCATGTAGTCGTCATCAAGTAATCGAACGGTGATGACCTGCTTCAGGATATCGTTCTTGACCACCTTGCCGGAACCTTCCGGCGTGTTGATGATCTTGCCGATCTTGGGGAGTTCCTTGATCATCGTTCGATACAGATCGTGCTCGTACTGAAGACAGCACATGAGGCGTCCGCACACGCCGGAAATTTTACTGGGATTGAGGGCCAGTCCCTGGTCCTTGGCCATGCGAATGGTAACCGGGGTGAACTCCGTCAGGAAGGTGGAACAGCACAGGGATTCCCCGCAGATTCCGTTACCAGTGATGGCCTTGGCCTCGTCGCGTACGCCGACCTGCCGCATTTCGATCCGGTGCCGCAGTTTGGCGGCCAGCTGTTTGACCAGTTCGCGGAAATCGATCCGTCCCTCAGCCGTGAAATAAAAGATCGACTTGTTCATTTCTTCGAAATAAACCACCCGGCTCAGGTTCATGCCCAGTTTCAGTTTGTCGATCAAATCCCAGCAGAGTTGGCTGGAGCTCCGCTCCCGTTCTTCCTGGGCCTTTTCTTTAGCCATATCATTTTCGTTGGCGATACGCAGAATTTTGGGTGGAGCGAAGGAGTCGTCTTTTCGAAAGTTGATAATTTTGTTGGACACGATCTGGCCTATTTTAGGCCCATCGCCAGAGTTGACGATGACCTTCACGCCGACCCGGAGGTTCAGGTTTTGCGGGTTGCACAATTCGGACTTGAGCGCTCCCCGGATGCGAGTTCCGATGACAAACTTAGGAGGAGACTCCGGCGAACGATTCGCCTGTTCTTTATTTTTGCAGTCGGGTTTGTTGCTCACTTTCTGTTCCATCAGGCGGCCTCACAAAAATCGAGGAGCATGGTTTCCAGAGCCAACTGCGCGTTGGCGTTTCCGGACAAGGCGTACTGGGTTTGGTTGACCGCTTCGGTCATTTTCAAAAGATGGGGCAGGGATTTTTTACGGGCGACCGGTTCCAATTGCGCCATCAAGTCCCGGTTGAACAACTGGTCAGGCGATCCGCCCGATTTGATAAACGTCAGGTCTCGCAGAAGGCCCAACAGCTCTTCCAGGATTTGGGATAAGGGTTCGCCTCCCTTTGCCATAGCCTTCGACCATTGGAATAAAAGGTCCATTCGTTTGAAGGACACCTGTCCGATCAGGTCGATCATTGCCGGACGATAAGACGAGGTTTGGGTGGCTTCGTCGCTCAAAGCACGAGAGACCTGCCCCTTGGCCCGCCCGACCCGCAAATCTATCTCTGCAGGGTTCAGCTTTTCCTCGTCTTGAGATTCGAGTATTTGCCGGATCGCTTCCGGAGGCAGGGGGTTGAACTTGATGCCCTGGCAACGGGAGATCAGGGTCGGAAGCAGTTGGTAAATATTGGATGTGATCAGTATCAGAATGGTCGAGGAAGGCGGCTCTTCCAGCGTTTTCAGGAAGGCATTGCAGGCCTGCGGGTTCATTTTCTCCACCTGGTCTATGACTGCCACTTTAACTTTTCCTTGATAAGGAAGGAATCCCAGCTTTTTTTGCAGTTCCCGGATTGCCTCTATTTTGAGGGCCGCTTCGCGCGCGGTCGGAGTGGACTTTGTGGGTTCCACAAAAAAGAAATCGGGATGAATGCGGTCGTCGATTTTCCGGCAGGAGTCGCAGGTGCCGCAGGCTTCTTCCATCTCAGGGGAGAGGCAGTTCAGAGCTTTGGCGAATTCCACCGCCAGTAACTTTTTCCCAATGCTTTCGGGTCCGTAGAACAGATAAGCGTGGGAGAGTCGGCTCTGGGAAAGGGCTTGACCTAATATATGTTTCGCCTGGCTTTGGCCGAGGACGTTATTGAATAACATGAGTTTTGGATGGTATCCATATATATGAAACGTTTGAACCAAACGATTGTCTGTAGCATCTGTGTTTTCCAAGAAGTAAAGGGTCGATCGGGGAAACCCCCGGTTTCAAGCCTGATACCTGTTCAGCATCTTATATGAAGTCCCTTTTTCTGTAAAGGGAAAGCGTAGGAGCTTCCGTTAGTTTAAATTCTTGTAAAAGCGTATTTTTCATCTCCAAAAGCTTGCATGGGGGTTGGGAATTTGATATACATCAGAGCCGTTTTTGGTAAAATACGTGCATTGATCAATTTCTCCTAAGGCATTGAAAAATGGCTGTTGCCGAAAAAGCAAAAAGAAGCGTACAAAGGAAGCGTAAGCCGAAGATACTGGCGGTGATCAACGATGCCTGTACCGGGTGTGGAGGCTCTCCCATTTGCATCACCGAGTGTCCGGTAGACCTGTGTATGTATGAGGTTGAAAATCCGGATGCACCAATTTTCAATCGGGTAGAGGTGGACCCCTTGCTGTGCATTGGTTGTAAGAAATGCATCACCAAGGGACCGATGGATACCCTTTTGGAAGGTTGCCCCTGGGACGCTATCGATATGATTCCTCTGGCGGAATACGAAAAAACATACGGTGAGCTCCCTTATTAAGAGATCAAAGGGACCGCTTGGGTTGGTTTGGCAGAGGAAAGGTGGGCTTATTGCCGTGAGTCGGTACTTTTTCCATCATGCGGGTATAGTTCTGCTTGATTATATGAGTGGGACACATTAGTATGGGTGCCTCTTGACGATTTTGCCCTGTTTTAGGGGCTTTCTGGTTATTCTTGTCGGTTTTTTCCCAAATAGAATGCGATTTTGAGCTGGTTTGAGTGAACGCAGGACACTGTGTTTTTTCGAGGTAAGGCCAGTCAATCCAAGCTAAGAGCTTTAATTTCAATAAGTTGGGGTCCGGGTGAGGTTGTTTCCGGGTTTCCGATCCACAGGCTCAGGGGCTAGCTTGAAAAACCAATGAGTAAAGAAGGAAGTAGTAGCTTTCGGCAAGGCATCAGTTTTGGGCTTCGACTTGGAGTCGAGATGCTGGTGGCTACCATGGTTGGAGCGCTGATCGGGTACGGTCTGGATAAGCTGTTCGGGACCGAACCCTGGTTGCTGGTCCTTTTTTTGTTGTTTGGCGGTGCCGCGGGATGTCTGAATGTTTATCGGGCGGCCATGCTGGCTCAACAGGATGAAGAAGAGAATGACCCTGACGAAGATGACGGTGACAAAACTTCAAACGACGACCACCCTCAATCCAACAGGAAACTGTAACTAATACTCTCCATGTCCCAAGAAAATCCCTTACATCATTTTGAGCTTGAACCCATTGTGCCGATTGAGGTGATGGGTATAGATCTTTCCCTTAATAAAGCCATCTTCGCCATGTGGGGCGGAATGGCCATTGTGTTTATTCTGTTCATGATTGTGGTGAAGGGAGGGTTGAAGACCGTTCCTGGTAAAATGCAAAACATCGCCGAAATTTTTTTAGAGTTTATCAAGGGAATGGTTGGGGAATTCATCGGCAAGGAAGGCATGAAATATTTTCCTTTTGTCGCCACGTTGTTTTTTTTCATCATGAGTTGCAATCTGATCGGGTTGATCCCCGGCTCCTACACCATCACCAGTCAGTTGGTGGTGACCGGAATCTTCGCTACGATTATTTTTATCATGACGCTCATTATCGGGTTTGCCAAACACGGCGCTCATTTTCTGAGCATTCTGGTTCCGCCGGGAGTGCCCAAGATTATGATTCCAGTGATGGTTCCGATTGAAATGATCAGCATGCTGGCCCGTCCGCTTTCTTTATCGGTGCGACTGTTTGCCAATATGACCGCAGGGCATACCGTGCTGGCAGTGCTGTTCGGCCTGGTGCTGACCGCGCCGGGATGGATCAGCTGGATGCCGTTCGGATTTACAATTGTCATTAATGGGTTGGAAATTGCGATTGCTCTGATCCAGGCTTATATATTTACAACATTGACCTGTGTGTACATCGGCGATGTTATCAAATTGCATTGATTTAATACTTACGAGAGGAGATTAAGAATGGATGCAACAGCAGCAGCGTTTATAGGTATGGGACTGTGTGCCTTGGGTTTCTTTGGCGCCGCCATTGGGATCGCCTATGTGTTTGCCAAAACCATTGAGACAGTAGGTCGACAGCCCAACGCGGAAGGCCGGGTTGCCAAGTATTGTTGGATTGGTTTTGCGCTGGTAGAAGCGGTGGCCCTGTACGGACTGGTTCTCGCATTTCTCATCATGGGTAAAATTCCCGGATAAATCGGTCTGGAAACCGGAGAGGCGGTAATGCCGATCCCAAGTTTAACTTTTTAGGATTAAACCCATGCCACAATTTGAACAAGTTTCCGTTTTTGCTTCTTTGGGATTCTGGTCGGTGGTTTCGTTTGTTCTTCTGTTGGTTCTTCTGGCGAAGTTCGCGTTTCCTCCCATCCTGGCCATGTTGGAAGCGCGTGAGAAGAAGATCTCTGGCGATATTCAGAGCGCGGAAGATCTGAGGGCGGAAGCGGATAAGCTGAAACGGGACTTTGAGGAACAGCTCAAAACCGCCCATGAAAAAGCCACCACCATTGTCCAGTTGGCCGGTGAAGAGGCGCGCAAAATCCAGGAGAAAACCCTGAGTGAAACCCAGGCCAAATGCCGCCAGATGCAGAAGGAAACCGAGCACGAGATTCAAGCCTCGCGCAACCAGATTCTTTCCGAAATCCGTGGGTATGTCTCCGCTTTAACGATAACTTCAGCGGAAAAGATTTTGAAACGGGCACTGACGGAAGCCGACAAACAACGACTGGTGGATGACTCCATTGATGATGTGGTGAAAAGCCTCGAAAAGCAGGCTTAATCATTTTTACGAGTTCTTCATTATTTTGAGTTAGACGAATACTATGATCGAAAACCAGATAGGCAAACGATTTGCAGAGGCGTTGTCGGAATCCATTTCCGATAATAAACGCGTGCAGACGGCGCTGGAAAACCTGAAATGGTTCCAGGACGCGTTTCAGGCGAATTCTGACCTGAGTCGGTTTTTTATTCATCCTTCGTTCCCTCGGGAAAACAAAGCGGCTCTGGTTAAGGAAATGTGCGATGGCGTATCCGCGTTGGACGAAGTGCGCAATCTATTGAAACTTCTGGTCGATCGCAACAAAATGATGTTTCTGAAAAACATCACCGAATTTTTTGATTATGCAGTTGCCAAACGGTTGAGCCAGGTCCGGGTGGATGTGGTCAGCGCATATCCTCTGAACGATGCGCAGATTAAAAAACTGCAATCCGCTCTGGAGCGGATTTTGGGGAAAAGCGCGCTGATCGATGTGAGTGTCGATGAGGACCTGATCGGAGGATTGCGGTTGAGTGTGGGCAGTATGGTTGCCGACGCCACTATTAAAAACAGTTTGGCATTGCTGAAACGATCTATAGAACAAGAGGAGGCTATCAGTGAGTCTTAGAGCGGATGAAATCAGTTCCCTGATTCAGAAACAAATTGAGAATTTTGATTCGGGGATTGAACTTAAAGAAACCGGCCGGGTGATCTCGGTTGGCGATGGTATCGCCCGGATCTATGGTCTGGAAAATGCCATGGCGGGTGAACTATTGTCCTTCCCTGGCGATCTGGTGGGAATGGTGTTGAATCTTGAAGAAGACAACATCGGTGCCGTTATCCTCGGTTTTGATAATAATGTTAAAGAAGGCGATGAAGTCAAACGCACCGGACGCATCATGGAAGTACCTATCGGTCCCGAACTGGTAGGTCGCGTGGTGGATGGACTGGGAAACCCGATTGACGGCAAAGGTCCCATCAACGCCAAGCTGAAAGGTCCCATTGAAGCCATCGCGCCCGGCGTTATTGATCGTAAATCCGTTCACGAGCCGATGCAGACCGGCATCAAGGCCATCGACGGCATGATCCCCATCGGCCGTGGCCAGCGCGAGCTGATCATCGGCGACCGCCAGACCGGTAAAACCGCCGTTGCGCTCGATACCATCATCAATCAACAAGGCCAGAACATGTTCTGCGTGTACGTCGCCATCGGCCAGAAGCGGTCGACTGTGGCACGCGTGGTGAAAACCCTGGAAGAACATGGCGCCATGAAATACACCACGGTCGTGGCGGCTACCGCCAGT
>JAJDBJ010000035.1 GCA_029261395.1 Nitrospinaceae bacterium
CCTTCGCCGCGTTGTCGTAGCCGATGTGCGGGTTGAGCGCGGTGACCAGCATCAATGAGTTGTTGAGGTGTTCCTGGATCTTCGCCTTGTTGGGTTCGATGCCGACGGCGCAGTGTTCGTTGAACGACCGGCAGGCGTCGCCGAGCAGGCGGATGGATTGCAAAAGGTTGTAGATCATTACTGGTTTAAAGACATTAAGCTCGAAGTTGCCGGAACAACCGCCGACGTTGACGGCGGTGTCGTTGCCGATCACCTGCGCCGCCACCATGGTGAGAGCTTCGCACTGTGTCGGGTTGACCTTGCCGGGCATGATGGACGAGCCGGGTTCGTTGGCGGGTAACGCGAGTTCGCCGATGCCGCATCTTGGACCTGACCCCAGCCAGCGGATGTCGTTGCCGATTTTCATCAGTGAACACGCAATCGTTTTCATGACGCCGCTGGCTTCGACGATGGCGTCGTGTGCCGCCAGCGCCTCGAACTTGTTGGGCGCGGTGATGAACGGGTGCTTGGTGATCGTCGCAATTTCCTTCGCCACCTTCACTGGGAAATCCTTGTGCGTGTTGATGCCGGTGCCGACGGCGGTGCCGCCCAATGCGATCTGATACAGGCGCGGCAGGCATCCGTCGATGCGCTGGATGGCGTTGTCGAGTTGCGTCGCGTAACCGCTGAACTCCTGTCCGAGTGTCAAGGGAGTGGCGTCCATCAAATGCGTGCGTCCGATCTTGATGATATTTTTGAAGGCTTCCGATTTCTTTTTGAGCGTGTCGCGCAGGGCGGAGACGGCGGGGACGAGCCGGTCGTGTATCTGCTCGACCGCCGAGATATGCATGGCGGTGGGGAAGGTGTCGTTTGACGACTGGCCTTTGTTGACGTCGTCGTTGGGATGCACCGGGTCTTTACTGCCGATGGTGCCGCCGGCGATTTCGATGGCGCGGTTGGAGATCACTTCGTTGGTGTTCATGTTGGTCTGGGTGCCGGAGCCGGTCTGCCACACGTACAGGGGAAAATGGTCGTCGAGGGTGCCGGCGATCACTTCGTCTGCCGCCTTGACGATGAGGTCCTTTTTGTCGGTGGGTAATACGTGCAGGTCGGCGTTGACGATGGCGGATGCTTTTTTGAGGATGCCCATCGCCCGGATGAGTTCTCGCGGCATGGTTTCCCAGCCGATATTGAAATTGATGAGCGACCGCGCGGTCTGTGCGCCGTAGTATTTATCGGCGGGAACTTTGATCTCCCCCATGCTGTCCGACTCCATCCGGTAATCCATAGTTATTCCCCTCTGAACGATGAAAATGAATAATTAAAATCTGTATTAACCACAGATGAACACAGATACACACGGATAAAACCTAGATTCTTCGTCGGCAGTGCCTCCTCAGAATGACAAACCGTAGCTTTTTCTTGTCATCCTGAGTGAAACGAAGGATCTCGGTTTTCTTTCCTGTTCATCCTGCTGATCCCGTTATCCTGTCTGCCTTGGGGCCGGGCCAGGCCCGGAGCAAAATCGGGTCCAGCGTCACGCTGGGCGGAGCACCTCCGCTGGTAATTTTAAAATCTAAGTTTGCGAAAATAATTATTCGATCGAGTCCTAACGCCCCTGCAAATTTTCCTCCGGGCGTTGCCCGGAATATGTGGGTAGTGAATTAAGTGTAAGAGCTAATTCTATCGTATCGGAAGTTCTTGATCAATTAGCAACTGTCGCACATCAGGGTAAAGAATCTTTAAAGGATTGTATGAGACTTATTGCCACTGAAGGTTTGATGCGGGTTCTTTCGTCAGTGAAGTCCGCCGTTGCAAATTCAGAAAATCCTTCAAGTTTAGAGGTGTCGATTTCATCCAAATCTTTAAACGCCATACTCCAGTTTTTAAATCCCCTTTCAGGAATCTCGCCGTCATGAATCAACTTGGCTGAGGAATGCCGAGGGTCTTTGCAGATTTTATCGTGAAAGAGGTCGAAAATTTCTTTTTTATCCCCCTCCAGGACTTGCATAAATTGATTGGTCTTTTTCCAATAAAGAAGAATACCCGTAATATTCTGCTCTTTGTTGTACCGCCGAGAGACCTCCAGGATATTCAAAATATCATCTTTTGAAATATCTGTACGAGCCTGACTGCAATAGAATAATTCGTGCATTTAAAACCTCCTGCTCATCCTGTGATCTTGTCTGAATTTATACGTGCCATGCTTCGACAGGCTCGGCATGACATTTAAGGAGGAATCCCTCCGGCTCTCTTTGCAAGGGTACCTCCGCTGGCAATATTAAAACCTGTCGCCCTTCGACAGGCTCAGGGTGACAGCCTTTGTATTTATTGTTAGCAAAAATTTGCCCCGGCGCTACGCCGGCCAGCGTCACGCTGGCTACTTCATGAAATAGTGTTCCGCTTCCGGCAAGTGTTCCGTTATATACGTTTTGAATTTCTTGAGCAAGCGTTGTTCCGCCTGGCGGACGGCTTCGCGGGTAATATTATAATGTTCGCCGATTTCTTTCAAGGAGGTCGGGTCCTCGGACAGGATACGGGTGGCGAACAGTTCCTTTTCAATGGGTTTCAAGTCCTCAAGAAACGCCTCGATTTTTTCATGGAGCGCTTCATGGAACTGGCTTTTTTCGATGGCCTGGGCCGGGTTTTTGCCGTCGGACAGGGATTGGCCGGGTGTCATTTCGCTGTCCGGGTGAGTGGGGGTGTCCATGGAAACGTCGAAGGCGCCGAGGCTGGCCTGCACATCGATCACGTCTTTTTCCGCGACGCCGAAATGCTCGGCGAGTTTTTTGGGTGAGGCGGTGAAGCCTGCTTCCTCCAGCTTGGCTTTTTCCTTTTGCAGATTGTAGAGTAATTTTCTGCGGGCGTTGGTGGTGCCGACGCGCACCAGTCGCCAGTTGTCGAGGATGTGTTTCAGGATATAGGCCTTGATCCACCAGCTGGCGTAGGCGGGCAGGCGCACGCCGCGGAACGGGTCGAAGTTTTTAACGGCCTTCATGAGGCCGACGTTGCCCTCCTGTATGAGGTCCATCACGTTCTGCCATTCGCGCCGGAAGGTCATGGCGATTTTGACCACCAGTGTGAGGTTGCTGGTGATGAGTGTATAGGCGGCCTGGGCGTCGCCTGCGTCCTTGTATTGGAGAGCGAGTTCCTTTTCATCCTCCTCGGACAACTCGGTGTATTGCCGGATTTCGCTGAGATAGGCCGCCAGTGGATCGAGCGGCGCGAGGGCGTCCGATCCACGCAGGACGGGTAGGGAGTGCGATTCCTCCTCGTGGTTCTCGTCGTCGGGGTCGTCGCCCAGCACTTCCGGCTCCAGGGGCAGAGGTTTCTCGCCTTCGGAAGGGAGGTATTCGTCTTCCTGCCTGTCGGAGTCTGGGTCCAAAGGGTCACTCATAATCAACAACTTGTCCGATGGGTCGATTCCGCGCCATTTTTTAGGGAATAGGAATCGTTGAATGCCGATCTTATACCAAGTACAATAGCGGCATGCGAATCGACATATTTATAATACTCCTGATAGGAGCGGTTTTGCTGTACCGGTGGACTCGGAAAGCCCCACCCGCGAAAGATGAAGAGTTTTCGCCCGGTGAGCCTAAGTCCACAGAGATGGTTCTGGATCCGAATTGTTCAACTTATATACCGGAGACAGAGGCGATCAAGGCCACCATTGCCGGCAGAGACTATTGTTTTTGCAGTGAAAAATGCGCCGAGATATACCGGGAAAAGAAAAGCGCCGTATAAAATCAGTTCGAAAAGCCCCACATTTACCCATAGTGTACCATATCCGCAGGCAAACCCGGTTAGGGCTGGAATCGCCGGGAGCGGCCCGGAACGCCGGGAGCGGATATGGAGCGATGAAAGGAAGCCTTGTGACGTATCAATCTGGATTGAAGAGAGTGGTGATGGCCGTGGGCCTCATGTGTTGGATGGCGGGAACTGCGCAGGCGGCAGATGCGCCCAAGCCCTGTGAGGCGGTGGAGACGAAAGGGGTCAAGGTCGAGGGCTACATCTCGAAGAAGTTCAGGAAGCAGAAGCGATCGATCATCAAGGAGTTCGGTGAGATGGGGCACACCCGCACGGCGATCCGTCCGTATCCCATGGGGGAGACCGCGAAGGTGATCGGCATCGGGCGGTGCGTTCCGGCGTACATTGCGCAACACGTGATGGCGAAGGCATTGAAGTACACCAGCGGTATCGAGAGCCTCGTCAACCAGACGTTTCTACACACGCACTGGTTCGGCATCGGCACCACAACGTTCGACGAACCGTCCCAGCAGTTGGTGACGCCGGAGCAGGTCAAACAGTTGATGGATCCGGCGCTGGGCGATGAGGAGTTTCACAAACTGTATCGTGAATTTTCGATTCAGGATGATACGGTGCCTTACTTCGGCAGTACTCCGAAAAATGTGAAGAAAGTGAAGTGAGTTCCTGCAATCCTACTCCCCCAACCTGTAGCCCATAAAGTACTCGAATGACCACTCTCGATCTCATTGCCTGGCTGATGTTCATCACCGCCGGATTCAGCTATATCAACCATCGTTTCCTCAAGTTTCCCACCAGCATCGGGGTGATGGCGATTGCTCTCGTATTTTCGCTGATGCTGATTGCTCTGGCAGAATTGAAATGGATACCCGGTCTGGAAGACTCTGCCCGCGCGTTGTTGGAGTCGATCGATTTCAACCAATTGGTCCTGCACGGGATACTGGGCGCGCTATTGTTTGCGGCGTCACTACATATAAATCTGGAAGACCTGGCGAAGGAGAAGTGGACCATCACTCTGCTGGCCTCGGTTGGCGTGGTGTTGTCGACGACCCTCGTCGCCGGGTTGATGTACTTTGTGCTGGGCTGGTTGGGCATCGGCATGCCTTTCATCTACTGCCTGCTATTTGGCGCGTTGATTTCACCCACCGATCCCATCGCCGTGCTCGGCATTTTAAAGAACGTCGGCGCACCCAAGGCGCTGGAAACGAAAATCGCCGGTGAGTCGTTATTCAACGATGGCGTGGCGGTGGTCATCTTTATTGTGCTCCTGGACATTGCCACCAGTCACCACGAGCCGTCAGCTCTGTCCATCACGCTACTGTTTCTGAAAGAGGCCGGGGGCGGCGCGTTGTTCGGTCTGGCGGCGGGTTACGGAGCGTATCTTTTGTTGCGGACGGTGGATGATTATAAGGTCGAGGTGTTGATCACGCTGGCGCTGGTATTTGCCAGTTATGCCGCCGCTGATGCGATGCATATTTCCGCGCCCATCGCGGCGGTGGTGGCGGGATTGCTGATCGGCAACCATGGCCGGAAACTGGCCATGTCAGGGAAAACCACTGAACATGTCGATATGTTCTGGGAACTGGTGGATGAAATTTTAAATGGAATATTATTTGTTCTGCTGGGATTCGAACTGTTGATCGTGACGTTCAACCTGTCCAGTTTCAAGGCTGGCCTGATCGCGATCCCTGTGGTTCTACTCGCCCGGTTTATCGGAGTGAGTCTGCCCATCGGGCTTATGAAATTCAAACGCGAGTTCAGTCCGAATGCCATCAAGGTTTTAACGTGGGGCGGGTTGAGGGGCGGTATTTCCGTGGCGTTGGCGTTGTCCCTGCCCGCATCCCCCGAACGCGAACTGATCCTGATGATGACCTATGTGGTGGTCGTGTTCTCCATCCTTGTGCAGGGACTGACCATCGGCAAGCTGGTCCAGCGGGGACTGGAGAACTGATAACGCGCCGGTATGGCTATTACCCCCGTCGGACGAGCCGGACAGCGTGGGAGATGGTTTTGTCGTTTTTGTCGTACCAGTACGGACAGCCGTTGAGGTAGAAAACGATTTGGGATTCGGACCCACGTTCGTCGCTGGTCCAAGTGCAGTTGCCCGCTCCCGGTGGAAACACCGAATCGATCTTGATATCCCCCCCTTTGAAATCCTTGTTCAGTTTTTCCTCGTCATATAACGAAGAAGCTTCGTGGATGGTCGGCAGGCGCCAGTCGGAATGTCCGCCGAATTTTTTCTCGTTCATTTCTTTGGCGTAGTCGTTGGCCTCATCCCAGGACACTTCTTTGTCCAAGTCCAAGCGCGAATCGTTGGCCATCCACATGAGGCTGGTCAGGGAATCGTATACGGTGTTGTCGTCGGTTTTGATATAACGTGATTTGGGTTTTTCCATGAGAGTCTCACTTATAATAATAAAAAGCCCGGCTACAGGCACCGCCGGACAATATTTTTAAAAGGGTTATTAAGCGATATATTAACCTTTCCCATCGATCCTGTAAAGGTCTTCCCGCCGGTCGGCGAACAGGTCGTTGCGACCGTTGATCCGCTTGTTCCGGGCCTTTTCGAGGTCGATTTCCACCACGTGCGCCTCCTCCCGGTCTTCAGAGGCACGGATCAAAACAGTGCCGTCCGGGTCGACCACCTGGCTCTGGCCGATGAATTTCAGTGGGTCTCCAGGAGCACGATTTTCAATCCCCACACGGTCGCAGGTCACGGCATACACCCGGTTTTCCAGGCATCGAGTGATCATCGCCTGCGGGCAATGGGGTAGCACCAGGTTCGATGGGTGGGCGATGATGTCCGCCCCCTGCAGGGCCAGCGCGCGGGCCGTTTCCGGGAACCGCCAGTCGAAGCAGATCATGATCCCGATTTTCGCGAACCCGGCATCGAACACCGTAAACGGCAGATCCCCCTGCTGAAAAAAATTGTTCTCGGAATCGAAAATGTGCGCTTTGCGGAATTTTCCGATCAAGCCCTTGGGACCCACGATCACGGCTGAATTGTAGAGGGTTTTGCCATCCCGTTCCGCAAGGCCGGCGACTATCGTCATCCCGGTATCTTGGGACCAGTCGATCAGGAACCGGGTGGTGGGTCCATCGGGGATGGCTTCGGACAGATTCCTCGCTTCGGCCAGGGATTGGAACTGGTAACCGGTATTGAACAGCTCCGGCAGGACTAATAAGTCGGACTTGCGTTCACCCCAGAGGTTTTTAGCCTGGCTGAGGTTCGCTTCCACGGCCCCGAATTCGGGATGGGTTTGGAGAAATCCGACTTTGATATTGGATGACATGGCTCATTGTACAACAGAAATACCGGGCAAACCTATTTAGACAGGATAACGGGATAAAATCAGAAAAATCTGGAAGAGGGGTTATTTTGAGAAAGCACAGATTCTTCGCTCCACTCCTCCCGGAGGGAGAATTTGCTGAACGATACCTGCCAGAGAATATCCGCGGGGAGGCCATTCAAAAGCTGGGTCCAGCGTCACGCTGGCCGCTCAGACTGACAAGTATATCCAGTTTGTCATCCTGAGCGTTAGCGAAGGATCCTTGTTTGCTCTGACTTAATCAGATTTTATCCTGTGATCCTGTCTGAATTCATTGGTGCCATGCTTCGGCAGGCTCAGCATGACATTTAAGGAGGAATCCCCCCGGCCCCCTTTGCAAGGGGGAGTTTTTTTCTGTGCCCTCTGTGGTGAAAGAGGTCTTGGGTCAGAGTCGGGAATTCTGGTTGCGGAGCAGGTGGTCGATCAATACCAGCGCGACCATGGCTTCGGCCATGGGTACAGCGCGGGGAGCGACGCAGGGATCGTGCCGTCCTTCGACCCGGATTTTGGCCTTTTTGCCTTTCTGGGTGACGGTGTCCTGCTCGCGGTTGATGGAGGAGGTGGGTTTCACCACCATGCGCACCACGATATCACTGCCGTTCGAAATGCCGCCGAGGATGCCGCCGGCATTGTTGGTTGTTGTGGTAATTTTTTTGTCTTTGGTAACGAAGACGTCGTTGCATTCCGATCCCTTGAGGCGCGCCGCATCGAATCCGATACCGACTTCCACACCCTTGACCGCGGGCAGGCACATCAGCGCCTTGGCGAGGTCGGCGTCCAGCCGGTCAAATACCGGTTCGCCGAGTCCGGGCGGTACTCCCTGTGCGACCACTTCGATCACGCCGCCCAGCGAATCGCCTTCCTTGCGAGCCTGCATGATGGCGTTCACCATCTGCTCCGCCACTTTTTTGTCCGGGCAACGGACGATATTTTTTTCGATTTCTTTCTGGCTGAAGGTTTGCGCGACGAGGTCGCCGATCTGCCGGGTGAAAGCGAAGACCTTGATTTTGTGCCGGGCCAGAAGTTTTTTGGCAACGGCCCCGGCGGCGACTCGGCCCACGGTTTCGCGCGCACTGGAGCGTCCGCCCCCCCGGTAGTCGCGGAAGCCGTACTTCTGGTCATAGGTGAAATCGGCGTGACCGGGACGGTACAGGTTTTTAATCAATTCGTATTTGGAGGAATCGGCGTCACTGTTTTCCACCATCATCGCCAGCGGGGTGCCCGTGGTTTTGCCGTTGAACATTCCAGACAGGAATCGGATTTGATCCGGTTCTTTGCGGGTGGTGGTGACTTTGCTTTGCCCGGTGCGGCGGCGGTCGAGTTCGACTTGAATATCTTTTTCGGTAAGCGGCAGGCCGGCAGGACAGCCGTCCACGACAACACCGATGCTGGGGCCATGGGATTCGCCCCAGGTGGTTATTCTGAATAATTGTCCAAATGAGTTGCCGGGCATGACGATATTTCGATTAAGGAATGTGTCCGCAGGTATTCACCAACCGGCGGGAAGGGAATAAAAGTTAACCGGTTATGAAGGGGGTCGGGAAATAAAAAAAGCAGGGGAAACCCTGCTTGTTCGGCGCTCCGGTAGCCTCCGGAAACTCGAGAAAAACCTTTATTTGAAAAGAGTTTTACTCGGTGTCGGCGATGATGTCCAGTTCCCCGTCTACCAATTCTCGCAGTTCCTTACCCGCTTTGAAAAAAGGCACCCTTTTGGCGGGAACATCTACCCGATCACCCGATTTGGGGTTCCTTCCAACGCGAGCGTTTCTGCTTCGGACTCGAAAACTGCCAAATCCCCTCAATTCAACCTTTTTCCCCTGAGCTAGAGACTCGGTAATACTTTGAAAGACAGTATTGACCACAACCTCCGTCTGCTTCTTGGTCAGGTTGATTTGTGCTGCAACCTTTTCCACCAGTTCCGCTTTGGTCATTTAAGTGAGTCTCCCTCATAGAAAAGTTTGGGCGAGTATATCATTAACTCTATGCAAGTCAAGCGTTTTGAGGATTTTTGAGAGCGGAATTATAGCTTGTCTAGAGGAGTGAATCCGGGGAGTACTGGCGGCGATTCACCCTAGTTTTTTGAATTTTTAAGCTTTACTGAGTTTCGAATCACACAACGGGAGGATTGGCCGTCCATCGGCTGAGCTGAAAAATTATCGGCACTGCGATTTAATTGGATAAAATGGTCTAACTTGGCAACCAAAGAAATTGCAGGGAAGGAAATTGAGACGGCATCCATTGGGTCTTGAACTCTTTGGTCAGGGAGCCTTGCATCAGCCATTCCATGATTCCTTTAGGGGGTTCTTCCTGTATCACTTTGGGTCGTCCCTCAATCCCTGCGGCTTTTCCTAACTTAACGATCACGTCTTCGAGTCCACCCATCTCATCGACCATCTTCAACTCGAGGGCTTGCCGTCCGGTGAATACCCGGCCATCGGCCAATTTCCGAGCTTCCTTGGTGGATATATTGCGGCCCTGAGCGACGGCATCAATGAACTGCTGATGAACATCGTCCACGACACGTTGCAGGTAGACATGTTCCTCGGGGGTCATTCTGCGAGCAGGCGAGCCGACATCTTTAAACTTCCCGCTTTTGACAACCTGCGGTTCCAATCCGATTTTTTCCATCAATTTTTCGGCGTTGCCAAACGCCATGATGACCCCGATGCTCCCTGTCAGGGTTCCGGGATTGGCGAAAATGCGGTCGGCCGCCACGGCGATATAATAACCGCCGGAAGCGGCGAGACTGCCCATGGACGCGTAGATCTTCTTGTTGTCCGCCCGGACCCTGAGGACCTCGTCATAAATTTCCTGCGAGGGAGCCACAGCGCCTCCGGGCGAATCAATCCTCAAAAGGATGGCCTTGATATTGTCATCGCGCCGGTACTTGGACAGCTGGCGAACGATGTCCCTGGAGTCACCGATTTGTCCGCTGATCTCCACCAGAGCAATTTTTTCACTGCCATCGTCCAATCCTCCGTCCGAAAGATAACGGCCGAATACTGAGGATAAGAGTACTAGAGCGACCAGACCCAGGACAAAATAAAGCAAGGTCCGGCCAAACGACTTTTTAGGTTTTTCTACAGGTTGCATGGGTTGCATTCAGAACCTCTTATTCCTCGGTTTTCGTTTCCACTTCATCCTCATCGTCTGGAATATCCAACTGTACCTCTTCCAGCTCGATCTGTGAAGCGTCGAGGTTTTCGGTGTAAGCTTTGATGCTAAGGCCGATTTTTTTGCTGGTGGTATCGACCTTGATCACCTTGGCTGTGATTTCATCTCCGACCGCAACCACTTTTTCCGGATGCGTCACTTTCTCCGAGCTCAATTGAGAAACGTGGATCAAACCTTCCAATCCATCGTCGAACTCCGCGAAGGCCCCGAATCCGGTAACTTTGATAATGGTGCCGGTGACTACTTTTCCGATCGGATACTGGTCGGGAATATTTTCCCAGGGATCAGCTTCGAGTTGCTTGATGCCGAGGGAAATACGACAGGCGTCCTTATCGATGTTCAGTACTGCGGCGGTGACCTTATCCTTCTTCTTGAGAACTTCAGAGGGATGTTTGATCTTCTTGTTCCAGGACAAATCGGAGATGTGGATCAATCCGTCCACCCCATCTTCCAGCTCGATGAACGCGCCGAAATCGGTCAGGTTCCGGACCAGTCCTTCGACCTCGGTACCGATAGGATATTTCTTTTCGATGCCGTCCCACGGGTTGGGCTCGATCTGTTTCATGCCCAGGGAAATCCGCTTCTTTTCCTTGTCCAGCGTCAGTACCACAGCTTCCACCATATCGGTGATGCTCACCATTTTGCTGGGATGTTTGACGTGGCGGCTCCACGACATTTCGGAAACGTGGACCAGGCCTTCGATACCTTTTTCCAATTCCACGAAAGCGCCGTAATCGGTGATGCTCACCACTTTGCCGGTGATGCGGGTTTTGACCGGGTACTTTTTGTCGACATCCACCCACGGGTCTGGCGTGATTTGCTTGAGGCCCAGGGAGACGCGCTCTTTTTCCTTATCGTATTTGAGGACCATGACGGTCACCTTGTCGCCGATGGCGAACATTTCAGAGGGATGGTTGACGCGTCCCCATGACATGTCGGTGATGTGAAGCAGGCCGTCGATGCCGCCCAGGTCGATGAACACACCGTAATCGGTGATGTTCTTGACGATTCCTTCCACCTGGTTGCCCTCTTCCATTTTGGTGAGGGTGCCGGCGCGAGCCTGTTTGCGCTCCTCTTCGAGCAGGATACGGCGCGAAAGCACGATGTTGCCGCGCTTTTTGTTCATCTTGATGATTTTCATCTGGAACTTTTCGCCGATCAGTTTTTCCAGGTTGCGTACCGGGCGCAGATCGATTTGCGAGCCGGGCAAAAATGATTTGAGTCCGAGTTCGACCGGCAAGCCGCCTTTGGCTTTGGCCACGACGATTCCTTCGATGATTTCCTCTGCTTCGAAGGCGGTGACCAGTTTTTCCCAGATTTTGATCTTGGTGGCTTTTTCTTTGGACAGCACGACAATGCCGTTGTTGTCTTCCACGCGCTCAAGAAAGACTTCGATCTCGTCTCCAACTTTGAGATCTTTCTCCGCTTCGGGGAATTCGCTGTGGCTGATCATGCCTTCGGATTTAAATCCGACATCGACAGTGACCAATCCTTTGGACAGCCCCAATACTTTGCCTATTATGATTTCGCCTTCTCGGAAATTTTTGAGGCTCTTGTCGAAATAGGCCTCCATTTCCGTGTGCGCTGATTTTTCTTCCGTCGTTAATTCCTCTTCCATTTCCGTTGAGTCGTCAAAATCAAGAACTGCTTTTACCACGATACTTCTCCTTCGTATTTCAGGTTAAGGTTAATAATAAATAAGATTATTGTGAATGGACCGGGCCGATTGTTTCGATCATATACGCCACCACATCGTCGATGTTCATATGGGTCGTGTCCAGCCGAATAGAGTCCTTCGCCGGTACCAGGGGCGATACTTCCCGATTCTCATCTTCGTAATCCCGTTGCTTCAATTGCTCGTAAATTTCTTCAAATGTGATTTCCGGATGCTTGACCTTCATTTCCTCGTGGCGCCGTTGAGCGCGCTCTTTCTGGTCGGCGATCAGGAAAAACTTTTTATCTGCATCGGGAAAGACGACCGTCCCGATATCCCGACCGTCCATAACCACGTTGCCGTTGCGTCCCATATTCTGTTGCTGTGCCACCATGATCTCGCGGACCGCTCTGTTCGCGGCGACGACAGCGGCCAACTGCCCGATGGTTTCCGTTTTCAGGATCGGGGTCAACTCCTCTCCGTCGACAAACACCTTTTGGCGCTCGGGTCCCGGTTGGAACTCGAGGGATATATTACGCGCCACTTCAGCGATCCCCTCTGCGTCATCGGGATGGATTTTTTCCTGTTGAGCTTTCCATGCCACCGCACGGTACATCGACCCGGTTTCTATATATTTGAAATTCAGCCGCGAGGCGATGAGCCGGGCCACGGTACTTTTGCCGCTCCCCGCCGGTCCGTCAATGGCAATGATCATGTATTGGTTTCCACCAGCTTGCCCCGGTGCACGTTCGCCTTGGCGAAGGTTTCCTGCAGGGCTTCTGCCTGATCCTGTTCGATCAGTGTTTTAATGTTTTCCAGTGCGCTTTGAAATTGATTGATCAGTGTAACAACCGGACGCTTGTTTTGCAGACAAATATCGCGCCACATCACCGGGTCGCTGGAAGCGATACGGGTGATATCCTTCAATCCCCCGCCCGACATCGAGAGAATATCTCCGTGGCTTGCGGTTTTAACGTTCGCGACCGTGTTCATGAGTGCATACGCGACGACATGCGGCAAATGGCTGAGCGCTCCGAATACCGTGTCATGTTCGTGAGCGTCCATCGTTAAAGTTTGCATGCCCACGGCACTCCAAAATTCCGTTACCCGTTGCAGGGCCTCAGTCTGCGTACTCGCAGTGGGCGTAATGATGCACTTTGCACCCGTCAGCAAGTCTTCCCTGGCGGCTTCCAGACCGGATTGCTCTCCTCCGGCAATCGGATGCGCTCCCACGTAATGCACCGTATTCGGAAGCAGAGTGTCAATTTTCTCGACTAACGGGCCCTTAACCGACCCGGCGTCGGTGATGATGCACCCGTTCTGGAGAAACGGAAGCATCTCCCGGACACGCTCCACCAGAACACCCACAGGTGTACACAGGACGATGAGATCGGAACCCTCGACGGCGGTTTTCAGATCCGTCGACCCGGAGTCGATGACTTTTTTCTCCTGCGCCTTTTTCAGGTTGCCAGCGTTTCTACCAAATCCGACAATTTTATCCGCCAGCTTGCGTTGCCGGCAGGAGTAAGCGAGCGACGCGCCGATCAGACCAATCCCCAGGATGGTTATCTGTTTAAACGATTTCATAGCGTTTAATCGTGGTTGGGATACGATCCCAGCACCCGGAGGAAAATGCAACGTTTGCCTATCGAACGAAGAACTTTTTCGATACGTTCGTCGTCGCTATGGCCCTCGAAATCTACAAAGAACAAGTATTCCCACGACCGGTTTCTCAATGGCCGGGATTGTATTTTAGTCAGGTTGATCTGGTTGCGCGCAAACAGCTGGAGGACTTTCAGAAGCGATCCGGCTTCGTCCTCGATGGAAAACATGACTGATGTTTTATTGCGCTTGGCCTTCTTCGCTTTTTCACGGCTAATGACGAGAAAGCGGGTGGTGTTTTTTGAACGGTCTTCTATTTTTTCGGCGATGATTTTGAGATCGTAATATTCTGCCGCCAGTTTCCCGGCAACTGCCGCGGCCCGGTCGTCCTTGCTGGCAATCGCCGCCGCCACCGATGTGCTGGAGGTGGTGACCTGTTCGATGCCCGCCGCGTTCTGGGTGAGCCAGTTGCGGCTTTGGGCCAACGGTTGCGGGTGCGAATAGATCTGGCGGACCTTTGCCGGGTCGCCGGATTTGGAGAGGTAGCACAGGGAAATCCCCATCTTCACCTCATCGCAGATCACCAGCGGTGAGTCGACGAAACAATCCAGCGTCAGGTTGACCACGCCCTCGGTGGAATTTTCAATCGGCACCACGCCATAATCGGCGTGGCCCTGTTCGACTTCGTGGAATATGGATTCGATACTACTGGTCGGAACGAAGACGGCGGAATGACCGAATTGCTTGATTGCCGCCTGGTGTGAGAAGGTGGTTTCTGGTCCGAGATAAGCAATGTTGAGCGGTTTTTCCAGAGCGAGCGTGGCGGAGAAGATCTCACGGAAAATAGATTCCACAGCCTCTTCGGGAAGGGGGCCTGGATTGGCCTGTTGCATGCGCTCGATAATATCCCGTTCGCGATGCGGAACGTGGAAATGGTTCGAGGCGTTATTTTTGGATTTTTCCTGACCGATATGGATGGCCAGCTTGGCGCGTCGGTTGAACAGTTGCAGTAACTTTTCGTCTATCTTGTCGATCTGGTCGCGAAT
>JAJDBJ010000036.1 GCA_029261395.1 Nitrospinaceae bacterium
GGTGAACAGGATCATCAGGCCAAGGCCTGCCAACCCCACCAGTGAACGAATAATATGTCGATGCGTCATCAGGACATTCCTGTGGATGAGTTCAGTTTTTAATAGAATAGCAAAATTGATACCAATCCGGCGGAGGGAGTGCAAAAGGGAGAGCGATGGAAATCCTGAAAGGCTTTATTTAATTGGGTTTCAAGGGTTCGCACGGTTGCAGGAATAGTCGGTATTGAAGAATGCTCAGTTATCCGGGCTTGATGCTCGGCTGGCTTCAGTCAAGGAATTGACGTCGTTAGCGCACTACACTGGGGGTGTAGGGGTCGGAGGTTCAAATCCTGCCGCTCCGATTCTTCTAACCCCTTATTCCTGTATGGCTTGCAAGTTTCACAACTGCCTAATAACTAATCACTGAAATTGGCCGTGTGCGAATTTTGTGCAAAAAAAGTTTTAAATTCTACTTTTCTCAAGAAATTCTCTGGTAACTCATTGTAAGCGGTCCCCCAATGTCAAGTTGGTCTTTAATGAGGACGCGGTCCCAGCCTTTCGGTGTGAATACTCCTTGAGTAGACATATCCTTTAAGCGGTAACTAGATGAATCGGCACTACCCTGCACTAAGCGCGGGTCCACGGGGATTGCCATCATCGGCCACAACATGGTGACATAAGAAATATCTTCTTCGTCTGGCGAATTGGGAGGAAGGCCGCTTCCACATACAATACCGCAAACCTCGCTTTTCTCATTTAAAACAAAGCCACCGCTCATACCACCCTTGAATCTGGCATTAACCTCGAAGCAGGGGAAGCTAAACTTGCCACGGTCTCTCATTTGCCAGTAGATTTGCTTTATAGTCCCAGTGGAAATGGACTTTTGGGTGCTCACCTCAAGATGTGTTAATTTCTTTTTTTTGTTAAACCGAGAGCCGTCGAAGCAAACGTCATGATACCCGAAGGCTCTAACCGTAGCTCCAATCGGTGGGATGTCAAAGGTCACAGGGAGCGCTTTCCATTCTTTATGTTGAGTCGCGTTCCTTTCCCAAGGCCGTAGCCAGATAATTGCGATGTCAGAGTGCGCGGAAAGGCCGACGGAGTCGATAGTCCAAACAACATAACTGTGATCGTCCCCATCCCATTTGACTTGCACGAGCCAATAGTTTGCTTTGCTTGGCTTATTCCTTGCGAAGTCAGGATCGCATTTAAATATCTCCTCTATATTGTGTTTTGCCGTGATTGCCATACCAGGCCAGGCAATGAAGCACGAACCGTAAAACAATAAATCTTTATGCGGGCCGATCCCGATCAAAATCGGCATCAATTCGTAGATATGTTTGTCGTTCGGGTTCATAGGTCTAAATTCCGGGTTCATCATAACCCCCACTTATTTATTTGATTAAGATTTGCTGGGCGGCGGATAGCTATCACCCGAAGGCCCCGCCAACCCCCCATCTCAGCTATTAGAGGGTTCCCCTTCCAGCTTTGGTTGGTATTCCCTCTCATTTCCTCGGCAGTTATTAGCATGGTAATTGATAATTTTAAGGGCGGCGACTTTATCTTTGTGTCTAATTTGTGTTTTAAAAAGATAGACAAAAAAACATGTCAAATTGGTTGTTGATCCAGGCGGTCGGCCAGGTCGCGGATTTTTTGGGAGATGTGAACGGGGTAAGGCGGTGCCGATTCGAGGGACCGCAGTGCTTCCGGCAATTGGTCCAACTGCCGGGCGGCATGGGTGCGCGATTGCTCCAGAGGTGCCGGAGGACTCAACCGCTTGCCTTGCCGCATGCAGGGTTTCAGCAGAGGTTCGCCGGGAAGCGATTCGTCTTCCATCGCCAAATGATCTTCCTGTATTTTGCCTTGAGCGTCAAAAGTTCTGAAAACCTGTTTTTTTCCGGGCCAGGTGGCCTTGCCCTGCGAGCGTTTGCGTCGCGGTTGCCCGTCATATTCCTGTATTTTATAAACACATTCGAGAGAGGGTGCATCTTCGGAAACGGCGAGGCGGGTACCGATGCCGAAGCCGTCGATCGGTGCTTGTTGGGCGATCAATTGTGTGAGTGAGTATTCATCGAGATTGCCGCTGGCGAAAATTTTTGTTTCTTTGAGTCCGCCTGCATCCAGAATGGATCTCACCTGCTTTGACAGTTGCGCCAGGTCGCCGCTGTCCAGTCGTATCCCGTGAACCGAGATGCCTTCCTTTTTGAGATCGCGGGCCAACATCACCACTGTGTGAGCGGCTTGCAGGGTGTCGTAGGTATCCAGAAGAAAAATCGTGTTGTCGGGCCAGGAGTGCGCGAAGTCTCGGAACGCGGCGGTTTCATCACCATGCGCCTGGATGTAGGAGTGCGCCATGGTGCCGAATACCGGGATGCCGTAAAAAGGTTCGGCAGGGACGGTGGCCGTGCCGGTAAATCCCGCGAGATAACTGGCGCGCGCGACGAACAGGCCCGCTTCCGCTCCATGTGCCCGGCGCAATCCGAAATCCAATAGTATCTTTCCGGGAGCGGTCAGTACCATCCGCGCCGCTTTAGAGGCTGCCATGATCTGCATTTGCAGAATGTTAATGATGCGGCTTTCTATCAGTTGTGCCTGCGGCAGGGGGGCGGTGATTCTTAATACCGGTTCGTTGCCGAAAAAAATAGTCCCTTCCGGTACAGCGTCAACATCTCCGGTGAATCGAAAGTCTTTGAGGGAGTCCACAAAGTCCTCGGAATATCCGCCGGAAGTTTTCAGCCAGTCTCTTTCCTGTGGAGTGAACTGGAGGCTTTCCAGATATTCCAGAACCTGTTCCACTCCGGCGGCCATTAAGAAGTTGCGCTGGGCGGGAAGGTTGCGGATATAAAACTCGAACACCGCTGTTTGGTTCATGCCTCGATCATGATAGGCCTTGAGCATGGCCAACTGATACAGGTCGGTCAGGAGGGCGGGTGGTTTGGGTGGATTGAGGCTGACGGCCTCAACGGTTGCGGGTTGACAGCCCAGATCCAGCATTTCCTGCAGTGCCTTGGCACCGTCATCAGGCTGAAGGTTGACCGCGCGGATGGCATCTTCCAGCAGGACCACCGAATATTTGAGACGGATGGCATCACGCACGGAGTTGAGCACGCAGTAATCCGTGGCCAGTCCCCCAATGAACAGGCGCTTGACGCCGACTTGTTGCAAGCGTTGATCGAGATCGGTATTTTCAAAAGCGGAGTAGGCATCGCTTTTCGGTTCGGTGGCTTTGCTGATGATGACAGCCTCGTTGAGGTCCAGGCCGGAAGCGAATTGGGCTCCATTGGTTTCCGCGACACAATGCGGAGGCCACGGACCGCCTTGTTCCATAAACGAACAATGGTTGGCGGGGTGCCAGTCCCGGCTCGCGAAAATGGGCAGGTGGCGCGTACGGAATGCGGTGGAATAACGATTGAGTGCCGGGACCACGTCATCCCCCTGCGGGACCGCCAGACGGCCGCCGGGAAGAAAATCATTTTGCGCATCGACGATCAATAAAGCATCGTTCGGACCGGGGGTGCAATCATTTGTTCCTGCAGTGGTCATACGCGTGTCCACATTCCCTGGAGCAATGGGGATTTTCCGGGATCGTGAAGGAGGACTGGGTGTGATACCCCGAGTTTATATCTCAGGTCCCATATACTGGATAAAGTTGTCGAGAATTTTTGCGTCGAATTCGTCGGACATCTGTTTTTTCATGAGGGTCAGAGTATCGAAAGGACTCATGGCTTTTTTATAGGAACGGCGGGTAGTGAGGGCGTCGTAGACATCCATGACTTTACAGATTCGCGCGAAAGGGGAAATTTCATCCCCAACGATACCTCGGGGATAGCCTCCCCCTTTGAATTTTTCATGATGCTGGGTGGCCATATCGACCACCGAATGAGCATAACAGTTCATTTTGTTTAGAATTTCTCCGCCGAGAGGTGCATGATTCTTGACGATATCAAACTCCTGGGGTGTCAGCAGGCCTTTTTTATTGAGTATATTTTCGGAAATTTTAGATTTGCCCACGTCATGGAGCATGCCTCCGAGCCCCAATGTGCGGACCTCGTCATGGTTCATTTTAATTTTGACGCCATAGGTCATGCAGTACAACCCGACATTAACGCTGTGGGTATAAGTGTAATAGTCCTTGTTGGTGATTTTGGAAATGCCGTAAAAGCCGATGTCGTAATCCTGAAAACACTCCTCCATAATTTCCATCACTTCATCTGAAGTACGAAGCACTTTTTCCGAAGCGTTGTTTTCGAAAAATTCCTTCATGATATTTTTGGAGACGTCGTAAACTTTCCTGGCTTTTTTCTCGAAGGATACTTTGGGGTTCGACACGATTTTGCGAAGGGTCGTGGTGGCATGGTGGTAGTATTTGAACAGATCGCTTTCATGGATATAAAAATCTTCCAGGGGATCACCTGATTCCAGCAGACGTAATACTTTCTCGTGGTGCTCGGGTTTGGAGGTGGCAAAACGGACGTATTTTATGGTGCCGTAACTGCGGGTTTTATAGAAAACATCGAAATGGTCATCCCCGTTATTGTTGAGGAACTCGAGGTTGATTTTCCTGTAGGCGGTATCGGCGGACATCTGATTCGGCATGGAGCTTTATAGGGTTATAACAGACTCACTTTCTTTGAGTAATCAGTCTAAAGGAATTTGAGCGATTGCGAAACCCCAAAAAAATCAAAAATTATTTAATAATGGGATGTGAATTTATTTCTGAGGAAATGCCCGGGGAGAGGAAAGTATGAAATGAACGATGGAGCGGGCGCATCCCAGTAAATCGACCATAGAAAGGCTTTCACCCGGCTCGTGCATCCGGCAATCGGGGTCGTAGGCCCCCAGGCAGAGTGGAGGGATGTTCCCCAGGGCGTCCATCAATTTGGCGACGAACGGGATGGAACCCCCGCACCCGTACAGGCAAGGCTCATGGTCGTAACCGGTTTTCAGCGATTCCAGCATTAAAGTAAAGGCCGGATGTTCGATGCCGGTCATCCACGGCGGCCCGCCTTTGTCTTCCTTCAATTCCAGAGAAAAACCGGCAGGAACATTTTTGAGTAAATGACGTTTCAGATAATCATTTGCGGTGGTTTCCTGATGACCCGGAGCCAGGCGGACTTCGACCATTGCCTGTGCGGATGAGTCATTGAAGGTGCGACTCGACCCATCGTGTTCCACATGCAAAGCTCTGAGAGAGGTTTTCCGGACACCTCCACCGGGTTCAAAAAACTTCTGCCAGCCGGTAGCGGTCAGTGTGCCGTCCCATCCGATCAGGCGGTCCACCATGTGTGCCAGTTGCAGTTCGGGAACGGGAAACGGGCCGCCGAACATGCCCGAGTGTGGATCTTTGTCCGCCGATTGCAGAATGAGTTCCACAGTCAGGTTGTCGGACTCTGCCCGTTCACGGAACCGGATTTTTAATCCGAAGCGGTTATAAGTCTTGAATGTGTCTTCCAACCACCGGATAAAGCCCTCCCGATGGATCAGCCCTTCAGTGTGAAAATGGAACCGGGTACCGGCGACGCCAAACACCACCCCGCCTGCCACCCGATGCCCCGGCCGTACATTGGCGTAGGAGGTTCGTAATTCCCCTTCAATAATATCCGCCATGGTCGAGGGGACGGTCAATTGAGTTTCGCTCAGTAACCCGGCTTGAGAGCGCAAGGCTTCGAGCGTCGTTGGGATTTTTTCATAGCCCTGGTGTTCTTCTGCGGTGATGGGTGCATCCCCCTTGACGATGTCCGTTACCGCGAGAGAATGATCTTCGTGGATCAAGGTCGCCAGTACTTTGTATAGTGCGGTTTGCTCGTCGATGGTCGGATGGGCCTCGGTCGTTTTCATATGAGCGGTCATTTGAATGACGCCTCTCAATGAGGTGGTCAGGCCGGGAATACCCGTCTCCGGGTTGGTGACGTCGGTGATGATGACGCAATCTGCAGTTTCAAAGAATTTCTTGTTTTGTAATATTTGTGGGATCAACGTGTGCGATCCGGACTCTTCCTCGGTTTCGAAGATGACTTTGATGTTGCAGGGCAGTTGTTCGAGAAGGCCGGGTTGCGGGTTTTTTGCATCAAATCCGATCGATTGCAATACCGCATCGACCGCCAGGCCGATGGCCACCACGCCGCTCAAATCGTCCGCCGCGCCTCTGCCATAGGCGCGGGTGCCTTCCGCGTTCCACCGGAGTTCAGTCGGTGGATGGCCATCCCATTTTTCGAAACGCGCGTCATCCATATAAGGTTGTTTGTCGAGATGAGCGTACATCAGCAGAGTCGGCTTGTCGTTGCCTGCGACGATCTCGGCCATTAAAATGGGAGTGGACCGCTCGGGACCGGGGGGCGGGACGTTGATATGGATCGTGGGGAATCCGATGCTTTGCAGGTACTTTTGAGCCAGTTGCAGAATTTCCTTCATGTCCGTCGGGGTGGTGCGGTCGCCTTCAAATTCATTGACGTTGAAACTGCGGCTGTCCACACGGACCATCTCTTTCATGAAGTCCATGTGGCGTTGGACCTGATCCGATCCGATGTGAAGGGTGCTACGGGCGCGTTCGTCCCACTCGTTCCGATTCATGATGGCTATTCCTTGTTGTTATGACGGGAAACGGATTGTTCTCTTTACCAAAGAGGGTTCATCATATAATATAAGGAGGCTATTCGTAAAGTTTTGTCAGACGGGATTGGCGGGCCCTGTCAGAAAACTGAAAGAGATCAAAGATGATTCAACCTATTGTTAATTTGTTCAAATTGATTCGGATTGTCAGGGAACGCGGCAACAGGCTGTTATTCCAGAGATCCAGCAAGCAGGTGCTTGATATCCTGTTTTGCCGCAACGACATCAACCGTAAAAATCCCGTTTCAGCCTTGTTTTACTGGTTTGGAGTGTTGAAGGGGCTGGATATGCTGGTCTGGCGATTAGAGACCTTTGGGTTTCTTCATCTTCCGGACTCTACAGAAGCTGACCGGGTGCGCCTTAATCGATACATCGACTCCTGATTTGAAATTCATAGTATTATTTTATTAAGCCCGCCAAGTGGGCCGGCGTAATCCACCCTTCGCGTCCTTAAATGGAAAACATAGAATACAAAACATTTGAGTGCCCTCCTGATGCCAGGTTTTCCATCCTCATTCCCACTTGGAACAATCTGAAGTACCTCCAATTTTGCGTGGACAGTATTAAAAAGAATTCGCGGTTTCCTCATCAGATTATTCTGCACGTCAACGAGGGTGCAGACGGAACCCGTGACTGGGTTGAGCAGGAGCGGCTGGATTATTCCTATTCGAATGAAAATGCGGGCATCTGTTTTGCCATGAACGCCGCCGCGTCGTTAGCGCAAACCGAGTATCTGGTTTACATCAACGACGATATGTACGTTGCCCCGGATTGGGATCTGCATTTGTGGGAGGAGATCGAGCGGCTGAATCATATTTATTTTTTACTGGGCTCCGCATTGATCGAGCCCAGGGGAGGAACCAATCCCAATGTTACCGTCTGTTCTGATTTCGGCGACAGTCCGGATAATTTTCAGGAAAGCGCGTTTCTGGAACGGAGTCCGCAACTGTTGTCCCGGCCGGATTGGAGTGGTGCCGGCGGGGCGGGCGTTTTGGTGCATAAAAAGATTTGGGATCTGGTGGGGGGATACAGTGTAGAATTTACTCCCGGTTTGTATTCCGATCCGGATTTTTCCATGAAGCTGTGGCAGGCCGGAGTGCGTTATTTTAAAGGGATTGCCAAAAGCCAAATATTTCATTTCCAAGCCAAGAGTACAGGGAGAATCGTCAAGCGTAACGATGGCCGAAAACAGTTTGCCCGCAAATGGAAACTGCCCGCTTCCCAATTCATTAAAGATTATCTCCGCCTGACTTCGCCGTTTGATGGATCGCTGAAGGAACCGGAGGAGACTCTGGATTTAAAGTTTGCCAGATGGCGTTCCCGTTGGCTATGATGCGTGCGTCGGGAGGATGCATTGGATAATGAACCGTTTTCAGCAATGACCGTCTATCCATGAATGCCATCCCCATATTGAAAGACCGAACGTTCCAGGTCTTTTTTCTGTTGTTCTCCGCACTGCTCATTTTTCTCGGGCGGCAGACCGATATGGGCCTCCTCAATTTTGACGACGCTTACTACGCCCAAAAAGCAAAGGAGCTGTTGGGCGGGAGCAGTCTCTGGCTCATCACCTTAAACGGTCAACCCGATTTCGACAAACCCCCTCTGCCCTTGTGGTTGACAGCGCTGGCATTTAAGACGTTCGGTGTTTCCGGGTATTCCGCTGTACTCGTCACGGCTCTTTTTGGGACGGCAACGGTGTATCTCACCTATCGGTTCTCGGAGAAGATGTTTGAGGACCCTTGGGCGGCGTTTCTTTCAGCAGTCATTTTAATTTTTCCGGGTTATTTTTTGGATTATTCCCGCCGGGGGATGACGGATATCGCCCTGACGTTTTTTGTGACTCTGGCTGTTTACTGTTTTTTTCGGGGCAAAGAGAACACGCGATGGTATCTGGCGTTTGGCTTGAGTACAGCCGGAGCCATATTAACCAAAAGTGTTTTGGGATTGTTTCCTCTATTGATCGCTTTGAGCGTTCTGCTCCTGACCCGGCAATGGAAGACGATCTTCAACCCGAATTTTATCGGTGGCGTTGTGATTGCTCTTGGGTTGGGGAGCACGTGGTATATCGTCAACTGGCTGGAGTATGGCGATGCATTTGTGAACCAGCATTTTGGCTGGATCATTTGGGAGCGTTTTGCACACGGCGACTACGCAGTTCCTAATGCCGGGCCGTTTTATTTTCTGGGATACCTGAAGGGCTTCTTCGGGAACTATTGGCCGTGGTTGCCCTTTGCTGTGGTGGGTTGCTGGCAGTTCGCTAAAAAGGGATTCCGGGAAAACGATGACCGTTATCTGTTGGCAGTGCTGTGGGTGGCGGTTATTCTGGTCGTATTGAGTATCAGTAACGCCCAGTACTTTCGGTATGTCTTGCCCGTATTTCCGGCTCTGGCCATCATCGTATCAAAAACGCTCGGCGACTGGTTGCTACCGGATTGGAAAGATAAAGCGTTGCCCTGGTTGGTGGGAGGTGTCATGATAACGGTGTTGTTCATTAATGTGACCCCTATTGAGGTCAAACAGGCCGCCAGCTTGCGGCGTAACAGTTGGGAGGTGCGCTTGCTGGCACCGTCTATTCGCTTGAACACTCCGGAAAAGTCGATGTTGGAAAATTACAGGTTACCACTATGGAATCCCAGAAACTCCATTCTATTTTATTCAGACCGCTGGTTGGCCGACCCGGTTAACAGTCCGGAAAAAGTTATGGCTTCCTTTAAAAATAATCACCGGGCCACCTGGCTGACTCGAATCCGTGAATTTGAAAAACTGGATGCCCAATTTCCAGGGCAACTCTACTTGATTCATTCGCAGGAACCGTACGCATATTTCACTGCCATGCAATTTCGCGATCAAATTCGTTACGATTTCTCCAGCGAACACTCCATGCAAGTTCGCTGAACCACTCTGCAGATATTTTTTTAAAGGAATATTTTTTGGAACGTATTGAGTTTAAGGAATACAAATCAAATCCCGAAGCCCGTTTTTCGATCATTATCCCCACGTGGAATAATCTTTCCTATGTCCGGTTATGCGTCGACAGCATCCGCAAAAATTCCCGATACCCGCATCAGATCATCCTTCATGTGAACGAAGGATCGGACGGAACGCTGACCTGGGCCGAGGAACAGCAATTGGACCATTCCTCCTCACCGAAGAATGTAGGCGTCTGTTACGCGGTCAATGCCGCCGCCACGCTGGTCAAAACGGATTATCTGGTTTACATGAATGATGATATGTATGTCTGTCCCGACTGGGATCATTTTTTATGGCAAGAGATCAAGGCTTTGGATCATTCGCAGTTTTTCATCTCCAGTACCATCATCGAACCGAAAGATACCGGGAACCGATGCGTGATCGTCTCTGATGCGTTCGGCGACTCGATTAAGAATTTTCAGGAAGATGCTTTGAAAAAACAGTGCATGGATTTTCCGAAAGAAGACTGGCAGGGGGGGACCTGGCCTCCCAATATCATCCCCAAAAAGTTATGGGATCTGGTGGGGGGCTACAGCGTCGAATTTTCTCCGGGGATGTACTCCGATCCTGATTTTTCACATAAGCTGTGGGAGGCGGGAGTGCGTCTGTTCAAAGGATGCGGCCAGAGCCGAGTCTTCCATTTCATGTGCAAATCTACTGGACGTGTCGTCAAAAATGATGGGCGCCGGCAGTTCCGGGAAAAATGGGGAATCCCCAGCTCGAAATTCACCAAGCACTATCTTCATATTGGGAATCCCTTTGACGGGCCCCTGGCGGAACCGGAGGAAACCCTGGCGCTGAAATGGGCGCGGCTGAGGGCGAGGTTTCCCTTTTGAGTCAGCACTTGGCCGATTTCCCGAGAGCGGTTAACATATTAAATCACTTCTACTCGATAGGTTGCCATGATCAGTGTTGCCATTATCGTCAAAGACGGTGAAAAATATATCGAGGAGTGCCTTCAGTCGTTGGCATCATTTGACGATGTGTTGCTCCTCGATACCGGGTCCACGGATCGGACGATGGAGATCGCCCGGCGTTTCCAAAATGTTCGCATCGAAGAGCGCGAGTTTGTCGGTTTCGGGCCCACTAAAAACAGTGCGGCCCAATTGGCAAAACACGATTGGGTATTGTCCGTCGATTCGGACGAAGTCGTTACTCCTGAGTTGTCTTCAGAAATCCGTTCGTTGTCCCTGGATGACAATCAGGTGTATCGGTTTTCACGTCATTCCTATTATCGAGGGAAATTTATCAAGGGATGCGGGTGGTATCCCGATAAAATTTTGCGTTTGTATAATAAAAAGCAAACAGGCCTCAACGACAACCAAGTCCATGAAAGTGTGATGGTGAAAGAAGGAATGAGCATTGTCGATCTGAGAGGCGTCCTCAAGCATTTTCCTTACGACAGCGCCGGGAGCCTGGTGGCCAAACTCCAATTTTATTCGACATTATTTGCCGAACAGAATCAAGGCAAGCTCAAATCATCACCCTTGAAGGCCGTTACCCGAGGGCTGGCCGCATTTTTTAAAGGGTATGTGATCCGTAAAGGGTTCCTGGACGGTTACGAAGGTTTTCACATCGCGCTCTGCCAGGGGCTGGCCACTTATTTAAAATACCTCAAGCTATACGAAGCCAACCGTGCCGTACGTTCCCAATGAAAAACTCGGGTTCGCAGTCATGCAGGTTTTGTGAGCGGAATTTTGCGAATAAAAGGTAGTGCCATTAAGAAATAAGCCAGCATGACCACTTCCGAATCGTAAAAATTGGTTTCGAACATGCCTCCGGCCAGAAACGCGATCAACGCGCTGAGACTGGCCAGCGTAACCCATCGATTCGCCGGATCGTCATCCGAGGTTAACCTTCGTCCTGCCGCGATAAAATAACTCAGCCATAAGAAGAGCCACGCCAGCACTCCCACGGTGCCAGTATCGACCGCCAATTGCACGATATTGCTATGGAGCGTACGGTAGCTACGGGAGATTTCTTTATGCTCCGGATAGTTCGCGCGTACCTTCATCAGGCACTTAAACCCGCATCCGGTCACCGGATAGTCTTTGTAAATTTCCAAGCCCAACTGCCACATGGAAAGACGTTCCTGGAGGGTGACATCATCAAGATTGGCGATGCTTTCCATTCGTTCTTTGATGGGCAAAGGGGATACCCAGAACACAAGTGTCGCGAAGACGGGTAATAGCAGGATGAAAATCGGTTTGCGAAATGCTAGAAGAATTAAAAATCCCGAGCCGAAGCCCAGCCAGGCCTGGCGTGTCAGCGTGAAGGTCAAGGCGAGAATCATCAACAGCAGAGCCGACCACATCCATTTGTTTTTGCCATTTCGAAAGAACAGGTACGCGGTCGTCACCAGGGCGGTCTGCATTAGAAGTCCGGCGAAGGTCATGTAAATACTCAATGACCCGGAAACCCGGTGGTGGATCGAAAGACCATGGATCGTTACCTGGAGGATTCCAGCCATTGCGGATACTGAAGCGCTTAATACGATCAACCCGATAAAAAAATTGCGGGGGGAGAGTGTGATCATCGCTTCAGGTTTCCCCAGGCAGAATTGCCCTAGACGGAATTTTTTTAGCGTGTTGAGCAGAGCATGCAAGCTTGCTTTTAGAGTAGGGTCAGACAGCGAATTCAGAATCAGGAAGAAGATACCCATCTCGAACAGGCGCTTTAAATGCTCGAAACTCTTCAGGGGGTCCAGAGCTGTAACGACGGCAAGTATGCTGGCCAGCGCAAAGCCCGCAAATGGAATCCACAACGGCCAACGCAATTGGTTCCAGGAGCGGGTGGCATGGGTTTTATAAAGCCATAACGCGCTCCCTAAAAAACCGCAAATATGGGTGATGCTGATCGAAAAATTCATCGCAATAGTGAATACGATCAAAACGATCAACTGGGCGCGGGTCAGAATTTCAATGCGTCGATTCATAAGGAAAAAAACGAGGCGGCCGGAGGCGTCTCCGGAAGCCGCCCACAGGCGGGTCAATGGATCTTTAAAAACGTGATAGGTGAATCCTCACCCAAAAAGAACGGGCTTCACTTGCTATGGGAGCCATCGCATTTGGGCGAGGTCTCGCTTTTGCCGCAATCGCAGATGGCCATGCGGCAAGCATTTTCCACTTCCCATTCGACGGGTGATTTACCGGTATTCTTGGTTTCGTGTGAACCGTCACAGTAGGGTTTATTTGCCGATTCACCACAGGTACAATAGTGTTTGGTTCCGGGAGTTTCATCGATATAGAAGGGTGACTCCTGATAGGGCATGGAAAGCTCCTTGTGAAAAGAATTTGTTGAAGTTCCCTGTAAAAATACTGGGGAAAGTAATACTCAAGACAGCTTATTATGAGGTTTTTCTATTTCTAAAACAAGGCCCTTCAAAATGTTGCTTAAAGGAGTTCGATGAAAATTCTAATTACAGGCGCTACCGGATTTGTCGGTCGGCAGGTGGTTCTCCATTTAAGAGACCGGGGGCACGAAATCGTGGTGTTGACCCGCGATGCCGAAAAAGCTCCGGTGCGTCTGCCCATCGTCTGCCCGGTTTTTTCATGGCCCAATGTCGACCAGCCGCCGCCGCGTGAAGCGTTCACAGGTGTCGATGCGGTTGTGCACCTGGCGGGTGAGAACATCATCAATCGTTGGACGACCTCCCGCAAAAAGAAAATCATAAAATCCCGCGTGGAGTCCACTCGCCAGTTGGTTACTGCAATGCAGAATTTGGATCGCCAACCAAAAGTATTCGTATGTGCCTCGGCGATCGGTTATTACGGGGATCGGGGAGACGAATCGTTGGACGAGTCGTCTGACCCGGGCGACGGATTTCTCTCCAGCTTGTGTCGGCAATGGGAAGAGGCGGCCCGACAAGCGGAGGAATCCGGGGTTCGCGTGGTGTCCTTGCGGATCGGTGTGGTGCTGGGTCACGATGGGGGAGCCCTGCAACCGATGCTCCCGCCGTTCCGACTCGGCTTTGGGGGCAAAGTCGGATCGGGCAGGCAATGGATGAGTTGGATTCATGTGCGCGACCTGGCGGGTCTCGTGCTTCACGCCATCGAAACGGAATCAGTAAAGGGGCCACTCAACGCGGTCAGCCCTCAGCCCGTGCCCAACGTGGAGTTCACTCAAACGTTGGCGGCTGTTCTCAAGCGTCCTCATTTGTTCCCGGTACCGGGATTTATTTTGAAGATCCTCATGGGCGAAGCGTCACAAGTGGTCCTCACCAGCCAGAGAGTGATTGCGCGGAAAGCGGACGGCTACGAATTCGTATTTCCGGAGTTGAAGGCGGCGTTGCAGGATATCTGCGGGCGGAAGGATCATGAATTGCTGCTGGAGCAATGGGTGCCCCGGCCCATCGATGAAGTGTTTGGATTTTTCAGCGATGCCAAAAACCTCGAGCTGTTAACGCCGCCGCATCTAAAGTTTAAGGTACTAAACTCATCCACGGATTCCTTGCAGGCCGGAACACTCATCGATTACAAACTGCAATTGCATGGCATTCCATTTCGCTGGCAATCGCTGATCGGCGAATGGAATCCGTCAACTCATTTCAGCGATACGCAAATGCGCGGTCCCTATAAAAAATGGCACCACACCCATACCTTCATCGAGCAGGATGGCGGCACCCTGATCCGCGATCATGCCTTGTACCGGTTGCCTTTTGGTGTGCCCGGCGATACCGTGGCGTATTTCTTCGTCAAAAAAGATCTGGAAAAAATTTTTGGCTACCGCATTGCTAAAACTCGTGAGCTGTTTGGGGAATAGGATGATGCGTTAAAAGACTCAGGCACGTCACGCCGCCGTCGGCTTTTTGGAATTCGCTCATTTCGACGGGCAAAGTTTTGAAACCCTGTTGCTGGATGCGTTGTTCCAGCTTGAGAAACCCGGCAGGCAGGATCACGTTATTTCCCACCGTCAAGCAATTCGCCGCGTAGGCTTCCTCTTCATCCACTTCAATCCACTTAAACTTGCGGAATGGTTCGGTCTCGATATGAGATGGGTTGATGACCAGCAAGTGCTTACCCAGAGTGCTGACCGATGTTTTTAAATGCAGTCCTTGCTTCACTCGTACCGGCACCACTTGTTTGGAGGTGAGGGATTGCAATGCTTCGATGGCTTCGGCGGAGGTGCGTTGGGATTGGCCGACGTACAGGGTGTCGTCCGTTTGCATGATGTCGCCGCCGTCGATGAACACTGGTGCCTGTAAACGCAGTACCGGCAGGCGCGACTGCAGGGCCTCGGCCAAAAAAGAAACTTCCCCCTGACGGCTGACTGCCTTCATTGAGCAGAGGACGGCCCGGCCCTCCAGAATCACCGCATTATCCTCGATGAATACGCTGTCAGGAAAAGCGTCCAGCGGTTCCAGAACTTCCACGGTCAGCCCGGCGGTTTGAAGCGCTTCGCAATAAGCCGCGTGTTGTTGTTGGGCTTTTTGAAAATTGATGGAAGTTGCTTCCGGATGTTCCGAAAGTGCCTGGGCGAAATTTTTGGAGGGTCGCCGGACCAGTGCCTGCATAATAGCCTTCATAATTCATTCCTGGCAGAGGTCCGGTTCCTTATTCGATAGCGGGGCGGATCATCAATCTCGATAAATAGAGTTTGGTCAGGATTTTGCGGCATCCCTTATAAATTTTAAGCATATCCTTGCTGGGCAACAGGCCGCTCTGCGTCCGATCTTTTTGGGCGATGTAGACAATCCCATCCACGAAGGTGAAATCGTGTTTGGTGAAGCGCATTTTTTTACGTTGGTACTCATCTGGATGACCGTACAGGGCATCGAGTTTCGGTACGTTTTCTTCCAGCATTTCATACAGCACGCCTTCCATCATTCCCAGATTGTCCTGAGTGGGCGCGATGTTGGCGTGTCCCAGCTTTTCTTTGCCGCCGTTATCCACGGGGATTTTGTTGAATACCAGCTTATGAGCTGAAAGAGAGACGCTGAAGGCCGCCTCATACTCCAACCCCGTTTGCTTGATAACTTCGGGGTTCATCATTTCATCGTAGGCGAACCAATTGATTAAATTGGGCATTTATGGACTCCTGAATCTTTGCGATGGAAATACCATCTAAAATCGTAAAGCAAGAAAACCCTGTTGAATCGGGGCTTGATCACGGATGGCCTTGATAATATCAAAAAGCACCAAAAACATCCTTGAAAAAAACAGCACAATTGAGTAGCTTGATGATATTATTATTGCTCTTGGGAAGTTTCCCCGGTTATTTTCTAACCCTGATCCTACCCATCGGGTCCAGACGCATCTTTTTAAAGGAGTGGTTTTTATGTCGGGAAAAATCGTCACCGTATCTGACGCTGAGTTTGAGTCCTCTGTCCTCCAGGGTGATAAGCCTGCCTTGATCGATTTTTGGGCGGAATGGTGTCAGCCTTGTAAAATGTTGGCTCCCACAGTAGAAGAAATTGCCGGAGAATATGAAGGCAAAGTGCTCGTGGGCAAGTTGAACGTGGATGACAACCCGGCAACTGCCACCAAATATGGAATTCGCGGCATTCCCACCCTGCTGTTGTTCAAGGGCGGACAGGTCGTTCAGCAACTCGTCGGAGTTAAATCCCAGGCCGAAATCAACAAGGTCATCGACGAGAATATATAAAGATTCGGATCATACCGCCCTCGGGGTTTCCCGGGGGCGTTTTTTTTGGAATCGGGTTGGAGTCAGATGGAGGAAGCCGATTCCAGAACCGGAACCAGGCCGAGGTTTTCGATCATTTCAATATCCCGTTTGGGATCCTGCCCCTTGGTGGTGAGGTAGTTGCCGCCCAGAATGCCGTTGGCACCCGCCGCGAACAATTTTTCCTGCTGATCAGCGAACACTTCTTCCCGACCGCCGCACACGAACAGATCCATATGAGGCATCACCAGCCGGTGCAGAGCGATGGTTCTCAGCGCTTCGTACAATTCAATAGGTTCGATGTTTTCCGTCGCGGTGCCCTTGAGGGGTTTCAGGAAGTTGATGGGGTAGGAATCGGTTTCCAGATCCTTGATGTCGAACACCATCTCCACTCTCTGCTCGTAGGTTTCGCCCATCCCGAAGATACCGCCGACGCAGACATGTAGCCCTGCATTTTTCGCGTTGCGGATGGCCTGCACTTCATCCTGGTACGAATGAGTGGTGACGATGTTTTCGAAATGACTGGCTGCGGTTTCGACGTTGTGGTGGAACCGGTCGAGTCCTGCCGCCTTCAGCTCTTTCAGATGCTCGGTGCTCATCAATCCCAGCGAACAACACACTTCAATTTTGGTTTCCGCCTTGATCATTCGGATGGCTTCCATCAGCGTGTCCAGCTCCTTGCGGTCGGTCATGGCGGTGCCGGAAGTGACGATGGAAAATTCGTTGGAACCGAAGGCTTCGGCTTCTTTCGCGGCGGCGAGGATTTCTTCAGGTTTCATCAAGCCGTATTCCGGCGAGTCGGTTTCAAATTTCGACGACTGGGCGCAGAACCCGCAGTCCTCCTGGCACTTTCCAGACTTGGCGTTGACGATCGAGCAGATTTTAACGGCATTGCCCATATGCTGGTCGCGCACGCGGTCGGTGCCCTCGAACAGAGCATCCAGCTCATCGCGGTCCAGAGAGCCGAGCTCCAACGCCTGCTCGCGTGAAATACCCTGGCCGGCAAGGCCGGCATTTATCATCGATTCAATCAATTCTGTACGCATATTCGAAACCTGAAGAGTGGGTGATCAATTGGATTATCAGCAAAAACCGGGTATCCGCTGATGGGATGCAAAATTCTAGCATACCCCTCAATTGAATACCAAAACCAAATGCCTCCTACCGGGGAGGCGGCGAATCGCCGCTGATAATTTTAAAACCGTGAATTGCGCGTAAAGATCATCGCAAGCTGTCAACCGTCAGCAAGCTCCTTCCCCCGGTAGGGGGCGTCCAGCAGGGTTTTCAGTTCCCCGGCGGAGGTGACCGGTGCCCGGCAGGTGCCGTGTTCGCAGACATAGGCCGTGGCTTTGCCATTCACCACCTTTTTGTCGGCCAGCAGAGGAATACGTTGTTTCTCCGGAGCGTCCTCCCAGGCAAACGCAAACACCGCATTCGGGAAGAACCCGGTGCGGATGAGTTTCAGCATGTCGTCAGCGGAGGCGTGATCGCGTGGCGCAACGATGGCTACTTCTTTTTTGCCGGACAGGTACAGGTGCAGAGTTTGCATCATGAACGGCGAGTTGAGGCCGTACTCCATCATCTCAGCATGAAACGCCACGAAAATATTTTCCGCCCGTTTTTCCAGACCCAGATCGAGTTTGTAGGCCGACAATTTTAGCAATGCGAGGGCGGCGTTGCTGTTGCCGGAAGGTTCGACTCCGTCGTAACCGGAAATCTGCCGGACGATCAAATCTTCGCCGTCTTCGGCGGTTTCGTAATAGGCGTGCGGTGCTTTGAATTTGTCGTCGACCGTCTGCATCAGCTCCGCCGCCTTGTCGATGTAATCAGGATTGTAGGTGGCTTCGTACAGTTCCAGACAAGCCACGGCGATGGCGGTGTAATCGAACAGATAACCGTCGTACCGTGCCTGACCCTCGCGCCATCGTCTCAGCAGTTTGCCGTCATCGGTGTGCAGGTGTTTCCAGATAAACGCCAGGGCTTTTTCCGCTTTGACGATGCGGTCGTCATCGGACAACACGCGACCGGTTCGCGCCATGGCCGAGATCATCAGGCCGTTCCATGAGGTCAGTACTTTGTCATCCAGCAGGGGACGGATACGCTGGCTCCGCGTCTCCAGCAGGATTTTTCGGCCCTTGGCGATTTCCTCTTTGACCACCGTAACATCCAGCCCCTGTTCTTTTGCCAGTTGCTCCGGGGACCGGGTGACGTTCAGGACATTGTTGTGCTCCCAGTTGCCTTCTTGGGTGACGTTGTAAAAGGGAAGGACGATGCTTGCCGTCTGCCGGTCCAGCAGAGTTTCGATTTCGCCCTGCGACCACACGTAAAACTTGCCTTCCACGCCTTCGCTGTCGGCGTCCTCCGCGCTGTAAAATCCGCCGTCGGGATGCGTCATGTCGCGGTCGATGTACTCCAGCACGTCGTTGGCGTATTCTGCGTATTCGGATTTGCCGGTGACCTGATAGGCTTCAATCAGGGCGGTGACGAACAGTGAGTTGTCGTACAGCATTTTTTCGAAATGCGGCACCAGCCAGTGGTAGTCGGTGCTGTAGCGTGCCAGGCCGCCGCCGATCTGATCGTAGATGCCGCCATGCTTCATGGCCTTCAGGGTGTTCTCCGCCATCTCCAGGCTGAGTGCGTCGCCGGTTCGATGATGGTGTCTGAGCAGTTGGGACAGCCCCATCGACGGCGGAAACTTGTTCTGCGGTTGAAAGCGGAAGCCGTGGTGCAGGGTGTCGTACTGATCGCCGTACAGTTTGCGTGCTTTGTCCTCGCCGGCAAACCCAAGCGAGTCCAGTTCGCCGCTCGGTTCCTGCATGGCGGAATTTTTGAGATAGGTGATCAGCCCGTCGGTTTGTTTGGCGATCTTCGCCTGATCGTTTTTCCAGATGTCATCAAGAAAGCGGAGTACGTCGGCAAAAGACGGCCGGTTGAACTTCTTGATGGGCGGGAAATAGGTGCCGCCGTAAAACGGAACGCCGTCCGGGGTGACGAAAATGTTCAGCGGCCAGCCGCCCTGTTGTCCCATCGCCTGAATCGCTTTCATATAAATGCCGTCGACATCCGGCCGTTCTTCGCGGTCGACTTTGATGGCGTAGAAGTTGGCGTTCAGGAATTCCGCCAGCTTCGGATCTTCAAACGATTCCCGTTCCATGACATGGCACCAGTGACAGGTGGCGTAGCCGATGCTGACCAGTACCGGCTTGTTGTCCTTTTTGGCGAGGGCGAAGGCTTCATCGCCCCATGGGTGCCAGTTGACGGGATTGTGAGCGTGTTGCAGAAGATACGGGCTTTTTTCGTGGATCAGTTGATTGGTGTATTTGGGGTCACCCATAGAGTTCCTGAAAGCGCTCGAAGAAGTCTGGGAACGATTTGTCGACGCACCGGGGATTCTTGATTTTCACACCCGGGATGCCGAGGCCGGCTACCGCAAAACTCATCGCCATGCGATGGTCGTCGTAGGTTTCTATCTCAGCAGGTTGATGCGTCCCCGGCTCGATGATGATAAAATCCTCCCCCGCCTCGACGGAGGCACCCAATCGGGTGAGCTCGTTTGCCAAAGCGGCGATTCGGTCGGTTTCCTTGATTCTCAGGTTGGCGATTCCGGTCATTGTGGTTTTCCCTTTGGCGAACAGCGCGACCACCGCCAAAGTCTGGACCACATCCGGCATGTCGTTCATATGGATGGTGATTCCGCGCAAAGGATTTCCAAAAACGGTAATTTTTTCTCCGGTGCGTTTCACTTCGCAACCCATTTGCTCGAGTGCGTCCGGGAAATGGATGTCTCCCTGGACACTATCCATATTGAGATTGGTGACCGATACCTCCCCGCCTGTAACTGCTGCTGCCGCAAAGAAGTAGGAGGCGCTGGAGGCGTCGCCTTCCACGTCGTAGGACCGGGCACGGTAACGCTGGCCCGCAGGAACGGTGAACTTCCGGTAAAACTCATTGAGTACAGAAACCCCGAAGGTCTGCATGATGTCGAGGGTGATGTCGATATAGGACTTGGAAGTCAGCTCGCCTTCGATATTGATGACGGTATCGTTTTGAAAATAGGGAGCCGAAAGGAGCAGGGAGGTGAGGTATTGACTGCTTTTGTCCCCGGCCAGTGAGACCACTCCTCCCGGGGGGGTGCCTCCGTGAATCTCGATAGGGGGGCATTGGTTTCCCTTGATGGATTCGACTTTCAGATGCATCTGCCGCAGGCAGGTCAACAGGTCCTCGATGGGCCGCTCCTGCATGCGCGTGTCACCCGTCAGGCGCGTGATTCCCGGAGCCAGGGTGGCCAGGGTGGTCAGAAACCGCATGGTGGTCCCGGCGTTGCCGATAGAGATTTCCCGGTCGGGAAGGCTCAGTTTTCCGCCCTGACCTTGCACCACAGCCGCTTTTGCCTCTTCCTCTACAGGGACGCCGAACTGGAGCAAGGCCTCCCGCATGTAGCGGGTATCGTCACTGAATAGCGGGTTTTCCAGGCGTACGGTGCCGTCTGCCAGTGCCGCCACGATATAGGCGCGGTTGGTGTAGCTTTTTGAGGGCGGTGCCGCCACGGTGGCGCGGAGGGTTGAAGCGGGTTGAATTTCGATCAAGGGAACACCTCGCACGAGATAATTAACTGTTTCAAACCATGGGTAAACGGGGCAACTATATCACAAACTCCGCAGTGCCGGGTGCCGCTTGCTTGTATCCCCATAGAGCTTTTGCTATGATGGCCCCATTAAGCGGAGCCGAGTCAAAGTGTTGGTTTTAAGATTCAGAAGTTTTTCGCTGTGCGGGAAAATGGTATGCGAAAGTTGATATCCAAATGGCATGATCTCGTGGCTTGGTGGGAAAACAAGTCACCCCAGGAACAAGGTCGGCTCAGATCGTTCATTCCGTGGATTCTGTATGCCGTCGCGGTTTTGTATGGCGTGGTCTATTTATCGATCCTCAATTCAGTCAACCGGTACAAGACGGGGACGACGGTCAAAACCTGGTTCGGCGGTGACTTGCCGGAAATTCAGCAACAGAAAATGAAGCAAGCCAAAGACATTAAGGACAGTTTCAAGAAATTGCGCAAACAGGTTTCCGGTAACCGGTGAGCGCCTGAGGGCGCCCAACTTTATTAAAGTGGATTGAGATAGGAGAGTTTCCGTACCCAGATGAAGCGTCTCATCTATATTTCTAACTGGCTGTACCTTTTCTCGCTGAGCCTCTGGGTCGGCGGGATGTTTTTGTTGGGAATTTTGACGGAAATCGTAGTCCGGATCAAACTCAAAGACCACAAGCCGCTGGCCAGTAGTGTCATGAACGGCATCATGGACGCGTTTAACGTTCATATCATTTACTGGTGCATGGGGTTGATGGTGACCGCTGTAGTGATCAAGTTTCTGGCGGATAAAAATGGCTGGGCCGGATACGTGGAAATGGTGGTGACCAAAAAGAGATACACCAAGGAAGTATTGCTGGCGATTATGGTGGTGGTGGCGTTGTATGTCGGCAGTGTTCTGCGTCCGCAAATGCATGATCTGGACCAGCAGAAAAAAGCTAATCCCGCGGATGTCAGGCTACAGACCCAGTTTGACAGTTACCATAGTCGGCTAACCTGGTTTTACACGGTCAATATGCTTCTAGGGCTTTCCCTGTTTTATATACACGGCAAAGAGATGACCCGGTTTAGAGAAGATCCCGGCGCCCAATGAGCTTTTCCCCCTTATTTTAATTTACCGCAGGAAGATTTTGTTACTGTTAATTGTCAGCCGTACCCAGTCTGTTGTTTGTTGGATGCTCCTTGGTTTGTTTTTTATTCTGGGAGTACCGCCTGTTGTCCAGGCAGGCACCCCGGAAGAATCGGTCGATTCCAATAGCGATTTTTCGGATATGGTGCAAATTCCAGGGGGCCGATTCAGAATGGGTTTGTCCTTCAAACAGAGCAATCAGATACTGGATATGTGCACCAAAGTGGACAAGAACTGCACCCGCTGGTGGTTCAAGGATGAGTTGCCGGGCCATTTTGTTGACGTGGACAAATACTGGATCGATATTTACGAGGTCACCAACGAAAAATATCTGGAATTTGTGAAAGCCACCGGGCACCGACCGGCGCTGGACGACACTTGCAAAACCGATGCCTGCTGGCAGGGTAATCTATGGAAGGGAAATGGCTTTCCCAAAAAAATCCGTAACCAGCCTGTGGCTCAGGTGAATTGGTATGATGCCGTGGCCTATTGCAAATGGCGGGGCAAACGTCTGCCTACCGAAGCGGAATGGGAAAAGGCCGCACGCGGACCCTCGGGTAACATGTACCCCTGGGGCAACAAACCGCCGCCCGGCAAGGCGACCTATCGCCGGAAATGGCGGGGGGTTCATACCCTGACCGATGTCGGGAGCTATCCTACCGGTGTGTCGATTTACGGGGTGCATGATTTGGCCGGCAATGTCTGGGAGTGGGTGGCCGATTGGTATGACCGGAATTATTATAAAAAGAAAATCAACTACAACCCGAAAGGGCCGAAGACCGGAAAGTTCAAGGTGGTGCGGGGCGGATCATGGGTGAATTACGCCGACACCCTGCACAGTGCATTCCGCCGCTGGAGCCGTCCCGAAGTCCTCTTCAATGACACCGGTTTTAGGTGTGCCAAAGACCCCATCGATGAAACCCAAACGAACTGATGAATTAACCGACCACGAGAAAACCATCCTCGCTCCTTATTTGACGGACGTGGACGCCAAAGTGTTTTCTCTGAAGAACCTCAACCCGGAGGTGATCGGCGCCGCACTTGCCCGATACAGCCGGGCTCCGACTGGATTCAAGGAGACGGTGGCACGCGAATTCCTCAATCCCGACGGCACCCCCAACGACGTTAAAGGCAGTGAGATGATCGACCGCGTCGTCAACAAGTTCGGCGACGAGTCGGTGGCGGAGTTGGCGGTCGCCCCGCTGTGCATCGAGGAAACTTCCAACCTGATGACGAAAATCATCGAAGACTGCCGCATCGGCGGTTCGCCCATCGAAGAGTCCACCCGTTATGTATTGTACGACCAGCAGAGGGAAGGGCGATGGCGTTACGTCTGTCCGGCCAACATCATGGCTTCCGGTTTGAAGGATTCCTATGTGCAGACCATGGATTTTATTTTTGAGACCTACGCCGGTATGGTCGAGCCGATGCAGGGCCTGTTCCGGAAACGCCTGCCTGCGGAAAAATTTCAAATTGAAGTGGAACGCAATGGCGGAACCCAAAAAGCCGGGCTGAATGATCTGGAAGACGACAACGAGCGCCGGGCGCACCGCATCGCCTACAGCTTCACCATGCGCAGTGCGGCATGCGACGTGATCCGGTGCATCCTGCCTGCCGCGACTCAGGCCAACATGGGAATCGTCGGTAATGGCCGGTTTTTTTCCGGGCTTATTTCCAAATTGCTCAGTCAGGATTTGAACGAGGCGGAGGATCTGGCCGGGAAGATCAAGGAAGCGCTCGACTCGCAGATTCCGACGTTCATCAAACGCGCCGCCAAAAGAGAATACCGGATGGACATCGACCGCGCCATGCGGACTCTGTGCAACGGTTTGTTTCAGGGAGTGGCCATCGAATCGTCGCCCGAGGTGGTTCTGCTGGAGGACAAAGATGAGGAGTATTCGATCAATCTCCTGGCATCGATGATCTTTCCTTACGTCCAACACTCGACCGAACAGATTCGCGGGATCGTCCGCGCTCTGCCGGAAGACAAGCGCCAGGAAATTTTTTCCATCTACATCGGTGATCGAAAATCGAAACGGGATCGTCCGGGTCGCGCGCTGGAATACGGGTACCCCATCAACTTCGATATCGTTGCTGGTTTCGCCGAGTACCGTGACCTGCAGAGGCATCGCATGCTGACCCAGCAGAGACAGGATATGGGAGTTCTGCTCGGCTATTCGATACCCGAAGAGATTCAGGAGATCGGCAAAGGCGAGGTGGCGCAGGAATGCTTCGAGCGGGCGGAGAGTTTGTACAACGATTTGCTACGCGCCGGCATGCGGGCCGAAGCGCAATACGCTTCCCTGTTCAATCATTTTATCCGCTGGAACATAGGAATGAATCTGAGAGAGCTGGGCCATTTCACCGAACTGCGCACGCAGAAGGCGGGGCACCCCAAATACCGCCGCGTCTGCCAGACTATGACTAAACTGTACCTGCAACGCCACCCGGAGATGGCGCCGGTGCTCAAGTACGTGGATTACAACGATTATGATCAGGGTATCACCCGCGCCGAACAGGAAGCCCGCACCGCCCGCAAAAGTCTCGCCTCCGGCGTCTTCGATGATATGGATGAATAGAGAAACGAAGCGCTTCTTACGGATTGTCAGGGGATTGAATTTTTAAGCCGAGGGATTTTTTTTGAACACAACTTTGTTGCGTCCGCTGTTTTTGGCTTCGTAGAGGCGTTGGTCGGCCTGCTTGATGACATCATCCGTTTTCAAGCCTTTTTTGTTGTACACGCTCAAGCCGAAACTGAGAGTGACGGGAATTTTTTTATCCTTATAAGTAAAGACCTCTTTTTCGATCTTGTCTCTTAGTTTTTCCGCAAGAATCGCTCCGTTTCCCAGATCCGTTTCCGGGAGCAGGATGATAAATTCCTCTCCACCCCACCGCGATACAATATCCTGTTTACGGGAGTTATTGCTCAGCATACGGGCGATGTCAGTAAGAATCTGATCCCCCGCATCGTGGCCGAAGGTATCGTTGATCTCTTTAAACTTATCGATATCGCCCATGATAATGGTAAAAGGATTTTTGTTACGGTCGAACCGGACTTTCTCGTACTCCAGTTTTTCCGCCAACCCCCGGCGGTTCGGAAGATCGGTTAAGGGGTCGGTGCGAACGGAAACTTCCAGCTTCTTTTTGAGATCCAGCAATTCCTGGATCAACTGTTCCTTTTTTTCCTGCTCGGCTTTTCTTTCGCTGATGTTTTCCAAGGTGCCGAAAGTGATCTTGCCGTGGTCGTCGAACAGGAAGCGGGAACGCAGTTGTACCCAGACTGAATTTTTATCGGGCCGTATGATTCGACACTCAATAGAGATCTCCCGTTCTTCCTTGGCGGCAAGCTCCCAGGTTCGGAAGACTTGCTCTTTGTCTTCAGGATGAATGGGTTGCCACCAGGGGTTCCCCAGTGTCTCGGTCATGGGGCGTCCGGTGATGATCTGCCAAGCCGGGTTGACGTAAGTCATCAGGTCGTTGGGGTCGGCATGAAAGATGCCGATGGGTGAGGACTGACTGATTTCCCGGAACCGTTTTTCCCGCATCCTCAGCTGATTTTCCTGGGCTTTGCGCGCCGTGTTGTCGATGGCCAGTCCATTATATTTCACCACGTTGCCAGCCGGGTCCAGCACCGGGGCTTCGTGAATGTCCAGCCAGATCTTCTCGCCGCTTTTGCTTTTGATTTCCACATTGTAGGGCTTGACATGTTTGCCGCTGAACTGGGGGAACTCGGACCTTAGAATCACTTCTTTATTGGTTAGATGCTCGGTCAGGTATTTTTTCCAGTTTTTTTTGAATTCCTCCGGCTCGTAACCCAAAACCTTACTGATTGTCGGGCTGATGTAGGTCAGCCCCCCTTCCGCGTTGCGGGAAAAGAAATAGAACTTAAAGATCTTTTCAAAAATTTTGAAGAATTGAGGAAGGTCTTCATCAAGAAAATCAGCATCCTGAATGTCAAAATTTAGGTCTTCCGGTCTCATTGCAATCACTTTAGAGGCTAAGGGTCTGAAAATGGATATTTTAATTGTCTTTTTGAGACTCCGGTAAACAAAGAATCCCAATGTTTTCAAATATTTTCGTTAATTCATTCTAACCCGCCCTATTTATGTTTTCAATTATTTTAGGGGAGTTCGGGGGATCAGGCAGGATGTGCCGCGATTATCATTTATCATTTAAAATCAATAGTTTAAGTGGGTTTTGACGGGTTGGTTGGGAGACGGCTGAGCCCTCCCCTCAGTTCAGTGGTTTTTGGGGCGATATGTGGGTTGCCTCATCGATTACTCCTGTCATGATTTGATAAGAGCCTTAGCCCAGATTTCGATCCTGCTAGCTTGGCCCTGTGGAGAGCCCTCCTTCAGGACAGTTGTTTTCAGCCGAAGTTATAGTTTTGTTTTTTGAACCGCAATTATTAAGAAATTCCCCATTGAAAAATGGTCATAAACGCGATTGTGTGCTAGTCTCTAGGGCTTATTTCAGCCTGAGTCAATTTTTTTGAATTGTGTCAGGTTTTGGTTATTATTCATTTTCATTTCGAAGAATCCATTCCATAAAGGGATAAAGTAAGATGAAAATTGGGATTCCAAAAGAGGTTCATGACGGCGAAAGACGAGTGGCCACCACTCCGGAAGTCGCCAGCCAACTTATTAAAAAACTGGGTTTTGAAGTCGCCATTCAGTCCGGCGCCGGAGTTACCGCCAATTTTTCCGATGCCGCGTATTCCGAAGTAGGTGTGGCGGTTGTTGAAGACGCCAAGAAGATTTGGAACGACAGCGACATCATCTTGAAGGTTCGCGCGCCGGAATTTAATCCGGATTTGAAAACCGAAGAGGTGGATCTACTGCACGAGGGTCAAATCATCATCACCTTTCTGTGGCCCGCGCAGAACCCAGACCTGCTGAAAAAATTATCTGAGAAAAAAGTCACCGCACTTGCGATGGACAGCATTCCTCGTATTTCCCGCGCACAAAAAATGGATGCGCTCAGCTCCATGGCCAATATCGCCGGATACCGGGCAGTGGTCGAAGCCGCCCAGCATTTCGGCCGGTTTTTTACCGGTCAGATTACCGCCGCGGGTAAAATTCCTCCGGCGAAAGTGATGGTCATCGGTGCCGGTGTGGCCGGTCTGGCCGCCATCGGTGCCGCCCGCAGTATGGGGGCGATCGTGCGCGCTTTCGATACCCGGCCCGAAGTTAAGGAGCAGGTTGAGAGTATGGATGCGGATTTTCTCGAACTCGATTTTGAGGAAGAAGGTTCGGGTACCGGCGGTTATGCCAAAGTGATGAGTAAAGAGTTTATCGCGGCGGAAATGGCGCTGTTTGCGGAACAGGCGAAAGAGGTGGATATCATCATCACCACCGCTTTGATTCCCGGCAAACCGGCCCCAGAACTGATTCTGGAAGATATGGTCAAGTCCATGAAAGACGGGAGCGTGATTGTCGACCTCGCCGCAGAGCAGGGCGGCAACTGCAAATTATCTGAGGCCGGCAAGGTGGTGAAAGTTCATGGCGTTTCCATCATCGGCTATACCGATCTGCCCAGCCGCCTGGCCACGCAGTCGAGCCAATTATACGGCACCAATCTACGCCATCTGTTAACGGACATGTGTCCGGAGAAAGACGGTAATGCAGTTGTGAACTTTGAAGACGAAGTGGTTCGCGGCGCCACCGTAGTTAAGAATGGTGAAATCACCTGGCCACCACCGGCACCCAAGCTATCGGCCGCGCCTGCCAAACCTGCGGAGGAGCCCGCACCGGTGGACGTAGCGGAAGAGAAGCCGTCCTGGGTGGGACCCGCCATGACGCTGGGAATTGGCGGTTTGGCTTTATTCGGTCTGGGGGCTGTTGCCCCGGCGTCGTTCATGGCGCACTTCACCGTGTTTGTGCTGGCCTGCTTCGTGGGCTATATGGTGATCTGGAATGTTTCGCCGGCTCTGCATACGCCGCTGATGAGCGTGACCAACGCGGTCAGCAGTATCATTGTCATCGGAGCAATACTTCAGATCGGTTCGGGAGAAAAATTGATCATGTGGTTGTCCGGCCTAGCTGTGCTGATCACTGCTATTAATATTGCAGGCGGATTCGCGGTGACGCGTCGCATGCTTGAAATGTTTCGCAAATAGGGGGCGAGGAGATGAATCCAGGTATCGTAACCGTCTCTTACATAGGGGCGACTATTCTTTTTATTCTGGCACTCGGGGGATTGAGTAACCAGGAAACAGCTCGGCGCGGAAACATTTACGGCATCATCGGGATGTTCATCGCTCTGGTGGCGACGATCGCCGGTGTCACTGCTAATATTGGTATTCTTGTGGGTGGATTGGTGATTGGTGGTGCTGTTGGTTTGATTCTGGCAAAACGTGTGCAAATGACCGAAATGCCAGAGCTGGTGGCTATCCTGCACAGTCTGGTGGGACTAGCGGCGGTGCTGGTCGGGTTCGCAAACTTTCTGGGCGGTTCCCATCATTCAGGTGTTGAATTGACCATTCACGATATTGAGACCTATCTGGGGATTCTCATCGGTGCCGTCACGTTTTCGGGTTCGATCATCGCGTTCGGAAAACTCAGCGGTAAGATCACCGGGAATCCTATGTTGATCCCGGGCCGGCATTGGTTCAATCTTGGATTGCTGGTTGCTTCCATTTACATTTGTAAAATGTTTGTCGACCAGTCAGCCGCAGGGCATGGCGGAGGACTCACTCCTCTTTTGATTATGACGGGCATCGCTCTGCTGTTCGGAATTCATATGGTCATGGCCATCGGCGGCGCGGATATGCCGGTCGTGGTGTCCATGCTCAACAGTTATTCCGGTTGGGCCGCCGCGGCAACCGGATTCATGCTCAACAACGACCTGCTCATCGTGACCGGTGCGCTGGTCGGTAGTAGTGGCGCCATCCTGAGTTACATCATGTGTCGCGCCATGAACCGAAAGTTCCTGTCGGTCATCGCGGGTGGATTTGGAACCACCTCAGGCAGTTCCGCCTCCGCTGAGGAAGGCGAACAGGGCGAAGTGGTCGCGATGGAAGCGCACGAGGTGGCACAACTGCTGAAAGATTCCAAAGAGGTGATGATCATTCCGGGTTACGGTATGGCCGTAGCCCAGGCTCAGCATATTGTGTACGAGATCACCAAAGCGCTCCGCGCCAAAAAGATAAACGTGCGGTTCGGGATTCATCCCGTCGCCGGGCGCATGCCGGGGCATATGAACGTCCTGCTGGCGGAAGCACGGGTGCCTTACGACATCGTGTACGAAATGGATGAGATCAACGACGACTTCCCGAATATCGACGTGTCCATTGTCATTGGCGCGAATGATATTGTCAATCCGTCGGCGCAGACGGATCCCAACAGCCCGATTGCCGGTATGCCGGTTATGGAATGCTGGAAGGGTCAAACCACCGTCGTCCTGAAACGCGGTATGGCGACCGGTTATGCGGGCGTGCAAAACCCGCTGTTCTTCAAAGAGAACACACGGATGCTGTTCGGCGACGCCGGTAAAAGCCTCGATGAGGTGTTTAAGTCGCTTTAAATTCTGCGAACAACCCGCAGATTGAATTAAGTGGGCCAACTCGAATCAGTTTCGGGTTGGCCCTTTTTTATTTAAAAAACCTCTGCCGTAATTTAGTGTATTATGCCCGCGGAATGAAAAATAAAAACAACATATATCTGGGGATGTTCCTGCTGGGGATGACCGGTGTACTGATCGGCGTCGTCCTGGAAAGCACCCCGGCTTCTCTGGTTGCCGGGGCACTGGGAACACTCATCGGCGGTTTCGTCGGCTGGCTCGGGGGACGGCGCTACCTGATCATCATCTGCCTGGGCGCAGTGGTTGGAGCGGCTCTGGGGTATCAGGCCGATGATAAGGACATCCTCATCATGGCCGCCGGGTCCGGTGCCGCCATCTCCGGGTTCATCGCCAATTTTGCAGAAATGTTCCGGAAAAAACCCAAGTAGACAGGATGAGCAGGATTTTTTCACCGCAGAGCACACAGAGATCGCGGAGAAAACCGGAGCAGGAAACAAAGTGAAAGAGTGAAAGTCAAAAAACAGCTCCGGACCTTGCCCGGTCCTCCCCTTACCAAGGGGAGGACTAAGGAGGGGTTATGAATAACCTCCCCTGCACCCTCTCCTTGGTAAGGAGGGGAATAATTAGGACTTTCGCTTACCTGTTGGTTTTTACGATTGCTCCCCAAGTATTCGCCCAAAGTGAAACTATGGTCCTGATCCCCGCCGGGGAGTTTCAAATGGGATCAAAAGCGGCAGAAGACGAAACCCCGCACACGGTTCATTTGTCTGCGTACTTCATCGACAAGTACGAAGTCACGCAGGAACAGTTCGAGGAAGTCATGGCGAGTAACCCGTCGGACTTCAATGGCAAAAAACTGCCGGTCGAGCAGGTCACCTGGTACGAGGCGCGGGACTACTGCAACAAAGTCGGCAAGCGTTTGCCGACCGAAGCGGAATGGGAACAAGCCGCACGTGGCAAAACGACTACCCGCTACTTTTGGGGCGATGCGATGGATGGCGACTTCGCCTGGTACTGGGACAATTCAAAACGCGCGACACATCCCGTCGGCACCCGAAAACCCAATGCCTACGGTTTGCACGACATGTCCGGCAACGTGTGGGAATGGGTGGCGGATTATTATGGAGATGACTACTACGCGTCCAGCCCGAAGGAGAATCCGCAAGGGCCCTTCACCAGCAAGTACCGCGTCATCCGTGGCGGATCGTGGCGCGATCTTTCAGAAGTTCTACGCACCACACGACGCAACTACGACCTTCCCGCCGGGCGTTTCAACCACATCGGTTTTCGTTGTGCTAAATAAGTGAGATTAAAATTTTAGGAATAGAGGTCGGAGACGAAGTTGCCGTAGCCATTATAGAGTTGAGTGAGGTGGATTTCGCCGGTGCCGAGCATTTCTTCTTTGGTCTGCGGCCAGCGGGGATGCGGGACACTCGGATTGACGTTGGCGGTGAACCCGTATTCGTGCGGTTGTAGCGTGTTCCAGAACGTTTGCGGCTTATAGTCGATCAACTCGATGCGTTGAATGGCTTTGATGCTTTTGAAGCCGTACTTCCACGGCACCACCAGCCGTACGGGCGCGCCATGTTGTTTCGGAAGCGGGTGACCGTAAACCCCTGTGGTCAGCAGAGTCAATTCGTTCATCGCTTCCTGCACTGTGATCGCTTCGGAGTAGGGCCACGGTTGCCAGAACGCGATCTGCCCCTGCGCAGTGAACGGCTGGTGAAACGACACCAGGCGCACGTACTTGGCCTTCGACGTCGGTTGGACGTCATCGAGTAGTGCCTTTAGTGGGAACCCTGTCCACGGCACCGCCATCGACCACGCCTCCACGCACCGATGCCGGTAAAACCGTTCTTCCAAATGAAATTTTTTGAGCAGGTCGTCGAGGTCGTAGACCTTCGGTTTCTCGACCAGTCCCGTCACCTCCACCTGCCACGGTCGGGTTTTCAGTTTCTGGGCGTGATGGTCCACGTCCTCCTTAACTTCACTGAACTCGTAATAGTTGTTGTAACCCGCGGCCACCGACTCCTGGGTGATCGGGCGATCCATTTTGTACTGGGTCATGCGTGTGGCGGGGTATAATTTTTTCTCAAGCGCGGTGAGGTTCTTTTCGGGATGTGCGTTAGCGACTTGATCGGTCCCCGGAGCACATCCGTACAGCAGGCTGGCGGAAAACGCACCGACCCATCCCATCGCCTGCAGTGCTTCGCGCCGGTTCATGAAGATCGACTCTGGAGTGAGATCCTGTTCCGGCATCTCCCAGCCTTTTGGTATTTTGATATGGTGAGTCATTTTCTCAATTTCTGTAGTTGTTTGATTTATCGGCGGAGTGCCTCCGCCCGCAATTTAGAACTTTGGTGTGCTAACTAGCGCGACGCTGGACTCACCGGGCAAGGCCCGGAACAAATTAAAACCGCTGAATTGCGCCCCAAGATCATTGACAGCAGTTAACCATCAGCAAATTGCCTCCAGGCGCTAGCCTGGCCAGCGGGGGCTACCCCGCCCAGTCGTCGATGCCCTTCAAGTACGGTTTGGAACCTTTCGCGATGGGCAGGGCGATCACTTCCGGGACGTCGTAGCTGTGATGCGCCACCACCCATTTCTCAAGCTCATCGAACCGGTCGGCGCGGGTTTTCGCGATCAACAAAAACTCTTCATCGACGCACAGTTTGTTTTCCCAGTAGTAGGTCGACTTCACCCCCGGCACGCTATTGACGCAGAAGGCCAGCCTGGCCTCCACCAGTCCGCGGCTCAAGGTGTCGGCTTCTTCCTGTGAAGAAGCGGTGATGTAGACAACGATATGCGAATCCATAAAATCTCAAAATCAAAAAATGTATTTGATCAGTACAAACCCCGCAATCAAGAGCACGAGGAAAATGATGCTGAGAAGATTGAAATATTTTTCGATGAACACTTTGATCGGTGCGCCAAATTTATAGATCAACCCGGCAACGATGAAAAACCGCGCCGACCGGCTGACCAGCGAGGCCAGCACGAACACCGGGAAATTGATCTCGAATGCTCCCGCCGCCAGAGTGAACACTTTATACGGCAATGGCGTAAACCCGGCCGCACCTACCGCCCAGGCGTTGTATTCCTCGTACCACCCTCCTATTTTAGCGAACTGTTCTTGAAAATGATAGAACTCGACGATGGGCGTGCCCACCAGGTCCATGAACTGCCATCCCAGAAAATAGCCGAACATGCCGCCCAGTACCGAAGCCACCGAGCACACCGCCGCGTACCGGAACGCTTTCATCGGCACTGCCACTGCCATCGCGATCAGAAGCACGTCGGGTGGAATGGGGAAAAAAGAGGACTCCGCGAACGCCAGTATTGCCAGAGCTGGAAGTGCGTATTTGGTCGTCGACCAGTGTAGGATCCAGTCGTAGGTTTTTCGAAGCAATCGCATGGGTCGCCTTTCACATCATCATAAAAAAGTTTTAACAGGGTAACATGGCGCAAAGGAACCCTAAAGCAGATTAATGCTTTGGCAAGGTATTTTGAGAGGATGATGGTTAAGGACGTGGCAGACTGGAAGGGGTAGGCCGAGATGGGCCATACGGCGGCCCACCTCAGGCAGGTCATTATTTTTGATAATTAAACCATTTCCGTTCGGCTAACATTTTCTTCCATTCGTCAGACTTTTTGTATTTTTTTCCATGGGCTTTTTTGAATTCCCTGCGCTCCTTACGCTTCACTTTGTTGTAAGGCTTATTTCTTAAGTACAGCTTGGGACCCTTCTTCTTTTGCTTAATCTTCCAATCTTCAATGGCTACGGGTGTTTTTTCTGATTGAGCAATTTGTTTTGTACGTTTTTTGATTTTTTCCAGCTTCTGGTCCCTGTTATCTTCGGACCAGTATTTATCTGCTTTATGAATGTTTTTCACGCGTTCCTTAAAATCAAATTCATACTTTTTGTCTAAAGAAGGCTGAAAGGGATTTTTGGGATGAAGGTGACACCGGGTGCAAACATTGGAGTAATCCCAGCGCTGGCCGTGTTTTTCAGTATCGGCTTTGTCGAAATCCCCTTTGGTATTTTTCATTATTTTTCGAATTTCAGATCCGCCGGCAATGGTATGGCACATTTCGCACCCCACCTGCTCTTTGTTGGGTTCTTGAGGATCAATGGGCGTCGGTTTCTTGTGTGTGGCTGGCCGGAACCCGCCTCGCTGACGGTACCCGGTGGTGTGGCACCGCAAACAATGAGGATCGGTGGTGTAATCCTTTTCCGGGTCCAGAGCGGCTTTTTTCTTGGCTTCCGCCCGAATGCCGGGTTTTAAAAGCTCAAACGCCTTGCCATGCCCGGTGTTTTTCCATGCCTGATAATAGGGATCATGGCAACTACCGTCGCATTTCAACGCTCCGACATACTTCATTTTGTAATTATTCGGTTTCTTCTTCCTTGCTTCGACTTCAGTTATCACGGTGAGCATAACCGTTAGAGACAACAGAGACAGGGCGGTTATTTTTAAAAACTTTTCAGTCATAAAATTTTCCTTTCCGGGTACTCTGTTTTACGGATTTTCTCCAGTGCAAGAATGTTGCGACTTCCAAGGATATGAAGTCCCACTGTAGTAAATTTATAGATGAATTAAAAGTTGATTTAATTTGATATATACATTAAAAAATTTAGATCTATAAATTATCGCTGAGGGTATGGGCTATGCAAGAAAGGTTAAATTTCAATCAACTGTATTATTTCTGGGTCATTGCGAGAGAAGGTTCGATTAAAAAAGCGGGAAAGAAGCTGAACCTCACGGCCTCTGGTCTGAGCGGCCAGTTGAAATATCTGGAGGAATTTCTGGGTAAAAAGCTTTTTGACCGCAAAGTCCGCAAGCTGGTATTGAATGATGCCGGGAAAGTGATTCTGGATTATGCCAACCGGATATTCACCATGAGTGAGGAAATGACAAAAACCATACGTCAGCACAAACCGGTAAAAAAAGCACTTATCCGGGTTGGGGTGTTGCCTTCTCTTTCCCGAACCCACATCCATGAATTTATTCTGCCTTTGTGGAAAGATTCTACGGTTTTGGTCAAGGTGGTTGAAGGAGGAGTCGATGAATTACTGTACCAATTGGAGAATCATAACCTGGAAATCATATTGAGCGACAGGGCGGCCTCCGTTCGAAAAACTGGAATCCGGAACTACCGGTTGAAACCGCGAAAAATTGTGGCGGTGGGAGCAGAGAAGTTTGCCTTCGCGCGCAAGGACTTCCCAAATTCCCTGAATGGATTACCCATGATTCAACTCACCGAGCACAGTCACCTGCGTTCCGAAATCGAAGATTACTTTTCTCGTCATCAGGTTTCTCCGCAGGTGATTGGAGAGGCGGATGACGTCATTCTCCTCAGATTGGGTGCTGAAAAAGGGGTTTGCATCGCTGTTTTACCTCAGAATACTGTTCAGCAGTCTATAGCCGAAAAACGGCTGGTCAAAATCGGAGAGTTGGCTGGAGTTAATGCGGATATGTGGGCCATCGTGCAGGCCAAAACCCGGAAAGATCGAATTTTAGTGAAAACGATTCAGAAATTTATAGCTTATAATAAATAAACGGAATTTATTTTGTGCTTGAGTAACCAAGCCGGATTCGAAGTATAATCCTATCGCCGTGGTTTATTTCGGTTTTTAACCGCTGGAACATGGTCGATCTTCCCGGGTTTTCCTGTCGGAATTGCTTCAATATGCTTTCAAATATTTTACCTGTCTGGGCCCTGTTCATCGGGATAGCCATGATTACTCTGGGCAACGGGCTGCAGGGAACCCTTTTGGGTGTGCGTGCTTCTATGGAGGGTTTCCCGACCATGACTACCGGGTTGGTGATGTCCTGTTATTACGCCGGGTTTCTTTTGGGTTCCCTTTACACCCCCAGGTTTGTGATGAAGGTCGGGCACATCCGCGTGTTTGCAGCGCTTGCCTCGCTGGCTTCGGCGGCAGTGTTAATCCATTCCTTGTTTCTTGAGCCGATGGTTTGGGGGTTGGCCCGGCTGGTCGCGGGTGTTTCTTTTGCAGGCATGTTTGTGGTGGCCGAAAGTTGGCTCAATGGACGGTCCACCAACGAAATCCGGGGCAAAATTTTATCTATCTATATGATTATCCAATACGGCGGTTTTATCGGGGGACAGTTTTTACTGAACCTGGCCAGTCCGGAAGGCTATTCCCTGTTCATCCTGATTTCGATTTTACTTTCCCTCGCTCTGGTCCCCATTTTAATAACGGCTGTTCCGGCTCCAGTTTTGGAGGAACCCGAGCAGGTGGGCTTGCGCGACCTTTGGAAAATTTCTCCTTTAGGAGTGTTTACCGGTATCAACGTGGGCATTGCACATGGTGCGATTTGGGGAATGGGTGCGGTTTTTGCCCAGAATACCGGCAGGACAGTCACCGAAACGTCCATATTTATGGCGACGTTCGTTTTGGGAGGATTTATTTTCCAATGGCCACTCGGTTTGCTTTCGGACAAAATAGATCGAAAACGAGTCATTGTCGGTGCTTCCTGGGTGGCTGTGATACTGGCGGTCTTCTGTATATTTTCAACGTTTGATTTATCGATTTTGATTTTTATGTTCGGCGGCGTCTCCCTTCCCTTATACGCTCTATCGCTCGCCTACACCAATGACCATTTATCCCAGGATCAAATGGTCGCCGCCAGCAGTACCATGATTTTGGTTTACGGTTTAGGGGCTTTGCTTGGCCCGGCTTTGGCTTCCATTATGATGTCCGCATTTGGGTCGTGGGGCTTTTTCCTGATTCAGGTATTAGCGCACACGGCAGTGGGATTGTTCGCACTGGTTTACTTGGCCCGTGAACCCGAACTCCGCCACGCGGACCATACTACTTTTGTTTCCGTGCCTTTCCGATCCAGCCCCATGGCGGCGGTACTCAACCCTGAAGCCCATGATGAGGATGTAACTTTCACACCAGTTGAAAATGAAGACGAAGCTCAACTGTATCCGTAGGGCGATTTTTGATTGATGCGGACAAGCGCGTTGTGGAATCCTTTTAAAGCAGATTCATCGGATCGACGTCGACGGTGATTTTAATTTTTCCGGTGGTGAGTTTGCGCAGTTGCTGGTTGGCGAGGCATTCGGTGACGAGCGATTGCAACGGTGCTGTCTCATGTGAGCGCAGGATCAAGTGCCAGCGGAAGCGGTTGTTGATGCGATACATCGCGGCGGGGGAGGGTCCCAGCAATTCCACGCCCGGCGATTGCTTTACAGGTTCCGATAGAAATTGTTTGAGGTGGTTGACCGCCGCCTCGCCTTCGGGTTCGGTTTCGCTTTCGATTTCCAGAGCGACCAGTTGCGTGAACGGTGGGTAGTTCAGTTTCTCGCGCAGGCTCAATTCCTTTTCGAAAAATCCGTTGTAATCGTGTTGCGGCACATAGTCGAACACGTAGTGGTCCGGGTTGTGCGCCTGAACAATGACTGTTCCCGGTATTTTACCGCGACCAGCCCGACCCGCCACCTGCGTCAATAATTGAAAGGTGCGTTCGCTGGAACGGAAGTCGGGAATGTGTAAAGACAAGTCGGCGTAAACCACACCGACCAGCGTCACGTTGGGAAAGTGATGACCTTTGGTGATCATCTGTGTGCCGATGAGGATGTCGATGTCACCGGCGCGCATTTCGTTGTAGATGTTCTCGAAGGAGCCGCGGGTCTTCATGGTGTCGCGGTCCATGCGTTTGATACGCGCCTTCGGAAATAGAGCCTGCGTTTCCTCCTCCAGCTTTTGCGTACCGAATCCGCTGAAGCGGATGATTTCACCACTGCACTCGACGCATTTACCGGGCATGGATACGCTGAAATCGCAATAATGACAACGCAGGGTTTTGGAATTGCCGTGAAAGGTGAGCGAGACACTGCACCGCAGGCATTCAAACACAAACCCGCATTTCCGGCACACGACGTAATTCGCGGTGCCGCGCCGGTTGAGGAACAGGAACATCTGCTCCTTTTGTTCGAGGCGGTCCATCATCGCCTGCTTCAATGGAATCGAAAAGATCGAATAATTTTTGGCCTCGTCGCGTTCTTTTCTCATGTCGACTATCCGGATCACCGGAAGCAGACGGTCACCGATGCGTTCCTCCAGCGTCAGGTACTCGAATTCGCCGGTGGTGGTTTTCCGGCGCGATTCCAAAGACGGCGTGGCGGAACCGAGGATCACCACCGCACCGCAGGACTGAGCCCGTTGGATGGCCGTTTCGCGGGCATGGTAGCGCGGAACGCTGTCCTGTTTGTAGGAGGTGTCGTGTTCCTCGTCGATGATCAGGACGCCCAGGTTTTTGAACGGGGCGAATACCGCCGATCGCGCCCCGACGACGATGGAAACTTTTTCTTCCCTGATTTTTTTCCATTCCAGGTAGCGCTCGATATTGGTGAGTCCGCTGTGCAGAATGGCGACGTTCGACCCGAACCGCCGTTGAAATCGGTTCACGGTTTGCGGCGTTAGCGATATTTCCGGAACCAGCATGATGGACGTTTTTCCGATGTCCAAAGCCTGCTGGATGGCGCGCATGTAGACCTCGGTTTTGCCGCTCCCTGTCACCCCGTGCAGGAGAAACGTTTTAAACTCGGACGCCGTAATGGACCGGGCCAGTTGTTTGAATACCGTTTGCTGTTCTTCGGTGAACACCTGTGGCGCTTCGGCGTTCCATTCGGGGTCGGTTTCGTCGGTTGCAGTGCGTTCCTGTTTGACGGCGACGGTTTCGGCCAGTCCCTTGCGTTTCAGTTCGCGGAGGGGAGCCGAGTAGCCGGGAAGCGTTTTGCTCAGGTCCGAAAGGAGAGTCTCCTTTCCAGTCAGCAATTCAAAAAGTTCGCGTTGTTTGGGACTGCGCTTGAGGAGTTTTTCAATTTCTTCCGGGGTGTGGTGGTCGAGCGTGAGGCAGACCTTTTTGTCGGTGGTGTAGGCAACCGATTTTTGTTTGATCTTCACCTGCGCTGATACGTAGTCATCCCGAACCAGTTGCGCCAGGGCATAGGCGCTGAACTGTTTGCGCAGTATTTTTTCGATCTGCTTTTTGTTGAGTGAGGTTTTGCTCTGCAGTACGAGCAGAATTTTGAGCGAATTTTGCGGAAGCGAATGTTGCTGAAGAGCGGCCTCGCCTTTGTCCGTGAGAACGAAGATTTCGTGGTGATCTTCATCAATGCCGCCGGGAAGAGCGGCTTTGATCACCTCGCCCCAGCCCGCATTGTAATAATCCGCCACCCACCGGGTCAGCGTCAGCAACTCCTCCGAAATAACGGGAGCGCCGTCTGGCAAGTCTTGGATGAGTTTGATCTCAAAATCGCCTTCGCAGTGATCCGTCAGGCCCACCACGTAGCCGGTGATTTTGCGGGGACCGAAGGGGGCCAGTACGCGTGTTCCGACCCGGACCTGCCCCTGGAGATGCTCTGGAATGCCGTAGGTGAACCCCTCTTTCAGAGGCAGGTTGAATACGACCTGGGCGTAGACTGGCGCTGATTGCGGGTCTTCCGATGTTAAAGAGTTTTGCCGGGTCGCTGTTGTCATGGAGAATTCACCTTTCAGGCGGATTGTATCAGACTCCTACCCGGAGGGGGGCGGCGAACCGCCGCTGGTAAATTAAAAACCATGAACTGCGCCCAGGAATGTTGATTTTTGGAAAACGGTTAGCCAATTCCCCCTCCGGGTAGGAGCTAAGAAAAGATTGACAGAGGCGCTCAATTCTAATAGTCTTCTTGTTTTCCCAATGGTCCCCGTGCAGAGGTATATCAGGGGGATTGATTTATTGATCTAACGACGTTCTGTGGAGGTTCGCGCCATGAAAGTAGGAGATATCATTAAAATTGATTTCGCTGGGAAGAAGAAAGAGGGCGTGGTCTTCAAATTATTCCCAAATTCCGTGCACCTGAAGGTGGATTTTGAACGGGACAAGGGAAAAATCGTCAAGCGCAAGCTGAATGAAGTTGGAACCGGCAAAAAAGACAAAGGCAAAAAGGCTAAAAAATAACCCAACGTGCCCCGTAGAAAACCGGCCACAAGCCAGGGGGCGTTCTGTTGGGTCAATTCCGACTGACTAGAAGTAAATTTTAATAGTGGCCTGTTTTCTTAAATCCTTCAGGTAAGGATGGCTTTTGGTTTTGATTTTCTGATCGGTTAGAATCTTCCGGATATTTTCCCTTTCACTTTCCAGCGTTCCCTTTTTGCCCTCTTTTTTTCCTGTGACCTTCAAAATTTGATAACCGTGTTGGGTACGGAAGATTTCGCTGACTTGACCTACTTTGAGTTCAAAAGCCCGTTTGCTGAAGGGACCGAACATGCGGTCTTTCGTGAAGAAGCCCAAATCCCCGCCACGTTTTGCAATGGAATCCTGCGAATGCGCTTGGGCCAACTCTGCAAAGTCGCCGCCTTTACTTAGCTTGGTCACGATTTTTTGCAGGGCCTGGCGGGCTTTTTGATCTCCTGCAGAGCCTGCTTTGGGATCGACCTTGATTAGCATAACGCTGGCGCGACGTTGTTCCCCGCTCGAAAACTGCAGTGGATTTTTACGGAAGTAATCCTCAATCTGCTGATCGGTGACTTTGATCCCAGCGCCCAATTCCCTGCGAAATACCGCATCGATCAGGATGTCTTCCCTGAGTTCCTGCTGGTATTGTTTGAGAGTCATCTTTCGCAGTCCCAGTTGTCTGAGAAATTCTTCTTCGGATGAGAATTGTTTTTTGACCGCGTTCACTTCTTCATCAACTTTGCTGGAGGAGACCTGGATTCCCATGGTGTCGGCTTTTTTAAGGAGCAGATGACGGTTGACCTGATCCTGAAGCAGTTTTTTGGCGGCTACTTTTTCTTGTGCCTGCGTCAGAGGAATACCCCGTTCCTTGTACCGTTTTACGGTTTTTATGAGACCGGGCCAGATCACTGATTTTTTTATTTCGGTCCCGTTTACCTTGGCGAGTACGTCAGGCAGGGAGATGGACGGCTCTACAGCGTGGTCGTGTCCGCCGCCATGGGCCCAAATTTGAGACGCGGTTCCGACGATGTAAAGAAACGGTAACAATAAAAAAATCAATGGTCTAGGGTTGCTCGAACGCTTCATGCTGTCATCCTTGTGAATCGGTGCTGTTGTGAAATAAATAGTGAGGTGTTTTCTTTTGGAGCATAACATAAAGCCTTGGGCAAGGGAATGTCAACTCGTTTTGGCAAACCGGGAGGGGAGGTGGACTTTAGCGGAGGGGCAACACGGTCCGGAAGCCATAAATATTGTTTTGCATCTCCGGTAAATTGCGGGCCCGTTGGGTGACCTGAACGCCATCGATATTGTTGACCCAGGAACCCCCGCGCAGGACTTTCATCTGCGTGGCTTCGGGGCCTTCAGGATCCAGTTCCGGGCTGATGCGGTAGTAATCCTTGTCGTACCAGTCGAGGCACCATTCCCAGACGTTGCCGGCCATATTGAGTGCTCCAAAAGGGCTGGCGCCGGTGGCGTAATAATCAACGGGTGCAGTGAACTCATAGCGATCCTCCATTCCGAACACATTGACGAAATAGAGTTTCTTCCCTTTGGCCCACTTCTCTCCCCAGGGGTAGAGCCGGTCGTCGTTGCCCCGTGCGGCTTTTTCCCATTCCGCCTCGGTGGGCAGACGGCGGCCCTTCCAGCGGGAATAGGCCATGGCATCAAACCAGCTGACACCAACCACCGGGTGGTCGGGTTGGTTGAACCGGTCGTCCTCCCAATATTTGGGTTTGACGTGTCCCGTGGCCTCGAGAAACTTTTTATACTCGGCGTTGCTGACTTCGTGTTTGTCGATGAAATAGGCCGAAGTGTAAACGAAGTGCATCGGTTTCTGATCTTCAGCTTCGCTGGATGACTGACCCATTTGAAAATAACCTTCGGGAACGTAAACCATCCCCGGAGGTGTATTGGGCACCGCCCACGCAGAAGAAAGGCCAATGGTTGACAGAACAAGCCACAACAACGTTTGGATTTTAATTTTTTTTAAGATGGAGGGTTCAGGATAGGAAATCATGGAGCATCGAAAAATCCGATATAGGTGACCATTTGGGTCTCGGGGTCTACGTGGAGCTCCTTTTCAATATTTTCAAAGTCGATCCACTTGTAATGCCCATTCCAGCAATTCAACGAGACGACGGAATTACCGTACCAATCGGTACAGTGATTCAGGAAAACGGGCGCACCGCATTGGTTGCATAGCCCCTGGATTTCGATTGTGTTTCCTACTGCAGTCATATTTCCGCCGTATCTTCACAAAGAGTTTCCGTCAAGTCCAGATGGTTCTAGTATGAATAAAAAAAGAAAGGGTGCAAGTAAAAATTGAGTTTTTTAATATTTTGAAGTTCGGGCAGGCCGCGTTTTGTCAAGCATTTTCTCGGCAACGGGGTTCGAGTTTTCGAGCGAGGTCCAACCGCGAGGTTATTTTCGGTTGCGGTCTTTTTTTTTAGGAAGTGGGAACCCGGCGTGTTTAAAAAGGTCGGTCAGCGCTTCGAGAGGAAGTCCGACGATGTTGGACCAGGACCCCTCCCAGGATTCGACCAGAAAGGCACCTTCCCCCTGAATGGCATAGGCGCCTGCTTTGTCGAGAGGTTCGCCCGTCGCGATATAGGATCGGATTTCGTTTTCAGAAACGGATTTGATGGAGACGGTCGAGACTATAGCGGTTTCATATTCTTCAGCCTGCGGGGAGATCAGCACGACACCAGTGATCACCCGGTGCTGTTTCCCTGTCAGTTTTGAAAGGATACGGTAGGCGTCTTCGGCATCAGTGGGCTGGCCGATGATCTCCTGACCCAGCACCACCATGGTGTCCGCTCCCAGCACATGACAGCCGGGATTTTGCCGGGCCACCCAGTGGGCCTTGTCGCGGGCGATATTCGTGGCATTTTGCTCTGGAGACTGATCGGGATCGGTGATTTCGTCCACATGGGAAGGGCTCACCTCGAACTCCAGGCCCAGTGAGCGCAGTAATTCCGACCGCCGGGGCGAACGGGAAGCTAAAATCAATTTATTTGAGGATGAGGGCATAAGGTATCTGGATATTTTAAAGGAAATAATTTAGACTAGCCAGCATTCAAACTACAAACAACCATTATCGGTTCCCGTACTTTGGGAGCCTGTGATTTTACGAGGGTGAACATGGTAGGTTTTTCTCATCAAATTCAAGTGCGCCACATTGTGGTGGAACAGCAAGAAGTCGCAGAATTGTTAAAAGAGACCATCAGCGAAGCTAAATCGGCCACCGACCGGGTTCAAATGCTGATGCGGCTGGCCGAAAAATACAGCCTGTGCGATTCCAAAGAAGACGGCGGCAACCTCGGATGGATCGAATTGTCGTCCGACGATCCCCGCATCCGGGGATACGAACCGGTATTAAAGAATACGGAACTGGAACAGATCATCCGTGAGGGGGTCAAGGATATGACCCTCAATCGAGGTGAAGTGTTTGGTCCGGTACAGACGCAGGAAGGTTTTCACCTCATTATGATCACCAACGACTTCGGTGCCGACCGTGCGACAGCGTTCACGGGTTCCTCGCTTTAAGCCTGTTTTTCTGCACTTCAAATCGTGAAATGGAACACAGTTGAAGCAGTCGTCTTTGGAGTCGATGTCCATGGGACTGCCGCCGACTTTTTGGAAGTCAAGGTAGCTGGGTTCTTCTGTTTGCTTTTGTGGTTGCTCGATTTATCGAGCGTTGCAAGAACCGCTCCTTGAATGGGGCGACTAAATAATTTTCCGCCTTGGGTGAACAGTCAAGGTTCAAAAGTTTTTTTCCGGCGCAGAATCTGTCCGGTTCCCGCGTGTACCAGCATCTTCAATTCGAAGGGATAAGTCCGGCAGACGTTCACGAATTTTTCCACGGCATCGCTTTTGGCATCCGACTCGTCCGGCGCATCCACTTCGATTTCCCAGGCGTATTTCAGCGTGGGGATACGCTCGAAGCAGGCTTCCTCCAGTCGCAAAAGCAGTTCGCTCTCCAAACCTTCGTTCAAATCATTCAATTCTGTTGCCAGTAAAACGTTAAATGTCGCCAAAACTCCTCCTTGCCAAAAATGGGTCTACGGAATGCCCGTATCTTATCACAAGCCGGGCTGCTCCGCGCAGGGCGAACTTTAAAACCTTGAGCTGTGCCCAACGATTATCGCTTATCCGTTGACCATCAGCCTCTCCTGCTAAGGAGCCTCCCTTGGAAGGATGCGAAGATAACGGTTCAATCGCGGGAATCAGTCTTGGCGAAATTGCCTCCAGGCGCCAGCCTGGACAGACCGGCCAAGAGGCTTCCGAGAATGCAATGGGTGAGCGCCGAGATGGCTCCCGGTACGGTGGCCAGCCCAAAGGCGGTAAAATTGCTCCGTGCCAGCTCCGTCGCCAAGCCGGAGTTCTGCATGCCCACCTCCACCGAAATCGTCCGGGCGTCCTGATCGCGGATTCCGAGGCTCCGGGACAGACCGTAGCCCAGCAGGAATCCCAGTAAATGCAGAATCACCACCGCCCACAAAAGGGACATGCCGCTTTCCAGAATGGCTTCCTTCTTGGCGGCGAGTATGAAGTCGACAATGAACACGATCGACAGCACCGCCAGAAACGGCGTATAGGCGGTGACTCGCGCTACCCATCGGTGAAAAAAGTGATTGAGGGCGATGCCTCCTGTTACGGGAAGGATGACTACCACGAAGGTTTTTTTCAGCAGGCCGAGGGTGTCCACATCCACCGCCGTGCCGGTCAGAGATTCCGAAGCGGATTGCACCAGCCAGGTGGTCAGCAGAGGCGTCATCAGCACCGCCAGCAGAGTCGAGCAGGTGGTGAGGGTGACCGACAGGGCAACGTTCAACTTGGCAATGAAACAGACTACGTTGGACGCCGTGCCGCCGGGGGAACATCCCACCAGCACCAGACCGATAATGAAGTCGATCGGCAGTTTGAATAAATGTGCCAGCCCGAAGGCCACCAGCGGCATGAGGAGGTATTGCAGGCCCACGCCGAGCAGGATCGTTCCGGGGATTTCCAGAATTCGTACGAAATCCTTGGCCGTTAGCGTCAACCCCATGCTGAGCATGATGAGAGCGAGGAAATACGGAATCCAATCCGGCTGGAACCAGGTGGCCGTGGCGGGTTCCCACAACGCCAGGCCCGCGCCGAGCACCACCCACACGGGAAACGCATTGGCCAGCGTGATGAAAAGTTTTTCGCCGGGCAAGGCCCGGGGCTGATTTTTTTCGGCGATCTCGGTGTCCTCTGTGATGTTTAGCTCCCCCTTGTAAAGGGGGCCGGGGGGATTCTTCCTTTAACTTTTGTAGTTGCCCCGTTTACGGGGCGGTTTTAACAACTATTTTGATTTCTGGACGATGATGCTGGAGTAGGCCTGATCGTTGTCCTCATACGCCTGGTAGCGGATGATTTTCATATCCTTGAACGCCTCCAGCAGTTCGTTGGTTTTCAACAGCCACTTGGGATTGAACTTCTGATGTTTCAGGTGGTCGATGTTGTAGGTTTCGATGATCGCCATGCCGCCGGGCTTGAGCGCGTCGTTGATCTGCGGCCACAGGTCTCTCTGCATGTAATACATCAGGAGAATTACGTCGTAGGCGTTCTTCTCCAGTTGATGATTTTCCAGATCGACGACGCGTGTTTCAATTTTCACCCCATTCTGTTTCGCCAGTTGGTGCGCCTTGGCGAGGCCTTTCTCCGAGATGTCCAGTCCGACCACCTCGAACCCCTGCGTGGCAAGGAACACTCCATTCCTGCCCTCACCAATGGCGATATCCAGTGCCTTGCCTTTGGGCAGTAGATGGACATTCTGCTTGAGAAACGGCACCGGTTCCTTGCCGAATATAAAGGCTTCGGTGCTGTATTTTTTGTCCCAGCGGTCCTTGTCGCGCGGTTTGGCGTCCAGCAGTGGAGCGCCCGCCACAGCGGTAACTATCAGAAAAGCCAAGGTGTTTAGCAGGATTTTTTTAAGGGGAGAATCGAGACTCATGAACGCCTCCAGTAGAGTATGATGGCGTAAATTGTACTCCAACCCCCCAACCTGTCAAGCCATTTACCCGTTTACAGGGGAGGGTTTTAAATTGTAAACTTGGGTCAACTTTTCCCATTCATGCGGAGTGTGCAATGTTGCAGACGGTTTTCATGCGGCGGCGGGTTATCGGGTTGTTTGTACTGGCGGTTTTCGGATTCCAGGCTTTTCTTGTGTCCACCCTGTGGGCGGGTGATGCCGTTCAGAAAAAACCGGTGGCGACATCTGCCGACCAGCGTTTTGCGGATTTCGGAGACGGCACCCTTCTTGATACTAAGTCCAATCTCATGTGGATGAAACTCGATTACTGGCTGATCGAAAAGAAATGGGTGAACTGGTACACCGCTATGGAATTTGCGCAACGCATGAATAACAAGAAATTCGCGGGCTATGAAGACTGGCGCCTGCCGACTCCTGAAGAAGCCATGCAACTCTACGACCGGCGCAAACGGAACGTCGACAAGGACGGCGACAAGGTGTTCATCGATCGCATCTTCCCGAAAGGCGGCGGCTGGGGCACCTGGACCAGTTCCGAAAAGGGGGGGCAAGCCATCGTTGTTTCCTACAAGGATGAAGGCGGCCAAGCCTATCAGGATAAAATCAATGGCCCCGACGCGTTTCTCCGCCTGGTGCGCGGCCCCGTCTCCTCGATAAAATAAGCATAAAGACCAACGCCCGGTTGACTCGTTATGTTATCAAAAAGGGCCTGTTGCATTAGCCAGTACTCTTTTTAGAGGGTTTTTCCGCCTCCTCATGTTTGTAGTACAAACCATGACAACATAAACAACGAATCCATGATGGTAGCGCTCGGGATAAATGTGTATTCTGTCTGCGCTTGGTGGGGTTCCGTTGGAAACATTTTTATGAAGGTCCCCATACGCCAATTGAAATTCAAAAATCTTTCTCTAAATTTGGAGGTTTTCATGAAACTGTCAAAAGTATTTTTTCTTTCTTTGGTTATGATCAGTATGACCGCGGCCTGCGCCACTGCCGGGGATAAGGCATCCAAGGCTCCACCCAGTCCGTTGGATGGCTACACCATTCACGTCAGCGCTCCACATGTGATGGACGGTGAAGTGATGGGCCCTTTTCATCATTATTGCAAACCTATCAACGACGACGTGATCCAATGCATCCTTTTTGAGTCTACCGAACCCAACGCGCGTTTGACGGAGATCGAGTATATGGTTTCCAAAAAACTGGCGCGATCAGCGATTCCTGAATGGTCGCACAAGAAAAACTGGCACGACCACAAACAGGAGATCGAAACCGGACGCGTGGCGGTGCACTACCCCACCGATAAGGAAACGGTCGATAAAATTGTCAGCCATGTCTCGGACACGGACGGCATCATTTTCCACCTGTGGCCGGACGGTGCTCCCATTCCTGACGGCTCCGTTGGCATCCCCCAGTCGGTAGGGCATTGGGAAGCGTTGCATGGTAAAATCAGCGAATAAATGACAAACTGGATTCCCTCTTTCCATCCGGGAAGAGGGAATCCCTTTTTCGGTTCAATCAATGCGTATTCAAATTCTATTCATATTGACGGGGACAATGGTTTTTCTGCTCGGGCAACCGGTCCGGGCGTTTCATCCCAGTGTGTACACCCCGCGCGTTCCTCCGGATCAGTTGGAAGAAATCCAGGAGATCGAAAGCCCTTTCGAAACCACCCCGGAACGGATCGAGGCAGGACGTCAGGTTTTTTTCGGCAAAGGATTGTGTGTTACCTGTCACAGTAAAAACGGCAAGGGGGTGCGGATGCCCGGTCACGCGCCCCGCAATTTTACCGATGCTCAATGGCAGGATGCCCGCACCGACGGCGAGTTGATGTGGATTCTCAAAAACGGCAGTCCCGGTACGGGCATGCCGAAAAGGGTGGGTCAGGGTATCACCGAGGAAGAGGGCTGGAACGTGATCCAGTTTATCCGTACCTTTCGCGGGCAATGAGAGTGTCCTGAGTCGGAATCAGTTGAAAATCGGTCTGCAAATGGTTTCACTCTTTCCTCCCTGTTGCAGGGGGCGGATTACGGGCGTATTATGATGTTGTTCGGCATAGAAAACACGCGATGCTCAAAAATTCTCAAGCTTGAGTCCCTCAATTCCCAAGAAAGAGGTTTGGAAGGGATTTGAAAATTCAACCGAGGAGGGTCAATCATGAAGCCCGTTTATTATTTCGCCCTATGCGCGGCTTTTCTTTTCGCTTGTTCCGGCGAGAAGGAACAGCCCGCTGAATCCAAAACAGATACAGCCTCCGTTGAGGCCGAGGACACGTCTTTTTATGAGCCGATGCCTGCAGGGATTTATCCCCAGGACAACCCCTGGTCGCAGGACAAGGAGGATTTGGGCAAACTGCTTTATTTTGATCCCCGCCTCTCTGGCGACAACTCAATCAGTTGTGCGACCTGCCATCACCCGGATAAGGGATGGAGCGACGGTCTGCCCCGTTCGATCGGATTCGGCGGCAAGGAATTGGGACGCCATTCGCCAACGGTGATCAACAGCGGTTACTTTGAAGTTCAGTTCTGGGACGGACGCGCACCGACGTTGGAAGCGCAGGCCAAGGGGCCTATCCAGGCCGCGGTCGAGATGAACCAAAAAGCCGACGAGCTGATCGAAGAGCTCGGCGCCATCCCGGAATATCGTGAAAGATTCAGCAAGGTGTTCGGTGATTCTGGAATCACTTTCGACAATATTGCCAAGGCTATTGCCACGTTCGAACGATCCGTGGTCTCCAAAAACTCCGCCTATGACAAGTACATGGAAGGCGATAAAAATGCCATGTCGCCTGCGGCGGTAAATGGAATGAAATTGTTCTTCGGCAAGGCCAAGTGCAGTATTTGTCACAACGGTCCGGCTTTGACCGACAGTGGTTTTCATAACATCGGCGTCAAGCAACATGGCCCACTCACTGTAGACCTGGGGCGTTACAATATTTCCAAAGAAGATTCTGACAAGGGCGCCTTCAAGACACCGGGACTGCGTAGTATTTCGCAATCGGCGCCTTATATGCACGATGGTAGTGAGGCGACGTTGAAAGACGTGGTGGATTTTTACAACCGGGGCGGCGATGTCGCGAAAAACCGGAGCCCTTTCATCACGCCATTGGAGTTGAGTGATCAGGAAGTGCTGGAGATGATCGAGTTTCTGAAAGCGCTTGATGGTGAACCGATCAATATAACGATCCCAAAACTTCCAGCGGTGGTGGAAACAGAAAAAGGTAAATCGAAAACCGGCAAGAAGGCTTAAGCTGTCAAATTGAGAGGGGAGCGGTCGTATGCGATTCAAATGTTGGAAGCGATATTTGTTGCAATGGCAGGTTTGCTTGATGGGGGTTCTGTGGATGGGGTTGGTTTTTCCTGAACCGATGTTTGCCCAACAACAAAAAAGACATGACGAGCCTTCTGGTATCTGCCCACAGCCACGCAAGACAGTGACGGCGCCCGATGAATATCTAAAGCTGAAGAATCCACTCGAAGTGAACCCGCAAAATATTCTGGCCGGGAAAACACTCTTTCATATAGACGCTAAGCCCACCGCCTGTAAAGTTTGTCATGGCATCAGCGGCGACGGATTGGGCATCCTGTTCCACCGGGTAGACCCCAAGCCGCGAAACTTTACATGTGTTCACACCATGGACGACCTTCCCGACGGCCAATTGTTCTGGGTCATCAAGAACGGTTCTCCGGGAACGGCCATGCCGTCCTTCAGTTATCTGGAAGACGATCAGGTGTGGGAATTGATTCTGTATCTCCGAAGTTTTTCCAAAAAAGAATAATTTTTAAATTTGATAGGTGATAGGGCGGTCGCATGAAATTTAAAGGAAACGGATGGTTGGTTGTTGCGGTCTTATTGGTTCTTGGAGGATGTGTGGCCCCGGAGTTTGTCTCAGCCGCCGAGGCTTCTTCCGAAGAAAACCAACTGCTGGCTATGCACCATGGGCGACCGCACGGCGGTCGGCACGAGCGGCATCAGCATCATCACGGCATGGGGCGTGGCGGGCAGGGCGTTTGTCCGCAAACCCGGTCCACTGCCCAGGCACCGGATGAAATCGCTCAACAGGAAAATCCGTTTGAATCCAATGCAGAAAATTTCATCAAGGGGGAATCGCTGTATCAATGGACGGCGGAGCCCAGCCCGTGCAAGATTTGCCACGGACCCGCCGGCAACGGGCTTGGCATGATGACGCAGGGCCTATCCCCCATGCCGCGCAATTTTACCTGCTCACAAACCATGCAGGAAATTTCCGACGGACAAATGTTCTGGATCATTAAAAACGGTTCGCCCGGAACTGGAATGCCCGCTTTTAAATTTTTATCCGACGACGAAATTTGGAAATTGATTATATACATCCGGCATTTTGATAAATAGCCATTAATGAATCACAGCAACATCAAATGATTGGGGGTGGGCTATGCGTTGGGAAATAATTTCTAATCTCAAATCGTATCGAGTGAGTCTGGCGTTTCTCTTATTGTTCTTTCTGGGCTGTGCGGCTCCGGTCAACAAGAAAAATGAGGCGCAAGCGAGTGATACTGGTGCAGGCGCAAAACTTGTTCAGGGAGCCTGCTCCTCCTGCCATAAATTTTCCGGTCAGCCGGAAACCAAATTCAATCTGAAAGCTCCCGACCTGATGTGGGGTGGCGTGAAATACCAGCGAGCCTGGCTGGAGCGATGGCTTCAGGGCCAGGAGGAGAATCTGTATCCCAACGGCTACCGGTGGGATCAGGCTGGCGGATCTGAAAAACACATGACGGTATCCAGAGAAGACGCGGTCGCGGTTGCGGATTATTTTGAAACGAACCTGCTCGATGAGCGCGTTGCGAAAAATGCCATCGACTTATCCCAATTCACCGAGCAGGAACGGGATTTCGGTGCGGTCATTTTCAAGCAGTACTCCTGTTTCGGATGCCACCAGATCCAGGAAGACGGCAAAAATGTCGGTGGACCCATCAGCGCCAATTTATACGACTCGGGAAACCGTTATAACGTTGACTGGCTGTACCGGTTTGCGTTAAACCCGCAGGATTTCACACCGCACAGCGGGGAATACCTGGCGGATTTGAGCGGTCTGGGTGTGCGTTATGTGGTCGGGTATTTGATGACGCTGGGAGTTAAGGATTATAAATTCTATGAGCCTTGGAAATCGGAGACCTTTCAAAAAGCCGATGCCAACCGGGGAGCCGCGGTCTACAAAAACTATTGCACGCAATGCCACGGCATGGAAGGCAAGGGCGACGGTCCCGGCGCGGCGGGTCTCGATCCCAAACCAGCGGTGCATGCCGTCTTGCCGCTGAGCGACTATCCGGAAGACTATCTTTACAACGTGGTGTATTACGGAGGCAAAACCGTCGGTAAATCTCCCGATATGCCGGATTGGGGATTGACGATTCCGCCACAGGATCTGGCCGATCTCATCGCCTATCTGCGCGCCACATTTAAAGGGGCGCCAGAGGAAGCGCCGTCTGCTCCGTGAAGCCGATGGTTATTTCTTCCTAACGTATCGTGAGTTTTTTGTATTTGGAGCGGCGGTTCTCTTCCCGGCCGCCGAGCTCCTTTTTACGTGTTTCCTGATAAGCCTCAAAATTACCCTCGAACCATCTGACCTTGCTATCCCCTTCGAATACCAAAAGATGTGTGCAAATCCGATCGAGAAAGAACCGGTCATGCGAAATCACCATCACGCATCCGTTGAAATTGAGAATCGCGTTCTCAAGATTGCTGAGCGTGGTGACGTCGAGATCGTTGGACGGCTCATCGAGCAGGAGTACGTTGCCGCCGCGCCGCAGTAACTTCGCCAGGTGAACTTTATTGCGTTCACCGCCGGAGAGGTCGCCTACCTTTTTTTGCTGGTCCGAGCCTTTGAAGTTGAACCGCCCGACATACGCGCGGGCGTTCAGGTTGCTCCCAGCGATTTCGATCCTGTCATCGCCGCCGGAGATTTCCTCGTATACGGATTTGTTGGCCTCCAGATCGTGCCGATGCTGGTCGACGTAGGAGAGTGCCACGCTCGATCCTAATTCCAGAGAGCCGCCATCGGGTTGCTCCTCGCCGACGATCATACGGAAAAGAGTGGTTTTGCCAGTGCCGTTGGGGCCGATGAGCCCAACCACCGCGCCGCGCGGCACCGCGAAGCTGAGGTCGTCGATCAGCACGTTATCCCCGAATCCTTTTTTGAGATTTTCTACGATGATAACTTTTTCGCCGAGAGGAGGGCCGGGCTGGATCTGAATGTCCAATGAGTTTTCATCGACTTTAGTTTTTTGTGCGGCGAGTTTTTCATAATCGCTGATGCGCGCCTTGTTTTTGGAACGGCGCGCGCTGGGGGTGGCTTTCAGCCAATCCAATTCTTTCGCAAGGCGTTTCTGCAGGCTGGATTCGGATTTCTCGCGTTGCGCCAACTGTGTAGACTTCTGCTCCAGCCAGGAGGAGTAGTTGCCCTCAAATGGAATCCCCTTGCCGCCGGTGAGTTCCAATATCCACTTGGTGATGTTGTCGAGAAAGTACCGGTCATGGGTGGAGACGATGACGTTTCCGGGGTAGTCGCTGAGGGTGTCCTCCAGCCATTGCACGGTTTCCGCGTCCAAGTGGTTGGTCGGCTCGTCGAGTAGAAGGATGTCCGGTTTCTGGAGCAGGAGGCGGCACAGGGCGACACGCCGGGCCTCGCCGCCGGAAAGCGTGCCGGCGTTCTGGTCGTCGGGCGGCAAGATCAATGCGTCCATCGCCACGTCAATCTGCCGGTCCAGTTCCCAGCCGTCGGCGGCATCGATGTCATCCTGCAGGCGGCCCATTTTTTCCATGGCCTTTTCCATTTCGTCATCCGACATGGGGTTGGCCATGCTGGCGGAGACTTCGTTGAATTCTTCGAGCATCTGCTTGATGTCACCGAAAGCTTCCTCGACCGATTCCCGTACCGTTTTGTTGGCGTCGAGTTGCGGCTCCTGGGGCATCCATCCGATGCGCGTGCCTTTGAGCGGCTCGGCGCTGCCGTCGTGTTCCTTGTCCTCGCCCGCCATGATGCGGAGCAGGGTGGATTTACCGGTACCGTTTTCGCCGACGAAGCCGATTTTGGCGCCGTGGTAAAAGGACAAATTGATACCGTCAAAGATCTTTTTGGCTCCGTAGGTTTTACTGAGCCCGCTGATTGAAAATATATATTCTCCGGCCATGGTGTATTGGGTTTTCCTTGATTAGGTTATGAGGATGAGTTTTTTTGAAGGATGACGAAATCTTTATCATTATTCAGGATCATATCAAAATTATGGTGCTGTGCAATCCATTCAAACGTTTTCGGGCCGTAAAAGCAAATATGAGTGGGATCACGCTTGTAGTACCAGTTGAGAAATCCGAGTTTGTCCAGTCGCCCGTTTTGCGTCGGATAGAACTGGGTCATCACCGCGCAGTATCCGCGGGGCGACAGTATGGGGATGATTTTCGTTAATTCCTCGCCGGGTCGTTTGAGATGCTCGAATGTTTCCGTGGAGACGATCAAATCGTAAGCCGGGTCTTCTTTGAGCTCCGGGAAAAAATAAGGATCATAGCCTTCGGCTTGATATCCCTGGCGTTCCAGCAGGGTTTTCAGGACGGGTTCGTAGCCACAGCCGTAATCGAGGACGGTTTGGACGTCCGGGCAATAGTTCACGATGAGGTCGATTTTTTGCTGGAACATGTGGACGTAGCCTTCGTTGTCGAGGCTGTTTTCATGTTCGAGGTAGCGTTCGATTTCTTTTTCCTGGGTAATGAAAAATTGGGACGGGACAAAAATGAGCTGGCAGGCGGTGCAAAGGTGGTACTCGCGTTGTTCGGCTTTGAGTAAAAATTCGGAAGGGGAATAGCACAGTGGACAGCTCATGGATGGAATTGTGACACAATCCGAGGCTCATTACCCGTGAGTTTTGTGGGCCTGCGCATGAAATTTCTCTTCTTTTTAAGGCAGGATTTATGATAGGTTTGAACGAATATTAAGGAGCTTTTCTCGCTGGAGGCGTTGGAATGGGGAAATACGTTAATGGAAATGGGGTTCGTCCGGGTTATGTGATTATTTATAACAAGGAACTGTACCGAGTGATGGCCTCAGAGCACCGCAGTCCCGGCAAAGGGCGCGCCTTTTGTCAGGTCAAGCTGAGGAATCTGAAAAACGGTACCCAGACTGAGGTCAAATTCCGGGCGGACGAAAACGTCGAGCGCGCCGTCCTCGAGCAGGCCGAAATGGAATATTTGTATTCCGATCCCTCGGGTTATTGTTTTATGAACAGCGAAACTTACGAGCAGATTTTCATCGAAGACAATATTATCGCCGACGCCAAGCAGTACCTTCTGCCCAACACCAAGGTGAAGGTTGAGTTTCATGAAGAGAAGCCCATCGGCATTGAGCTTCCGGAATTCGTTGAGTTGGCAGTCGAAGATACCGAACCGCAGATGAGAGGCGCCACTGCCTCCGGAAGCGGCAAACCTGCCACTCTGGAAACCGGGCTGGTGGTCACTGTGCCCCAATTTGTGGGCATTGGGGAAAAGGTCCGGGTATCGACCACGTCAGGTGAATATCTCGAACGAGTTAAAAATTAAGCCAATACATCCCCGGTAGTAGGGGGCCTGTCGACCGCTTCAACCCTCTTTTTCCTCTTTTTGAAATATTAGTTCCCCTGTATTTTCATCGTTTGAAAAAGCAAGCCGTATTTTAATCCACCCTTTAATTGAATTGAGAGAAATTAACAGTTAAGATATGTCGTTAAGCATTAGCCTTTTAAGCTAATTTTTATCATTCATTTTCCTGCCATTGACCTTCTTTAGGAACATCTCCCATGCTAGATGTTGCAAGCTCAGCCGATCCGTTAAGTATTTTGGAAATGGTTTCCCGGTCCACTCCCGTAGCGAAAGCGGTCCTTTTACTGCTCTTGGTATTTTCTATCGTGTCCTGGAGTATTATTTTGACCAAATTTTTTATATTCCGCCGGGCACGCAAGGAAGACCAAACGTTTTTGAAAATTTTTTCAAAAAGTGACAGCCTGACGAATATTTATAATTTTTGTAAGGAAATGAAATTCAGTCCGATTGCCAGGGTTTTTTTGGCGGGCTATCACGAATTGTATGTGTTCAAGGAAATGGTGAGTTCCCGTTCCAAGAATTCAGAGGGACGACCGTTGAGTTTGACTCCGAAGGATCTCAAGGGCATTAGCCTGGCTTTGAACAAGTCCACCAATCATGAAATTGAAAAACTGGGGCACCGGTTGGATTTTCTGGCGACCACGGGTAGTACGGCGCCTTTTATTGGTTTGTTCGGTACCGTTTGGGGAATCATGCATTCGTTCCGGGTGATCGGAGTCTCAGGTTCCGCCAGTATTGGTGGAGTGGCTCCAGGTATCGCCGAAGCGTTGATCGCGACCGCTGCTGGTTTGGTCGCCGCAATTCCAGCCGTCGTGTTTTTCAATTATCTGAACAGCCGGATCCATGGATTCAATCACCGGATGGAAGACTTCAGCGAAGATTTTGTATACATGGTTGAAAAAGATTTTATGAGTGGAGCGGCGGATCCTGTGAGGATGGAGGAACTGTAGGTGGAACGAAGAAAGTCGACCCGATTGATGTCAGAAATCAATGTGACTCCATTTGTGGATGTCATGCTGGTCCTGCTGGTGATTTTCATGATCACCGCGCCGCTGATGCAACATGGGATGGACCTTGAGCTTCCTCAGGAGAGTACCCAGACCGTGGAAGTTAAAGATGTTCCCACGGTATCGGTTCGAAGTAACAAAACGATTTACTGGAACAAGGAAAAAATGGCGACCCTGATGACTCTCACCGAAAAGCTGACAGGCTATTTGAAGAAGCAGAAGGATGGTGCTGTTTATTTCCGCGCTGATCGAAGTTTGGATTATGGCTTTGTCATCAAAGTCATGTCCACCATACGACGTGCCGGCGTCCAGAATATCGGGATGATGACCGAACCCAGCCAATGAGATCCGCGCAGTCTCCATCCATCGATTTCAACCAGATGCTGGTGGTGTCTGTTTTTTTTCATTTCTTTTTATTCACGGTGTTCATGTTCCTTCCACAAAACCAGAATACAGTCAAACACATCAAGCCGGCCTTTGTGGTGAATTTTGTCGATATTCCGGCGGGACCGGATATTCAACCGGCTCCCCCGGCGCAGGAGACGCCTGTTGCACCTTTGCCCCCGGCGAAGCCTGTCGTTGAAAAACCGATTCCCAAAAAATCCAAACCGATCCCCGAACCCAAGGCCGTTCCAAAGCCTAAGCCGGTTCCTGAGAAGTCGGCGGCTTCCAAAGCTCTGGTTTCCAAGTTGGATCAGCTGGCTCAATTAGAGAAGAAAACGATTCCTAAAAAAGACAAGAGGGTGAAGGCAGTTCCCCAGCCGCTGGATGATTTTAAGAGCATAACAATGAAGACGGCGGCGGAAAAGAAAACGGTCCGGAAAAAAATTGTGAAGGATGATTTGAGGATTAAGGAACTTGAGTTTGAGCAACTGTCGAAAAGATCCGCCAGCCACCAGCCGCAGAACAAGCCCAAAAAAACATCCAGTCGTTTCAAAGAACTGGAGGAGTTGGAGAAGATGAACAAGCAGGCCGATGCGGCTTTAAGCAAACCAAAAATAAAACATACGGACCCCAAACCTAATGAATTCGTAAAGCAATTGGAGGCTATTAAAAATCAAAAAGTTCAAATTAAAATCGACACGAGTAAGCTATCGTCCCGACATTCTCAAAAGTTCAAATCTGGAATCCTCAATATGAAGATGGCGAAGGCCCAGAAGAGCTCCGCGGCTCCAGCTGCTTCCGGAGAGTCGGGAGATCCCGCCGCCAATGCGCTTTCGTTTTATCTAGGGGAGGCGCAAACTCAAATTAATGCGCAGTGGAAAAATCCTGCGGGAGGAGGGTCCGGCAAGGTTCAAGTCTCTTTCAAAATTTTTCCAAATGGCAAGATAGAAAGCCCTAAGATCAAAAAAAGCTCTGGAGTGAGTAAGCTGGATAATCTAGCGTTGCTTGCTGTAAAAAATGCAGTTCTCCCACCGTTTCCTAAAGAAATTAGGGAACCTAATTTACCTTTTATTTATGAATTTACCTATGAGACAAAAAACAATTAAACTTCTAGCTTTGCTCGGTGGCCTGTTATTTTGGTTTTCGGCGAATCCCGCTTATTCGGAATCCGAAATTTTTGTCGAGTTGTCCAAGACAACCCGGAGCGAGGTGAATATTGCGGTGCCTCAATTTGTTTCTTCGGGAGGGGGAGTGGATGAGAGTTTCTCTGAAAAGAGCCGCAATATTCTGGAAAACGACCTCCGCTTGTTTGAATTGTTTGTCCCGGTGGCTCCTGGTATCTATTCCAAACTGGCGAAGAGTGAAGCCCAGCTCGAGCAAGTCAATTTCGGCGCCTGGAGTAAGCTGGGGGCTCAATGGCTGATCAAGGGGCAATATGAAAAAAGCATATCCGGCGACAAGTACAAGTTTGTGTTTCGTCTCTATGATGTGGTGAACGAGCAGTTTTTGGTCGGCAAACGATATCAGGGCAAGAAAAGTTTCATGCGAAAAATCATGCACCGGTTTGCCGATGAGGTTATGGAGCAACTGACCGGCAAACGGGGAGTGGCCGAAACCCGTCTGGCTTTTCTTTCACGTACCCGTGATGGGAAGGAAATGCATGCAGTGGATTTCGATGGCGCCAATGTTCAGAAACTGACGGATGAGAAATCCGTTATCTTATCTCCGGATTGGTCACCCGATGGCCGTTTCATCGTTTACACCTCCTACAAAGAACATAATCCGGACTTGATCCTTCTGGATCCCGATGGGCGCCGACGGCGGCGTCCGCTATTGAGATTGCCCGGTATCAATTCGGCACCGGCCTGGTCACCCGATGGCAGTAAAATTTCCCTGGTGCTCAGTAAAGACAGCAATTCCGAAATCTATGTCTTAAACCGATGGCGGAAACTGACCCGGTTGACCCGCCACTTCAATATCGATACTTCGCCCACTTGGTCGCCGGATGGCAAAAAGATTGCTTTTACCTCGGATCGGTCGGGTACCGGGCGACCGCAAATTTATATCATGGATGCTGTCAGTGGCGATCGCACCGGTGTGAAGCGCATCACTTTCCAATCCCGCTACAATGACAATCCTTCCTGGTCGCCGGATGGAGATAAAATAGCCTTCACCTCGATGGTTAAAGGAAAATTTCAAATCAAAATTTACAATACGGAAACCCGTAAAACGACGGATGTCACCACGGGGCGGGGAAGCAAGGAGGAGCCCACTTGGTCTCCCGATGGACAGTTTCTGGCTTACCGACTGACGCGTGGAAGAAAGCCCTCCATTCATATCAAGCGCGTTGGAGGCGGGAAGAGTCGGCAGTTAACCTTTCTGCCTGAAGGGGGCGTCAGCCCCACGTGGTCCCCCTACCCAAAAAGATAGGCTGATTTTTCAGGAGTTAGGGTGGTCAGTCTTGTAATTTTTACAGTAACTGGTAACATAAAGGAGCTTCAATTTATTGATTGAAAAATAGTAACCTATAGTCATATAATTTAAAAGGACGAGAAAGGGAGCCTCCCCGGCTCTCAGGATGATCTTTTAAGCCAAAATAATTCAAATAGTTATATCGGGGCTGTTGAGGTGTGCTCTATTGGGCAATTTATTCTTTGAAGACTTTTGAGCGTTTAGATGTGAGCTCATGGGATCAGATATAGTAATGATTGGAAGATGTTAATTTACTTAAGCCATTGAATTTAAAAGAGGTACTTATGATTAAAATCAAAAATGCAATGCACTCCAATTTGTTTTTTGGGACGGTGATGTTTTTGGGATTTCTCCTGTTGTGGGGATGTTCCAAGAATGTTGCTCCTCCGGAAATTGAAGAACCCCCGGCACCGGTAGTTGAGGCGATTCCCGAGCCTGGATCCGAGGCTGAAATAGACCTTACTCAGGAAGAAGTGGATCGTATTCAAGAGTCCGATGAAATGGGATTTGGGGGCGGTATTGAGACCTCGGGGCCTGAAGCGATTGATGAGATCGATGTTGTCGAGGTCGCGCCGGGACCCGAGCCCGAACCTATTCCAGAATTTTCTCCCGAACAGTTTGAGGAAACAGTTGAGGCGCCTTCAGTGATGGACATGCAAGATGATATTTTTGTGGCACCTGAGGCTGAGCCGGTTCAGGAAGCGCGCGTACTTCCGGATTTTAAAGATGAGCAACAGTTGCAAGATATCCATTTTGAGTATGATCGCGATAAACTGGACAGCACAACCCAGACCATTCTCCGAGCCAATGCGGAATGGTTAAAGAAAAATCCCAATGCCCGCGTAGAAATCCAGGGGCATGCGGATGAGCGAGGGACCAATAATTACAACTTGGGTCTCGGAGAACGCCGTGCTTTGCAGACCAAGAAATTCATGGTCAATTTGGGTATTGATGAAAGCCGGTTATACACCATCAGCTACGGGGAAGAAAAACCCTTCTGTTTTGATAGTAATGAAAACTGCTGGTGGGAAAATCGCCGGGCGCATTTTACTGTTGCTGATTGATCGGCAGTTATAGCAGTTTCATGGAAATAGTTTAACGAAGCGGCCGCAACAGGGGTATACTTGTTGCGGCTGTTTTTTATTTCTCTATTGGGACTTCAGTGAAACAGAAATAAATTATTTGTTTACAAGATCTTAAATAGCATCGGGAAAACATAATGAAAATAAAATTCATTCGCATATCTTGTGCCTTGTTAGTTTGCTTGGTTTGGTTTGCATCTATGGCGCCTGCCCAGTTATTTGCCGATGACAGAAAGTCGGAACGGATTTTATTGGAAATTAAAAAACTCAATACTCGAGTCGTAGAACAAGTTATTCCGCAAATCCAAAATACAAACCTGACAATTGAAAAACTTAATACTGAAATCAACAAAGTCAAAGCTGAGGTCAATAGAATACGGTCAGGGAACAAAACCGTTAACCAGCAACTAGAAATTATATCAAGCGTGATCCCGGCAATGCAGGGTGCCATGGAACAAAGCCAGGCCCAGTCCATTCAGGAAATTCAATCGTTGAGTAAGCGCCTCACCCAGCTGGAAGCTCAAATCAAAACAAATCAGGATGTGGTCAAACAGGAAGTCAGCGCTCACATTCAGGTATTGAAAGAAGGCATGGCCAAGGATATGGAGCGGCTGGCACAGCTCAACCAGAATGCCTTTCAGGAATTGATTAAAAATAATGAGAAGCGCTTAAACAATCAAAATGCCCGTGTGGATAAATCCATCGCCGTAATGACGGAGATTGCGAAGGGAGGCTCGAAAACCAACGAAACGTTAGCTTCTCTTCAGGCCGGTGTGATGCAAAACAGCAAGTCCTTAAGCGAGCAAAACAAAAAAATCATCGACATCCTTTCCAAAACCCTGCGTGAACAGGAAACCGCATCTGGCAAAATAGATGCTCTTGGTGGCAATCAATCCAAATCGGATGAAAACGTCCGATTCGCCCGAGAGACCATGGTGGCTCTGAAAGATATATTGGACAAGCGACTGGCGGAGATTGATAAAACCCAACAGGCACTTCAGGCGCAGAACGATAAAGGTCTGCAGAATGTCGATTTAATCAAACAAAACCTTTTGGTAGCGGATCAGAAAATAAACAAGCTGGCCGAGGTGTTGAAAACCTTTCAAATCCAGGGCAGTGAGGTGGGAAGAGCCAAGACGGAGTTGATCAATGAAAAAATAACCCGGCTTATAGAAATCCTGAAAGCAATCGCCGCCGAGCAGGGAAAGATGGAAAAGCTCGTTGCCTCCCAGGGAGGAGCGGGAAGCGATAAGAAATTGTTAGACGCTTTGGCGGACTTGAAGCGCAAAGCCAACGTCAATATATCCCGAAGCGACAGTATTTTGAAAAAACTGAAGTGATTTTCCGAATTCTCACCAGAGCGTGACCTGTTTATGAAAGTATCGGCCATCATTCCCGCCGCCGGAATGGGGATCCGAATGGGTTCCAATATTCCGAAACAGTTTTTGCTGCTCGACGGCAAACCCATCCTGCATCACACTCTGAAGGTTCTGGATCAATGTTCCATAGTGAATGAAATTATCCTGGTTATGTCGGAAAAGGAAATTGAAAATTCCCGGCAACCGATTCAGGATTCCCATCCTAAAGTAACAAGGATCATTGCAGGAGGAAAGGAACGGCAGGATTCCGTTTATAACGGTTTGCAGAGCCTGGACTCCGAGACCGATATCGTTGTGGTTCACGACGGCGTCCGACCATTTGTTTCAGCGGATCTCATCCACGAAACGGTCGAGGTCGCCCGCGATTTTGGCGCGGCGATCACCGCGATTCCCGTAAGTGATACGATTAAAAAAGTGAATGAAGAGGGCCTGGTCGAGTGTACCGTTGACCGCAACGGATTGTGGCGCGTTCAAACGCCGCAGACGTTCCAGGTCGCTTTGCTTAAGGAAGCCTTTGCAAAAGCCCAGGCTGATAATTTTTATGGAACCGATGAAGGTTCCTTGATCGAATACCTGGGAAGGGAAGTAAAAGTAGTCTCTGGTTCGGAGTTCAATATCAAAATCACACGCCCGGAAGATTTGGTATTGGGAGAAAAAATAGCCGAACTTCTGAAGATCCGCCACTCCGAACCCCGGGCGGAGAGCTGGTCGTGATCAAGAATATACTGGTTGCTTTGGCCGGTCTGCTCAGCCTGGTGTACCTGCTCAATCCCACAGCCGGTTTATTTGAGCTGATTCCGGATAATTTGCCTATCATCGGCAATCTGGACGAAGCGGCGGCTGTTGCCATTATTTTGGCGGCGTTTCGGTATTATGGGATCGATTTGACATCTTTTCTCAGCCGGGGCGTGAAAGGCCACTCTCAGTCATCGGGTAAGAAAGGTGACCCAGAATAGCCACCTTCCTGGAAAAAACTTACTCCCTCCCGCTTTTCTCGGCATCTAACACTTGTGATTCGCTGGTCCCTCATACAATTCGTTTTTATAACCCTGATCCGCCAATTATTTGGAAGGAGAATAGCCATGCTGAAAGTAGGTAGTGAAGCCCCCGATTTTCTGGTCAACGACCACAATGGAAACCGAGTCACGCTGAAGGATTTGCGAGGAAAGAAAGTCATCCTCTGGTTTTACCCAAAAGCCGATACCCCCGGGTGCACCATGGAAGGCAAAGGATTTCGCGACGATTACGAGAAGTTTCAGGAAAAGGGCACTGTGATTCTGGGAGTCAGCCTGGACAGCGAGGCGGAAAATAAAGCGTTTGCGGAAAAGTTTAATTTCCCCTATCCCCTGCTGTGCGACGTCGGGCGGGAAATTGCAATGGCTTATCACGCCATTCAAAGCAAAGACGACGCCTATGCCTCACGCATCAGCTATGTGATCGACGAACAAGGAGTCATTCAGGAAGCCATCGATAAGGTGGATACCTCAGCGCACTCCAAAGACCTGTGTTCCCGGCTTTAAATACTTAATCCTGGGGTTTCACATACTTGGCTGACGTCTTTTAGTTCGAGGGCTTGACCTGAAGGGAGAGGCAAGCTATTATTCCACCTTTATTCATTCAAGCTTTGAGAGCCGATGTCCTATCAAGATCAGATAAAAAACCTTCATCCCCTTAATGCTCAGGAAAGAAAGCAGAAGAAAGCTCTCCTCAAAACCCGAATCGATCCGATTGATTTCGATAAAATAAAAAACGTGGCCGATCTGGTAGAGGCCTATCAGGGTACCTCGATTCAGGCCCGCAATGTCGGCCAGTGCGCCCATATTTATCAAAAGATGCTCAAGGACAAGGAACGCCCGACGATCATGCTGGGGTTGGCCGGACCGCTCATCGCCGCTGGCCTGCGCAAGGTGATTCGAGATATGATTCACCACAACATGGTGGATGTCGTGGTTTCCACCGGGGCAATTCTGTATCAGGATTTTTACGCGGCCATGGGAGCCGGACATTATTACGGCAGTCCAGAGGCCGATGACACCCGACTGCGGGAACTGCTGATCAATCGCATCTACGACACCTATGTCGATGAGGAAAAATTTGCCCAGTTCGATTCCCTGATCGGCCAGTTTGCCGACAGTCTGCCTGCACGCAAATATTCCAGTCGAGAGTTTATCTCGCTTCTCTCTAAAGTAATCGATGACAAAGATTCGATTCTTGTCACCGCCCGCAAAAAAGGAGTTCCGATTTTTTGTCCGGCGCTCAACGATTCCAGTATTGGTATTGGTATAACCGAACATTATGTCGATGCCAGGAAAGCAGGACGGCAACCGATCACCATCGACTCCATTCGTGATAATTATGAGTTGACCCAGTTGGTGGTGAAATCCAAAAAAACAGCGGCGTTTTACGTGGCAGGCGGAGTGCCAAAAAATTATATCAACGATTCGATTGTCATGAGTTATATCTTCGGAAAGAATACCGGCGGCCACAAATATGCAATACAGATGACCACCGATGCGCCGCATTGGGGCGGGCTCAGCGGCAGTACCCTGGCCGAGGCTCAGTCCTGGGGCAAGGTCAACAAGGAAGCCAATTTCAGTATGGCTTTTGTTGAGCCCAGCGTTTCACTGCCCCTCGTATTTGGCTCCGCTTTTCAGAGAAAAGCACACAAGGGCCGGAGTCGACTCTCCATCAAGTGGTCGGGAGACGAGTTGAAAGAGCTCAAAGTGAAAAAATAAATCCCGCTTCACGCCTCATTTTTTACCCTGATATTCGCTTTTAAATCCCAGAATATAGTATTGGTTGAATTCCAAAGGCTCGATCGCGGCGGGATAGATCATGTCCACAAACCGCTGGGTGGCAGGGGATCTTTGATGGATGGCGACGGCATCCTCGTTTTCGAAGATCATCGTGTGTAAAAACCGGGTGGGATGCCCCATCTCCTGGTTCGCCATGTAGAACAACGTCGTCGGTTCGTTGATCCGTATATATTTGACAAAATCCTCAACGGTACGTTTGCAATCTTCCACCATCTCCGGTGGGACCTGATAACGCGCTGTCATGCATACCAGCATGAATATTTCTCCTCTTTTGAGTGATCCTAATTCAAATTTGTGTCAATGAAGACACGGACTTCGCTGACGTGCTCGATGGTTTGAAGATGTTCCTTCAGTTCCCTTATAACGGAATTGGCTTCATCAGGGTCGACTCCTTCTTTCATTTTAACAAACACTTCCAGCGTAGTTTTTCCGTGGTGGTAATGAACGCGCAGATGAGTTCGCTCCTGAATATCTTTCATTGAGGCGATTATTGGATCCACCTGTTTCTCCAGATAGCCTCGGTTCGCCCAGTAAATGGATTCAAACGCGTCGTCGTCTTCAGTATCGACGTGAACGAGAACCTCTTGAACGGTATCCATTGTGCGGATCAATTTGCGCCGTACGCCTTCCGCGATATGATGCCCCTCGGTGACCGACGCTTCATGGTCGACCAGAATATGGACGTCCATCAGCACGTCACCGCCGATCCGTCGTGTTCTTAAATTGTGTGTGTGAATTACTCCAGGCAAACTGTTGATCATGGTTGCGATGCGGCGGGTTTCCTCTTCACTCAAGGCCGTGTCCATGAGATCGCTCAGCCCGCGGAATGAAATGTCATAGCCCACTTTAATGATCATTATTGAAACCAAAATCGCCGCAATCGGGTCCATGATGGGATACCCCGCCATCGCCCCGCCGATACCGACCAATGCGGCGAGGGAGGAAAAGGCGTCTGAGCGATGGTGCCAGGCGTTTGCCACCAACGACGGGCTGTTGGTCTCTTCCCCTACCGTCCGGGTGTAGCGAAACAGAATTTCCTTGGTTGCAATGGATACCACCGCCGCCAACGCCGCCGGGATGAGGGGAATGTTGAACACACCGGAGGAAATAATCTTCCAGGAATTGTAGGCCAAACCTAACCCAGCGACAATGATCACCGCGCCCACCAGAGTTGCGCCAATCGTCTCTGCCCGTCCGTGGCCGTAGGGATGGTTTTCGTCAGCGGGGAGTTGGCCGATCTTGTGCGTGAACAACACCACCACATCAGTTAATAAATCTGACAGGGAATGTATCCCGTCAGCAACCATCGCGGTGCTTCGTCCGACGATTCCGCCGGCGATCTTGAGCGCCGCCAGCAAAAGATTGGCCAGCGCGCCGAGCAGGATGATTCGCGTTCCCGGATTTTTTTTAAGATCATTCAGCATCAGTTGACTTTTTTATACTCCTTTAGAATTTTCCACCATTGCTCAACAGACTCTTTACGATTTTCGCATTGGCGGCTGGAAAGGTGTACTGGCTCAAATCTTCGTATTTGACCCATTTCCACTGCTCGCACTGGGTGGCGCGGATACGGCCCGATTTCCAGGGGCACCAGAACACATTCAGTGTAACCCGGAATTGCGTGTAGCTGTGCTTGATGGTCATCAGCTTTTTGGCGATACTGATGGGAATGCCCATCTCTTCTTTGATCTCACGCTTGAGGCACACTTCTTCCGTTTCATCCGGTTCGCGTTTGCCGCCAGGAAACTCCCAGAGACCGCCCATCAACCCACCATGAAGTCTCTGCTGGATATAGACTTTTCCGCCGCGGGTAATGACCGCCGCGCTCACTTCAATTTTTTTCGCTGAGGCTCGAACTTTCGGCGCGGGAAATTGATCGACAACTCCCCTTTGTTGAGCTTCGCATCGCTTTTGCAATGGGCACACCCGGCAAAGCGGTTTTTTGGGCAGGCACACCGTTGCCCCCAACTCCATCATCGCCTGATTGAAATCGCCCGGTCGTTTGCCCGGCACCAGTTCCGTCGAGGTTTCCCACAGCCGGTTCTCATGAACCGCCGGTACGCCGTTGCTCTGCATGACGAACAGGCGCGACAGCACCCGCTTGACGTTGCCGTCCAGTACCGGTACCTGCTGGTCGAAGGCGATACTCAAAATCGCTCCCGCCGTGTAGCGCCCGATTCCGGGCAGTTGAATGAGCGTGTCGTAAGTGTCCGGCACCTTGCCTTTGTATTCTTTGACGACGACTTTGGCGGCCTTGTGCAGGTTGCGGGCGCGTGAATAATATCCAAGGCCTTCCCAGTGCTTGAGAACCGTTTCCTCCCGCGAACCGGCCAGCTTTTTCAGGGTCGGAAAGCTTCGCATCCAGCGTTCGAAATAGGGGATAACGGTTTTAACCTGGGTCTGCTGGAGCATGATCTCAGATACCCAGATCGGATACGGGTCGCGGTTATCCCGCCACGGCATGTCACGTTGCTCACGGTCGAACCATCCCAGCAATGATTTTTGGAGGTTTCGTTTTTCAGCGGTTGATTTCATGTTTAACAAGCGGAGGGTTGAGCAGTGAAAGAAATTTATACGCCGATGGTGTCTTTGCCCCAAATAACCTTGTGGAGCTGGGTCTGCACCCGCACCGGCAGGTTGTCCTCCAGTACCCACGCCGCCAGCTCCTTGAGGTCGAGTCTGTCATAAACCGGTGAAAAAAGTACCTTTGCTTTATTGGGAATATCATGTTGTCGGAGAATAGCCCGGCTCCACTCGTAGTCGGCGCGATCTGCCAGCACAAACTTCACCTCGTCGTGCGGGTTCAGGTGATCCAGATTATCCCATAGATTCCTCGCGGCTTCGCCACTGCCGGGGCATTTGATGTCCAGAATTTTGGTCACCTGCTGAGGAACCTTGGCCACCGAAACCCCGCCGCCGGTTTCCACTAATACCTGATAATTTTTTGCGAGCAGGGCGTTCATGAGATCGTACACCTCTTCTTGTAACAGCGGTTCGCCGCCGGTGATCTCCACCAGCGGGACGCCGAGCGGCTCAATGGCACCCATGATGTCCTGCACGGATTTCGGTTTGCCCTCGTAAAACGCGTATTCCGTGTCGCACCAGGTACAGCGGAGGTTGCACCCGGTCAGCCGGATGAACAGGCAAGGCAGGCCGGTAAAGGAGGATTCGCCCTGGATACTTTTAAAAATTTCGTTGACGGTTAACATACCCAAATTTTACACCAACCGAGCCATAGGATCACCCTCAAATGGCCTCCTACCCGGAGCCAGCGTGACGCTGGACCCAATTTAGCTGGGGTGGTAGTTCGCCGCGCCAGCATTACGTTGGCCGGAAGCCATAAATCCCTGAAATCAGCCTGTTTTAGTGATTCAGGTAGAACTGTAAGGGAAATTTATTTATCATGTGGCCTTGCCTCTATGGACCGTCGAGGTTCTTTAATAAGGAAAGTGAGTTGAAATGAAACCAATAGTGACCGTGACCCATAATTTCCCGGAACTGGCCCTTAAAAAATTGAGGAGCCGCGCCGAGGTGTTTTACAACGATTCAGGGAGTTCCCTGAGTCCTGCCGAATTGATCGACCGTGTCGGGAAAAGCCAGGCACTCGTCAGTTACCTGACCGACAAGATCGACGCCGCTGTCATCGACGCAGGCGGTGAGCATCTAAAAATTATTGCCAATTACGGAGCGGGGTTCAACAACATCGACTTTGCCCATGCCCAAAAGAAAAATATCTGGGTGAGCAATACTCCCGGCGTCCTGCACGAGACCACCGCCGATCTCACCTGGGCGATGCTATTGGGCATCGCGCGGCGCATTGTCGAGTCGGACCGCTTCACCCGCGAAGGAAAATTTCACGGCTGGCAGGGTGATATGTTTTTGGGTGGCGATGTGTACGGCAAAACTCTTGGCGTGATCGGGTGCGGTGAAATCGGTAAAGCGGTCGCCCGGCGGGCCCTCGGGTTCGATATGCAGGTGTTGTATCATCAAAGAACGCGCCTGCCGGAAGCGGAAGAAAAAAAGCTCAATGCCCGCTTCGTTTCACTCGACGAGTTGCTGAACGAATCCGATTTCGTTACCCTGCATGTCCCGTTGACCGATAAGACGAAGCACATGATCGGGCGGGACCAACTGGCAATGATGAAACCGACCGCCTATCTCATCCACGCCGCGCGGGGTAAGGTGGTCGATGACCAGGCGCTGGTGGCCGCGTTGAAGCGGAAACAAATCGCCGGGGCGGCGCTCGATGTGTTTGAAAACGAGCCGGCTTTGACCGACGGTATGACCGATCTGGACAACCTCATCGTACTCCCACATATTGGTAGCGCTTCGGTAGCCACCCGCGATACCATGGCTTTGTTGGTGGTCGACAACGTGTTCGACGCATTGGACGGCAAAACGCCGCGGACGCTTATCCCCAACTGGCCGGGTAAGTAATGATCTAAAAATCTGACAGGATAACAGGATGAACAGGATTTCTAATATATTCGTACTTTTGACTCTAATCTTCTTATGGCCCGGCGTGGTTCAGGCGGAAACGAAAAAGGAATATCCGTTCTGGCAGTTGGTGGCGAAAAGTGTTTTGATCGTCGAGGGCACGCTGGATGTGCCGGTCGCGGCCATCCAGAAAGCGGGGCAGAGCGGCGACCATGAATATTTACAAGTCAAGGTTGCGGTAAGCAAAACCCTCAAGGGCAAACCGGAGTCACAGGAACTCAGTTTTCGTTACTACACGGATACCGAACAATACGGCGGCGTGTCCCGGAAGAAAATTATTCCGCTCAACGGAAAATCGGCGATTGTATTCCTCCAGAATGTAAGAGAAAAATATTATCTGGCGGCTTATGTGCCGACGACGTTGCAGTCCGCCACCGCGATGCTGGCTGACCGCGTTCAAAAGGAAGCCGTGGCCCAGGAAAAGTTGATCGAGGAGAGTGACCGCTATGCCACCGGGCACGTTTTGCCGAAGGAGACGGAAGTGCAGAGTCTGGTGGAGCTGATGGTGGACAAGCAGACCGATCCCGGTACGGCGCAGGCGGTGTATGAGGCGGTGATCGCTCTGGGCAAAGAGGCGGTGCCCACGATCATCAAGTACATGGACGACCGGCGCAAACTGAACATCCCCAAAATCACGCTGAAGCCCTGGTGGCCCGACGCGCATGAAGGCCTTGTGCACTACGGTCCGGAAATGGTGACCGATGTGCTATCCGTCGCGTTGATGGCTCTCACCAATGAAGACCTGTCCGCCATCTATAACGGCGGCACCGAGCTGGAACGCCAGCAAGCCGTGCGCATCTGGAAAATCTACGAACGCCGAACCTACGGCAAGCCGGTCACACGTTAAACCGGAAGTGCATGATGTCACCGTCTTTCACCACGTAGTCTTTACCTTCCAGCCTTAGTTTGCCGGCTTCTTTCACCGCGCTTTCGGATTTGTACTGCACCAGATCGTCGAAGTGATAGACCTCGGCGCGGATGAACCCCTTTTCGAAATCGGTATGAATTTTTCCTGCCGCCTGGGGTGCCTTGGAATTCTGGTGGATGGTCCACGCGCGGTTTTCCTTTTCGCCGACGGTGAAGAAGGTGCATAGATCTAGAAGCCGGTAGCCTTCGTGGATCATGCGGTCGAGGCCGGTTTCCTCCAGCCCCAGTTCTTCGAGAAACGCCTGCCGCTCTTCCGGGTCTTCGATTTCCATGATCTCGTTTTCGATTTTGCCGACCAGCACGACGACTCCTGCGCCTTCATCCCTGGCATGTTTGCGGACGGCTTGCACATGGACATTGTCGCCCTGCTCGGGATCGGCGATGTTGCAGACGTAGAGTACCGGCTTCGCGGTCAACAGGTTCAAAGAACTCATGAACTTCTGTTCACCGGGGGTTTCAAGCGAGACGGTGCGTGCCGGACAGTTCTGGTTCAGAGCTTCCAACAGTTGAGTGAGTACGCCGACCTGCATGCGGGCGTCCTTGTCACCGCTTCGTGCCAGTTTATCCAGCTTTAGTTTGCGTTTCTCCATGGCTTCCATGTCCGAGATCATCAATTCAGTGTTGATGATTTCTATATCTTCATGCGCGTCCACTCGATTTTGAACGTGCGGAATGTTGTCGTCGTCGAAACAGCGCACGACATGGGCGATGGCGTCGACTTCGCGGATGTTGCCCAGGAACTGATTGCCCAGGCCCTCACCCTTGGAAGCGCCTTTCACCAAACCGGCGATATCCACGAACTGCATGGTGGTCGGCACCTTCTTCTTGGCCGGAACCAATTGGACGATGGTTTCCATCCGAGGATCGGGCACGTCGACCACGCCGACGTTGGGATCGATGGTCGTGAAGGCATAGTTGGCCGATTCCGCTCCGGCGGAGGTGAGTGCGTTGAAGATGGTTGATTTGCCGACGTTGGGCAGGCCAACGAGGCCGCATGTAAAACCCATGTAATTCCTTTCTCTAGTGAATCATTGATACGAGTGGTGCCGATTTTTAAAGGATTGCAGAAACAGCAGGGACAATAATACCAGAAAGGCGTAGGCACCGAGACATTGAAAAAAGGTGGAGGCGCTCACCATGCTGAACAGGGTCAGAAAAAACACTGCGCCGACGTTGCCATAGGCCCCCACCACCCCGGCCAGTTTGCCGGTGAGATCCTTGCGGATCAGCGGCACCATGGCGAAGCAGGCACCGTTTCCCGCCTGGACCATCAATGAGCAAAATACCGCCAGGCCGATGACGCTTGCGAGTGACCATTGCGAGTTGATCTCTCCCATGAATGCATATCCGATGGATGCCCCCAGCACCAGCAAGAACAGAATCCGCCGCCTTCCCAGTTTGTCGGAGAGCCATCCGCCGCTGGGACGCGTGACCAGGTTGAAAAAGGCCACACACGATCCCAAAATACCCGCCGTGGTGACCGTCAGTTGGAACGTGTTCTCCAGGAATTGTGGAAACATGGAGACCACCGCCAGTTCCGAACCGAAGGTGAGCGCATAGACAAGGCTGAGAATGGCAATCTGGCTGAACGCGTATTTTCTTTCTTCGGGAATTCCGTTGGTGACGCGGGGCAAATTAACCTTGATACAGCGAAGCGCGTTGATAATGAACAACCCGACGATCACGGTCCACAGCAGGGCTTCCATCCATTCTCCCCCTGGAAATGAAGGAGAAGACGCCAGCTTCCAGACCAGCAAACCGATGGCCGTGTACAGGGGGATCATCAAGAGGATTTGCAGGACGAGATCTTTTTTGGAGGTGACTTCGATGGTGTTTTCCAGGCTGACGGGAAACTCCTCGGCGCGTCCCGGTACTTCGCGCGCCCAGCGGTGATACACCCCCGCCCACACCAGGCACAGGAAGCCGGAGAAAGCCGTGGCCACACGCCATCCCAATTCCTGCGAAAACAGGGCCGCGATTGGAGGCAGGGCAAACAAGGCCGCCGCCGCTCCGAAATTCCCCCAGCCGGCATAGATGCCCTGAGCGGTGCCCATGCGGTTTTGGGGAAACCATTCGGCGATCATTTTAATCCCGACGACGAACCCGGCGCCGGCGCATCCCATGAGCAGGCGGGAGATCAAAAATTCTCCGAAGCTGGTTGCCAGTGAAAAATAGAGGGAGACGGCGCCTGTAAATATCAGAAGGCCGGTGAAGATTTTCCGGGGGCCGTGCTGGTCGACCAGAGAACCGATCACGATGCGCGCTGGAATGGTCAGCGCCACGTTGCAGATCATCAACAGTTTGATTTGGTCGGAGGTCAGCCCTGCCACTGCCTGCAGAGTGGTGTTGAACGGCGCCATGTTGAACCAGGACACAAAGGTCAGGAAAAAAGCGATCCAGGTTAAATGCAGGATCGTTTGCTGGTCCCGGTTGAATTCAAACATCTAGTAGTGAATTTCGGTGTGCTTAAAGAGCAGGTTCGTTGGTCATGATCGAATGATTTCGAACCACACCGTTATCATCGAACTCCACGATCAGGCTTTTGGAGGTATCATCCCCTATGGCCTTCCATTTGTTTTTTTCATAAATCCAAATGGGATGGCTGTTCTGGACACCGACTTTGAACGGTTCTCCAAACATGAGGGCAATGTCCTCCCGGGTGGTTTTACCGTTTTCAATGGTCTTGGCTTGATCCATATCAAAATCCTTGCCAACGGTTCCACACCCAAGGGTCCAGGAAAAACAAAGGAACAATACTCCGAGGATCAGTAATGGTCTCATGGTAATGATCTCCTAATGATTAACTGCATGCCGCGTCCGATGAGGGACGGACAATAGAATTAAATAGAAACATGAAAATGCGGAATCTTCGGCGGTGCTTGATATGCTGTGAATAACCGGATTCTATCACGGGAGCGGCCAACTCCAAACCTCAAGTTGGTGAACGGAATGATTTTCTCGGGGGGATCAGGTGGTGATCGTGTACTTTTCCTGGTGCAATTTGGGGTTCACCTTGACGTTGACCTCAATATTGTAGGATCTTTCGATATCATCCAGATAAGCAGTTTCCTCTTCAAAAAGAAGGTCGTACACCGGCGGCGGCACTTCGATGGTGATGTTTTTATGGTTCAGGTTGTTGGTGACCAGCCTTTGCAGAGCGCGGATAATTTCATAACACACCGTCGTGGGCGATTTGATATGGCCCTTGCCCTCACAGTAGGGGCAGGCTTCGGACAGAATTTGACTCAGACTTCCGCGCACCCGCTTGCGGGTCATTTCGACAAGACCCAGCTCCGAAATTTTCAGGATATTGGTTCGGGAGCGGTCAAATTTTAACTCCTGGGTGAGAGAGTTCCAGACGATTTCCTTGCTCTCTTCTTTTGCCATGTCGATAAAATCAACAATGATGATGCCGCCGATGTTTCTCAGCCGTAACTGGTAAACGATTTCCTTGACCGCTTCGAGGTTCGTTTTAAGGATGGTTTCTTCGGGGTCGGTATGCCCAACGAATTTGCCGGTGTTGACGTCGATGGCGACCAGCGCTTCGGTTTGGTCGATAGTGATGAAGCCGCCGGATTTGAGCCAGATTTTCCGGCCCAGAGCCCGGTTGATTTCGATCTCGATACCGTAGTAATCGTAAATCGGTACAGGCTCTTTATAGAGTTCGATTTTGTCCACCAGATGCGGCAGGTAGCTGGAACAGAATTCGACGCATTTTTCATAATCGATCTTGGAATCGATCACCAGCCGCTCGACGTCTTCGTTGAACAGATCACGGATCGACCGCACAATCAGATTCAGGTCTTCATACAACAGGCAGGGCGCCTTTTGGTTGTCGGAACGCCCCTGAAGGTTATCCCATAGTTTATGGAGGAAATTGACATCGGGCAGAAAGTCGTCTTTTTGACGACCCAAACCTGCGGTGCGAATTATGTAACCCTCATCGGGCCGCCCGATTTCGGCGATCAGTTCTTTCAGGCGGCCTTTCTCCGCTTCGTCTTCGATACGGCGCGAAACGCTGACCTGGTTGACAGTGGGCATATAAACAATGTGGCGGCCCGCCAGGGTGATGAAGGAGGTTATCCGGGCTCCTTTCGTCCCCAGTGGATTTTTAGCGATCTGGACCACGATATCCTGGCCTTCTTTGAGCAGATCCTGGATGGGAATGCCTTGGTACGCCGAGCGAGAAGATTTACCCTCTTCCTGAGAGGCCTCTTGCTTCTCTTTCCTCAACTTCATTTCTTTCGAATCATCTTCATCGTTGTCAAATTCCATCAGATCGATGACATCGATATCACCTACATACAAAAACCCGGCTTTTTCCAAACCAATATCGACAAACGCGACCTGCATTCCCGGCAGAACTTTGGTCACAATGCCTTTATAGATGTTCCCGACAATCCCTTTCTTGGCCTTGTGCTCAATAAAAATTTCGGCTAACTGATTATTTTCAACCAGAGCGACCCGGGTTTCTCGAGGATTGGAATTGATTATGATTTCAGAAGCCATAGGTTCTTAAAGTGCTGTAAATTAAATTGTTTTGCTCACATGGATGGGCAGATTATAGCACGGCTGGGGATTTTTGGTTTAAAAATAGTATACAGGCCCTAACTAAGACTACCTTATATGGGTTAGTGGGCGGTGCGGCGCATCTCAATATTCATAAGTAAACCCAGTGCGAAAAAATTGGTGATCAGAGACGATCCTCCATAACTGAGAAGGGGTAAGGGGAGCCCTGTTACGGGAAAGATTCCAATGGTCATTCCAATATTGAAAATAATGTAAAAGCTCATGGAGGCCACGATTCCTAAAGACACAAAAAGGCCGAACCGGTCCGCCGCTCGAAACGCAATATTCAAGCCTTTTAAGATCAGTATAAAATACAAGGCAAACAGAACGAACACACCGATAAACCCCAGTTCCTCTGCAAATACAGAAAAAATAAAATCGGTATGCTTTTCAGGCAGAAAATTCAGCCGACTCTGGGTTCCGGCCATCAGGCCCTTGCCCCAGAACCCGCCGGAGCCAACGGCGATTTTAGATTGAATGGTGTGGTAACCGGTTTTCAGAGGGTCCAGCTCGGGGTTGAACAGGGTCAGTATTCGGGTTTTCTGATAGCCTTTGAGTAAAAACCAACCGAAGGGCGCCAGGATGACTCCGGTCCCGGCCAACCTCCAAAGGGTTTTTGGGTTCAACTCGATAGAGATCACAAAAATAAAAAAGATAAATACGACGATCAACGCGGTACCCAGGTCCGGTTGCATGTAAATCAACCCGCCCAGAATGCCAGTCATCAAGGCGGGTACGATGAGGTCTTGCAGATCGTACTGCCCGGCCGTCTTGCCCGGTTCAAAATACTTTGCCAATCCCAGGATGAGAGCGAACTTGGCAAACTCAGAAACCTGCAGGGTCAAGGGGCCCAGATGAATCCAGCGGCGCGCGCCGGAACTGATGGTTCCGAAGATCAGGACGTAAATCAAGGATAAGACGGTGAAGAGAAAAATGGGATAGGCATACCGACTGAGAATCCGGTAGTCCATAAAAAGGGCAAAGAGCATTGCCCCTAATCCGGCCACGATCCAATAGATCTGTTTGATGTAAAGATTCCGGTAAAACTCCTCCGGCCGGGCATGGTTGGCGCTAAAAATGGTGACGACACCGATCACTGCCAGAGACAGGATCAGCAGGAAATACCACCAATTGAAATGCGTAAATAGTCTTCGGTCCAACATATCAATGCGTTATAGTACCACAGGTTGCGATGAACTCTTCAATACGGATTAGCCTAATTTAACAAGGCTTTATGAGTTTGCATAAAATCTAATCGCTGGACGTGGCGACTTTACTTTACAGGCTTTTGAGGAGCATCTTTCAAAGTTACCCACAGTTTTTGCACAGAAATTGTGAATAGTAATGAATTGATTTTCAAGGGTTTCTTAAAATGGTCACTCTTCATATCTTGTCGCAAGATCTTTCCGTTTGGCAGTCTGCGATTAAAATTTGAAATGGGTGCTAAATGCCCGAACTTGCCCCCCTTATAAAAGGTCCTGGCAGTATGATTTTTGTTTGAGCGTATGCCATTGTCTGGCAAGGAGTTCTCAGGTGTCAAAAATTTGATCCCTGAATCAGTCTTTAAACACTACGCATGCGGAGATTGCATTTTAAATGCTTCTCTAAACTCTATAAAACCGCTAAAAAAATGGTGAATTTTGATCGCCAAAATTTTGTTGTCGATTTCAACCTTTCTTTCAGCAAAGATATTGTGGTTAGAAAAAAAGCCCGTACAACTGTGGAAAACTTTGAAAAAGCGAAGAGTTTGGCAGATTTTTATTTGAAGTAAAAGGACAGCCACCTAAACGATTGTTTATATTGGTTAAAATGTAGATACCCAGCTTGTGTGTCTAATTCAGTCTGAAAAGGGTATATGGCCGGATTCTAGCCGGGACGATTTTTCTCACATTTTTTCCACAGGGGTTGGGGAGATTTGAATATCTCCTCTCATCCGGTTCTATGCCCTGCTTGTACCCCCACTCATTTTAATTTGGTGATTTTCAACAATTTTTGGGTCAGGTGAGTTCCGGGAGCAGGTCCTCCATATCCGAAGGCAAAGGGCTTTCCAGTTGTAAAAGGTTGCCCGTGACCGGATGGGTTAATTCCAACCGGTGAGCATGCAGGGCCTGTCTTGCGATCTGAGGAAGCCCCGGTCCCAGTGTTCCCCCGTACAGTCGGTCCCCCAGAATCGGATGACCAATGGACGCCAGGTGTACCCGGAGTTGATGGGTCCGCCCCGTTTTCGGGAACAACTGGACATAGGCGAATCCGTCCAATTGGCGGAGCACTTCATATCGCGTCTGCGCCTCCCTGCCGACCGAGGTGTGAGTGGACATTTTTTTGCGATGTGTTTTGTGCCGGCCGATGGCCACGTCGATCAATCCCGTTTTCGACTCGAAGGTTCCCTTGGCCAGTGCCAGGTACACTTTTTTGATATCCCGCTCCTTGAACTGGCGGGTGAGCGATTGCATGCAGGCGTCGGTTTTGGCGGCGACGATCAGGCCGGAGGTGTCTTTATCAAGCCGGTGGACAATGCCCGGCCGCTCCACCCCGCCGATGCCCGCCAGGTCATCGCAGTGATGCAGTAACGCATTGACCAGTGTACCGCCGGAATGACCGGGGGCCGGATGCACCACCATTCCGGGCGGTTTGTCGATGACGATCAGGCTCGCATCCTCATACACAATGGTTAATGGGATCGCCTCCGGTTTGACCTCCAGCGGTTCCGGGTCGGGCACCTCGACTTCCACGCGGTCGCCTTCCTTCAACTTGTAATGGGCTTTCGCAGGGGCACCGTTGACGGTGACACGCTCGGTCTCAATCAGTTTCTTGATGTAGGACCGGGTGATATCGGCTTGGACCTCGGTCAGAAAAACATCCAAGCGTTTCTTACCGCAGGCGGGATCGATGTCGTACTCAAATTGTTGCATGGTTTAAGAGCCCGCGGGCCGGATAGAGTTATGTAAAGCTCTCCTTGATTAAGAGGGAGACTACGAGTTGCGCCCAGTGACCGTCGCTTGCTGGTTGCCGTCAGCAATTTCCCCTTCCGGGTAGGAGTCGCCCTGTCCACAATCGGACCTCGCGGAGCGGCTGATTATTTTTCCAGCAGACGCGGCATCAGTTCTACCAGATTGCACGGCGGGTTGTTGCTGTTGAGTTGGTGCACGAGAATCCCGTCCCATGCGTCCTTGCAGGCACCGGTGGAGCCGGGCAGAGCGAACAGGAAAGTGCCGTTGGTCACGCCGCCGGTGGCACGCGACTGCATCGTCGAGGTTTTGATATTCTCATAACTCAACATACGGAATAATTCACCGAAACCGGGAATCGATTTATCATACAACCCTTCGAACGCTTCCGGAGTGACGTCCCGGCCGGTGACGCCCGTACCGCCGGTGGCGATGACGACATCGATGTTGGAGTCGGAAATCCATTGTTTGAGTGTCGCTTGAATGACGGGGATCTCGTCTTTCACAATTTTTTTGTCGACCACGTTGTGCCCGGCGGCCTTGGCGCGGTCCACCAGCGTGTTCCCGGATTTATCGTCTGCTTCCGTGCGCGTGTCCGACACCGTCATGATGGCGATATTCACGCTTTTACCTGCCTTTGCGTCCATTCCGTTCACTCCATAAAAAGGTTCATCCGCATAGTATCAATCCCGCCCGCCAACTTCCAAATTAATTGTATGGTGTGATATAAGAAGAAGTATCGAAAATATGGAGAAATTCATGCCCACAGCGATCATCACAGGCGGTGCAGTACGCATCGGCAAAGCCCTAGCCTGCCACCTGGCAGATCAGAGATGGAATCTTGCTCTCAGCTATAACAGTTCCGATCCCGCAGAGGTGGTCGCCCACGCCCAAAAAGCGGGAGTGACGTGCAAGACCTATCCCGGCAGTCTGACCGACCTCGCGTTTGCTGAGGGGTTGGTGGAGAAGGTGACGGCGGATTTTAACGACGTCCAACTGCTCATCAACTGCGCCGCCAACTTCATCCAGGAAAACGTCGAGCACACGTCCACGCAAACACTGGTCGACACGATGGCGCTCAACCTGATGTCGCCTTATCTGTTGATGCGGGAATTCAAACAGCGAGTGGGGCAGGGGATGATCGTCAACATTCTCGACGAACGCATCACCAAGAACATCCCGACCTTCGCCGCCTATTCGGTGAGCAAGGTGGCGCTGGAACACGTGACGAAACTCGCCGCGGTGGAGTGGGGCGCAACCGTGCGCGTCAACGCCATCGCCCCGGGATTGATTCTGCCGCCTGCCGGTCATGGACAGGAGTACCTCGACAAAAACAAAAAGAACGTGCCGACGAAAACCCACGGGGATGTAGCCGACCTCACCCGCGCCCTCGATTATTTGATCGCCAGCCCCTTCGTCAACGGCGAAATCCTGTTCGTCGATGGCGGTGCCTCCCAAAGTAGAACCAGCCAACAGTAATATCTCCGTTAAAACCGAGCTTGAGTCAGGGTGATATCCGCCTGTGCCCAGGTTTTGTCGAAACGCGATTTCACTTCATTTGCTGTATCCGTTTTACCTTGAGCTTTCAGGCTCTGCCACAGGCCGAACAGGGACCAGCCGTTGTTTTGGTGGCGTTGCAGATCTTTTTGGAACATCGCCTCCGCTTCCGCCGCGCGACCAGCATCCAGTAGCACCGCACCCAGCGACTGCCGTGCCGGATAATACCAGGCCGGCGGTTCGTCATAGTTCAAACCATCCTCCACTGCTACCGCTTGCTGTAAGTGGGCAATGGCGCCTTCGATCTGTCCCTTCTTGTAGGCCAGTTCACCCGCTAATACATGTTGCGCGATCGCCAGCAGATCGGTTGTGTCATTGATGTCCCACAGCGTTATCTTTTTTAACGCAGGGTCGGCGGCTAAAGCCTGTAATTGTTCCAACTCTTTTGCCGCTTCGTTCGGTCGGCCCAGTCCGATCAGCGCTCGGCCACGTGCATAGTGCCACACGCCGCGAGGATAGACGAGGTCCTGGTCCGGTTCCGGTTGATTCAGGATGTCCTCCCATTTGCCGAAGCGGATCATCGCGTACAGGTGCATGACACTAAAATGTTGGAGGGTGCCCAATCCGGGAGCTCTCATTGTTTGCGGGTCTATCCCTTTCGCCATAGCTAAAGCGGCTTGCAGGGCTTTTTGGCTTTGCCCGCTGTCCGCCGAGGCGATCCATAAGAAATGCCGGTTGTGCGGCATGTACGCCAGCGGATAAATGCCTTCGGGTTTGGCGTGGGAACGATAGTGCTCATCATTTTCGATGGCCTTTTCATTGACCTCCGCCGCGTCGGCGTAACGTCCGATGCGCATGTAGATATGCGCCGGCATGTGCAGGAGGTGACCCGAGTCCGGCGCCAAAGTGCGCAGACGGTCGGCATGGGCTTCGGCCTGCTCTGGATGATGCGACGCTTCCACGGCGTGGATGTACAGATGGTTGGCGTTCAGGTTGTCGGGGTCCAGTTTCAACGCCGCCTGAAGAGTTTCCAGAACTTCCGGTGTCCATGGTTTGGGTTCGCCGTCCTTCTCCCAGAAATCCCAGGGATGCAGATCCATCAATGCTTCGGCTAGCAAAACTTGCGCTGTCGCAGATTTTGGAAATTGCATCGCTACTTTGCGCATGGCATCGGCATAGGCTTGATCGAGGGCAGAGCGATCTGCCATCGGTTCCGGGCTGTAACGCAGAACCAGAGCTTCAGCCAAACTCTGATGCAGGGAATTCTCTTGCTTGGAATGTTCCAGAGCCTTTTGCGCCAAACGATAGGCGGTCGGGACGTCCGCAGGGTCCATGGGCTTGTTGATGTTGGGACCCAGCACCAGTGCCGCTCCCCAATAACACGGTGCGCAGTTCGAGTCCTGAGCCGCCGCTTGCATATAAGTGTTGTGTGCTTCCTGATGATTGAACCCGTAGGTCAGCACCACTCCCCGCTGAAACAGTTTCTTCACTTCAGCATCGTCGGTTTGAATTGCAAAAAATGAGTCTGCAGTGTTTACAGATTTTCCCGGAGGCTCCGCTTTATGAGTTGTGCAGGCGGATAAAACAAAAATCAGAATAATTGAAACTGTATTAAGGATTTTCATATTGAACCTCTGAATGGGTGAAATGTGTTTTAATAGCTCGCTTTAAATTATGTTTGATTCTGGTAGATAAGAGGGTCATCTATTCCCGCCTCTTGAAAACCTTTCTTTCGCAACAGACAACTGTCACATTGACCACAGGGGTGGCCCTGGTCGTCCGGGTTATAACAGGAGTGGGTGAGGGAGTAATCGACGCCCAGTTCCAGTCCCTTCTTAATAATCTCGGCTTTGGTCATTTCGATCAGCGGCGTATGGATTTTGAATTTCGAGGTGCCCTCGACCCCGGCTTTGGTGGCGAGGTTTGCCATTTGCTCAAACGCTGAAATATATTCCGGTCGGCAATCGGGGTAGCCGGAGTAGTCGATGGCGTTGACGCCGATGAAAATATCCTCCGCCCCGGCCACTTCCGCCGCCGCCAGGCAGAATGACAGGAAAATGGTATTCCGCGCCGGAACGTAGGTGATGGGGATTTCGGCGGTCATTTCTCCCTCGCTCCGTCCTTTTGGGACGTCGATATCAGCCGTCAGGGCCGACCCGCCGAACTGCCGCAGGTCGATTTCGACCTCTTTATGCTCCACAGCCCCCATTTTCCGGGAAAGGACGCGGGATTTTTCCAGTTCGATCCGGTGCCTCTGGCCATAATCAAAACAGAGGGTTATCGGTTCATACCCCTGTTTCAGGGCGATTGCCAGCACGGTGGTCGAGTCCAGCCCCCCGCTCAGCAGAACCACAGCCTTTTTTTTCATGGAGTTAATATCCCTTGGAAGTTGGTGATTGCTATTATATACTGCCCTGCTTACAATACCCTAAAATTTGCGAATTCAGGGTTTTCCTGACATATGTTTGATAATTTATCCAATCGCCTCGAGGCGATCTACAAAAAATTAAAAGGTCGCGGCAAGCTGAAAGAGGCCGATGTCGACGAAGCTCTGCGTGAAATCCGCGTGGCTTTGATCGAAGCGGATGTCAGTCTGCCCGTCATCAAAGATTTTCTCGCCGGAGTGCGGGAGAAGTCCATCGGTCACGAGGTGTTGAAGAGCCTGACGCCCGGCCACCAGATGGTCAAGATCGTCAACGACGAGCTGGAGCAATTGCTCGGCGGCGAAGTCAGCGACATCAAGTTTTCCGACAAGCCGCCCACGATCATTATGATGGTCGGTCTGCAGGGGGCGGGTAAGACCACGACGGTCGGCAAGCTGGCCAAGAAATTCAAGAGGGATGGCAAGAACTGTCTGCTGGTGCCAGCCGATGTGTACCGTCCGGCGGCGATTGAGCAGTTGAATGTGTTGGGACGCGATCTGGGGATTGACGTCTACCAGGCGGGGGATAATAAAGATCCCGTTAGCATTTGCGCCAAGGCTATCAAGCAGGCCCGCGACGAAATGCGCACGGTGGTGATTCTCGATACCGCAGGTCGTCAGCACATCGACGAAGCGCTGATGGACGAGATCAAGGCCATCAAGAAAAAGATCGAGCCGCACGAGGTATTGTTCGTCGCCGATTCCATGATGGGTCAGGAAGCGGTGAATGTGTCGAAGGCGTTTCACGACGCGGTAGGCATCAACGGCGTGGTGTTGACGAAGATGGACGGCGATGCACGCGGTGGCGCGGCGTTGTCGATCAAATCCGTTACCGGCCAGCCCATCAAGTTCATCGGGACCGGCGAGAAGCTGGAGGCGTTGGAGCCGTTTCATCCCGACCGCATTGTGTCGCGGATTCTCGGCATGGGCGACGTGATGACCCTGGTCGACAAGGCTCAGGATACCTTCGAGCTGGAACAGCAGGAAGAGCTCGAAAAGAAATTAAAGAAGAACTCGTTCGACCTGGAAGATTTTCGCAATCAGCTTCAGCAGATTCGCAAGATGGGATCGATCCAGGATTTGCTGAACATGGTTCCCGGCGCAGGCAAGATGATGAAGGGGATCAAAGTGGACGACGGCGCGTTTGTCCGTATCGAGGCCATCATCGGCTCGATGACGCAGTACGAGCGGTCGCACCATAACGTCATCAATGGCAGCCGAAAAAAGCGCATTGCTAACGGAAGCGGAACCACGGTCAGCGAAATCAACAAATTGATGAAGCAGTTTTCGCAAATGAAAAAGATGATGAAAAAGATGTCCTCCGGCAACTCCCGAGGTTTTAATCTGGGAGGTTTGATGGGGGGACGAGGGGGAATGAGTCCCTTTTAAACAGGATTTGACTGATATTCGTATCCTAAATTTGTTTTATTCCATTTTAACCGCAGGAGGCAACATTGGCAGTAGTTATTCGATTGAGTAGACGAGGATCAAAAAAGAGGCCCTTCTATAGGGTGGTTGCAACTGATTCACGCTCTCCGAGAGACGGTAAGTTTCTTGAAGTGCTGGGCACCTTCGACCCGTTGAAAACTGACGATCAATTTAAAATTGACGCAGACAAAACGCAGAGTTGGATTAAAAAAGGCGCTTTGCCCTCCAAGACCGTATCTTCGCTTTTGAAAAAAGCCGGAGTTACCGCATAGAGGAATCTACCTTTTGATCTTCGTGTCTCACACTGGACGTTGTGAAAACGATTGATCCAACTGACGTATAAGATCGGTTTTGCGGCGACCCTGGAGGTATCGGGCATGAAAGATCTTGTAAGTGTCATCGCGAAGGCATTGGTGGATTTTCCGGATCAAGTGGAAATTCGAGAAGTTGAGGGTGAAAAAACCACGGTTCTGGAGTTGAGGGTGGCCAAGGAAGACTTGGGGAAGGTGATCGGCAAGCAGGGGAAAACCGCCCGTGCCATGCGCACCATTTTGAACGCTAATGCGACCAAGTTGAAGAAAAGAGCGGTTTTGGAAATTATTGAATAAACCATGGATTGGGTTCTGGTTGGCTACATTACGAAGACCCATGGGTTGAAGGGGGAAGTCAAGGTTAAGCCTTCTCTGGCAGACCCCGATCCCAGCCCTGTTCAGGGTGTCCGTCGCGCCCGTATTGTGGAAGAGGACGGAAGTTCTGTTGAGACGGAACTGGAAAAAATCCGCGGGCAGGGCGGGCGATGGATCGTCAAGTTCAAGGATTTCAAAACCATTGAACAGGCAGAACAAAATCTGATAGGGCGATCTGTCGAGATATACTGCGAAGATTTTCAGTCCTTGCCGGAAGGCGAGTTTTACTGGTTCCAGATTGAGGGCCTTCAGGTTTTCGACGAGGCAGGCCGGTATTACGGAACGGTGAACGAAATCATTGTCACCGGCAGTAACGATGTGTACGTAGTTCAGGATGGCGATAAAGAGCTCTTGCTTCCGATGATTGACTCCGTGGTCAAGTCGATTGACCTCAAGGAGAACAAACTGATTTTTCATATCATCGAGGGGCTGCTTGAAGACTATCCGGTTTGACATTATATCGATTTTCCCCGGGATGTTTGAGTCGCCGTTTGGTGAAAGCCTGTTGAGCAAGGCGCAGGATAACGGCATCGTCGAGATCAGAACACACGATCTTCGCGAGTACTCACTGGACAAGCATAACCGGGTGGACGACACGCCTTTCGGCGGCGGTGTGGGGATGGTGATGAATATCGAACCCATTGACCGGGCACTGGAAGCGGTGAAGAAGGATCGTCCCAAAGCGCATAGTATTTTGTTGTCGCCCGGCGGCTATCGCTTCGATCAGAAAAAAGCCTGGGAGTTGTCCCGCAAGGATGAAATCATCCTCGTGTGTGGACGCTACGAAGGAGTCGACGAGCGGGTCTCCGAGTTGGTCGACGAAGAGTTGTCGATCGGCGATTATGTGATGAACGGCGGCGAGGTTCCCGCCATGGTCGTGGTGGAAACCGTGGCCCGGCTGGTTCCCGGCGTGATCGGAGACGAACAGTCGCTAGCGGAGGAATCGTTCTCCGGTGAGACCCTGGAGTACCCGCAGTACACGCGCCCGCGGGAGTATAAAGGACATGAGGTGCCGGAGGTTCTGGTGTCCGGCGATCATAAGAAAATTGAAGAGTGGAAGCGGCAGGCAGCGCTTAAGAAAACGGCAAAATATCGTCCTGATTTGGTTCGTAAGAGTCAAACGGACGATTCTGAATAAACTTGTGGCATACGGAACAGATTGACCGAACCCGTTCATACGAATATAGATATCGCACTGGTTCATTTCCCGGTTTATAACAAACCGGGAGACATCGTTACCTCGTCGGTAACGACTCTGGACGTGCACGACATCTCGCGGATCAGCCGCACTTATGCTTTGGGAACCTTTTATGTGGTGACTCCGTTGGAGACCCAGCAGAAGCTGGTGAGCCGCATGATGGATCATTGGTTGAAGGGCTACGGGGCGGAATACAACCCCACCCGCAAGGAGGCTTTACTCAATACGCGTGTGGTGAACGTGCTGGACGAGGCGGTGGCGGACATTACAGAACGACGGGGAAAGCCGCCCAGGACGGTGGTTTCATCTGCCAAGCAGTTTCCGCAAAGCCGATCGTATCAGGAAATGCGTGCGGAGCTAAAAGAAGATCATTCCCACCTGCTGGTTTTTGGGACGGGATGGGGTTTGGAAAAAGGAATTGTGGAGCGGGCCGATATTGTGTTGGCCCCGATTGATGGGCTGAGCGGGTACAATCACCTGCCGGTTCGAGCGGCCGTTGCAATCATTCTCGACCGATTGTTGGGACGGGAGATACGGGCCGAATAATTATTTTATTGTGAGTTTGGGCGGATATTGATATCATCCGCGCTTTTCAGTCGAAGGAGACAGGTTTCATGAATTTGGTGGATCAAATTGAGCATAAAGAAATGAAGGAAGCAGTCCCCGAAGTACGTATCGGGGATACCGTTCGCGTGCATATCCGCATTGTCGAAGGAGCCAAAGAACGCGTTCAGGTAGTGGAAGGCGTTGTGATCAAAATGCGCGGCAGTCAGAACCGAAAAACCATTACCGTGCGAAAAATTTCGTTTGGTGTGGGTGTCGAGCGGATTTTCCCCCTGCATTCCCCGCGGGTGGAAAAAGTGGAAGTGACGAAACACTCCAAAGTCCGTCGCGCCAAACTGTATTACCTGCGCGAATTGCGTGGTAAGGCGGCACGCCTGAAGGAAGTCCGGATTCAGTCCAAGAAGGGCACGGGCCAATCCAAAAAGAAAGCAAAAGCGGCCGCAAAGTCCGCGGCAAAAAGAGCCGCCGCAGGTTCTGGAGAGAAGACTGAGGCCAAGGCTGAGGCGAAGACCGAAGAATAAATTCTGTTTCGCGCAAATGTATTTTCTGAACCGGTCTCGATTTTCGAGGCCGGTTTTTTTGTGGGGTTTAATCTCACCAGTGAGTTTAGTTCCCCGTAGCTTGCTAAGGCTTTTAAATAAAAATCCTTATCGGATACCCCGTCCGCTTGTGGCAGAGTCGCTCATTGAGGGCTGGGTGCAGGAGCCGGCTGGTCAAGTGTGGAAGGCTGAGATGATTTGTTGCGCATCTCCTGCATTTTCCTGCGGCTCAATATGTAAAGAAATGATTGACCCAATCCGTGTTTTAGCGGGTTGGCCCGGTAAGCCCGACTAGCTTTGAGCAGTCCCCGGCGAAGGGTGCGTAGGCGTTCAGGATCAATGGGGTGGAGAGAGGTAAGCTCCGGCGGGCGTGAACCTGTTTGCATGGTGCTGATCCGGCTCCAGAAACGCTCGGCTTCCCCCGGATCGTACCCCGCCTTCACCATCAGCATGATACCGATTTCATCCGCCTCAAACTCATGGCTGGGATTAAAGGGTCCGATGCCGTTCTCGGCAGTGCCCATGCCCAACGCTGTCAGCAGAGCATTTTTATTTTTGGAATGGGAAAGGCCGATGGGTGTGGCCGTGGGTTGTCCTTCCCTATTGAGGGTCGCCGCCAATCGCTGAGCACGATGGCGTGCAATGTCATGCGCAATCTGATGGCTCATCAGCGCCGCCAGCCCGGCCTCGTTGGCACAAACAGGGAGAATGCCGGTGTAGACAGCCACTTTCCCACCGGGCAGGGCAATGAGATTCTTCCGGTTGGATTCAATCAACTTGAACTCCCACTTCAGGCTGGGCATGGGAGACACCGCCGCCAATTGACGGCCCACCCGTTCCACGATGGTGATCAGTTGTCCATCCAACGATAATTTTTCTTTTTTGATAATTTCCTGGAAGGCTTCTTCCCCCAACATTACTTCCTGTTGAACAGGGACAGCCTCGTCCAAATATTCGTCGGAAGGGGGTGGGCTCTCATAACGATTGGAAAACGGGTATTTACCGCAACCTAAAAAGAGTGAGAAAACCAAAACAATAGGGATGAAACGCTTAAGCAACATGAACTGATTATAGAATCAGTTGCGCCAATATTCAACGGACACTTTCCTGTTGCGGGCTTAAAAGGAATCACTTATCATCAGCGCGGAGGAGCAACTGAATGAGGGACCACGAAAGGGAAGCGGAACATTCCGGATACCGTTCAGTGGCGGGGGTCGACGAAGCGGGACGCGGACCTCTGGCAGGACCCGTGGTGGCCGCCGCCGTCGTGTTGCCTTCCGAGTTTTCCCTGCCCAGACTGCGTGATTCCAAAAAAATGTCCCCTTCGCTTCGCGAAATACTGTACGATCAAATCATTGAAAAGTGTACGGGATACGGGATTGGTTGGGTCGATGAAAATACGATCGACGAAATCAATATCCTGCAGGCCACGTTGCTGGCTATGAAACAGGCGGTGGAGAAACTTCCAACGCCGCCGGATATGCTTTTGATCGATGGCAACCGTGGCATCGAATGTGACACGCACCAGAAAACCATTGTTGGTGGCGACGACGCCAGTTTGTCCATCGCCGCCGCGTCGGTGCTGGCAAAGGTGACGCGGGATCGGTTGATGCAACGGTACCACGAGCAGTACCCTCAATATGAATTCTCCCGGCACAAGGGATATGGCACGCGATTGCACCGTGAACGGATCCAACAGTACGGACCGTGCCCCATACACCGGAAAACATTTAAGGGCGTGGCGGAATATTTGAACCGCCGCCCATAAGAAATTTTGGATTGTCTATGTTATCAGCGTTAAATAGAAAATGGGTATTCGTCAACGCGGAAGATGGCGCCGTCAACCGGTTAAAGGAAGATCATGGGCTTTCCACTTTGCTCGCTCAGTTGATGGTCAACCGTGGTCTCGGAGATCCCGAAGCGGCCCGGTTTTTCCTGGATGCCCGGTTGGATACGGTTCATGATCCGTTTTTGATGCGAGGCATGGATGTCGCCGTCCGGCGCATCGTTCAAGCCATCCAGAACCGGGAAACCGTTACCGTCTACGGCGATTACGATGTGGATGGCGTGACTTCCGCCGCATTGGTGGTGCATTTTTTCCGGGAGTTGGGCGCGCCGTTTGATTATTATCTGCCCAACCGTATGGAAGAAGGCTACGGCCTTAACGATAAGGCATTGGATACCATTAAGGCGCGTGGCAGTAAATTGGTCATCACGGCGGATACCGGAATCACTGCATTGTCCCAGGTGGCGCACGCCAACAAGATCGGTGTGGAAGTCATCGTGACGGATCATCATCAAGTGGCGGTAGAAGGATTGCCCGACGCGTTGGCGGTGCTGAATCCTCATCAGCCCGAATGCACTTACCCGTTCAAGTTTTTAAGCGGCGTCGGCATCGTGTTCAAACTGGCCGTAGGCATTCGCCGGGGATTGTTGGAGGCGGGCTGGGACGCGGACAAACTTCCCAATCTTAAAAAACATCTCGACCTGTTTACTCTGGGCACCATCGCCGATATGGCACCGTTGATCGACGAGAACCATGTGCTCACCTCGCATGGGCTGGAGGCCCTGCGCACCAGCGCCAAGCCGGGAGTGATCGCTTTGAAGTCTGTCGTTGGGATCGACGGCAAAGTCGACTCCTCCTCTGTCGGTTTCGGCATGGGACCCCGCCTGAACGCCGCCGGAAGACTGGGGCAACCGGACCGTGGACTGCATCTCTTGGTGTCGTCCGACCTCAATGAAGCGATGGAAATGGCGAAGTCGCTGGAAGAGCTCAACGAAGAACGTAAAGAAACGCAGAAATGGTGTTTCGAGGAAGCGGAATATCTGCTGGAGCGGCAGGTGGATCTCGAAAATGAAAACGTCATTGTCCTGGCCTCAGAAAATTTTCATCAGGGAGTCATCGGTATCGTCGCCGCCAAGCTCGCCGAAAAATTTTATCGTCCGGCTATTCTCATCGCCCTCGTAGAGGGCGTGGGCAAAGGCTCCGCGCGAAGCATCCCGTCATTCAATTTGGTCAAGGCGATGACGCAATGCTCGGAGCATCTCATTCAGTACGGCGGGCACGCCTATGCCGCCGGTTTGAATATCGAGGAAGGACGTGTGGACGATTTCCGGAAAGCCATGAATAAGGTGGGGGACGAGTACCTCACCGCAGATTGTCTGGTGGCGGAATTGAAAGTGGACGCGACCCTGAAGATGGAGGACATCACTCAGGAGTTCTATGGCGAAATGGAGAGCCTCGAGCCATTCGGGCAGATGAACAAGGTTCCCATTTTCATCTCACGCGACGTCCGGGCGCGCGACGTCAAATTCGTCGGTCGCGAGGACAACCATGTTCGCTTCCGGGCGTTTCAGGGCAACCAGTTCCGCAACGTCATCGGCTTCAACCTGGCCCACGCTTTTCAATCCATCGACGCCAGCGAACCCGTCGACATCGTGTACGAACTGCGCCGCAACACCTGGGGCGGTCGCAACTCCATCGAAATGAAACTCCTCGACCTTCGCAACAGCCACGCTGAGGATTAAATCAAAGTCACTTATTCCGCTCTCACGGATTCTTTGGGGTTGAGGCGGGTGGCGAGACGGGCGGGGTAGAGTCCCGCCGCGCAGGCGACAACCCAGAATAAAAAAACGGCGATCAGAATAAAACCGTAGGGGTAATGGACGAGAATGGTCCAGCCGAATGATTGCTTGTTGATCACGAAAATCAGAAGATAAGAAACCACAATACCTGCCGCCAGTCCCAACACGGAACCGATCACTCCCAGCAGTGCCGCCTCGATCAGAATCATTTTCTTGACCTGTTCCTGAAACGCGCCGATGAAACGCAGGATTCCGATTTCTCGCCGACGTTCGATAATCAACGAGATCAACGTATTGAACAATCCCAGAATGGCAACGCCGACGCCGATAATTTCCAGTGAATAAGTGATGGCGAAGGTGTTATCGAAAATCCTCAACACTTCTTTTTTGAGTTCCTGATTGGACCGCACGATGATTCGGTCGGAGCTGCCGAGGGTGCGGATGATTTCCTTGCGCACGGTTGGCAGGTGTCGGGCATCCTGCAGGTACACCACGAAGCTGTTGACGTTGGGGTCGTTGTAATATTTCAGGTAGGTGCCGCGGTCGACGATAATCAGTCCCTGCTCCTGCGAGTAGTCGTAATAAATGGCCGCGATTTCTATCTCCACTGTTCCAGCCGGAGTGTTCAGTGTCAAGCGGTCACCCGTGTCCAGCTGGTGCTTCAAGGAAAACGATTCGGATACGATGGCGCGATTCTGCCTCACCAGCAACCCGGCCAACTCGCTGGCGGGAGGACCTTTCTTAATTAACAGGTTGCCGTAACGTGACAGGGTGTCGAAATCTCCCGAGGCGAGGAGGACCGGTTCATCGTCATAGGAAATGGGGATGGCGCGGAATAAATCGACTGCCTTTACGCCATTTATATTTCGGAGTGCGTCCACTTTATCGAGCGGCAGGGTGTGCTCGTAATCAATATTTTTTCCGCCGGCAGTGCGGACGAACAGGTCGGCTTGCAGGGTCTGGTTGATCCACAACTCGACCGTTTGGCGGAAACTGTGCACCATGATCGACATGCTGATCACCATCATGAACGCGATGGCCAAAGACGCCACGGCGATGGAGTTGCGGCCCACGTTTTGCGACAGGTTCATGCTGGCCAACAGGCCTTCGCCCCCGAACCAGCGCTTGCACAATCCGTGCGAAAAATCGCGCAGGAGCATCAGGCTCGAAGGTGCCAGGAAGGAGATTCCCATCACGATGAAAAATACGGATAAAAATCCAAAATAAGGAAACTGGCCGATGGCTGGCAGTTGCGAACACAAACCTGCCAGCAGGAATACGCCCAACCCGGTGAGGGTCAGTTTGCGATTGCCGCGAAAAATTTTGAGATCGTAACTGCCGCGCCGCATCACTTGAGTCGGTGAGGTGGTGGCGGCATCCCAGGCGGGGATGACGGCGGAGACGAACGACAACCCGACTCCGAACAGGAAATAGAGTCCCATCTGATCCCAGTGAAAATCGATTTCGGTGACCTGGGTGGAAGCGTACAGGTTGTTGACGGTGAGCGCGACCGCCTCCAGCGAAAATTGCGCCATATAATATCCCAACCCGATACCGAGGGCGGAGCCTAGGGTGCCGATCACGCCTGCTTCCAGTAAAAATATGGAAGCGATCAATCCCGGTGAAGCACCCAGGGCGCGCAGGGTTCCGATCTCCGTTCGGCGCCGCACCACCGACAGGGACACCATATTGTAGATGAGGTACAGGCCGACCAGCAGAGCGACGAAGCTGAGTGCCGTCAGGTTGTATTGGAACGCGCGCAACATTTTTTCAACCTGCCGGTTTCTGCGTTCCGGCCGGTCGACCCGCAGAAAATCCGGAAGCACCTCCGAAATTTTCTGTTTCATGAAGTCGAAATCTCCCTCCTTCAGAAACTCCACGTCGATGCGGTCCAGCTTGCCGATTTTGCCGAACGTATTTTGCGCCGCCAACAGATGCATGGCCGCGAAATTCCGGGTCAACGCTTTGGCCATGCCCTTGTCTTCGAGAATACCGTTGACGTTGAGTTTGCGTTCCTTGCCGTTGATCAGTAAATGAATGGGATCGCCGGGTTTGAAGTGCGTTCCCGGAATAAATTTTTCCGGTAAAATGATGCCTCGGGGATCCAGCAGGAGCGGTAGCAGTGCTGTTAAATTCTTACGCTTGGTTTTGAGAGAAAAATCACGGATGCCGTTGGCCTTCATCAGGTCGGTGCCCACGATTTCCACCACCTCGTTACTGCCCGTCTCCACTCCGTAACCCCGTATAATCGGGTAGGCTCGTATCCATTCGGCGAGCGGTTGCAGGTCATCCAAATATTTCTGATCGAAAGGGATGCCTTCGGCAACGATCACGGCGTCAGCCTTGCCCAATGCCAGGTCGACCGTCTCACTAAAGGACATCAATGTCTGACGGTTGGCGAGTTGGATGCTCAGGAATACCGACACGCCGATGGCAACTCCGAGAATGGTGATGGCAAATCGGAACGGGTCACGCGCCAGCGGGCGCAGGATGAGTGCGGTGAAAAGGTCCTTGAAGTAAATTAGAAAGCTCATGATTAGCGAAGAGTCCTTCCTATATTCATTTCAAGGTCGCCAGTGTGCCGTCGCGGATTTCGAAATGGCGGTTGCCGTAGTGAGCGGCCTGGGGGTTGTGCGTGACCACGACCACGGTGGTTTCAAAATCTTCACTGGCTTGTTTGAGGAGGTCGAGAATTTTGAGCCCGTTTTCTGAATCGAGGTTGCCGGTGGGTTCGTCCGCCAGTAGCAAAGCGGGCTGATGCACCAGCGCGCGGGCAATGGCGACCCTCTGCATTTCACCGCCGGATAATTCGGCGGGGAAAGAACGGGCGCGGTGTTTCAAGCCAACGTAATCCAGTAACGTGTCGATCCGGTCCTTGCCTTCGCGCGAGGCATGGCTGAGCAATAGCGGCAGTTCGATATTTTCGATGACCGACAGGGTGGGCATGAGATTGAAAAACTGGAAGACGAAACCGATATCCCGCCGTCGTAGTTGGGTCAATTCGCGGTCGCTCATCCCGGAAAGCGAATGGCCGTTCAGGTAAATTTCGCCCTCGTCCGGCGTGTCCAGTCCCCCCATGCAATTGAGCAGGGTTGTTTTGCCGCCGCCGCTGGGACCCATCACTGTAACGAAATCTTTTTTCTCCAGACTCAGGCTCACGTCCACGAGCGCGGCAATGCGTGTTCCGCCCGCCTGAAAATATTTGGAAACCTTCTCGAATCGAACAATCATGATGGTGTGAGGAAATACTCCAAAGAATGAAAGAGGCTCGGTCACTCCCAGAAGAATTAAGGGAATGAGCGGTCAATCTTATCAAAAATTAGCCGGTAAGTGGGATTTCTCCCGGTCTTTCGCTTTCCCATTGTCCACTTTCTTCCTGCCGAAACAGTGGTGCAACCCTCCTTTTCAATGTATGATTGCCTGAAACTAAACTCCAATTTAATCATTTTGGCTGGCAGGAAACTCATGGCGATTTCGCAGAAAGTTCACGATTTTATGGAGCGGGCCTCGTGGATCCGCAAGATGTTCGAAGAGGGCATTCGGCTGAAGCAGGAATTCGGTGCTGACAATGTGTTCGATTTGTCCCTCGGCAATCCGGTGGCAGAGCCTCCTCAGGAACTGGTCAATGCCATGATTGCCGCCGCGAAGGATGCAACAACAGGCCAGCATCGCTACATGCCCAACGCCGGATTGGAGGCCACCCGCCAGGCGGTGGCGGAAGCACTCTCCGAAGAATGTAAGGTTTCGATGTCGGCCAGCGACATAGTTATGGTGTGTGGTGCGGCCGGCGGATTGAATATCACTCTCAAAACCCTGCTCGATCCCGGCGACGAGGTGATCGTGTTCGCACCTTATTTCGTAGAGTATTTGTTTTATGCCGACAACCACGGCGGCAAAGCGGTGCCGGTGAATACGCGGGACGATTTCTCGATCGATTTGGAATCGTTTCGGGCGGCAGTGACATCTAAAACTAAAGCGGTGATCATTAACTCGCCCAACAATCCGACCGGGGTCGTGTATTCCCGGCAAGCGTTACAAGAGTTGGCCGATGCTCTGCGGGAGAAGTCGAAGGAAATCGGGCACGCGATTTATCTGATCTCCGACGACCCATACAAGAAAATCGTGTTCGATGGGTTGGAGACGCCGAACATTCTCGACTTGTACGAGAACAGTATTTATATCACCTCGCACTCCAAGGATTTGGCAGTGCCGGGCGAACGTATCGGGTATGTCGCCGTCCACCCGCAGGCGGAAGACGCGGCAGCGGTGATGGCCGGACTCATTTTCTGCAACCGGGTATTGGGGTTTGTCAATGCGTCGGCTCTGTTCCAAAGGGTGGTGGAGAAGATTCAGCACGTCACAGTGGATGTCGAACAATACCGAAAGCGGCGCGATTTTCTTTATAAGGAACTCACCGGCATCGGTTACGAAGTGGTGAAGCCGCAGGGGGCCTTTTATTTTTTCCCCAAGTCGCCGATTGCAGATGAAGTGGAATTCGCCCGACTGCTGGCCGAGAGAAAAGTGCTGGTGGTGCCCGGACGCGGGTTTGGGACGCCGGGTTATTTTCGTATATCGACCTGCTTTCCCGACCGAGTGATCGAAGGGGCGCTACCCGGATTGGCTACGGCCTACCAGGAAGCTACGAATAAATAAGGCCTTCCGCGTGTTTTTAATTTTGTTTTGGAATCGGGAGATTTTGATAGAATAGACGTATTCAGCGTTGAGACAACCAGTAAATTTTAAGGAATGGAAACCATCATGAGTTTAAACCCAGATCAAATCAATCGTTACAGTCGCCATTTATTGTTGCCTGAAGTGGGCATGGAAGGGCAGGAGAAAATCTGCAACTCCAAAGTTCTGTGTATCGGAACCGGCGGGTTGGGATCTCCGGTGTCTTTGTACCTGGCCGCCGCCGGCGTTGGCACATTGGGACTGATCGATTTCGACGTCGTCGATAAAAGTAACCTGCAGAGGCAGATCGCCCACGGTGAATCCACCGTTGGCAAACTCAAAGTCGATTCTGCCAAAGCCCGCATTGCTGACCTCAATTCAGATGTGGAAGTGATTACCTACAACGAACGCCTCACTGCCGAAAACGCAATGCGTATTTTTGCTGACTGGGACATCATCGTCGATGGCACGGATAATTTTCCGACACGCTATCTGGCCAACGACACCTGTGTGTTGTTGAAGAAGCCTTATATTTACGGATGTATCCTGCGTTTCGAAGGTCAGGTTTCTGTATTCGATTCGCGCACAGGCCCCTGTTACCGGTGTCTGTATCCCGAACCGCCGCCTCCGGGCATGGTGCCCAGTTGTGCCGAGGGCGGGGTGCTGGGTGTGTTGTGCGGCATTATCGGGAGTTTGCAGACCAACGAAACCCTCAAGTTGATCCTCGAAAAGGGAAATGATTTGACCGGACGTCTGGTGATCTTTGACGCGCTGGAAACGAAGTTCCGCGAGATGAAACTGCGCAAGGATAAAAACTGTCCGATTTGTGGTGACAACCCGACGATCACAGAGCTGATCGACTACGAACAGTTCTGCGGTATCCTGCCCCCTCAGGAGGAACCGGCCGATCGCGAAATGGAAATCGAACCGGCTCTGGTCAAACAGATGCTGGACAACGGCAAGAAGTTCACGCTGGTGGATGTGCGCGGTCAGGAGGAATATGAAATCTGCCGTATCGATGGGTCCACTCTGATTCCGTTGGATGTCATCGAAGAGAGAAAAATAGAAAAACTCAATGGATTGAAGAAGGGCGATGAAATTGTGCTTCACTGCAAAGCCGGGGTGCGCAGTCTCAAAGCCGCGAAAGCCCTGATCGATATTGGGTTTGAGAATGTCAAAAGCATGCGTGGTGGTATCGAGGAGTGGGCTGAAACCATAGATCCTTCCATGCCACGTTATTGATATTGCCTCGGTTAGAGGTTCGCCGTATTGACATTGCCACTGGGCCAGTTTATGTTGGTGCAAAGTTAAGGTGAAATGTTTAATGATATCTGTCACAATGGGTTTAGAAGGCTAATTAAGTATTTTTGAAAGGGGTTTGTTGTGAGTCATTCCAGTGGCCAGGACGGGGATTACGAAAAATTATCAAAAGCGATTACCGAAGCGGTATTGAGTTCTCCCAAGGTCAAGAAAATTGTCTCTGAAATCCAAAAACGCGACGAGATCTGTCCGCAGAGTTTCATGGTTCTCGTGCTGAAACTGCAATCCTTGACCGAAGGATTTGATGTGGAAGTCGAAGAGGCTCCTGAAAAATCCAAAAAGAAAGCTCGCCGCACTAAAAAGAAAACAGCGGAAGAGGCGCAGTATATCGATGGCGCAAAACTTTCAAAGAAAGAAATCGAGTTTGAAGAGTTCATCAGCGAACGCTTCGATGCGGAAGAGTGGCTTAAGAAAAACGGCCTCATCCTTTAGAGTTCTGTTTTTTTCTTTCCTCGCCTCCCTCTTCCCGGCTTTTCTGTACCCAAAACCCGCACTCCCCATAGATTTTGAAATAGAACGCAAGCGCATGGTGGATGTCGACCTGCGCGGTCGCGATATTGTAGACCCCAACGTTCTGGCGGCCATGCTCAAGGTGCCGCGTCACGAGTTTGTAACAGGGGAAAATAAAAATCTGGCGTACGCTGATTTTCCGCTCCCCATTGGCAAGAACCAAACCATTTCCCAGCCTTATATTGTTGCGCTCATGACCCAGAGTGCGCGTTTGCAACCGGGGGACCGCGTGTTGGAGATCGGTACTGGATCGGGTTACCAGGCGGCGGTGCTGGCGGAACAGGTGAAGGAGGTGTACACCATCGAAATCATCGAAGCCCTCGCGAACGATGCCCGGTCTGACCTCGAACGGTTGGGTTATAAGAACGTCAAGGTGAAATACGGAGACGGGTACCAGGGATGGGAAGAGTTTGCGCCTTTTGACGCCATTCTATTGACAGCCGCCGCACCGGAAATTCCTCAGCCGTTGATCGATCAGCTTAAAGAGGGCGGACGCTTGGTTTTGCCTTTGGAAGGGGTGTTGTTTCAGGATCTGGTCCGGATTACCAAAGTGAAGGGCCAGCTGGAGCGAGAAAAAATTACCGGCGTGCGATTTGTTCCCATGACCGGTGAAGTGCGCGAATAAAAGGAGGTTCCCATGGCACGTGCCCCGGCGGTGGCCGGAAGGTTTTATCCCGATGATCCAGTGGCATTGCTCGAAGAAGTGCAACGCCATTTGGAACATGAGACTCTGAAAGTCAGTGCCCAGGGAGTGATTGTCCCGCACGCGGGATTCAAGTATTCCGGAGACGTCGCGGGTTCGGTGTATTCGCGGATTGAAATCCCGGATACGGTCATTCTCCTCGGGCCCAATCATACGGGGATGGGCGAACGCATCGCTGTCTACTCCCACGGATCATGGGTCATGCCCTTTGGCGATCTGGAAATCGATGCCCACATGGCAAAAGCCATCCTCAAAGACCTGCCGATTGCCCGTGCCAGCGAAGATGCCCATCAGTTGGAACATTCGTTGGAAACTCAATTGCCTTTCCTTCAGTATTTCCGCAAACAATTCAAGTTGGTTCCCATCTGTCTCATGCGTTTGAGTTTCGACGAATGCCAGATGCTGGCTGGGGCAATTGTGCGGGCGGTCCGATCCTGCAATCGTCCGGTATTGATTGTTGCCAGTTCCGACATGACTCATTATGAAAGCCATACCGACGCCTCTGAAAAAGATCAAAGAGTGATCGATCAGATTTTAAAGATGGACCCGGAAGGTTTGTTTCGCACAGTGGAGAAACAAGGCATCACCATGTGCGGAGTCAACCCGGCCACGGTGATGCTGACCGCCTGCAAGGAATTGGGCGCGACGCAAGCCGAACTGATCCGGTATATGACATCGGGTGAAATCAGCGGGGATATGGATCAGGTGGTGGGTTACGCCGGAATGATTGTACGCTAGTTGACGTTCACGTCCGGTTGATACTTCTTGAGTTGCTGGTTGACGATTTGTTGATAGTCGTTCAACTGATCTTCCGTCTTCGCTTCGAATCGTAGTACAAGTACCGGTTGTGTGTTGGACGCGCGGACCAGGCCCCAACCGTTATCAAACTGGATGCGCACGCCGTCGATGTCCACCACTTCGTATCGCGACCGGAAATATTTGGTCAACTCTTCGACAATTTTGAACTTCAACGTATCGGGACAGTCGATGCGGATTTCCGGTGTGCTGAAGGTTTTGGGTAAATCCGAAAGCATATCGGAAAGTTTTTGTGAGGAGGAAGCGACGATTTCCAACACCCGGCACGCCGCAAAAATGGCGTCATCGAAACCGTAGTAGTTGTCCTTGAAGCACATGTGCCCACTCATTTCTCCAGCCAATAACGCCCCGGATTCGCGCATTTTCTTTTTGATCAGTGAATGTCCGGCGGCGGACATTACCGGTATGCCGCCATGTTTTTTGATGTCATCGTAAAGGTTTTGCGAACATTTCACTTCGCCCACCACGGCAGTGCCGGGATGTTTCTTCAGTATGTCGCGTGCGAACAGGATCAGTAACTGATCTCCCCATAACAGATTGCCCTTGTCATCGACCACACCCAGTCGGTCGGCATCGCCGTCGAACCCGATCCCCAGGTCGGCGTTTTCGGACTGCACCCGGTCCATCAGATCCTGCATGTATTCGGGGACGGTTGGGTCCGGGTGATGGTTCGGAAAGTTGCCGTCTGGTTCACAAAATTGCTCAATGGGGTCCAGGCCGAGTTTGCGCAATAGTTGAGGGCCGGTGATCCCGAAGCATCCATTGCCTCCGTCGACCACCACCTTGAGCTTTCGGGATATGTTGATGGTTTCGCAGATTTTGTCCATATAGGGTTGGAGGATATCGACTTCGCTGGACTGGCCGGTGCCTGTTTCAAAATCGTTGTTGTCGATCAAACCTTTCAGTATCTGGATTTTATCGCCGTACAAACTGTGCAGACCGTGGCTGATTTTGAATCCGTTGAACTCCGGCGGATTGTGACTGCCGGTGATCATCACGCCGCCATCGGGATTCAGGTGGTGCAGTGAAAAATAGGCCACCGGCGTCGGGACACAGCCGATGTCGATCACGTCGCATCCGGTGGAGTTGAGTGCGCGTGTCATGATTTTACGAAATTCGATGGAGCTGGTGCGGATGTCCCAACCCAGCGTCAGGGTTTTCCCGCCATCGCGGCGGATGTAGGTGCCGATGGCTTTGCCGATCAACTCCACATTCTCTGGAGCCAGGTCTTCCTTCACCAGCCCGCGAATGTCGTATTCTCGAAAGATTTGAGGATTCATGGTTTTAAGAGATTAGTTGTCTGTTATATTAATAAGATAGGGAAATACAGGCATGCGATGGACTAAGGATACGGTAATTCTCTTTATCTGGCAATCCTCGATTTTGTTGGTGGAATGCACAGCCTGAAAACTAATTCAGACACAGTCACCTCTATGAAAATATTGAATATCGTCGGTGCCCGGCCGAACTTCATGAAAATTGCTCCCATTATGGAGCACATGAAAACGTCCTCCAAAATCACTCCCGTTTTACTCCATACCGGGCAGCATTACGATCAAAACATGAACGACGTTTTTTTTGATCAGTTGGGAATCCCGCGTCCCGACATTGAGCTGGGGGTGGGTTCTGGCGGGCAGGCCTGGCAGGTCTCAGAGACTCTCCGAAAATTTGACCCGGTGTTGGAAAAGGAATCGCCCGACGCTATTCTGGTGGTGGGCGACGTGAATGCCACGGTGGCCTGCGCCCTGTCTGCGTCCTACAAAAAAATTCCGGTGATTCATGTGGAAGCCGGGCTACGGTCCTTCGACCGGAATATGCCGGAGGAAATCAACCGGGTGGTGACTGATCGTCTTTCCGATCTGTTGTTCATCACCGAACCGAGTGGTCGGGAAAATCTTTTAAAGGAGGGAACCCCTCCCGAAAAAATTCAGTATGTGGGTAATGTGATGGTGGATACGCTTCTGAAGCATAGGGAGAATGCCGCGCAATCCAGCCGCATTCTGGATCAGTTGCAGTTGAAGGAGGGAGGGTATGCGGTGATGACTCTGCATCGGCCTTCCAACGTGGATGCGAAAGAAGTGTTCGCGGGTATTCTGCATGCCGTGCAAAAAATTTCGAAGCATTTGAAAATTGTGTTTGCCGTGCATCCGCGAACGCGTAGCCGCATCGAGGAGTTCGGTCTGGAAGAATCCGTGAAGTCGTTGATCCAACTGGAACCGCAACCGTACCTTGATATGGTTCGACTGATGAGCCAGGCAAAAATGGTGCTGACCGACTCCGGCGGCATCCAGGAGGAGACCACCGTATTGGGTGTGCCGTGCCTGACTCTTAGAGAAAATACCGAGCGGCCGGTGACCCTGGACGAGGGTACCAATACTCTGGTCGGGACTTCTCCCGAAGTGATCGTCCGGGAAGCGGAGCATGTCATCAAAACAGGGGGCAAACAGGGACGATGTCCGGAATTGTGGGACGGGTGTGCCGCTGAGCGTATTGTCCGTTATCTGGAACAATGGCAACCCCGGTGACGAGTTTGAGAAAGGAAGGCTGAGTTGGAAATCGCATTGGTTACAGGTTCAGGTGGATTGATCGGATCGGAGGCGGTTCGTTTTCTGATGGACAAGGGTTTGACTGTCCGGGGAATCGACAACGATATGCGCAGTCAGTTTTTCGGCAAGGAAGCGTCGACGCGCTGGAATCGCGAACGGCTGGAGAAAGATTTCCCAGACTACAAGCATTATGAATGCGACATCCGCTCTGAAAAAGATATGGAGCGCATCTTCAAGGAATACGGCAAGGACATCAAACTGATTGTCCATTGCGCCGCGCAACCGTCGCACGACTGGGCCGCACGCGATCCTCTCACCGATTTTACCGTCAACGCCAACGGCACGCTGGTTCTTTTGGAGATGACGCGCCGGCATTGCCCGAAGGCGGTGTTCATCAATATTTCCACCAACAAAGTGTACGGCGATACCCCGAACTCACTGCCGCTGGTGGAGCTGGAATCGCGTTGGGAAGTCGACGAAAGCCACCCGTATTATCAACGCGGAATCGACGAGTCGATGAGTATCGACCACACCACCCACAGCCTGTTCGGCGTGTCCAAAGCGGCAGGCGACCTGCTGGTGCAGGAATACGGACGCTATTTCGATATGAAAACCGCCTGCTTTCGCGGCGGGTGTTTGACCGGGTCAGGGCACTCGGGTACCGAACTGCACGGGTTTCTTTCTTACGTGATGATCTGCACCCTGCAGAAAAAACCGTACACCGTATTCGGCTACAAAGGCAAACAGGTGCGGGACAATATTCACAGTTACGATCTGGTGAATGCGCTCTACCATTTTTATCAGAATCCCGGAGTCTCCAAAGTCTATAATATGGGCGGGAGCCGACACAGCAACTGTTCGATGCTGGAAGCGATTCAACTGTGCGAAGAGATTACCGGGAACAAGCTGGATTGGAACTATGAAGAGCAGAACCGCATCGGGGACCATATCTGGTGGATCAGCGATGTCAGTAAATTTAAAAAAGATTATCCCGCCTGGGAATACAAATACGATTTAAGAAAACTGTTCGAAGAAATCCACGACGGCTTGACGCAACGCATTTAGCGGAGCACATCCCAAACCAACCCCCGAAAATTTTGACAGGATAACAGGATAAAATCGGATAAAAGAAGGAAGGACTTTTCTCCCCCTTGTGAAGGGGGCTGGAGGGATTCTTCCTTATGCTTTTGTAGTTGCTCGATTTATCGAGCGTCCTTTAAAAGCGCCCCATGAATGGGGCAACTACAATTTTTTCCGATGTTCCGTATTTCCTGCTCCTTGTCCCGTTTTTCATCGGTGTTTATCTGTGGTTAATATTGTTTAATACGGGTTTTGCGTGATACCGCCATCCACCGTGAAGTTGGTGGCGGTGATCCACGATGCGTGATCGGATGATAGAAACAAGACCAGTCCCGTCACGTCCTCTGGCATGCCCATGCGTTTCAAGGGGACCGATTGCGCCGTCCCTCTTTTGATTTCCTCCTCCACTTCGTGAAGCGGTTTTCCGGTTTGCTTCACTGTTTCCTGGGCATCTTTCTCCCACGACCGAGACCACACCGGGCCGGGAGATACTGAGTTCACCAGAATATGTTCCTCCGCCAGCGTTTGCGCAAGGGACGCGGTGAGGTTGGAGAGTCCCGCTTTCATCGCGCTGTAATGGGGAAAGATGGGTGTTGGACGGGAGCCGGCGATAGACGAGATGTTAATGATGCGCGGCGCGCCCGAGTGCTTCAGCGTCGGGATGAACATGCGGCACAAACGTACGGCAGGGAGCAGATTGATCTCGAACGAATCCCGCCAATCCTGATCGGTCAGCTCGTGGAAGGTGGCTAGCTTGCCGATGTCGCCAACGTTGTTGACCAGTATATCCAGTCCCCCAAGTTGTTCCAGCACGCAGTCGTGAAACTCCTGAAGTTGATCGGGTTGGGTGACGTCCACCGTTTGAAAGAGGTGGCCTTTTCCTTCCATTTCCTCTTCCAGGGCGTGCAGACGGGGTTGGGTGCGGGCGCATCCGGCCACCCGCGCTCCGGCTTTGCCGAATGCCAGAGCCAGCGCCCGGCCGATGCCTTCACCAGCGCCGGTAATGAGGACTTTGCGGTCGTTTAAATCCAAATCCATGTTAGAATCCTCCCCTTAAATTAACCTTTAAATCGCAACGGATTTCCATGTTTGCCAACGTGTTCCCCCAGGTCAGCGATTCGCCCTCCTTGATATGGGTGATAGCCGCCATTATATTTAATATCGGCAACGTCTTCCTGGGTTTGTACATGACGTTTTTTAAAAAAGAACCCCCCCTGATCCGGACGCATTTGTATCTGTATATCACAATCGTGGTTTGCCTGATTTTGTTTCTGGTGATGAACAGCGTCCATTCCGAAAATACAATCTGGGAATACCTGATCGGCCTCTACTTTATCACACTCGTTCCTCTAAGCCGCAAATGGGATGTGCTGATTCATGCCCTGGTTTCCATCGTCGGCCTGACCCTCCTGCCGCTATTGATTCTTCTGCAAATGTATTAGAAAAGTTTGACAGGACGAAACCTGGATTCTTCGCTAGAGCTCAGAATGACAGATAAAAGCTTGTGGAGGGGTTAAAGATCCTTGAGGGCGACTTTGATGGTGATGTCGCCGTACACTTTGGCGCGGCAACCGAGTTTCTGGTTGGGCCCGATGCGGTGGAGTTTTTCGATGAAGGAATGGCCGTCGACGTTTTCCAGGGGCTCGACTTCGATCAGGCAGGTGCCGCACAAACCCATACCACGACAATTCAACTGGGCCGCCATACCTTTGTACAGCACGACGTCATTGAACACCGCTCCTTTGCGCAGGTTGGCTCCGTAGCCGACGTTAAACTCTTTGACTTCGCCGGTGTCTGAATTATGAACGGTGATCTTTGGCATCAATAACTTTCTGGAATTCCATGAACGAGGCCTTTCGGCCGAAACGAAAGTGCACTGTGTCACGTCAGAGAAAAAAAGTCAATTTCCTTTTCTCTGGCTTGGTAGGCCCTTTTAAATCGAGTAGTTATGGCCGGTCAGGATTTTTTTGTCCTTCAGGTAATCGAGGACTTTCTGGACCGCGGTTTCATGATTCGCCGCCTCATCGACTGTCAAAACGACCTCCGGTTTGCCTTTCGGGAATTGGTCGCTGGTGACCTGGATTTCCACAATCGGAGTCGGTTCGATGAGCAGGCTGATGTTCGAATGATCTTCATGGTTGAACACGTTGGAAGTGGAAATGACAACGTGACCGGCATCGACGAACAGTTTGGCGACTTCGCCAAAGCGCCGCACCGCTTCCCCGTCGGTGAAATATTTATCCTGATCCATATCCGCGCCGAGTCCTACCTGAATGTTGCGTCCGTCGAGCAGGTAGCTCTGAAAATTCTGGTGAAATAGTTTTTCTTCCAGTTTGCCCGCGAGATCCGCCTTGCCGACGCCTGATTTCCCGGTGATGAGAATCATGGCGGCCAGGTGACCGTTGCGGTAGGCCCGCATGTCCGGGGTGACGGCGCCCTTGATCCAATGCGAATCGCGGTAGTGTGCTTCGTCGCGGAACTTGTCGATTTCCGACAGCGGTGTGAAGCCGGTGATGATGCCGCCGCCGCACACGTCATACTCGTCCACCAGCACAAACCGTCCGGTTTCAGCGATGTCGTTGAACAGGTCGAAGGTGATGGGTTGCCGGGTGCGCAGGGTCAACTCCGCGACATCGTTTTTAGCGATGAAATCCTGATCGGGCAGAGTCTCCAGCGTCGATGCGTCAATCGCCTTGTTGAACTTGGCGACTTCGCATTCCACATTTTGCGTGGCCAGTTTGATGAGATAGGTCTCGCCTTTTTGTAGATGTTTTTTCCCCATCCAGAAAACGTTCGCATCAAACGTGGTGGTGATGACAGGTGGATCGCTGGCCAGAGTCGCCACGTCCCCGCGCTCCACAAAAATCTGTTCAGTCAACGTGATGCCAACGGATTGCGACGCCTCGATGGTGGTGGGTTTATTCTCGACCTCCCAGGTCTCAATCGATTTGATGGTACCTTTTTTGTTGGATGGCGCAAAGATCACTTCATCGCCGATCTTGGCTGTGCCCGATTCCACGCGTCCGGCGAGGATGCGCCGTTCGTCGAACTTGTACACATCCTGCAGGGGCAGGCGGAACGGTTGGTTGACTTCCGGAAGCTTGTCCTCGAACTGGTCCAGCATTTCAAGCACGGTCGGCCCCTGATACCAGGTCATGTTTTCAGAACGGTGGGCGATGTTCTCCCCCATTTTTGCTGAGACAGGGATGTACTCCCGCGCCTCCACGCCCATGGAATTGAGAAATTCCGTGTACTCGGCTTTGATCTTATAGAACACCTCGGCGTCGTGTTTGACCAGATCCATTTTGTTGACCACAACCGCGACCTGTTTCATGCCCAGCAGGCGCAGAAGGTAACCGTGTCGCCGCGACTGTTCCTGTACGCCTTCATAAGCGTCGATCAGCAGAAGCGCCGCTTCAGCATTGGCCGCTCCGGTGACCATGTTCTTGAGGAATTCCTTGTGACCGGGGGCGTCGATGATGACATACGGTCGCTTCTCCGTCTTGAAAAAGATTTGCGACGTGTCGATGGTGATGCCCTGTTCCTGTTCCTCTTCGAGGGCATCGAGAAGAAACGCGAACTCGAAGACCTTGCCCTGCTGGTCGCAGATATCTTTGATAAAATCCATTTTGCCGGTGGGCAGGCTGTCGGTATCGGCCATCAGGCGGCCCACCAGAGTGGACTTGCCGTGATCGACATGGCCGACGATGACCAGCTTCATTTGTTTTCCGGACTGAGGCTCTTTGTGGCCGTTACTTCCCATTACATGTACCCTTTTGCTCGAAGTTTCTGCATGGCGTAGGTGCTTTCCTGATCCTGCGCGCGACCGGACCGTTCGGAAGAGGTGGTGTCCCTCAACTCTTCGATGATCTCGCGGACGTTACTGGCTTTGGACTCGATCGATCCCGTACAGGGTGCGCAACCGAGTGAGCGGTATCGTCGGCCTTCTTTATTGGCGAAGTACAGGTCGATGATGGGGATTTTCTCCCGCTCGATGTATTCCCACACGTTGAGTTCCGTCCAGTGCAGTAACGGATGAATGCGAATATGCGTGCCTTCGGCGAAAGTGGTTTTGAACTGGTCCCACAGCTCCGGCGGCTGATCCTTGAAATCCCATTCAAAATCTTTGTTGCGCGGAGAGAAATAACGCTCCTTGGCGCGCGTACCTTCTTCGTCCCGGCGTATGCCCAGAATAAGACCGGTGTATCCTTCCTGCTCCATAATCTGCAATAGTCCCTGGGTCTTCAATGCATCGCAACAGACGTCGCGGCCTTTTTCGTGATTCATGCCTTCGTCCAGCGCTTTTTTATTTTGTCCGACGACCAGGTTCAGTCCCCATTTCTGGGCGTACTTGTCGCGGTACTCGATCATTTGTGGAATTTTAAAACTGGTGTCGATATGCACCAGCGGGATCGGGCAATGACCTAAAAACGCCTTGCGCGCCAGCCACAACAGGACGGTCGAATCCTTGCCGATCGACCACAGCATGGCCAGGTTTTTGAAATTCTTGTACGCTTCGCGCAGGATGTAAACGCTTTGATTTTCGAGTTCAGTTAAATGGTCCATATCGCTTGTATTTTTTCCGATGGGGTTGGTTTGTATACCCACACTCTATCGCTTCGGTACAATAGAATCAAGGGTTTTGACAGCCTCAACCATGAAAAATGGAGGTGTGCCTTAAATTATTTGAAATAGCGCTCGACCACGCTTGGAAACTGACATCGCAGGCAGTTGTTTTGGTTGCGGGTACAGTAATCCTGGTACACCTGCATGAGTCCCTGCGTTTTCCGATCGCTGTCCAATTCCTTCAGTAATCGCTCCTTGTCGCCCAGAATGTAATGGCTCATAAACCGGATCCACTGATTATCTGCGGTGCGGGTTTTGGTCTGGAACAGAAGACCCAGTGCTTTTTCGAGAGGCGCTGATTTACTGGCCCGGGCATAGATCAACCCGATTGGCAGAACAATGTTGATGGTGATCTCGCGCGACCGATCCCTCCCTATAAGCTGTTGTTTTTTAGAGAGTTTTTTGCCATTCGCTGTGTAGTGCCAGGCCCAGTAATCGTCCGCTTCCAGATTGAAAAAATGCATGACTTTGTTGCGAGTAGCCCCAGTATATCCCTTCTCCAGAGCAGTGGGAAGGGTCGATTGCAGGCATTCGAGGGTGTCGGCGAACAGCCCGGTGTCCCAATGCCGGGCAATCAGGTGGCTGAGGGCGGCGACCCGGCGATACGGGAAATTGGCGGGTCGCATTTTGCCAAACTTCCATTCTTTCCGGTCCATTAGCCGGTCGGAGAACTTTTTCTGGTGTTTCTTCCAGGTTGTCTGCAGGTCCGAAAAATACGTTCGGTCTTTGGCGGATGAGCATTTTGGCAGATCCGCAAAATCGATGAGACCGGAAACGCCGAACAGCAGAGCCTGGATCAGCCTTATTGTGTTCTCGTAGGAGGATTTCGCCGGGGTGAGTTGGTGGATATCTGCCAGCGTTACTGTTTCCGCCAGCGTGCGGAAAGGTTGCTTGTTACTGGGGTAGCCCATAGCCTCAGCCACGCCTTCGTAGAAGGTCTGCTCGTACCCCCTGGTGATAATGCGGTCGTGGAACCGGTCCATCTTGGTCTGGATGCGCGCATCACCGGCGCTCTTCAACAGTGCCGTAAATTTTTCCTGTGACAGGCGGGCCAGGGGACGGTGGCACAGGCCGGTGTTGAACTGATTGAGCAGAGGATAGCTGTCAAAATCCAACTGTTCGTTCAACTGCAGAATGCCTTGCTTCAGGTAATTTTTGAGCTCCAGTTCGTGGATGTGGGGGCGCGACAGATTTTTGGTTTCGTCGACCGGTGTCTCAGCCAGCGGTTTGCGGCCCCGGCCTTTCCACAGGAATACGTGCAGGATGACGTTGTCGTATTCGTTGTTGTCTGAATGACCGTGTGCTTTCCAGTCGCAACCGTAAACGTGAAGCTCGACGTCACCCTCGTACAGTTGTCCGTCGATGCGAATGGCGGCGCTTTTGAAATCCGGTCCGCTCCCAAAATTCCAGTAACCGGGAAAGATGATTTCCAACGGGCGACCGTCGGTGGTTTTCAGTGCTTCGGATTTAATGAGTTGATCGTTCCACACGCATCGGATGACTTTCTCAGGGACGCGCTCTTCCGGTTCCTCTTCCACGTGGGTGCGGGTGTAGAGTTGGGTGAACTTCAGGTAGCGATCGGTAAAGGTGTGTTCGTCGGTTTTCATTTAACTTTCCAGACGGTTCCTCCGGCGTTGTCTTCCAGTACCACGCCGAGGTCCAGCAACGCGTCGCGGCACTCGTCCGCTTTGGCCCAATCTTTGGTTTCGCGGGCCGTTTTGCGTTGAGCGATCAACGCTTCAATTTGAGCGACATCCAGTCCCAGCACTTCTTTTTTAGTTTCCAGCACACGGGCCTTGTAATCCTTTGGCTCGTGGTACAAAAAGCCCAGCAATTGGCATGCGTACTTTAATGTTGCGGCGGCGGTATCGAAATCGCTCCAGTTGCCTTTTTTCTTTTGTAGCTTGGTCATCGCCCTGTTCAAATGGCGCAGTTCCTCGTTCATGTGCGCCACCACGACGGCGGTGTTGAAATCGTCGTTCAAGGCTTCTTCGATTTTCTGAATGAGCGGTTGCGAGCGAATGCCTTCGTTTTCATCCGAGTCCGCTTCCACCGTCAGCTCACCGCGTATTTCCTGTGCGAGAGAGAAAAATTCGTAGAACCGGTCCAGTGATTTCTCCGCCTCATTGAGGTACTCATCGGCAAAATCGATGGGTCCGCGGTAATGGTGGCTCAACAGGAACAGGCGCAGAGCTTCCGGGTGATACCGTTTCAGGATTTCGCGGATGGTGAAAAAGTTGCCGAGCGACTTCGACATTTTTTCTTCATTGATATTGACGAATCCATTATGAAGCCAGTATTTGACCGGGGGTGTGCCGGAGCAACCCTGGGACTGTGCGATTTCGTTTTCGTGGTGCGGGAAAACCAGGTCCTTGCCGCCGCCGTGAATGTCGAACCGTTCTCCCAGAAAATGCCGTCCCATGGCCGAGCATTCGATGTGCCAGCCGGGTCGACCGGGTCCCCAGGGACTGTCCCACGAGGGCTCGCCGGGCTTGCTTTTTTTCCAGAGCGCGAAGTCCAGCGGATCGCGTTTGTGTTCGCCGGGTTCAACGCGCGCGCCCGCCATCAGGTCATCAATATTCCGGCCGGACAGTTTGCCGTATTCCGGAAAGCTTTTGATGGAGAAGTAAACGTCGCCTTCCGCTTCGTAGGCCTTGCCCTGATCGACGAGAGACGTCACCATGGCGAGCATGCCGTCGATGTGGTCCGTGGCTTTCGGTTCGGTATTGGGGATGGCGATGTTCAACTGCCCCATGTCCTCGTGAAATGCCGCAATGTATTTTTTCGTCACCTCCTGCCAGTCGATGTTTTCCTCGTTGGCGCGTTTGATGATTTTATCGTCAATGTCGGTGAAGTTGCGGACGTAGTTGACCTCGTAGCCGATGTGCTGGAGGTAGCGGTACACGGTGTCGAACACGATACCGGCGCGGGCGTGGCCGACGTGGCAGTAATCGTAAACGGTGACGCCGCATACGTACATGCCGACTTTGCCCGGTGTGAGCGGGGTGAATTCTTCTTTTTGACCGGTCAGGGTGTTGTACAGGCGCAGGCTCATGGACACAAAATACCACTGTAGAAGGGTGAAATCAAACAGCCTCCCCTGCCGGGGAGGGGGAATTTGCTGGCCGTTGACGGCTGGCGATGGTCACTGAGCGCAATTCAAGGTTTTAAATTTACCTGTAGCAAAGGTCTCTTTGCCGGAAGAACAGCTAAGGCTTGGGATTCAGCCGATGTTCCAACTCTTTGACATTGTTCCGTAATTGGGCGACAACCCGCTCGGCCTTGAATTTCAGTGATTCGGCCGTTATTTTTTCCTTGTCCCCAATGCCTGAGATCTGCTTGCGGATTTCATCCATAGCCTGTTCCAGTTTCAGACTGCGTTTTTCGCTGAAACTTTTGGCAATGGCCCCTTTCAGACCTTGACCATGGTAATGCTGGGTGATGGCGATAAGCATTCGCTTGCGGGGTTTGTATTTTTTGCCAGCTTCCCAGTCTTTGATGGCCAGGGATATTTCTTTTTCGATATCATCGACCACCAGATTGTAGTCGGTGGCATCGACCAGATCATGCACTTCTCCCGGCTTGGAAGCGGAAGCGATTTTAAAGTCGATGCTTTTGTCTCTGCCTGTCAGCTTGATGCTTTTGACATTGTCCGCCACATCTTCCGGGTACAGTTGTGGATGCCAGAACTCGAGAATATATTCCTGACTTTTAACACGGTCAAACTCATATTCACCGTTGGCGTTGGGCTGGGTGTAATACCCGTTGGGAACCACGAACACCGTACCTATCATATCCTTATGCAGGTTGCATCGCAGAATGACCGGTCCCGGGGTTTCCAGTTTGATTTCCCGAGCAGCACCGGCAGCCATGGCACCCAGATTGAACTGGTTGCCAGAAGATTTGGAGAAAATGTTGTGGACTTCCCGGTCGTCATTGATGAAGGTGACTGTGGACCCGACCATCACTACGGAATGGGATGGATCGAATTGCAATTCTCTTTGAAAAACCTGGATGGGCTTCGCCGATTGCTTGGGAACCTTGAGTTTGCTTTTTGTTTCGAGAATCACCACCCCACGACCGTCTGCCGGCAGACTGTTGATGGTGATCTTGCCTTTAAGTTTGGTAATAGGTTTGACGATGTTGGAGTCAGAACCTTCTTTTTTCATCTCATGATCGGAGCCCTCGGCCTTCTTGGCGGTTTCTTTCGTATCTTCGAAAGATTTTTTGCCGTCGCCTTTTTTGGGAGAGGGTTTGAGATCGGCTTTCTCCGGACCGACGCCTTTTTTCTTTAGTCCCATCGCGGTGAGAAACTGCACCACAAACGGTTTTTCGTATTGTTTGTCAAGCTCGATGGCCCGCGTGAAATGGGGTGCCGCCCCTTCAAAGTTCTTTTGCAGACTGCGCGCGATGCCGAGATTGAAATGCCCCTGCGCGAAATCCTCCTTGATCTCCACCGCTTTCAAATAGTTAACTTCTTCGTTGGGATAATCTTTTTTCAGGCCGTAACTTTTCCCTAAATAGTTGTAAGCCAGGTGATTCTTCGGGTTGAGTTTGATCGTCTTTTTGAACAGGTCGATGGCACCGTCCGCGTTCTTTTCGAACAGGCGGGACATGCCCCAGTTGAACACGATTTCTTCATCTTCCGGGGCCAGTTCGTAAGCCCGACCGAAACGCCGGTTGGCTCCCTTGAATTTTTTCTGCATGCGCAGAGCCGCGCCCCAGATGGAAAATACTTCCGGGGAGTTGGGGCTGAGATCAGCCGCTTTTTCAAATTCCACTTCGGCCAGTTCGTATTTTCCGTTTTCCGCCAGGTTCATGGCTTTGGAGATATGCTCCAGCGTTTCCCGGGGAAGATCGGTCATCGGATTGGACTGTGGAACCATTGGGTCGGAAACCACCTTCGTGAAGTCCAGGGCATCTTTATCCGGATCGTTCATCGCCGCCAGCTGTTCAAACGGTTCTTCCGGTTGCTTGGCTGGCGAAGCTGGTTTCGGTTGGTTTTTGGGGGCAGTCTCTTCCGGCGTGGCGACGCTGACATCCGTCTTTTTGTATTGGTTGTAGGGAACCATATCGCTCGAGGGCTGGAACAGGGCGACCAGACCCCAGATCAGCCCACCCATCACCAGGAGGCTGACCAGGATTTTTGCGACAGGAATGGATTTGGATACGTGCTCGGTGTGGCGAATCTTATTCTTGCTCATGTAAGCCTTGTTGAAACAGAACCTTGTAAAACAATAACTTGGCTCTGAACCCGTTGAATGGGTTTGGGTTCTTAATCGTGGTATTCAGACACGTGTTTGGGTATTGGAAGATTTAAAATCCCTTTGTTGGGCAATTCGTCGGCCGTAACTGGTCCCGCTTTTACGGTGCTGGAGCCCGTCCTCGGTGGTATTTTGGAAGCAAAAGAGGACATTTGAGGGCGCACATTGGAAGAACTGCAATCGGAACATACGGTTTCTGCTTTATTGACCGAGGCCGATTGCAGAAGCGTAAAACCTTTTTGGCAATCTTCACAAAAATATTCGTACAAAGGCACTTGAATACCCGAAAAATCCACAAATCTAGGCTTGCAAAGTTAAGAGTATTAGGATTTAATCATACCTCTGAACGGCCTGTCAATTGGATTTTAAAGCCCTTCCTGATCTTTGGCCCCGCTCCGGAGCATTCTCGATTCCCGAAGGATGAAAACCGGGTTAAACCTTCGAACATTTCATGAAAAAATTAACCGCCAAATCGCTCGTCAAAAAATCGCTTCAAAGCCACCTCAAGGGAAAGTCTGGCTATCTACCGGACCACTGGATTGAGCTGGCTTGTCATCAGGGCATTATCCAAACCGCCAGTACGCTGTGGGACTCCCAGATTCAACCGGTCAGCCTGGATCTGCGGCTGGGCGCGAAAGCCTACCGGGTGCAGAGCAGTTTTCTTCCGGAAAACGAAACGGTAGCGGCCAAATTGAAGGATATCCAGCTTTATGAAGTGGACCTTCGGGACGGCGGCATTCTTGAAAAAGGGGCCATTTACCTGATCCCCCTGCTGGAGGAGCTGGATCTACCGAACACCGTGTACGGCGTCACCAACCCGAAAAGCTCCACCGGGCGGCTGGATATGTTCACGCGGGTGATTATCGACCACGGTCACCGGTTCGATGAGATCACCCCCGGCTACCAGGGGAAACTTTATCTGGAAGTGATTTCCCGGTCGTTCCCGGTCCGGGTGAAAGAGGGCATCACCCTCAATCAACTGCGCCTGTTTCAAGGCGATCCGGGAATTCCCGATACCAAGCTGAAAAGCCTGATCCGGAAGAAGCCGATCCTCTACGATATGAAAGGCCCCCCCGTCAAGCCGGAGAATGTGAAGGTCGACGGCGGGCTATTCATCAGTGTGGATCTGGCCGGGCATGGGAAAAACCCCCTTGTTGCGTACAAGGCCAAGACCAACAGCAGTGTGATTGATCTCTCGAAAACAAATCATTACAAGCCCGAGGATTTCTGGGAGCCGGTTCACCTGACCGGTTCAAAGAACCGGCTGATATTGGAGCCGGAAAGTTTTTACATCATGATGTCGAAGGAAAAGATTTGTATTTGGCCGGATTTGGTGGGGGAGATGATCGCTTACGAGCCGAACAGCGGCGAGTTGCGGACCCATTACGCTGGGTTTTTCGATCCCGGATTCGGCTGGCAGGGCACCTCTGCGATCAAAGGGCAGGGCACCCGCGCCGTCATGGAAGTCCGCCCACACGATGTGCCGTTCATGATTGAAGACGGGCAAACCTTTTGCCGCCTGAAGTTTGAGCGCATCATCGACAAGCCTACGCGGGTCTACGGGAAAAAAATCGCTTCCCACTACCACTCCCAGGGCCTCACCCTCAGCAAGTATTTCAAAAACTGAGGAGTCCAATTTAAATTTTGCGGTGGCTTTCCAGACAGGATAGAATGACCGAAACAACGAGGATTCACCGTGGACCGTGACGAGTTAAAACCCATCATCGAAAATCTCCTGCTGGCTTCCGATCAACCGGTAAGCGCGGATCTGCTGTTCCAGACGTTTCTGGGGCAGTCGAGCAAAGAGGACCTGCAGGCGGTGTTGAAAGATCTGCAGGAAGATTATCAATCCAGAAACCTGCACATCGTTGAAGTGGCCGAAGGGTTTCAATTGTGCACACGGTCCGAATATTCGGACTGGATTCGCAAACTTTTGAAGCTGGATAAAAGTTTCAAGTTGTCACGGGCCGGGTTGGACGCCCTTGCGATCATCGCCTACAAACAACCATTGACGCGGGCGGAGGTCGATGAAATCCGAGGGGTGGATTCCAGCGGCGTGGTCAAAACCCTTCTGGAGAAAAAAATCATTTGTCCTGCGGGACGCAAAAACGTTCCCGGCAAACCCATGATGTTTCGCACCACTCAGAAATTTCTCGAATACTTCGGCCTGCGCGACCTGAGTGAAATGCCGACCTTGGAAGACTTCAACGAAGAACTTGAAGGGCAAGTCGAGCCCGAACAGGTTGAATTGGCATTTAGTAATGAAGCGGATGAGGTGCCTTCCGCAGAGACGGATCTTGCTGAGGAAACCGTCCATGAAGAAACAACTACCGGAGTCCGCGACCCTGAAACGGGCAAAGCTTGATATTCAACCCTCCACGCCTGATTCTATGACCCTGCGTTTACAAAAAATTATCGCCAATGCTGGCCTCGCCTCCCGACGGGAGGCCGAGCGTTTGATTGACGAAGGCCTGGTAACGGTCAATGGCAAGGTTGTGCGTCAACAGGGCGTTCAGGCGGACCCGGGTACGGACCGGATCAAAGTGAATGGCAAGTTGATCCCCCCACCGGAAAAGAAGGTGTTCATTCTGTTCAACAAGCCCCGAGGGTGTTTGACCACGGTGAAAGACGATAAGGCCCGGCCGACGGTGATGGATTTTTTTAAGGATTTGCCGGCGCGGGTGTATCCGGTGGGTCGTCTCGATTACAATACCGAAGGACTGCTGTTGTTTACGAACGACGGCGACCTGTCCAAAAAACTGCTGACTCCCAAATCGAAAGTCCCACGCACCTATATGGTCAAGGTTCGCGGTGTGCCGGAAGAAAAAGCGTTGAATCGGCTTCGCAAAGGAGTGCGCCTGGATAATCGTCCCACCGGCCCCATGAAAGTGCATATCAAAAGGACGACGGGTAAGAATAGTGTGCTCTCCATAATATTGTCGGAGGGTAAAAACCGCCACCTCAAACGGGTCTGTGAAAAGGTGGGGCACCCGGTCATCAAAATCAACCGCATTGAATTCGCCAAGCTCAACCTGAAAGAGGTTCCGTTGGGCGCTTACCGTTTTTTAACAGCGAAGGAAATTCGTTCGTTGCATGCCATGGTCCGCGAGGTCGATAAAAAATGATCCGCAATAACAGTCAAACGTCTTCCCTGAAATTTGCGCCAGGTTTTCTTGCGGTAATGTCCGCGCTGTTCCTTTTTGGATTGCTTGCCAGTAGTGTCTCGGCCAAAGGTGAGCCGCAATTGATTTATGAAGCTGAAGGCAAATCCTCCGTTAAAGATAACGATTATTCCCAGGGACGAACCCGGGCAGTGGGCTACGCGTTTAAAACTGCGTTGACCATTGCGTTGCAGGATCTTCTGGGCGGCTCTGCCTATCGCCGCAACCGGAAGTCGCTGGAGAGGATATTGGAGTATCCCAAAAAATACATCAAGCAATACCGGTTTTTGGAATTTTATGACAGTGATGTGGAGCAATTCAGCCGGGTCAAACTGGAGGTCGTGTTTTTCCCCGGTGCCATCAACCGCGCGCTCAGCCAGCTTGGGATTCTGGCTTCCCTGGTCAAACCCAATACCGCTATCGTTCTGGTCAACGAGAGAAGTCTGTCCGCGGAAACTCCACCGGATTTCTGGGACTATGTTCCCATTTCCGAGGTGGCCATACTGCAAAAATTTCTGGCGGCTGGGGTGAAGGTCATCACGCGCGAAAAGATCAGCGACATGGTCGACGAGAATACGGTGTTTGAGGCAATGCAGGGAGACCTTGACGCGGCCGTGGACATCGGCTTGAAAGCGAAAGTGGATATTGTTATTGTAGGTACAGCGGTTACCACGCGGCGGGGCGATAAAAATGCGGAAGGTTTGATCACCGTGCAGTCCAATCTTACCTTGCGGGCCGTCTCCACCACCCAGTCCGTCGTGATTGCGGCCAGAAGTGATTTTGCATCCGTTCAGGCCGAGGATGAATTCAAGGGTGAACTGCAGGCCTTTGAAGTGGTCGGAAAAAAGATGGCAGTTTTTTTCCTGGACGCGATGAAACGTTACTGGGAGCCCAAACCCCAACCGGAGGTCACTGTGGGTATTGATGATAAATCCGATCCGAATCCCGATCCCGAAGACTCCGAACTTCTGGAACTCTCTCCATCCTCTTCAGGTTCGACCCCTTCCATAATGGAAGACCTCTGACCATGGACCCCAAAAACAAAAAACTACTCACCACTTTCCTGATTGCTTTGGGAGTGGCGCTGGTCTTTCTGTATCTGGCGCGCCGGGTGATGACGCCTTTTTTCATCGCCTTCGCTTTGGCTTATCTGATGGACCCCCTGGTGGACCGGATGGAAAAGTGGAAGCTGTCGCGCACGCCGGCGGTGATCATTCTGCTGGTCCTGTTTTTTCTGGTGACGTTGGCGGGAACGGCGATTCTGGTTCCGTTACTTCGGATACAGATAGAACACCTTGCAGCCAACATTCCGGAATATCTGCAAACGCTGCAGGATTGGTGGCGCCCCTTCATTGAGAATATTGCCTGGCTGGAGCCGGGTAAGATCCAGGCCGTCGCCCAGGAAGAGTTGAAAAAGATGGGCGAACTTCCGATGAAAATTCTCGGCAATGTGACGGAATTTCTGTGGTCTTCTCTTTCCAGTTTGTTCAACGCCATCCTGGTGGCAGTCAATATATTCATTATTCCGGTCGCCATGTTTTACCTGTTGCGTGATTTTGATATCATCAACGCCAAAGTGGCAAAAATGGTTCCGCCGCGTATCCGCGAACAGTTCGTCGACATCTTCAAGGAAATCGACCGCGTCCTGTCGCGCTTCGTGCGGGGCCAGTTGATGGTCGCCACGCTGATGGCCGGATTGTACAGCGCCGGTCTGTTCGCCTGCGGAACGCCAATGAGCTTGTTCATCGGAATCCTTGCCGGTTATGCCAACCTGGTGCCTTACCTGGGTTTGGTGTTCGGGTTGGTGCCGGCGGTGTTGTTGACCTTCCTGCAGTTCCAGGAATGGGCCCCTGTACTCGGCGTGGTCGTTGTATTCGGTGTGGTGCAGATGCTGGAAGGTATGGTCATCACTCCCCGTGTGGTGGGCGATCAGGTTGGACTGCATCCGGTGGCAATCATGCTGGCGGTGCTGGTGGGTGCGGAACTGTTCGGCTTGCTCGGAGTTTTTCTCGCAGTACCGGTGGCGGCAGTGATCAACGTGCTCATGCGCCGGGGCATCGGCTGGTACAAAAAATCTCCCGCCTATACCTGATTCAGACAAACTCGTAGTGCATGTTCCGTTTTTGGGGCGTGTGACCACTGTCCGTGATCAACCGGCAGATTTCCTTCTCGTCCAGGTGATAAACCGTTCCCGCTTCGGACACCACGTTTTCCTCCATCATCACGCTGCCCATATCGTTCGCACCGTAATACAAAGCCATCTGGCCGATCTTCGGTCCCTGCGTGACCCACGAGGATTGAATGTTGTCGATGTTGTCCAGCACGATGCGGGAGATGGCGAGCGTGCGCAAATAATCAAGACCGGTATTGGGTTGCGGTTCGATCCGGCTCGCCAGTTCTGTTTGTCCTGGTTGAAACGGCCACGGAATGAAAGCGGTGAATCCTCCGGACTTGTCCTGCTGGTCGCGGATGCGCAGTAAATGTTCGATCCGTTCAGCCAGGGTTTCGACATGGCCGTACATCATGGTGGCGGTGGTGGCGAGACCGAGCTGATGCGCCTGATCCATCACCTCCAACCATTGATCGGCGGAACATTTTTTTGGGCTGATGCTCTTGCGTACGCGGTCGACCAGAATTTCTCCACCGCCTCCGGGAATGGAATCCAGCCCCGCGGCGATCAAGCGCTCCAGTGTTTCCTTCAGTGATATCTTGGAGATTTTGGAAGTGTGGACAATCTCCGGCGGCGATAGAGCGTGCAGGTGAATGTCGAATCGTTCCTTGAGGCGCTTGAACAGATCCTCGAAGTACTCGATGCGCAAGTCCTTGTGATGTCCGCCCTGCATCAAAACCTGCCGTCCACCGATGGCGATCATCTCTTCTATTTTTGTTGCAATGGTTTCGAAGGGCAGGACGTAAGCTTCGTCATGGTCTTCGTGGCGGTAAAAGGCGCAGAACGAACAGTCGGTGACGCAGACGTTGGTGTAATTGATGTTGCGGTCGATGATGTAGGTGACCACGTTGTCGTCGGTTTCTCTCCGCATGCGTGCGAGACGCGTTGCCACGTTGCCGAGCAGGTTCATGTCCGTGCACGCAAACAACTGCAACGCTTCTGCGCCGTCGATACGTTTACCGTCAAGGGCTTTCTGTAAAATGGATTCAATCATGGGAAGTGTGTTGTTTGCAGCGGCGAATCGCCGCAGATAATTTTAAAAACCTGTATGCGAAGAAAACGTTTCAACCGCGGAATTCAGCCTTGGCGGCATTGCCTCCAGGCGCCAGCCTGGCCGTTAGCAAGTTCCTCCCCTTGGTAGAGGGGGGTTAGCGGAGAGTAAACTGAACAATACCGTCGATTCCGGTATCACCCATCTGCTCTTCTTCGGTGATGACATAGATATGATACCCGAATTTACTTTGGACGGGTCCGCCCACCTCACCCAGAGGCGCATCCCTGACAGCCTCTTCCAGTTCCTTGGCACTGGTGTTGTACTCCATAAAACCGAGGTCGCCGCCCTTGTCACGGGTTCCGCAGGCACTGTATTTTTTCGCCAGTTTTCCGAAGGTTTTGAACAGCAGTTCACGGTTGTCGATCTCTTTCAACATATCGTATATCGTGTCGGCTAAATCCTGCGTGGTTAAAAGGATATGGCTGACACGGATGGCTCGCATGGTCATAGAATAGTTCCTTCGGTGATTATCAGTCGATTGAAGAAATTGTACCCTTTTTGAGGATTGAAACAAAATTATAAGAGCACCCTGAGGGGTGTGCTGAAGTTCATTAAAAGAACCCTGGCAAAATTTAGACTATAAGTATTTTATTTTCAGTGAGTTATAGAGGCGCTCGCTAATTGCCGAAATGTTTTTCCAGTGCGATGATTAGCCCGTCGACGGTGTATTCCTCGGCCATGATGTCGACCTTCAATCCGGCGTTCTCGGCGGTTTTGGCAGTGACGGGGCCGATGCAGGCGATAGCGACTTTTGCGAGTTGTGGCTTGAGTCCCTCACCGACAAGTTTCATGAAATGCGTCACCGTGGAGGATGAGGTGAACGTGACGGCATGAAGGCTGCCCTCTTTCAAACGCCGAGCCAACTCCTGCGTATCGGTTTGAGGACGGACCGTCTGGTAAGCCGGGGCGACATCGAGGGTAGCGCCCTGTGCCCGTAATTGATCGGGCAGGGTTTCGCGGGCGACGGCGGCGCGTGGCAACAAAAATCGTTTTCCTTTGATATTTTCTTTTCCCATGCTGGCGAGCAACGACTCGGCGACGTAATCTTCCGGCACCACGTCGACGTTGATTCCCAGGGCATTGACCGCCTTCTCGGTTTTGGGTCCGATGGCGTACAGCCGCAGTCCTTTCAACTCCCGCACATCTTTGCCTTTTTCTTTAAGCCGCCGCATGAAAAACTTAACTCCGTTGACGCTGGTGAAAATCAATCCATCGTAGCTGTCGAGTTGTTCAATCGCAGTGTCGAGCGAACCCCAATCTTCCGGCGGCACGGTTTCAATAACGGGGAACAAAAATGGCTCGGCCCCGCGTTCCAACAGTCCGTGCATGAACGTTTCCGATTGCTCTTCCGGTCGGGTGATCACGACAGACTTGCCGAATAGCGGTAGGGTCTCATACCAGTCGGTGTGCGGTTTCAAGGCCACCACTTCGCCGACGATGGTCAGCGCCGGCGGTTTGATATTCTCTTTCAAGGCGATATCGACGATCGTGTTCAATGTCCCCGTCCAGGTTTTCTGCCGGTAGGTGGTGCCCCACTGGATTACCGCAATAGGCGTGTCGGGGTCTTTGCCGTGCTTCATTAGATTCTCGGTGATGCGTTTCAACTTGCGCGCGCCCATCAGGAAGATGAGGGTCCCCGAACGGCTGGCGATTTTTTCCCAGTCGATATGCGCGTCCTCTTTGCCGTGTTCGTTGCTTCCGGTGATAATCGACAGGGTCGAGGAGAAGTCGCGGTGGGTGAGCGGGATACCCGCATAAGCCGCGACGCCGATAGGGGAGGTGACTCCCGGCACGACGACAAAAGGAATGCCTGCTTTGGTGAGGGCCTGGGTTTCTTCGCCGCCCCGGCCGAAGATGAATGGATCGCCGCCTTTCAGTCGCACGACGATTTTTCCGAGCTGGGCCTTTTCGATCAACAGCGCATTAATCCGGTCCTGGGAGAGCGTGACCCGTCCTTCTTTTTTGCCCGCGTAAATGAATTCCGTTCCCGGTTGGGTGAAGCGCAACAGCCGTTCATTGGCCAGATGGTCGTAGATGACGACGTCCGCCCGTTCCAGCCACTCTTTGCCGCGCAGGGTCATCAGGCCTTCATCGCCGGGTCCGGCGCCGACCAGTGCAACTTTCCCAGGTTTGTTGGAACGGTCAGTCATGGTTCGCTTCGATCAGGTTGGAGAGTGTGGCGAATTCCTGGAGAGTCAGGGTTTCTCCCCGGCGGTCCAGTTGAATGCCAGCGGCTTCTATTTTATTTATATCGACTTCATACGGCTTGTTCAAACCTTTCAGATTGTTCCTCAGCATTTTCCGCTTGTGAAAAAAAGCCGTGTTCACCACATGGTGGAACGTCTTGAGGTTGTCAATGGATACCGGCGGTTGCTTCAGAGGGGTCAGTCGGATCACGGATGATTTCACTTTTGGCGGTGGATTAAACGCATCCCGTCCCACTTCCATCAGACGTTCTACCCGGCAGTGCAACTGAGTGAATACCGATAGCGAACCGTAGGCCTTGGTCTCCGGGTGGGCGACGAGGCGGTCCACCACTTCTTTCTGGAGCATCAGGGTCATGTCTACAACGTGTTCCTTGTAATGGATCAGCCGTTGCATGATGGGCATGGCGGCGTAATAAGGCAGGTTCGACACCACCTGATAGCGGCTTCCGGCGGCGCTGAAGTCGTAGGTCATGGCGTTGGCTTCCACCAGTTCGAATTTAGGATTTTTGCCGAACTGCCGACGCAACATTCCGCACAGTCTGGGGTCAACTTCCACAGCCAGCAGGGAACCCGCTTGTGCCAGCAAGAGGTGAGTCAGGACTCCCTTGCCGGGGCCGATCTCCACCACTTTACCCTCTGGATTGATGTTGGCCTGGCGGACGATTTCGGAAGCGACTTGTGGGTCTGTCAGGAAGTTCTGGCCGAGCGGTTGTTTTTTTCTCATTGGGACACGAGTGAAGATTGAGCCAGCGTGGCGGCGACCCTGAGCGCTTCCAGCAGGCTGTCTGGTTTGGCGATGCCTTGACCGGCGATGTCGAACGCGGTGCCATGATCCACCGAGGTGCGAATAATGGGCAGGCCCAGGGTGATGTTGACCGCACTGTCCATCGATGCCATTTTAATCGGGATCATGCCCTGGTCGTGATACATGGTGATCACCGCGTCGTAAGAGGCTTCATGAATCCGGCCGAACAAGGCATCGGCGGAAAAGGGCCCATCGACTTTGATATTTTCTTTTTGAGCCGTTTCGATGGCTGGCGCAATGGTTTCGGTTTCTTCATTGCCAAAAATCCCGCCGTCGCCGCTGTGCGGGTTGAGGCCGGTCACGGCAAGGCTTGGGTGTTTAATCCCCACCTGTGTCAGCCATTGATGGGTTAGACGGATGGTGTTCAGAATCCGGTCCTGCGTCAAAAGGGTTCGCACTTCACTCAGCGGAACGTGGGTGGTGGTCAGCACCACACGCAAACTGCCACCAGCCAGCATCAGGGCGACTTCCGGAGTTCCGGTAAAGTCCGCCAGCATTTCCGTGTGCCCCGGATATTTGAATCCCGCCAGGTGCATGGCTTCTTTATTGATGGGGGCTGTGGTGATGGCGTGGACCTTGTGCGCCGTTGCCAGATCGACTGCTTTGCGGATATAGTCGACGGCGGCTTTCCCGCCTTCGGAGGAGGCTCGACCCACGCTTAGATTTTCAGGTACGTTGTGGAGATCGAGTACTTCCAGCACACCGGGTTCGTGGCGCGCTTCGTTGAGATCCTTGATCGGGCGTATGGATAATTGGGGTGCCCACAGCGCTGCGTTCTGCTGGAGCCAGGC
>JAJDBJ010000037.1 GCA_029261395.1 Nitrospinaceae bacterium
CCACCGGCAGGCTGTGGTCAGCCGGGAGGAATCCAAAGCGGTTCCAAACATCACCGTCGGCGCCGGTTCCCGTTATATACAAGAAGTTCGGGATTATGCCTGGCAGGTGAACGTGACCATTCCATTACAGATTTTCGACCGCAACCAGGGAGGCATCGCCGAGGCGCGTCATCGGCTGGCCAAGGCCGATGCGGAAAAACGCTCCGTGGAGTTGCAATTGCACCGCGCGCTTGCCAGCCAGTATGCCAGGCTGGTCAACGCGTACAAGCGGGTGGTAAACCTGAAAACCAAAATCCTGCCGGGCGCACGGACCGCATTTGAGGCGGTCAACGAAGGCTACCGCTTCGGCAAGTTCGGTTACCTCGAAGTGCTGGACAGCCAGCGCACCTGGTTCAACGCGCGGTCGCAATTCCTCGACGCGCTGGCGGAATACCATAAAGCGGTCGCCGATGTGGAGCGGTTGACCGGTCAGGCGGTATCGACTTTACCCGATTCCCGCCCTCAACCGAGGGAAAGAGAGAGACAACGATGAACCGTAAATCCTTATCCATTTTTATTATCCTGGCGGTCGGTGTTGTGCTGGCCGTCATGATTCTGCAAATGGACCAACCCACAGTCAGCCAACATGAAGAACCGGCAGGTCACTCGGATGCGGGAGAACAGGGCCACTCTGAAGCCGACGAAACCGCCGCCGAGGAACGCGCGGAGGACAAAGGACCGCATGGCGGACGCCTATTCTCCAAGGACGACCTGAAACTGGAAGTTACCATTTACGAACGCAACGTGCCGCCGCAATTCCGCGTCTACGCGACGGACGCGACGGGCAGGAACATCCCGCTCGATCAAATCAAATTGAACATTGATCTGCACCGGCTGGAACGCGTGGACCCGATCCAATTCAAACCTGCCGGTGATTACCTGCTGGGCAACAAAGAAGTCGTCGAGCCGCATTCTTTTGACGTGAAAATCAAAGCAGGATGGCAGGGTAAGAGTTATCAATGGCAGTATTCGCAGATTGAGGCGCGCGCCAGGATTTCCGATGAGGCGGCGAAGAACGCGGGCATCGAAACCACCCGAGCGGGACCTGCCGAGATTCATCAGGCGGTGCAACTCAGCGGCGAAATCGGCCTGCATGAAAAGTATGTGGCGCACGTCGTGCCCCGGCTGGACGCCATGGTCACCCGCGTTAAAAAAGATCTGGGCGACCCGGTGAAGAAGGGCGACATCCTCGCCATTCTGGATTCACGTGAGTTGGCCGACGCCAAAAGCGAATATTTAACGGCTGTCAAGCAGGCCGAACCGGTGCGCATCGAAGTTGAGCGACAGAAACTGATCAACACCAATACCGGCATCATGCTCGATCTTCTGGAGAAGGAAATGGATCTGGACACACTCTACGAAAAGATCAACGCACTGGTGCTGGGCGAATCGCGCGCGCAAATCGTTCCCGCTTATGGACGGTTGATCCGGTCCAAGGCTGTTTACGAGCGCGAGCAGTCGCTGTACAAAAAGAAAATTTCGTCGAAATCGGAATATTTGCTGGCGATGGAGGAATACAAAAGCGCCGAGGCCAAGTACATCGCCCTGCGTGAAAAAATCGCGTACGACAACAAGCTGGCGCTACTCGAAAAACAAAGGCGGCTGGAGCAGGCCAACCTTGAAATCAAAACCCTGGCGCAGAAACTGCGGGCGTTGGGATTGACGTCGTGGGAGATCAACAATTTGTCCCATGAACAGAAAGCACGGTTTACTCGATTCGCACTGAGATCTGAAATCAACGGGGAAGTGATTGAAAAACACATCGCCGTTGGGGAATCGGTCAAAAAGGATTTCGCTGTGTTCCTGCTGGCGAACTTGTCCGAAGTATGGGTGAACATCGCTGTACCGGTCAAACACCTGAACATGGCGCAGTTGGGCCAGCGAGTTACCGTTCAGGCTGAAAAGCTGGGCCTGGAAGCCAAGGGGAAACTCACTTACCTGGGAGCGGTGATTGATGAAAAAACGCGTACGGTGACCGGGCGGGTGGTCATTCCCAATAAAAAGCGCCTGTGGCGTCCGGGGATGTACGTGACCGTGAGCCTGGTGCAGGATTCGCGCAAGGTACCGTTGGCGGTGTCGCCGGATGCCATCCAGACGATTCGCGACTGGTCGGTGGTATTCATCAAAGTAGGCAGCCAGTACGAAGCGCGTCCGTTGGAGCTGGGGGAAAACGATGGCACCCGTGTGGAAGTACTCAGCGGACTCGCAGTGGGAGATGAGTACGTACACAAAAACAGTTTTGCGGTGAAGGCGGAAATCGGCAAGTCGGCCGCCACACACGATCACTAAGAGAGAGGCGGAACCGTGCTCGAACACATCATTCATTTTTCAATCCGGCAGCGACTGCTCGTCATGCTGGCGACCCTCGGCCTGATCGGTCTCGGCGTCTACAGTTTTCAACGCCTGCCGATCGACGCCCTGCCGGACATCACCAATGTGCAGGTGCAGATCAATTCCGAAGCGCCCGGCTATTCGCCTCTCGAAGTCGAGCAACGCATCACCTACCTGGTGGAAACCTCACTCGCCGGACTGCCTTATTTACTCGAAACGCGATCCCTTTCCCGTTACGGATTATCGCAGGTCACTGTTATTTTTGAAGAAGGTACCGACATTTACTTCGCGCGGCAGTTGATCAACTCCCGCCTGCAGGAAGTGAAGGAGCAACTGCCTGTCGGGATTCAGCCGATCATGGGACCCATCGCCACCGGACTGGGTGAAATTTTCTTGTGGTCGCTGGAATGGGATGAAAGCCACTTGCGCCTCAAGGACCCGTTTGAAGCGGCGGTGGAACTGCGCACGGTGCAGGACTGGATCATCCGACCGCAACTGCGCACTGTTCCCGGCGTGGCGGAGGTCAACAGCATCGGCGGTTACGTCAAGCAGTACCAGGTGGCGCCCGATCCTGAAAAGTTGATGGCGTTCAATATCACCTTCCGCGATGTTGTGGACGCTCTCGCTAAAAACAACGCCAACGTGGGAGCGGGGTATCTGGAGCATAAAGGCGAGCAGTACCTCATTCGCGCGCCGGGACAAGTGGTTTCCGAGGAAGAGATTTCAAAAATCGTGATCGGCACCCACCGCGGCGTACCCATTCATATCCACGACGTTGCGGACGTACACATCGCCAAGGAACTGCGCACCGGTGCGGCCACCAAAAACGGAAGGGAAACCGTTTTGGGCACCGTGTTCATGCTGAAAGGTGAAAACAGCCGGACTGTCTCCCTGCGTGTGGCGGAGAAGATGAAAGAAATCAACCGTACCCTGCCCGAAGGTATACACGCCAATGTCGTGTACGACCGCACCAAGCTCGTCAACGCCACCCTTCAAACCGTGCGCGACAATCTTGCTGAAGGTGCGCTGTTCGTTATCCTCGTGCTGTTTCTACTCCTGGGAAATTTCCGCGCGGCTCTCATCACGGCGCTGGTCATTCCGTTGTCCATGTTGTTCGCCGTTAGCGGCATGGTGTCGAACAAGATCAGTGGCAACCTGCTCAGCCTGGGTGCCATCGATTTTGGAATTATTATCGACAGCGCCGTCATCATCGTTGAAAACTGTATCCGACGCATGGCCCTCGAACAAAACCGTCTGCAACGCGAACTCAAACCGGTAGAACGACACTTCATCGTTCAGGAAGCCGCAGTGGAGGTTTCACGCCCCAGTATTTTTGGGGTGTTTATCATCATGATCGTCTACCTGCCGATCCTGACTCTTACCGGCATCGAAGGCAAAATGTTTCAACCGATGGCGTTCACGGTACTGGCGGCATTGACCGGCGCATTGATTTTATCACTGACCTTTATTCCCGCGATGGTGGCGCAATTCACCACGGGCCAGATCTCTGAGAAAAAGAATTTCTTTCTCGAGTCCGCTAGAAAAGTTTATGCCCCACTGCTCAGCCACGCGTTGGACAACCGGGCCGCTGTAATTACGGTAGCTGGAGTGATGGTGATATTGAGCCTTTTGTTGGGCACACGTCTGGGAGCCGAGTTTATTCCCACGTTGGACGAAAAAGACATGGCCGTGCATGCTCTTCGTATTCCTGGAACCGGACTGGACCAGGCCGTCTCCATGCAACACACCCTGGAGAAAAAGATCGCAGAATTTCCCGAAGTGGATTATGTGTTCGCAAAAATCGGCACTGCGGAAATCGCCACCGACCCCATGCCACCGAGCGTGGCCGATGTGTTTGTGATGATGAATCCACGCTCGCAATGGCCCAACCCGAAAAAGTCGCGCACAGAACTTGTTGATGAAATGGAGCAGGAACTGGTCAAATTGCCCGGCAACAAGTATGAATTCACCCAGCCTATTCAAATGCGCTTCAATGAATTGATCGCCGGAGTACGGAGCGATGTTGCCGTAAAAGTTCACGGGGACAGTCTCGATACTCTTTTGGAAGAAGCAAAACGCATTTCCCATGTGCTGGAAACGGTGCCGGGCGCTACCGATGTACGGGTGGAACAAGTGACAGGACTGCCTGTATTGACGATACAGCTGAACCGGGAAGAGATGGCGCGGCTGGGCTTCAACGTTTCGGATGTCCAGGATGTGATCGAAATCGCCATCGGCGGCAAGCAGGCGGGGCAGGTATTTCAGGGGGATCGGCGGTTCGACCTGATCGTCCGCTTGCCGGATGCAACGCGTAAAGATATCTCATTGCTCAAGCGAATCCCACTTCCTTATCCCAAAGGCCCTGATGGTACCGCGCGTCCGGCATCAAGCTCTTCCTTTGCAACGGGTAAACCGCTTCCGGCATTTATTACTTTGGGTACGATAGCCGATTTCAAGGTGATCAAAGGTCCCAATCAGATCAGCCGCGAAAACGGCAAACGGCGAGTGGTGGTGACAGCGAACGTGCGCGGACGCGACCTGGGATCGTTTGTCGAGCAGGCGCAGGAGAGGATCCAGAGTAAAATCACTCTCCCTTCCGGCTACTGGATAACCTGGGGCGGCACCTTCGAGCATTTGATCTCCGCCACTCAACGGTTGTATGTGGTTGTACCCGTAGCACTGCTATTGATTTTCCTGATGCTGTTCGCGGCGTTTGGATCAACCCAGCAGGCGCTTATCATATTCACCGGTGTCCCACTAGCCTGGACCGGCGGGATCATTTCACTGTGGATGAGAGGTATCCCGCTATCGATATCTGCGGCGGTGGGATTCATTGCCTTGTCCGGTGTGGCGGTGTTGAACGGTGTGGTGATGATTTCCTTCATCAACAAACTGCGCGAAGAGGGAATGGATCTAAACCCGGCGGTGGTGGAAGGATCGCTCACGCGCCTCAGGCCGGTACTCATGACTGCGCTGGTGGCATCGCTCGGGTTTTTACCGATGGCGCTGGCTACGGGTACGGGGGCGGAAGTGCAGAGGCCACTGGCCACGGTGGTGATCGGCGGCATCCTGTCATCCACCCTTCTCACTTTGTTTGTGCTCCCCGCGTTGTATCAGGGATTCCACAAATCCAAAAAAATCTAGGCTACGTTCAGGAAGGTTTTTTTTCAGCGTATTCGAACATGCGTTCGACGCAACGCAGTGCGTTCTGCTGAACTTCGGGGGAAAGCTCGACCGTCTGGTCCGGACGCGGATTTTCCAGCGCCTGCAAAATATCCTGCAGTGAATTGGTCTTCATGTATTTACACATGGTGCAGGAACCCACGAACCGTTTTTCAGGAAACTCCGATTGCAGAATACCTGTCAGCCCGCACTCGGTGAGCAGAAAAAAAGTATCGCCCTTGGATTCGCGAACATGGTTGAGCATGTTCGTCGTGCTCCCTACGAAGTCCGCCTTCTGGACCACTGACGGTTGGCATTCCGGATGCACCAGCACGTCGACATTCGGATTGCCGTTGCGGATAAAGTCGATGGCCTCGGGACCATATTCTTCATGTACATAACAGGTGCCATCGTACCAGGAAATATTTTTCGCAACTCCCTTGTCCTTCAGATGCTCAACCACGTTCATGGCCATCAACTTGTCGGGTAGAAAGTAGATATTGTCATTGTCGATGGTTTCCACGATGTGATACACGTTGGAGGACGTCACGCACACGTCGCACAAAGCTTTCACCTCGGCGGTGGTATTGATATAGCAGACGAAAGTATGATCGGGGAACTCTTTGCGCAGGCGCCGGACATCAGCGGCGCTAATGCCATCCGCCAGGGAACAGCCGCCGTCGGGGTTGGGATCAATGACCGTTTTGTTGGGGTTTAAAATTTTCGCGGTCTCCGCCATGAAGCGTACGGCGGGAAAGACGATCACGTCGGCATCGGAATCGCGGGCGATCTTGGCCAGGCCGTAGGAATCTCCGGTATGATCGGCCACTCCGTACAAAATTTCAGGCGCGACATAATTGTGAGCCAGGATGATGGCGTTCTTTTCCTGCTTGAGCTCTTCGATGCGGTTGATGACGGGATACATTCGCTGGCAATGCTCAAGCGTGAACTCGCACAAAGGACTGCCAACCCTGATCGGTTTCAGCTTTTCATATAATTGTTCGACCGTAATCATGCGATTAACCCGGAGGCCACTTCATGGGCCTGCCGCCCAACAGATGAAAATGAACATGAAACACCGACTGCCCGGCGCCCGACCCGCAGTTTAGCACCAAACGAAAACCCGATGCCTCCAGATCATTCTTTTCGGCAAGAATTTTGGCAACGGTACAAACCGACCCCATCAACTCCCTGTCCGACTCCTCAATATCCATGAGGGTTGCAAAATGTTTTTTAGGAATGATCAACAAATGCGTTGGGGCCTGTGGATTGACATCCTTGAAGGCTATCAGTTTCCCATCATTATAAACAATTTCGGATTCTATCTCCCCATTGGCAATTTTGCAAAACAGGCAATTGTCCAAAACTTCCTCCCGACACGATAAAAATATAGAACGCTTATATATGCATTAATATACTCCTGCCTCTCAACGAATCCAACCCAAAATCCGCTGTGAGAAACAACATTCTGCGGGTCAGAGAACCCTTTTGCAATAAGGGAAAAATCAATTCAAGCGTTCTTTTTAATTAAAATAATTTTTACCGCCGAGAGGGTCCTGCATATCCATACTGCGCAGGTAGTCTTGAATCTCTTTTTTGTAAGAGATGAAGGGGTCCAACATAAGGAAAGGTTCTTCTTTATTGAGGCGGAAACCGATCCAGTCGATCAGATAACCGGTTTGTGATTTCAACAACGTTTTCACCAGTTCGCCTCGACCATCGGCGCGGGTGCCCTTGGGGGCATTGGACTGCGCGAACAGAATGGCTTCATCGGAAGTTTTGCGGTAGGCGTCTCCGCTTGCTTCCAGTCCCCAATACAGCCCGTGTGCTTTATTGAGATTATGAAACTCCAGATCAAGACTCTTGATCCAGGGGTCCTGCCACCCCACATTTTCCGACTTCATGAATTCGGTGAGCATCCAGTACTTGCTGGCCCAGTCCACTCGCCCAATCAGAGCTTCCGGCCCCTTGGGGATATCGGT
>JAJDBJ010000038.1 GCA_029261395.1 Nitrospinaceae bacterium
CCTCCCCGGAGGGGAACTGGCTTAACGTTAACGACTGGCGATGATCGTTGAGCGCAATACAGAAATTGAGTCCAGCGTCATGCTGGCGCTCAGAATGACAGAGAGACGTTCATTGTCATTCTGAGGAGGTGGAGCCGACGAAGAATCTATGTTTTAAATTCATGCCTCATGAATGAGGCAACTACAATATCAAAAAACCGCTTATGCAAAGCTCTCCTTCGTAAGGAGGGAAAGCTTCTAATATTCCTCTCCCCTCACGGGGAGAGGAAACTTGCTATCGGTTAACGGTGATCGATGGTCTTTGAGTGCAATTCGGAGCTATAAAGTTATCAGCGGCGATTCGCCGCCGATCAATCGAGCAACTACAAAAAAAGAGGCAGTGTGATTACTCTGGAAATATTTCGGGCGGTGACGCCCTTCATCACTTTACTGCTGATGATCGGCGTGTGGGTGATCGGCTGGCTGGTCAAGCGCCTCATCGCTGAAAGCTCTCAGCACTTTATCGATCTCAAGAAGGAACTCAAACACAAGATCGATCAACGCAGTTGGGAACTGGAAAAACGCATCGACAAGCTGGAACGTGACCTTGAAAAACTGGAAGCCTCGCGCCTGGCCGATCAGAAGTACCTGTACGAGCAGTTCGTGTCCAAGGAAGGGTTCTACCGCACCGTCGGTAAAACCGAAAGCTCCATCGGACGCATCTTCAAACTCATCCACCAACTCAACCGGACAGTGCACCGTAACGGCGCGTTCCGTCCCCCTCCGCATGACTGACAGCCCCCATATCCAAAATCTAAACACAGATTCTTCGCTGGCGCTCAGAATGACAATTGCCAGTTTCTCTTAAATTGCGCCCAGCGGTCTACGCCGACCGTCAACGGCAAGCAAGTTATCAGCGGCGATTCCCCGCTTGTGCTCAATGAATGACGACTCAAAGCAACGGTCAACAAGTTCCCCCTCCGGGGAGGAGGCCCTCCAGCAATTGATGGAGGAAATGGTCGCCGCCAAACAGGCGGTGCAGGACGTCCTCAAAATCTCGCCGGAAGATATTCAACTGCACCGCATTCACGGCATGTACACCGGCCATATCCTCGACATCCGCAAAACCATGATGCAAGAGCAGGCCGTCGACCGCGATCAACTGCTGGTCGACGCCCTGAAAGGGGTGGTCAACTTTCTGCTTCATAAAGGGGCGGACGAGGCGGCGCAGTTCATCGGCGACCATCTGGAAGACATCGGCAATAAGGTGAAAACAACGTGGCAGGATTCAAAAGCATATCCAAACTGGCCAACGGCTACGACGACATCCGCAGACTCATCGCACGGGAAGTCACTCCCTTCGGCAAAAGCACGGCAAAGCAAAACGAAAAACGAAAAAAGCGTGCGCACAAGGATCTAAAATTCTTCGCCGAAACCTACTTCCCGCATTACCTGACCGCCCCGCCGTCGAAAATGCATCTGCATTTTTACGCAACCTTCCAGGCGGCGATTGATGCGTCTCAAAAAATTGGCAGTCCGGCCTCCCGGGCTTTGCAGTCCGCCATTGCGGACCCGGCCCTCCAGACCACTTTGTCATCTGAACTAGAGGAAAGATCTCGCGAACCGTTTCAGACGGCAGAGGACTCCATTGGGAATATTGGCAGTCCGGCCCTCCGGACGGCGCAGGCCGCGCCGCGGGGTCATGCCAAGTCGACTATTGCCTCTTTGATTTTACCGCTGTGGTGCATCGTTAGCGAGAAGCGGAAATTCATCGGACTGGTATCCGACACCTCTGAGCAGGCGGCGGACTTCCTCGAATTCATCAAGGCCGAACTCGATGCCAATGAACGATTGCGTGAAGACTTTCCCGAGGCCTGCGGCGAGGGCCGCATCTGGAAATCGGGGCAGGCCATCACCCGCAACAACGTTCGCATCAAATGCTGGGGCAAACGCAAAGCCATGCGCGGGGCGCGTCACGGCCCTGTGCGTCCCGATCTCATCGTGTGCGACGACCTCGAAGGCGACGAGAACATCGACTCGCCGCAACAGCGCGCGAAAGACCGCGAATGGTTTTTCAAGGCGCTGATGAAAATCGGCAGTCGCAAAACGGTGACGGTCGTCGTCGGCACCATCCTGCATTACGATTCCCTGCTGGCGCAATTGCTGAAACGTCCCGGCTGGGATGGACGCAAATGGCAGGCCATCCAACAAGGGTCCGCCTCTCCCTTATGGGAAAAGTGGCAAGGCCTTTACACCACCCACAAAGAGGACCAGGCGGACCGGTTCTTCATGAAGCATAAACTGGCAATGCTCGACGGCTGTGACGTCCTGTGGCCGGAGGTGGAGGATTATTATTACCTGATGAAGATGCGCGTGTCGGATGGACCCGCCTTCTTCGATTCGGAGAAACAGAACGAGCCGGTGAATCCCGACGACTGCCTGTTCCGCGAAGAGTGGTTTCAGTTTCTGGACGACGAGCGCGTTGTGCGTAACCTGGAATGGAACTATTACCGGGGGATTTATTGCGCGGTCGATCCGTCACTCGGCAAGCAGTCAAAGGGCGCCGACCCGTCGGCCATCATCGTGGCGGCAGTCGATACCGAAGGCTACGTCGATGTGCTGGAGGCCGATATTAGAAAACGTCCGCCCGATGCCATCATGGAAGACCTGTTCGCGTTGCATAAGAAATACCGGTTCACACTGACGGGGATCGAGGAGATCCAGTTTCAGGAACTGTTCAAGGATTTAGTCATCAAGGAAAGCGCGAAACGCGGACTCTACCTGCCGGTCGAGGGCATCCGGCCCAATACCGATAAAGTCCTGCGCATCTCGAAGATGCAACCGCACATCAAGAACGGGATCATCCGGTTCCGGCGCGGGCAGACGCAACTCATCGACCAGCTCCGCTACTTCCCCAAAGCCGATCACGACGACGGCCCCGACGCCCTCGAAATGGTCTTCAGCCTCATCACCCACCACACCACCTTCGGGCCGCGAATTCGCAGCCTGGCCGTGTGAAAACTCCTTGCCCTATTGGACATCCCACTTTAACCTGAGAGGGTAAAAGTATATACGGGATTATTGAAAAGACTCTGGATCAAATATCTGTCGGGACAAAAATAGGTGACTAACGATGTATAGACGTAATCGGAAAAATGAAACAAGTTTTGTTTTGATAGGTGCAAAGATAATTTACCTGTTGCTACCTTTAGTACTCTTTCTTAATTCTAATTCCGCTGATAAAGCTTATGGGGCCACGGTTGAAACCATAAAAATAAAATCGATATCGCATAGATTTCACCAGGGTAAAGAAGCCTGCGATTATGAAATCCGTCGCACTGCAAATGGATATAAACCCCAATTGGCTGTGTTGGATATCATTAGAAATAAACAAACTCTGGACCCGGCGCAAGAGAAAAACTATCAACACTCCCTGGAACATACAAAGCAGGTGTTGGATGTTTCCTCCATCACGATTAGCAGCAAAAGTGTGGAGGAATTTGTTGACACAATAAATGCCCCACCCTATGAAAAGCTTGATCTCCGTCAATTAGGCATCACCAAAGAGTGGCTGGTACCCCTTGCAAAACGGAAAATTGATACTGATACCAAGAATTATTCCATTCAGGATATCCCTGACGTGGAGTTTTATAAGTCCTACCATCTCAAGAGATTAACGGATTTAGAGTTTACTCATAGAAGGCTCAAATATTATTTTGATTCAGTATGGTGGCATGACGATCCTTCAATAACCGTCGAAATTCTATTCGATAATGGCGAGACCATTAAGCTGAGTTCAATCGCAAAACATATGTACATGGTTCCATGGACCATAGAAAAAAATAACAAGACGATTACAAATTACAATGTTGAAATCAGTAAGGCTCTAGGGAAATTACTGCATCCAAAATGCGCCAACCATTACAGGGTCCATGTGGACCTTGCAAAGGCGATTGAACAGATCGTTTGGAAGGGCGATATAAGAAAACCCTGGCATAGTGATTTGAGTAAAACTCTCAGATCACTAAAAACACTTGGAGATGAAGTATCCTCTATCAAGCAGGAATTCAGGATTTTAGAAAGTTATATTCGAACCAAAGAATATACCGGGAAAGACGATCAGTGGACTGCTAAACTAAACCATCAAAAATGGCCTTCTAACCTTGCGGTTAATTATTCAACTGTGATTGAAAACGGAAAACCCAACCTTGGGGACTATTTTCCTGAAGCAATAAAGAAAATAGGGGACAAGGTCTTAACGGTACCGTGGCTGGCTCAATATATCAGGGAGCATCCTTTTTATTTATTTTCTATTGAGTATGAAAAAGGTCTCTCTCTTACGCAGAGTCAATATTCTGAAATTATGCAATGGTTTCATGAGCTACCGAATGGCGAATGGATGAACCAGAACTATCCTTATTCGGAGGAAGTGGTTCTTATTATTGTTTCTGAGGAAATGAAGGGATTTTCCAAGTGGCTTATTTTTCCCGACAAGACAATGGCCCTGGCGGGTTATTTGGGAAATAAAGCAATGAAATGGACGACCAGGAAGGAAATCACATATGTGACATTCATAGAGTTTCTTGGCCCTACCGGAATCCGGGTATCTCCTGAGGGGGAGCTTTTAAATCCGTAAAAAAATAAATCAATCCTGTGATTTGACCCGGATAGCTCCGCTACTTCCCCAAAACCGATCACGACGACGGACCCGACGCCCTCGAAATGGTCTTCAGCCTCATCACCCACCACAACACCTTCGGTCCGCGGGTACGCATCCTGTCCGTCTGAAAACCTCTTGCCCCTCCCGCTTCCGGGCCTTAACCTGAGAGAGAAGAAGAGAGATCAGGGCCGGTTTATTTTCAGAACCTTACCTTGGATGAAAGGTAAATCATGCGTGCAATCAGTATCTGCGTGTTTAGTCTTCTAATATTTTCAAATCAGGTGTACTCGTTGGAATTGGGTGATAGCCTTCCAGAGGGATCACGACCTACCGGAGAAAAGTTAATGATCACTTCTTCGCAGCTTAGTGATTCTTATGAGGTGGAAGAAAAAGGCGTTAAATATTTAGTGACATTGGATCAAAGTAATAAGATTAATTATATCTCTCCTCTTTCGTGGATGCCTGCAACGAATATCCCAAACCTCAGGATAAAGTCGGATGGCTATTTAAAAGACAATAGAGATTCATGTTCCAGCTTTAATAGCATTTCAAATATATGTTAAAGCATATAATAAAAATATAATATATAGAGAAGCATATATTGATCTGGCTGGGCTCTTACTTTTTTCGGGAGATTACAGTCGCGATCGGATGATTTTGGCCCAGTCGCCGGGGATGAGCGGGTCGAAATGTTCGATATAATCCCGGCCCCAGCTTGCCAGCCGTTCGGGATCGGCGGCCAGGCGTTCTACCTGTACCCAGAAATTCCATTCCCGGCCCAGGCTCCAGCCGGCGTCGTTCAGGCGGCAGTCCGGCAGGCGGTAATGGTAGGTGGGGCGCGATGAGGTCAGGCCGTCGTCGAGCCGCCCGCGCACGCGTTCTTCATCGATATGCATGAGTAGCGGTAGCAGGTCCAGCTCGCGGTTGCGCGTCGGGTTGGCGGCAATGTAATCGTCGATGAACGCATCCATGCCGGGCGCGTACTCCGGATCGACCACCTTCTTAACGTAGTCTCTTGGAAATTTATTGATGTAGGGCGACAGCCAGCGCGTGAAGTCGATGTCCATCATCAAGTGCAACCAGTCGCTCAACAGCAGAAACGCGCGCAGGTGATTGAGCACCGACTCCACCTTCAGCGACGGCGCTTCGGGATTGATGTGCACGCCGAAGGCGTACACCACCGACTCGTCCGTCCCCTTCGCGCCCAGCTTGCGGAGTCCGTCGATCAGCCGGTCCAGTTCGCTCAGTTGGTCGATGGCAATCGGCGGCGTGACCACTTCATAAGGCACCACGGCTTTGCTGAGGTCGCCCAGCCACTCGTAGAAAAATTCCGGTGCGTCTTTTTTCAGAAACAGTTCGATTTCGTTGTCGTAAGCGTCCGTGCCCTCCGGTTCGTGCAGTGGTCCTGACGGCACGATCTGCGTGTCCAGCTCGATCACGAACGTGCCGAAGCGGGTGTCCTCGACCTTGTAGTAATGCGGATTGATTCGATGGAGTTGACCGCCGTACAGCTCCGCCACCCTGCGCGCCGCCTCGCCGCAGTTTTCCGCACCGAACTCGATTTCAAATCCCACTTGGCGCAGGTCGCCGTCATCATTGTGCGTCACCGGCGGCTTTTCGTAGACAGCGCTCACGGTTGCCACTTTTCGATGCGGTAGGCGCTGTCCCAGAACATCCATTCCAGGCGGGTGGACATCACAAACGCTTCCTGCATGCGCGCCACCTGCTCTTTACTCGCGCGGGCGGCGACGCGGTCGGTCAGGTCGATGGCGCTCTGCACCACATCCTGAAACTCCTGCCCGGAATAAGTGTCGATCCACTTCTGGTAAGGATTGTCCGGTTTCGCGTTCTTGTGGATGTGCAGGCCCACCTCCTGATAGATCCAGAAGCAGGGGAGTAAGGCGCCGAGCGCTTCCTCATATCCGCCATGAGTGGCGGTGGCGATCAGGAAATTGGTGTAGCTGAAACACCCCGGCGCGCGGTCGACGTCGAGCGTGATCCCGTAATGCGCGAAATAAAACTCGTGCAGGCCGCGTTCGGCGACAATCGCGCCTTTCGAGAAATCGAGCAGGAGCACCAGGTCGTCCGGATTCTGCGCCTTCGACGCGGCAATCGCCAGTGCGCGCGCGAACTCCACCAGGTACAGGGAATCCTGCTTCATATAGAACTGAAAATTTTCCTTCGCCAGGGTGCCCTCTGCCAGCTCGCGGTTGAAGGGGTGGTCGAGGATGGATTGGTATATAGGTTCAATCGCCGCCCAGGCGGTTTTAGAAAACGACATGTTGTCTCCCGTTACGGTTTCCAGAGTTGATGAAAATGCAGGACCGGCCCCTTGCCTTTGCCCAGCGTGAGTTCCGCGCCGGCCTTCAGCGCCCCGGTCAGGTACTCCTTGGCCTGCCGCACCGCGTCTTCAATCGACACGCCCCGCGCCAGAAAGGCGGCGATGGCGGAGGAAAAGGTACAGCCAGTGCCGTGCACGTTGTTCGTCGCGATGCGCTCCTGCTTCAGCCAGTGCACCGGCCCGCCCGCGAGGCACAGGCAGTCGTCGCTGTCGTTCCCGGCCCGGTTGCCGCCCTTGACCACCACGGCCTGCGGTCCGAGGGCACACAAGTCCCGCGCCGCGTTCTCCATATCTTCCGGAGAATCGATGGCGCGGTCCAGCAGGGCGGCGGCCTCGGCGATGTTCGGTGTCAGCACCGTTGCCATCGGTAGTAAATCCGTGCGCAGGGCCGATACCGCGTCCTCCTGCAACAACCGGTCACCGCTTTTCGCGAACATCACCGGATCAAGCACGATAGGTGTTGCGTCCAGGGCGCGCAGGCACTCGGCGACCTGTGTAATGACCGGCACGTTGAACAGCATGCCGATCTTGACCGCGTCGACTCCGACGTCGCCCAGGATGGTTGTGATCTGTTGCGCGACGAACGGCGGCGGGATGTCCTGGATGCCGCTCACCCCCAGCGTGTTCTGGGCGGTCAGGGCGGTGATCACCGACATGCCATAGCACCCCAGCGCGCTGAAGGTTTTCAGGTCCGCCTGAATCCCCGCGCCGCCGCTGTTGTCCGACCCGGCAATCGTCAAAGCACGGACATATTTCAATTTTGAATTGGGCATTGCAGTTGCCTGGGAAAAAAGTCCGATAATCGGCATTTTATAGCATCCACCGCCGCGATCCTACCCCCTTTTCCTCCGATTACGCAGTGCCCCCAATAGAATCTCAGAGCTTCCGCACCACTTCCAAAAATAAAACCCCTCCCGTCCGGAGGTTAAACCGGAAACGGAAGGGGCAGATGTGGCTATCCAGCCAGGCCATCAGGGAGACGGCCCAGCGCTTTGGAACGGTATTATTTCAAACAGTCGCTGATTCTGACTACAATCAATGCGTTGTTTCCATTCTTCCCTTTACCGGCCAACGTGACATGCGTCCGGATCAGTTTCTTGTGGGTCTTTTTAAAATAACGCAGGACATTCATATCTTTGGGTTCGATCACAATCTGATCCCCTTTGGATGCCACTCTTAAAAACTGTTGCCGGTCAATACCGACTCCATAGTTCTTGTCCAGGTTCAGGTTGCGAACGTCGATGGTTCTTTTCTCATTGAGGCACACACCGATGGTGGTCTGGCTGTCGGCCAGAAACGTTTTGATGTAGTCGATCACATCATTAACCTGGTTGTCCGTCAGATTCCACGCCGGCATGGCGGTTTGTGGAATTCCATTTTTAATGGATTGAAACATCGTCATGTCCGACAACCGGCTCATCACTTCGAAATCGGTAAAATTTCTCGGCTTGGGCGTCAGGCCTTCCGACATGAAACCATCACCGCCGCCCTGGTGCCCGTGGCACAAGGGGCATCCCATCTCTTCATAAATCAGCTGTCCTGCGGATTCGGGTAACGGCTCGGGTAAAACGTTAACACTGCCTTTGACAGAGGTCAGGGCCTGGGCATTCACGGCAAAAGACAACACGAGCAACAAACTGAACAGTAACTTCTTCATGACAATAATCCTTAATAACGTGATTTATTATAAAAATCGCCCCTCAACAACTGAGTTGTGGGACGACAGGTTCAGCATGGTTTTCGCGAATGCCCAACCCCGATCGACTCGCGAATCAGGGTCGTAAGCGCAATGAGATCATCAAGACCTCGTATTTTTAGATTAACGGCGGGGCCTTTAAAGTCAAGGTCAAACACGCCCCAAAAGGGGGATACAAATTGCGCCAGAATATTCCCTCCATTCACCCATTAAATCCGTTGAATCAACGGGCCAGGAAGGAAAAGTCTGATATTCGCCGGGTTAAGTTTGATGCCGCACGGAACTAATATGGGCCGGAGACCAGCGCTTGGCTGGATCTTGCGTCATCCCCCGCAAACGGCAAACCGGTTGTCAGCCTTGCATTACGGGTCTTAACCTGGAGAGAGATTCAAGGGTTCTTTCTTGCGAGGTAGGCCTGTCTTAGTGACTGATTTTATTAATTCTACCACCTTTGGTGCGTCTTTGCACCCGGCAATCGAGGTGACTGTCGCCCACTCGTTGTGACCGGAGTCGCCCGGCCCCTCAGCCAGAGGGGGACGAATCCGACCTCCCCACCCTGTCCAGCACGTCTGCACCTGTCCGCCATTTTCCGAATGCCAATCATTGCCATTCCGGGCATGAGGCTTTAACCTGAAGGCATGGATCAACACCCGACAGTCCCCACACCTCTACCGGTATTCAGGATAATAGGCGGTGCCTTTCAGTTTGTCTGGGACAAGCGGGCGCGGATGCTGTGTGCGCTGGCAGTTCTGATAGTGATCCTGCTGGTCGTGGAGCATGCCGTTACCCTCGCGAATGACAATCCATTGAAATTTGTCCAGGCCTTTATCAAAATGGCCCTTTATTGCCTGTTCGCGATTACCTGTCACCGGCTGGTGCTCCTCGGCGACCCCGGCGTCCCGGATTACGGTCTGCGGACGTGGACTCTAAGAGAGTCCAAGTATCTGGGATGGTCGCTCGTCATACTGGTTGTCTGGTTGCTGTTTTCCTTTGTGGTAAATAGCTTATACGTTTCAACAATTGTTAACGACATAGAGGTTGGAGGGAGTGTCGAGTCCTCCAGACCCATCCCGATTTGGTTAAGTCTGCTCTACATTCCCGTCCTGTACATTTTCTCCCGGCTCAGCGTGCTGTACCCGGCCATCTCTCTGGACCAACCCGTGAACGCCCAATGGGCCTGGCGAATAACCGAGGACAACGGATGGCGGTTGACCGTCGTCGTGTGCTTTTTGCCATCGGTATTATTTTATCTTGCGGGCCTGCTCTTGAGAGACAACGCGACATTCGTGGAAAGCTTAATCCTTGAGCTTCTCGGATTTATTCTAGTGGCCGTGGGAGTCGTCGCGCTCTCCTTCTCTTATAAACATTTAACAGAAACCCGATCTTAGAAAAGGAAGAAACCATGAAGCCCATTGCAATATTGCTGATGCTGAGTTTAGTCGCGGGAACCGCGTATGCACAAACTCAACCAACCGGAGAAACGAACAATAAAGTCATTGCGACCGTTCTCGGCAAGAAGATCACGACCAAAGACAAGGATAAGCTCGGCGGCATCATTTTCGGAACACTCCTGGAGCGGTTCGCAAAAGATCACAAGATTATGGCAACCATCGAGGAAATCGATACGTTCATCCTGAAGACCGAGGAAAAGGGACGGCAAAACCAGATCAAGTTCGAGCAAGACAGGAAGCGGTTGATGACCGAGTTAAAGACTACGACCCTGAGCGAGCGCGAGCGGAAGGAAAAGCAATCCCAACTGGAAACGATAGAGCGCATTCTGAAAATGACCCGAGAGATGAAGAAGCGGACCCAGGGGAATGAGGCGCAATTGCTTCCGCTGAAACGCCAAAGTTCACGGCCGTTTGTCAGGCAATGGAAAATCAACAAGGCACTCTTTGCAAAATACGGGGGACGTGTGATCTTTCAGCAGGCGGGACCCGAGCCTCTGGACGCTTATCGGGACTTCCTGAAAGAGCAGGAGAAAAACGGAGCCTTTAAGATTCTCGATAAGCAATACAAGGACGCCTTCTGGCGTTACTTCACCCATGACGCCATGCACAACTTCTACAACAAAGACGATGGTGCCAAATTCATCAACACCCCCTGGTGGATGATGGAACAACCGGCAGAGTTACGGAAATGAATGGCTCCTCCCGCTTCCGGGAATTGAGGTGAGAGGGTGTGGGTGTAACTGGAGAGATTTGTTCTTAAAATAATTTAGTAACGAATGCTTTCTAAGAATATATTTATGGAAAAGAAAATATATTTTGCGTTTTCCGGATTACCGATTGTTTTATTTATTATCTTGTTCAATTCTTTAGAAGTTGAAGGAGATGGTAGTTTCTTTGTCATCTTTTTCTTACTCGCCGTGTTCAGCTTTGTTTTAGGAGCGTGGGGTGTTCGACTAATGGTTAGGTCCAATAAAAAGGGAGAAAGATTACTTTCCTTGAGCATTGCAACATTGATGGCGAGTTCTGTATTTATTTTACAATGCACCCAATCTATCTATGCAGGAATCATGAATTCATTAAATTAAGATATTTAAACCCTTCCTCCCCTCCTTTTCAAATTACTTAACCCCTCATCAAATAAACCCTTCCCCGTTTCCACACCTGTTTGGTCTCCTACCTTGTGAGAACGTTGCACGGCATTCCTGAAAATCAAAACATAGATTCTTCGCTCCACTTCGTTTCACTCAGAATGACAGAGAAACGTTGATTGTCATCCTGAGGAGCCCATCGGCGACGAAGGATCTGTGTTTTATAATTACCGGCGACGGTTCGCCGTCTCCCCCTTGTAAAGGGACCAGGGGATTCCTCCTTAAATGTCACCCTGAGCCTGTCGAAGGAAAGGATCTATGTTTTAGCTCCCCTCCTTACCAAGGAGGGGATACAGGGGAGGTTATGATACCCCTTACCTTTAAAACCTACCCCACCCAGCCCTCCCCTTGGAAAGGGGAGGGATAATATTGCCGCGTTAGGAAAGACTTTTCCAAACACCAAACATTTAACAGGGAAACTCATGAAGCTAAAGAATTGGTTCAAACGAAAAGTCAGCGCGGCGACGCGCGCGCTCACGGTGATGATGCCCCTGCCGCACGGCTTCGGCATGAAGGCCAATTACGAATCGATCGCGCGCGAAGGCTACATGACCAACAGCGTCGTGTTCGCCTGCATCCGCGAAATCGCCGGGGCGTCCGCCGGCGTGCCCTGGCAGTTGTTCCAAACGCAATCGGACGGCACGCAGAAGGAACTCACCGATCACCCCCTGCTGAAACTGATCGACCGACCCAACCCGTTCCAGGGCCGCTTCGAGCTGATCGAAAACCTGACGGCGTATCTCTACCTGTCCGGCAACGCGTACATGGAAGCGGTCGGGCCCACATCAAACGGCCGCAACAAGCCGCCGACTGAGCTCTACGTCCTCCGACCCGACCGCATGGCGATCCTGCCCGATCCCACCCACTTCATCCGCGGCTACGAGTACAAAGTCGCGGGTCAGTCGGTGAAGTTTTCGCGCGACCAGGTCATGCACCTCAAACTGTTTCATCCGCTGGACGACTGGTACGGCCTGTCGCCGGTGCAGGCCGCCGCTTTGCCGGTGGACAAGATCAACGCCAGCGACCGGTGGAACGCCGCCCTCCTCCAGAACTCGGCGGTGCCCTCCGGCGCGCTGGTGTCCAAGAAGCGCCTCACCGACGAACAGTACGGCAGACTCAAATCCGAAATGCGCGAACAGGTCCAGGGCGTCACCAATGCGCGGTCGCCCTTGCTACTGGAAGAGGACATCGACTGGAAAGAGATCGGCACCTCGCCGAAAGACATGGACTGGATCGACGGCCTCAAGTTCAGCGCATTGCAGATCGCGCAGATCTACAACCTGCCGCCGGAACTGATCGGCCTCACTCCGGCCACCTACCAGAATCGCAAAGAAGCGCGCAAAGCTCTCTATACCGAAGTCGTGCTCCCCGCGCTCAGTCGCTTACGCGATTCGCTCAACACCTGGCTGACGCCGCGCTTCGGCGACGGCTTGACGCTCAACTTCAACCGCAACGCCATCGAAGCCCTGTCCGAAGATCAAACCGCGTTATGGCAACGCGTCAACGACAGCCGCTTCCTCACCCTCAACGAACAACGCCAGCTCGTCGGCTATGAATCCCTGGCGGGTGGTGACGTTCTATCGCAACCTTCCAAGAAGTAAAAACACAGAAAACCCAGATCCTTCGCTAACGCTCAGGATGACAATCAACATCTCTTTGTCATTCTGAGGAGCGATAGCGACGAAGAATCTAGGTTTAAAAACTCCAACTATACGAATTCCCACCGGGAGTCCCTTTAATGAAGGAATACCATTCTTTTGAGTTCAAGTTAAACGACGTGTCCGACACCGGACAGTTCCAGGGCTACGCCGCGGTGTTCGGCAACGTCGATCTCGGCAACGATGTGGTGGAGCCGGGCGCGTTCGAGCAATCGTTACGCGAAAGCGGCGGCGGCAAGATCCCCATCCTCGACCACCACAACCCGGCGCAACAGATCGGCTGGAACCTGGAAGCG
>JAJDBJ010000039.1 GCA_029261395.1 Nitrospinaceae bacterium
GGGTGTTTGTCGTGGGCTTGGCAAGAAGTATTCCTCAAAAAAGAAGATTTCCTGATTTTTGAAAGCTTTCAGCTCGTGAAGTAAATATGTTACTACCGGAAATACCGGATAATGAAGATAAGCGTTTGGCCTTCTTGCAAAGCCTCAATATCTTATATTCACCTATTGAAGAACGTTTCGAACGCATTACCCGGCTTCTTTGCCGGATTTTAGATGTTCCTATTGCGGGGATTTCTATCGTGGGCAAAGACCGTCAGTGGTTCAAATCCGTACAAGGCACAGATATTATCGAAGTCCCAAGGAACGAATCTTTCTGTGCCCACACTATATTACAAACAGACACACTGGTGGTGCCGGATGCTTTTGCTGACAAAAGATTCGAGGGCAGTTCTCTCGTGCAAAACGATCCTTGCATTCGCTTTTATGCGGGTGCTTCGTTGACCCTGGCGAAAGGCATCCGAATTGGTGCTGTGTGCATCTATGATACCAAGCCCAGACAACTCACAGGCACAGATAGACAGATTCTGGAAGATTTCGCACAAACAGCGTCAAGTGAAATAAAGGCGAGTTTTGTAAAAAGCATTTATCAAGATTCCACGGATATACCATAGAAAGGGTTTGAATGATAAGTCCTGAGGATGAAAAAGAACGTTTGAGACTCCTTAAGAAACTGAGGATTCTAGACACTCCTATTGAGGAGCGTTTTGATCGCATAACGCGCATCGTGTGCCGTTCTCTCGATGTACCGATTTCCGCTATTTCTCTCATCGATGAAAAACGCCAGTGGTTTAAGTCCGTACAAGGCCTTGATGTTTGTGAAACACCGAGAGATATCGCCTTTTGTGCCCATGCCATATTAGAAGGGGAGCCTTTCATAATCCCTGATGCACAAAAAGACCCACGGTTTGTAGACAATCCTCTCGTTACAGGTGACCCTCATATTCGTTTTTATGCAGGCTTCCCACTGAAGCTTGGGGAAAATCTTTATATCGGCACGTTATGCGCGATTGACAGAAAACCCAGAGAGATTACTGAAGATCATATTGCAGTCCTTAAAGATCTGTCCCTAATGGTTCAATCGGAGCTGGAAGCGGTGGCTCTTTCTGAGGCGCATCAGGGCCTGCTCGCGGAGCTTAAGGAAGTCGAACGTGCGGCTCTGATTGATCCACTCAGCAGGCTATGGAATAGAGGCGGTGGAGAAAAGCTATTGGATCGCGAATTGGGGGGCATGAAACGTAAGAATACTCCCATCTCAATGGCCATACTGGACATCGACAATTTCAAAAAAATCAATGATGAAAACGGTCAAGATATAGGAGACCAGGTCATAAAGCACGTGGTCCGTTTGGTTCTCTCAGTTCTTCGACCCTATGATGTTGTCAGCCGGTGGGGAGGGGATGAGTTTCTCATCATTCTGCCTGGATGTGAAAAACAGGATCTTTCTGATACGCTGGAAAGATTATTTAAAGTGATTCGTATGAACCCTGCGAACACTTCAAATGACCTGATTCCAGTGACAGTCAGCGTGGGGGCTTGTGTCGCTTTTCCGGGGTCAGATAACACGACTGTACTCCTGAAACTGGCAGATAAAGCTTTGTATGAAGCCAAAGAAAAGGGCCGTGATCGGTACGTCATAACCCAGGCCAACAAGGGATAAAAGGTCTTTGCTGTATAAATATCTGAGTATTATTGATTACGCTTCCTGCACGTCCTCCTCTATCCTCCACGAGATAATCCTCAATCCCCAGCACCGCTCCGCTCAATACCCGCGCAACCATGGCTTCTCCGTAAAAGTTTTAGGTGCGGCAAATTTATTTAGAAATCCAAATGTTATATACCAATTGACTCATGGCTTAGGGCAGCGCCCTGGTAGAGTTATGTGTTTTGATTGGATGTACTGTCAGTGACAACACTAAGACAATCATATGCATAATTGCCAAGGATAAACTACACCAGTCTATTTTGGACTGAGGAGCTTCTGTATTATTTTTTACCTTCATAAGCTTACCTCCTTTCTCCATTTTGCTCGGAGTTTGTTGGTTTGCTGCCGAAGGACGCTGCACCAGAGTTTGCACTCCCCTAAGCCGTCAATCTTTGTGTTTTCTAAAGTATCACGCTCATGATTAAGAAAGGGCTTCTTTCAAAAATCCTTCTAACCGTGCGTTATTGAGATCCGTTGTAATTGTATAAATCTCTTCAGCTAATTCATTTAACCGGGTTAAATTTGGGATGGGTTGAAATGAATGATCACGGTTGCGAATAACTGGTGTGCCATCCAGTTCAAATGCCCACAAACTGTGTAGAATTTGATTTCTATCTTCTGTTGCTCTCTTGGCTCTGGTTAGAAGGGCATCTAGTTTTACGAGTATTTCGCCTTCCTTAAACTTTTGCTTGGCGAGTTTTCTGATTCTTTTTCGAAGTTCAAAGGAACCTTGATTGTCGGTCGCATCTATTGCTTCAGTAATTGCAAGACCCAAAATACTTTTAATAACCATCTTTAGACAATAATCAAGTTGGCCGTGCCGAATGGATATTTTTCCAACAGTAGCCAATACTTGTTCGTCATTAGGTAATTGCAGAGTAATCATTGTTAAGGCATCTCCATTTAATTATTATTCAGAATCGACTGATAGCTCCACTCAATACCCGTGCGACCATGATGTCTCCGCAAGTTGTTTCAGTTCACCACATTTTTCGGATTTTATTTTTTTCCTTCTCAATTTTTGACCCCACCAGACGTTCCCATAACAACAGTCCTGAATAGCGTTCTATCTGGGTGGTGGGGACTCGGAAATCCATTAAGGGCTTGTTTGAAGCCTTATTGGGGATGAGAAAGGACCACATGTGCAGGGCGCCTCTATCATTTTCGGTAAGTATGGATTTGAAATAAGCGTGAGGGACGGGGAGGGTGACGCCGTTGCTGTCCTCCGACCCGATTGTCACAACAATTTTGTTGAAATCGAATACCGGCCCGCAGAGTACATAGGTTTCATAGATATTCTTTTTGGCGTTGAGCTCTCTTACGGCCTCCTCTAAATTTTTCCATATCCTGCGGTTCAGGTCGGGGTGTTGCGGCGACATATTGGACAGCAGGAAAGTCTCGCTGTTTTGGATTTCCACTTCTCTTTGATTGGCGCTGGCGACCAGGTGACCCCGGTCGTAACCCGAGTTTTGGTAATCGGCCAGATCGGCCCGAAACATCTGCGGAACGCGGTAATCCGAACGGAAATTGTCCGCTCGCTCCACGTCGGTCTTATCCGGGTCCACGATTTCCAAAGCCCACTTAGCCTGCCGGAAGTAGTAGGAATAACCGACGGAATAGTGCCGGTTGAAAAGGATTTGGTCGGCGGCTGGCATGCCGTATCTCGTTTCGGGTTTATCGCTCAGCAATTCCAGCATGACTTCCTCCTTTTTAACGCGGTTTCCCTTCGACAAGCTCAGGGTGACACTGGCGAGCCGACGGAGGTAATTTGAAAAATTCTGCTGGCAAAAATTACTTTGCAGTAGCATCTTCATGAATTGACAAAATCAGCTCCAGGCCTTGCTTGGTCAGCGTCACGCTGGGATTATATTCGGAAAACCAATTAATTGCAAAATCTGGCGGGAGGTCAGTAAATACTGATCTTTCGTGAGATAAAGGAGGGGGTGAGATTCAGGCTATCGCTGATACCTTGGTTCTTCCGGTTTCAATACAATCGAACGTGTTGAAGAGGAATGTATTAATTTTATGAGAGATTTGAATGTCGCATCAGCATGGCCTGGGAGAAAAAGAACTTCTGCCGCCCATTCCACAATTTTTCCACGACCCCAGCTTTGTCGCTTTCCGGAGTTGGACGACCATCCTCTCTCTGGAAAAGATCCTGCCTGATGAGAATCCCGCCGATGCGTACGTTCTGTTTCTGGGCGAGAAAGCCGATGCGCGCGAACCTGAAAGGATATCGGTCAGGGGACCGGTGTGTCTTAGAAACCCCACCCGGTTTGCTCATTTGAATGTCACGATTGTTTGCGCGCGGAGCGGCCGGAAAGTGTTCTTTGTGCCGGAACTGCCCACCGGGAGATTCCTGCATCTGGAGTTTTTGCAGGAGGGTTCGTATCATCTTCACTACGCTCCCGCTTTCAGTCAGACGACCCTGCACCGGAGCCTCCAGGTCGTTGCCCGGACAGCGCCCAGCTCTCCAATCGCTCCGAATTTCAGCCCTTGCCTCAAGCCCACCTGGCGTTGTTGATCTTTCCTGCTTTTCTTTTGGAGTATAATGACAGGATGGGTTGCTGAAACCCTACGCTATTCTTTCCAACCTTGAATGAGGAGGAAACTGTCATGAATACCAAAAGAAAACTCCACGATGGCATCGTCGGGGCCGTTCTGACGGCGGGGTCGGCGCTGGCCTACTATGTTGATCCGTTATGGATACTCGTACCGGGCGTGCTGGGCGTCGTTCTTCTGCAAAGCGGATTGACGGGGTTCTGCCCACTCTATTTCATTCTGGATAAAACCTGCAAGAGCGCATGACGCGCTATTCTCCCAAGCGGTGGGGAAGAGTGGAGTTGTGTCACCCTGAGCCTGTCGAAGGGGGCACGGTGCCATGCTTCGACAAGCGCAGGATAAGTTTTACAAGGAAAAAGAGTTCGCCTCGTCCACAATCGGACCTCGCGGAGCTGTGCGCCGATTAAAACCCGTCGAGGAACTCGCCGTAGCCTTCGGCTTTCATCTTTTCCACTGGCACAAACCTTAAAGACGCAGAGTTGATGCAATAGCGCAGTCCCGTCGGTGCCGGGCCGTCCTCGAAGACATGACCGAGATGCGACTCTCCTTGCTTTGATCGGGCTTCGACACGGGTCATGAAAAAGGATTTGTCGGTTTTGGAATAGACGTTCTCTTCGACTAAAGGCCGGGTGAACGACGGCCATCCGGTTTTCGAATCGAACTTGTCCTTAGAGCTGAATAACGGCTCACCCGAAACGATGTCGACATAAATGCCGTCCTGATGATTATCCCAGTGCTCATTCTTGAAGGGCGGCTCCGTGCCTTCCTCCTGGGTGACCTTGTACTGGAGCGGGGTCAGCTTTTTTTTCAGCTCAGTCGTGTCGGGTTTGGTGAACGTTCCACTCCCCTGACCCATACCTGCAGGAGAGTAGTCTTTATCCGGGCCCCAGGTGTTGTCGATGTACATATCCCGGCCGGAACCCCGGCGGTATCCCTTGTAGTGCGAGGTGCTCTTCTTGTAAAAATCCTGATGATACTCCTCGGCGGGATAAAACGCGCTGAACGGGGTGATCTCGGTGACGATGGCCCGGTCGAACCGTTTACTCGCTTCCAGTTTCTTTTTGGAATCGAGAGCCTGCTGTTTCTGCTCGTCGCTATGATAAAAAATTCCCGAGCGGTATTGGCTTCCCCGATCGACAAACTGTCCGCCGCCATCGGTCGGGTCGATGTTCCGCCACAATACTTCCAGAATGTCCGGGTAGGAAATCTGCGCCGGATCGTAATGCACCTGAACAGCCTCGGTGTGTCCGGTCATGCCATGCGCCACCTGCTCGTAGGTGGGATCTTTTTCAGGGCCGCCGGTATATCCGGAAATGACTTTGTAAACTCCCGGCAATTGTTCAAAGGGGGGTTCCATACACCAGAAACAACCCCCGGCTAATGTTGCGATCTCTAAATGTTCCGGCATGGGTTTGGCTACCTTTTGTGTAAGATTTTTCTGTTTGTCAGAAGAACTGAAACCGTTTGCAGACATCATCACCGCAAACACAATCAGGCCGAACAGAATTATATAATAAGGGGTGTCGCTTTTCTTGAATTTCATGAAGTACCTCCACATATTGCAATGGTGCGGGAAATCCCCCGGCTCATATTTTAGTTGCCGATAAAGTCGCCGTGAAGGAAAACTCCTTACACCAGAGTCATTTCAATTTGTCCTTACGTTTGATTTTCTTACCATAAACAATTTGATCCGGTCACTGAGTAACCATCCCAAAGCACCCAGAAGTAGTGCTGGAATAAAATGAAACAGGAGTCCGTGCAATGGATCGTACATGCAGGCCAATTGCATGATGAGCGCAGAAATCAAACCCGCTGAAAATCCCAACAACAGGTTCTTCGAAGAATAGGAAACGATGATCCCGTTGCGGATCAAGTAAAACAGTCCGGCCATGGACAGGCCGCCATAAATCAAAACTTCGAGTTCGCAAAAGGGGCGGGCTCCCAGCATGGACGCCTCGGGCGACGCTGTTCCAAATCCAATGCCGAGCGATCCGGCGAAAACAAAAAATGATGCCAGGCAGGTTAACTGTACCCCGCGATTCACCGTCTCTCCCGGAATGCTGGAGGCGAAAACGATATAAAAGGTGGAAAGGGTCAACACGATTCCCGAAACGATTTCCACTTGGAGTCGCCAATGCTCGTTCAATTGAGTCCAGAAGCCGGGCCGGTATTCATGAACCCACAATATCGTCAGAGCGGTAACCACGGCCAAAAATGAAAAGAATATGGCCGCTCTGAATTCGGGTGAACGCAACGGCGGCGTCGGTTTCAGGTCCGCTACCAGGTGATCGATAAATTTGTTGGGATCAATCGCCAAAATCGTTCTCCAGTTCTTTGCTCAATACGTCGCGCAATTGTTTGTAGGCACGCGAGACTCTTTTGCGGAACGCGGCTTCGCTGACGCCTTCCTCAAGCGACGCCTCCCGGGTGGATAAACCCGAGACCAGCGTCAGGGTCAGCGCCCTCTGCTGAGGCTCCGGCAATTGGTGGATCAAAGACCACACCTTATCCGTTCCCTCTTGTTTAGTATTCGTCGCGTGATCGGGTTTTGTGACCGGTAAATCCCTTTTTTCGAGATCGACCTCATTGCGCCTGCCCCAGTGCCGGAAAAAATCCGCCAGTTTATGTTTGATGACGCCCAGGACCCACGGTTTCAGGTCTTTATCAGGATCATAGGTTTCGATGGAACGGTGGATGCCGATCAGGCACTCCTGCGTGATGTCGTCGCAGTCGACCAGGTCACCCAGTTTCTGCTGAACTTTATGCTTCACAAACGGATACAACTCTTTCAGGAACCGAGCGTAAGCCTCCTTGTCGCCGCGTTGAGCTTTGCGAAACAGGTCTTCCAGTTTTTCAAATGATACATCCTGCGAGCGGCTCATAGTGACTCTCATTATGCCATATATTGCTGAAAGGAAGGATTGACCGCCTCTCCCGATAGAAGACCGCTCTATATCCTCCCGCCCAAACCGCCATCCGAAGAGGGGCAGGGGGCTTCTTCCTTATTTTAAGCCGGTGTATAATGATGGGATGAACTCGCGGAAGAAGAGCAAGAGAAAATCCCGATCCAAAACCCGCAAGGCGGAATCGGGCGCCAAAGAAAAACCGAAGCCTGTAACTCAATCCACCGCCAAGGATAAGGAAGAACTGATTCGCATCTGGGACGAGGACCTTTGTGAATAACCAGCGTAACGCTGGACCTAACTGGGTGTGACGCCCATAGGAAATTTAATACTCCTCCCCTTACGAAGGGGAGGATACAGGTGGGGTTGGTTTTGACTGGATCACTGGATAGAACCAAAAATCACGGTAGAGGTTTTCATAACCTCCCCTGTATCCCCTCCTTGGTAAGGAGGGGACCGGTGAATCGCCGGTGGCAATTCTTCCTTATATGGGCAGTGGTGATACTTTGCGCGTCTCCCGTATCAGCGGCTGAAGATGCCATGCCCAAAACGTTTAAGGGGAGCGATCCCAAAGGCTGGCACCAGTTTCAGTGGCGGATGACCAAGACGCAGGCGTTGCAAAAGGGCGCGGAACCGTTCGTCGACTCAGCGGGAGACAAACGCTTCGGCCTGCCTTCGGTGGAACTGTTACCGGGCAAAACCTTTCAGGTGCGTCTGGAGTTTTTTTCGTCTATGGGACTGCACTCGGTTCGGGTGACCCTCACTCCGCAGGCAGAGTGCGCGACCGATGTTTACGATACTTTATTAAAGGATTTCCGGGAGACGCACGGCAAAGAGATGGAAACTCGGGATCTCACCTATCCCAACGCGTATTATAAAAGCCACGACTGGATTGTGGGCTCCACCAAAATCGTCCTGCATCACGGCTGTCCCAAGCCCGGCAAAGCCACAGCCACACAACCCACCACCCACATCTGGTACGAAAAACGCATGGAATTCGAACCGTGGAACAGGTAAGAAGGCCTACTGTGTAGATTAAAAGCTTACTCCTTTTGACCCATCATGAATTACAATGAGCTCACTATTAATTCTATTTTGGTATTCTTCGTTATTTTGTACTTCAGTTTTTGCCCACTCCTCTACTGAATTTGCCATGTCTAGGCAAAATATATCAACTTGTAACTGCAAAGCATTATTAAACTGATTGAGATGCATCAGGCCACCTGATTTAGGAGGATCTATAAAAAGAAAATCGCTTAGTGCTTGTCTAGCTCTTTGGTTTTCTATGTTTGAGCCTCCTTGATGTAAATAAGAACAACGTAACGCGTAACAGTCTTCCCCGCGTAAAAATATATGTTCCTCCCTATCGGGCCCTAAGTAAGATGTATATTTTTTTAGCATGTATCTATTGTACCAGTTCACGTATCTAGGTTTTGAGTCTTGCTCTGGCGATTCAATGCTACCGCATATATCTGGTAATGTTAGTGCCACAGGCAATGCTCCATACCAGTTTTTATTTTCTACTGCTATCTTTATAGCATTAGTAAATCTTTCCATAAATATTCCTTCATTATCTATACAGCGTTCGAAATTTGAATGTCGTTGCTTTAAATCTGTGTCCGGGGTCCGAATAAGATGATTGCCGCGCCGAGGAGGCAAATGACCGATCCCGCCACATCCCATCGGTCCGGGCGCTGGCCTTCGACCGCCCACAACCACAGCACCGAGGACGCAATATAGACGCCGCCATAAGCGGCAAACGTTCGGCCCGCAAAAACGGAGTCGATCCGGGTAAGCAACAGCGCAAACACTGTCAAAGAGATCACACCGGGAAGCACCCAGTAAACGCTTCGGCCCAATCGCAACCAGGCCCAGAAGGCGAAGCACCCGCCAATTTCGGCAAGCGCCGCGGCACTATATAGAATAAACGAAGGCATGATTTGAGAAGAGTTGGATTATTATTAAAGTGTCGTTCCTGAGGAAAGATTATAGACGGGTTCGGGGCGCTTTGCCACTGCGCCGGGAGGGTTTGACATCCCGTGAGCCGTTGCATACAGTGGGTCATATGATATATATCTATCTTAAGTGGGTGCATATTCTGAGTGCGATGCTATTGCTGGGCACGGGGTTGGGGAGTGCGTTTTATGCGGCGCGTGCGAACCGTACGGGCAATCTCGCTGTGATGCGCTTCGTGATGCGCAACGTGATTCTTGCCGACTGGTTGTTCACCGTGCCGCCGCTTGTGCTTCTTCCGGTGACCGGTGTGTGGCTGATGCGCATCAATGGCTACCCATTTTCTACCTTGTGGCTCTGGCTGTCGCTGGTGTTGTTCGGGATCGCCGGGTTGTGCTGGCTTCCGGCGGCGATTCTGCAATATAAAATGAAAGCGCTGGCTGAGCAGGCCCCTGATAAAGAGCGCCTGCCTGCGATCTACTGGAAATACGAACGCATCTGGTCGTTACTCGGCGTGGCTGCCTTCCCGGCGGTGGTCGCCATTTTCACTCTCATGATATTCAAACCGGGATAAATACTATGGATCGCGAGCAGGCCGAGTCGTCGAAGTACGATTTGCAGAAGGCCAACCTGATGGGCAAGCATCTGGAGGGGGCGGACCTCTCCGGTGGTGACCTTTCGGGGGCTAATATGAGAAAAGCCAAACTGGCGGGCGCGAATTTGAGAGGAGCGAAACTCCATAAGACGCCGCTCAGCACGGCGGATTTATCGGGCGCTGATTTGTCCGATGCCGACCTCTCCGGCGCGGAATGTATTGCCACTAATTTCACGGGTGCCAACTTGTCCGGGGCACAATTTGATCGCGCCTCGGTGAGCAAGGCCACTATGACTGACGCCAACCTGAAGGGCGCCGATATGAGTTACGTGATCAACCTCACCTGCCAGCAGTTGCAGTCGGCGCACATTGACCGGACTACCCGCCTGCCGGATTACATCACCCTGAAATGGCGCTCCGACACCGAGTACGACTGCGGCGATCGCGTCCAGCGCATCGGCGAAGCGTAAGCGCCCGAGTCCCATCCAGAATCCGACCTATCTCTATGAAAAATAAGGAATAAATATTTTGAGGAAGGCCTTGCTTTTGGGTGCAGGCATCTTATATTTGTATCAGATGAAATCGATGTCTGGGGATAGGTCAAGAGACTAAGCCATACCCCGGTTCAGTCTGGAGAATCCTTGGAAAAATGTTTGGGGTATCCAACAACCGACATCAGTCGTTCATTTTTATGGGGCATCAAAAAAATTCTTTTTTTAGGAGTCCTGTTCAATGAAAAAATTAATGAGTGTTGTCAGTATCTTTGTATTGAGTTTATTTATGGGTTCCGCTTATGCCGCTGAACCTCCAATGGAGGAACCTACTTTGAATCCATCACAAGTTTTGGAGCCAATGGAAGCAACTGAGGAAAGTGGTTCCGCGCTCGATAGGTTTGCGGTATGGCCGTTCGAATCCATTGAGAAGAAATCCCAGGAAGAAACAGCCGGGGCCATTGACAATGTAAAAATGGACCAGTCTGTGGATGATGATGGGAAGACTCACGACGTGATTGGGATTGATGATCCGAGTGTTGAGTCGGACTGACCGGGCAAGCTATCATTGTCTAAAGAGCTGATAGCATGAACTTGCGGAAAAGTTGTGACCGCATTTTCTGATTAACCATTAACTGGGACCGGGACGCTCATGCGTCCCGGTCTTTTTTTTGGATGGAGTGGAAAAAACCGACTGGACGATTTTCATTTTCAATTTGCATCCCGCCCGTTGGAATTAATTAAAGAAAATTAATTTCCCCAGACCTTGCCTCCCCGTTTTTAAGGTTTTATTTTTTATGCGAGAAGGTATGAAAATCTGTTGGGGGTCGGCACGTACTGCGGCTTGAAGTTGGGCCAGGGTTTTTCACTTTTATGGTTATTTTCTTTTAAAACCGTTTGCCCCAAAACACATCATCGGGCTGTTTACCGTGTCGGCAAATTAGTCACCCGTTTTATAAGGAGAAACGCCATGAAAAAACTAATCGCTTTATTTGCCGCTGTATTTTTTGTTTTCGCACTGACTGGAGTCAACGCCTGGGCGGCTGACCCGGAACCGGAAAACCCGCCTATCGACCGGCACGCGGTTTGGACCAAGATTATTGACGATAACAGGAAGATAATCGAGAGCCATAAAAATGGAGGCAGTGAGTCCTCGGATAACCAGAGCGCTCAGGCTTCCAGCGAAGACCATGTGAAAATGGAAGTCAGGATAAAAGATCTTCCCTGGCAGAGAGTCGGCTAATCATTGACGTACATTCAAAAACAGGCGGCCCCGGAACATCTGGGGCCGTTTTTTACGCTTTCATTTTTTATTTCAAATCCTCATTTGAATCGGCTCCCCTCTACGAGTACTATGTCTCCAGGGTTTCCCAGATTCCGAAAAAGCCCGGAGCGATTTCCTGCCGTGGGAGAAACTGATGCTCGAAAAAATTCTGGAAGATCACGCTTTATGGTTTCGCACCAAAGGCCGGGAAGGCGACCGCGCTATTCTGAATGGCGTGGATCTGAGCCTGGCGGTGCTGAAAGACGCTTGTCTGGTGGAGGCGGAACTGATGGGCGCGCGCCTCAACGATGCCGACCTGCGCGGGGCCGATTTCCGGGGCGCCAATTTGCAGGATTCAAATCTTGCCGGGGCGCAACTCCAGAATGCCAACTTTGAAGAGGCGGACCTCATGATGGCCGATTTCAAAGGCGCTCAATTGAAAGGAACGCGGCTCGCGGGTGCTTATCTGCACGGTGCCGATTTGAGTGAAGCGCACGGCCTGACCGCTGAGCAATTGAAAGAAATTTACTCCGACGAAAACACGCAACTCCCGCCCGGCCTATAGCCCACCTGTGGTATGCCGTGATGACCTGTGTATTGGTCATATTCTCCCCCGCCGGGGCCTCATCCGTTCCCGAAATCGAATCATCCAGGCAGGGTTTTCATTCCATATAAGCGAATCCTCAGTTCAGAGTAAATGAAGTCTTATCGTTCAGACTTCTTGGCCAGCAAGAATCCTTGAAAAGCCCATATTTGAAGTTTTTTGAGAAGGGATTGACAAAACCGTCAATTTTCATAGAATGGTGCGTTCCAATCTGGAGTTCCCACTCTTGAGCCGAAAAATCAATGAGGCGTAAGAGGATGTCACTTCCTCTGGTCCTTGTTGTGTACGAATAGTCATCCAGTACGATCATGTATTCATTAATATAATTATTATTTTAAAGAATTTTTAAGGCAGGAGAACTGAAATGCAGATTACCGGTATGTTATGGGGACGTAAGCTGTTGGACCTGGTGGAGTTCCCTCGGTCTGAAGTACGTGGACCCGAAGCCAGCGTCGAAGAAATCAAGGCAATGATCAAGAAACACAAGCAACTATTCATCAAACCGTTTTTCAAGGGAGGCGTCGGGAAGAAAGGCAAGTCCGGTTTGATCGGGCGGGTCGACAATCTCCAGGACGCACTCAAAGAAAAAGAGCGGTTGTATTTCGCAACCCATCAGGACGGTAACCGCATCACCAAATCCAACGGCGTCACCTTTGAAGGCGGCGTGCCTGCGGATCACGAAATCTATTTTTCGATTACGGACAGCACCGTGTACCGCACACCCTGCATGACCATCACCCATCACGGCGGAGTGGATATTGAAGAACTGCCGCCGGAAAAGCTGGCAGTGGTACCGTTTGATCCGTTGACCGGCCTGAAATCATTTCATGTCTCCAACGCTTTGGACAGTCTCGGAGCGCCGAAAGAAATTATCAGTCCGCTGGTGCAGAATCTGCCTAAGTTGTGGGACTTGTACAACAACTACGGAATGTTGATGCTGGAGCTCAATCCCATTCGCATGTTCAACAACGGTGGCCGTCTCACTCCGGTGGCGTGCGATTTTAAATGTGCGTTCGATCAAGACGATCCGGCGTGGAAACGCCTGCATCTGCCGGACGATTTGTTCGCTTCCGACGATTCGGAATTCGAACAGGAGATCAACCAACTCCGTACCTACCAGGGGCAGAGCGACGTGTTCGTCATCAACGATGAGGGGACGATTACCGCGCCGACCTTCGGCGGTGGCGCCAATGCCATGGTGACCGAATTGCTGGGTGAGGACGCAACCATATCTTCCGATTTCGGCGGCAACCCTCCGTATGTCAAGATGAACGACATCTCCAAGATTACCTTCAAATACTGGCTACCGCAGTCGAACGTACTGTTCATCATCGGTGGTAAAGCGAATAATACGGATATTTTCGAAACCTTTCGCGCCATGGCCGATGGTATCAAATGGTATTTTCAGCAACACGGTCCACAGCCTCTGTTTGTAGTGGTGGGACGTGGCGGACCCAACCTGATCCGGGGTATGGCGTACTTGCGCGACACGCTCGATTCGCTGGGAATACCGTACCGCTTCTTCGGTCACGACAGCGCCATGTCGGAAGTGATCAATTATGCGCGAGCAGTCAATCGCTGGATGAAGAACGGCGGCAAGGAAGAAATCAAGAAATCTTTGAATATCAAATAAACTTACTCGAATCGCAAAGCACCATTCTGGAGGATCAGGCACATGCATAAAGAAGGAGTCGCAGGTTTCCCTTATTACTTAGGGGTTAATTCATTGTCCGAGTTGGCGACCAAGGATGACAAAGTCGTTGTTTTTAATATATTGGGAAAAGAGAGTTCCGGCGTCACTCCGGTCAGTCATGAGTATTCCGGTGGGAATATTGTGTTCGGAACCGGACCCGGTAAATCAGGAAAATCCCTGTCGACCAAAGCCGGGAAAATCCCTGTATACAATTCTATTCAGGAAGGCATGGCCGCCGGGCATGAGTTCAATACCGCAGTCGTGTATCTGCCGCCATCCGGAGTAAAAGATGGTGTTGCGGAAGCGGTACGCTGTAACCCGAAACTGAAGAAGGTCATTGTCCTCACGGAAAAAGTATCGGTCAAGGATTCACGCGTCATGCGCGCCATCTGTCAGACCAATGGCGTCGATCTGTTCGGCGGTAACTGTCTGGGCGTGGCCGATTCCTGGAACCATGTCCGTCTCGGCGGAGCATTGGGAGGCAACCACCCGGAAGAATCTTTGATCAAGGGTTCAGTGGCGCTGTTCTCCAACTCCGGAAACTTTACGACCACCATTGCCGTGTACCTGTCGACGGCGGGTTGGGGCACCACCACCTCCATTTCCAGCGGCAAGGATGTTTACATTCACTACGGTCCCCAGGAATTTATTCACGCGTTCAATAACGATGATCGCTCCCAGGCTTCTATCGTGTACTGCGAGCCCGGCGGATATTACGAACACGGCCTCAAATCCGACAAGCCAATCATTGCCTGCGTGGTAGGACGCTGGAAAGCCAAACTGACCAAGTCTTGCGGACATGCCGGCTCGTTGTCCGGTTCCGGCGACGATGCGGAGGCGAAGGAAAAATGGTTCATGGACTATTTTGGAGTGAAGGATATTTATACGCCTGAAAATCCGGTGTTCTCCAAGAAAGGCGCGCTGGTCACCAACATTGCGCACATTCCGGAAGCGTTGACCGCAGTGATGAAGTTGAACGGTAAGAAACCGGACTTCGAACCGAGAGGCAACTTGTCCCTGAAATGCTGGTTTGGCAATAACAACGGGGCTGTCCTTCCCAAAGAGTTGGATGTTCAGCAGGTGGAGGCCATCGATCCCTACAACGGGCAGATCGATGCGCTTAAACAACAGGTCGGTGCGCAGGTCAGTCGTGAAACTTTGAAAGACGCCAGTGGTGCCTCCAAGATGGACCCGAAGACTCAGGTTTCTCAGATTCACAATGTTTCCATTCTGGACGCGTCCAATAAAACGTTTGAGGACAACCTGGTGTTCGCGCTGACTCACAGTTACCCCAGCGCTTCAGGAACGTCGATGGCGAATGCCGTGCTCAACGCCTATGTCAATCTCCACGGTCAACCGGCATTGGCGGCGGCGACGGCTTCTCGCGAGGCGGGCAACTCTCCCAACACCGTACAGGCAGGGGCAGTGTCCATTATTGGTAAAAAGAAAGCGCAAAAGGCGATGGATGCCGCAGAAGCTCTGCTCGATATTTTTAAGTTGACCGACTTGAACGATCCTGAAGGCACGTTCGATTACAAGTCTCTAGTCAAAGGTGCTTCGGGTCACAAAGACGCTCTTCTGGGTGTGGCGGCAGATCCCAAAGCGGCGAAAGTTCTGGATGTTTGTAAATCCAAGAGTAAATCGGTCTTCATCGATTTTCTGGTGGATTTTGCCAAGGAACAGAAGGGCCACGTTTCCATGGACTCCATTGTGGCGGCAGTATGGGCCACGTTGGCCTGGCCGAGTCTGCGGTCTAAAAAGATTTCCAAGACTACGCTGGTGCGTCTTCCCTGGTACAGCCTGATCTACAGCACCATGGTGGGTGTGGCGGCTCCGGAAGGCAAACATGGCGCCGACAGCTTTTGCGGAGTCAAAAACGACGATCTGCTCACCAACAGCTTCACCCGCACTGCATTTCTTTCCCTGATGGGACGGGATGCTTCGGAAGGGGAGTTATTTGAGTTCCAGGTACTGCTGGGTCTGATTATCACCAACGGTCCCGGTACCATTTCGGCTCAGGGTTCCAAGGGTGCGGTCAGTGCTGACGGTCCGGAACAGCCGGACCGGGTTCAGGTCAACAAAGGTTTTATCGGTTTTCTGACCCATACCGGATTCGCCCACGGCGGGAACGGATACGAAGCGGCGGCGTTTCTGATCGACCAGTTCAAGGACACCGCACTGAAAGATCCGGCCGATGCCAAACATGGCGTCGATCTGGAAAAGCTGGCGGTGGATTACGCCAAGTGGTACGGCGCTTATAAACAGGAGCAGAAAGGTCTTGGCCACCTGGAATATGCCAAGATTCCCTGCGTCAACCATCCAGTGTTCAAGGGCAAAGACGTCAACGTCGATCCGCGTGAAGAGTATGTCAGCAAACTGTTCAAGGACAAGGGGCTGTACAACGTGTTCCTCGATTTCTACCATCACCTGGTGGAAGGGCTGTTCAAGGCCAAGGTGACGAAGAACGTGTACTGCGTCAATGTCGATGCCGTCATCGCGGTGATCCTGCTCAAGATGCTGTGGTCGGATTACAAGAAGGGGTCGATTAAAGAGGAAGATATTGAATGGGCCAGCTTTATGGCGTTCCTGTTCGGCCGGATGATCGGTTGTGCGGCGGAAATCGACGACCACACCAACCGGGGCAAGAACATGGATACGCGTACCCCGGCGAGCAAGGTGACATACGTCGGATAGTTTCTTTTTGATTTGAGGTTCAATGAAGCAGGTCGGTACTTTACCGGCCTGCTTTTTTTGTGCGGAATGTCAGCGGAACCGGTCGACCTTGAACCGGTATATTTCTATGGGCTCGTCATCGGGAATTTTTCCCTTGGCCCGACATATTTGGATTTGTTCTTCGATTGAGTCCACCCCTTCCAGATCGGGCAGTAACACCCCCTGTTTGCCATTGCTTCGCACCACCAGACCGTAAATTTTGGGGTCCAGTGCAGACGCATCGGGAACCTTCTCCAGAGGTCGCACCACGTCGATGGAGTACGTCAGGTCCTGTAGCTCTTCCGGAGTAATGGGGGAGAACCTGGGGTCGTGCAGAGCCGCCTTGAGAGCGTTTTCGATGATCTCCATTGCCAGGTTGGGTTCGCACGGTTCCAATGTGCCGATACACCCGCGCAGTTGCCTCAGTTTCTTGATCGAAACAAAAGCACCGGAGCGCGAATTCAGGTCGGTTGAAAGGGGGCTGGGGCAGGATAATTTTTTACTGAAGTTCAGGTAATGATGAATCGATTCCTGCGCCAATGATACATAAGGATGTTGAAAGGTTCCCATACCGACCTCCATGCAGAGGATCTCTATATCCTTAAGGTAGGCCCAAGACACGGAATCCGCAACCGCTAAATTCCGATATGGGATATAAATCAGATATTTAGAGCTGGGTGCTGTTTGCCAGCGTGGCTTTGGAGAGGGTGTGGCGGCTGACGATGTAATCGGCGACGGCGAGTAGTGCGGCTTTGTATTCCGGTTTGGGGAATGTCGTGGTTTGGATGGCTTCTTTCGCGCGGTCCATATGTTTGTGGGCTTGATCCAGAGTGTACTCCAGAGCCTTGCCCCCACGCATGCGGTCCAGAATATAATCCAATTCCTTGCGCGTCAGTTTGTCGTTCTGGATAAACTCCTCGATTTCCTGCTTCAGCCCGTTTTTGGAATGATGGTATAGGTGATGGAGCGGCAAGGTGACATGTCCCTCCTGAAAATCATTGCCCACAGGTTTTCCCAGCTTTTCCGGTGTGCTGTCATAATCCATGAGGTCGTCCATCAGTTGGAACGCCATGCCGAAATGTTCCCCGAAAGCCAGCAGAGCTTCTTCCTGTTCTTGATCCGCCTCAGCGATCAAGCCACCCAGTTGGCAACTCAATGACAGGATGGATGCGGTCTTTCGGTAAATCACATCCATACAGTGTTTTTCGGTGACATGGATGTCCCGCGCGTTGGAAAACTCCAGCAAGCCGCCCTCTACCAGAAGCTTGGCCGCCTTGGAGAAGGCTTTGAAAATTGCGGGGTTGACATCATCGGAGAGCAGGGTCAGCGATTGGGCGATCAGGTAATCCCCGACCAAAATGCTGGCATCGTTGCCCCATTTGGAATTGACGGTTTGGCGACCGCGACGGACAGTGGTTTCGTCCACCACATCGTCGTGCAGGAGAGTCGCGGCGTGGACATTTTCGATCACGCAACAGTGTTTGATGAGCGCATCGTTCAATTCCAGGCCGCACAGGCGCGCGCCAATGAGCATGAGCAGGGGCCGGATTCGCTTGCCGCCTGAACTCATGATGTATTCCCCGATTCCGGGAACAATAGGGATATCGGAAAGGAAGTTGTCTTTCAGCGCCCGATCGACTTTTTCGAGGTCGGGTCGGAAGAGCTGGGTGACTTCTTTATAATTCATAGTGTGACTCTCCATGGGTGCCCCCTTTGTGAAACTTTTAATCATGGGCTCCACAGGCGACCGGGACCAAGGTCGCGACTACCTCTAATTCAACCACATTTTGTTCGCAAAGGTGTTACTAATATGGGAAAATCGCTACTTTGTCAAGGGTTTTATAACCGGTAACGACTAGCGGAAAACCCTTGTAAAACCAACTGATTATACACTATTTCGAAGCTTCCGACACCCCTCGGATGCCGCCGAAACCTTTGAATTTTATAACCCAATGGAAATCTCCCGAAAATCTGAAAATCCGGCAGTTTCTGTCATTATTCCGGCATTCAACCGGGCCTGGTGCCTGGAAGCAACCCTGCAGTCGGTTCTGGATCAAACGTTCAAAAATTTCGAGGTGATCGTGGTAGATGATGGCTCGACCGATGGCACGCCTGATCTCTTACGGCAATTCCCGCAGGTCCGGTTCCATCGTTGGGAAGATAACCGGGGTGTTTCCGCCGCCCGGAACCTGGGCATCGAAATGGCCCGGGGGGAGTGGATTTGCTTTCTGGATTCGGACGACCGGTGGGCCGAAAACAAACTGCAGGTGCAAGTGAACTGGATGCAGACTCACCCCGAATGCCGGGCCTGTTATACGGATGAGATCTGGATTCGCAACGGCGTCCGGGTGAACCCGAAAAACAAGCATCGCAAATATTCGGGGGATATTTTTCAGCAATGTCTGCCCTTGTGTATCATCAGCCCATCGTCCATCATGATGCGTGCCTCGGTTCTGGAAACGATTGGTGGATTCGATGCGGAGTTGGCCGCCTGTGAGGATTACGATCTCTGGTTACGGCTGGCATCGCGTTACCCGGTGGATTTCATTCCTGAAAAGCTCATCATCAAAACCGGCGGTCATGCCGACCAGTTGTCGCAAAAATTTCGGGGCATGGACCGGTTCCGTGTTTACGCCTTGGAAAAAATTCTGAAAGTGGACACCCTCAGTCCACAGCAACGCGCCTGGGTGCTGGAGGCTCTTATCGAAAACTGCTCGATTCTGAATATCGGTTACAACAACCGCGGCAAACATGAAGAGGCCCGACTTTATGAGCAGGCGGCGGAACACTACCGCCGGGTACTGGACCAGAAAGAAATCGAAGCGAACGCGACTCAACCTTTTAAGAAAGAGATGTTACTGCATGCGTTGGAAGATTAATCACACATTAGCATGGGTTTTTGTTTTTGGGTTGGCGTGTGGAGTCGCCGTTGCTGAAAACCCGGTGAACACCGGGGAAGTCGTTACCAAAATCCGGAAGCAGTGTTACGCCATTCTTCAGCAGGCTTTAAAAAGTGAGGAAGCGTTTGTTCGCAGTGGTGCCGCGCGGGCAGTCGGGGAGTCGGAAGATGCTGCGCTCATCCCGCTCCTCGAAAAAGGCGCGAAGGACTTTTATCCCACCACCCGCCAGTTTGCCTTGCAGGGCATTTCCAGTCTCTCAAAGAAAAAAGCCAGAACGCTGGGGCGCGAACGGTTGGAGGATTCCAATGTCTGGGTCACAAGCACTGCGCTCGACCTTCTGGCGGATTTGAACGATACGGAATCGATTGACACCATTAAGCTTTTGCTCAAGGCACCGGACCGCATGGTGCGTCTTGCCGCGGCGTATGCTCTGGTGCGGTTGGGGGAGGACGAATATTTTATCGAACTGACCCGCGCCGTCAAAAGCGGAGACATCGTACACCGTTTTCAGGCCATCACTTACCTCGGCAAGATTGGCGATGAAGCCTCTCTACGCCAATTGAAAGATTTGCTGGAATCCGATGAGGAACAAGTGTTGTCCGCCAGCTTGAAGTCTCTCGGCTCCCGGGCGGATATGGAACTGTTCCGGCCGCTGGTGAAGCTGAGCCTTCACGAGAGTCCCACGGTGCGGCGTAACGCCGTGCTGGCGCTGGGTTATCTGCCGCCCAGGGCTGTGACCAAGCAGGTGAAACTGATCTGCACCGACCCCGACCCGCTGGTGCAACTCTCCGCCGCGCTGGCCATGCACCGGTTGCAGTCCGCCGAATGCAATCACGTTTTCACGGAGTTGATGGATCATAAGGATTTCGCCGTACGCGCTTCCACTGCGCGCGTGCTCGGTAAGGTGGATATCCCCGACCGTACGCGCCTGCTGGCGAAAGCCCTGGGAGACTCCAAGGTCCGCGTGCGCACCGCCGCGGTCCGCGCCGCCGGTCAGATGGGCGGACCCGAAGCGTTTCAACTGCTCATCCAGATGCTCGACGACCCGCAGGAAGTCATCCGCGCCTACACCGCCGGTAATCTTTTGAAATTGATGAAATGACCGGACCACGCCCGGAGGCCAGCGTTACGCTGGCCCTAAAATACTCCTCCCCTTACTAAGGGGAGGATACAGGTGGATTTATTTTGACAGGACTACAGGATTGAAACACAGATTCTTCGTCGCTTTCAGCTCCTCAGAATGACAGAGAGATATTCATCTTGTCATTCTGAAAGAAGTGAAGAATCTATGTTTTGAAATATTTTCTTACGCCCGTCCGTAGAGATCGGTATAACGCTTGATGTCGTTTTCGTCGAGGATGTCGCCGAGCTGGGTTTCGATGAGGATCAGTAACTTTTTGCCGGGATTGGCCAGGCGGTGCTTCGCGCCTTTGGGGATGACGGTGCTCTCGCGTGCCTTCAGGATCATCTTTTTGTCGTCGCACTCGACTTCACCTTTGCCGGAAACAACCAGCCAGTGTTCGGCGCGGTGTTTGTGCGATTGCAGGCTCAGGCTCTCGCCGGGCAGAACCTCGATGCGCTTCAGCAGGTACCCTTCGCGTTCGTCGAGCGTGGTGTAACTGCCCCACGGTTTCTGGACAGTCGCGTGGAGTTTTGTTTCCGGACGTTGTTTCTCTTTCAACTGCGTCACCAACAGTTTGACGTCCTGCGCCCGGTCCTTCGGGCAGATCAACAATGCGTCCGGCGTATCCACCACGATCATATCCTTGAGTCCCACCGCGCCGATCAGGCGTCCGTCCGATTTAACGAGAGTGCCGGTGCAGTCGACCTGATACACGTCTTTCGATAGCACGTTGCCGTCGCTGTCGGACTTGGAAATGTCATCCAAGGCATTCCACGCGCCGACGTCGTTCCACGGCATGAAAGTCGGCACCACCGCCGCATTTTTCGAGGGCTCCATGACGGCGTAGTCGATGGAGATGGACGGCAATGACTCGAAAGCTTTCTTGCCCTTGTTGTCGAATACACGGTACGGGAACTTGCCTTTGGCGTTTTGCAGATGTTTCTCGATGCCGGCCAGCGGTTTGATGACCTCCGGCGCATGCTGTTGCAATTCTTTATGGATGGCTGAAACTTTCCACGCGAAGATACCGCAGTTCCAATAATATTTTTTCTGTTTAAGAAAATGCTCCGCTGTTTCGCGGTCGGGTTTTTCCGTGAACTGTCCGACCTTGAAGGCGTTGTCCAGGTTTTCCAGATCGCCGCCTTTCAGGATATAGCCGTAACCCGTCTCCGGGCGCGTCGGTTTGATGCCGAGCGTGACGAGATGGTTTTGCTCCGCCGCCGCTTCGGCTTGGCGCAGGGTATCGAGGAAGGCGGCGGGGTCGCTCACCACGTGATCGGCGGGGAACACTGCCATGATTTCGTCGGGTTGATCCTTAAACAATTCCGCCGCCAGGGCAACCGCCGGTGCGGTGTTGCGTCCAACGGGTTCGGCTATGAGATGATCGGGTGCAAACCCGTAGATCGACAGTTGACTGAGGGTTTGAAACGCGTGTTGCTCGTTGGTGATGATGTAGATGTGGTCGATCGGTGTCAGCGGTAGCAGGCGCTCCACCGTCTGCTGGATGAGGCTGTGATCGCCTGCGATATTCAGGAGTTGTTTGGGGTGGCTTTCGCGGCTGAGCGGCCAGAACCGCTCGCCACTGCCTCCGGCTAGAATGACACTGATCATGGAATAGGGAACGCTTGAGGTTGTCGGATGATTCCGGATTTTCCGAAATAATTGCTTCTTAAAAGGGTAACAGCTTTTTCAGAAATGTGAAGGAGAACAGTTACGACTAAAGGGCTTAGAGATATTGAAATGTTGAAATAATTCATATTTTGGGCGGATACTTGGAAACCAAATGACCCGGAAACCATCTCAATAGGCAATAATAAATAATTCAATCGGTGGACTAAAATAAGCTATACTGGCTCACTTTTGCCTGTCTGTGTCACCCTGAGCCTGTCAAAGTATGGTGCCGTGTCGCCCTTCGACAGGCTCAGGGTGACATGGCTAAACAATAGTCTCATTTTGAAGAAGGGGAGGGGCTATCTTCCTCCGGTATTGAAGGTCTATGGATAACCAGGTCGTCTATTTATTTCTAATTTTTATTTTCGTCATCACTATGGCGGGGGGATGGATTCCCACCCTGAAGCCGTGGTCGCAGAAAACCTTCCGCATGCTGATCAGTTTTTGTGCGGGGATTCTGCTGGGGGCGGTGTTCTTCCACATGGTGCCGGAAATTTCCCCCATCCTCGGCCGAAAAATGGGCTTCCCGATTATGCTCGGGTTTCTGGGTATCTATGTGATGGAAAAATTCATCATGGTGCATCCTTGTGAAGAAGGGGCGTGCGATTACCACAAAATCGGCGTCGCCGCGTATGTCGGTATCGGGTTCCACAGCATTCTCGATGGCGTGGCGATCGGCGCGGGCAATATGTTGAACATCAGCATGGTGATTCTGCTGGCGGTGACGATTCACAAATTTCCGGCGGCACTGGCGCTCAGCAGTATTCTGGTGAAGGGCGGTGAGTATTCCCGGAAGAAAATTCTGACTTCCATGTTTATCTTCGCACTGGCGACTCCCATCGGCGCATTGGTTTCCATGAATGTAATGAATGGACTCGATAATACCGACATCATTGGATTCGCGCTGGGGATTTCTGCGGGAACGTTCCTCTATATATCCATCGGCGATCTGTTGCCCACGGTTCACGAGGAAGACGATAATAAAAACCTGAACCTGGTGCTTCTGTTTGTCGGGATACTGGTAATGTTTCTCTCCACGGCATTGGAAGGCTGATATCAGGGGATATTGGAAGAAGTATTTTAGGCCCAGTGCTACGCTGACCTGTACAATAGAGCCATGAAACGCATTAAAGCTTTTATTCCCTACCTGTGGGCCTATCGATGGGAAATGTCGATAGGGATCATCGCTCTTCTGGCAACCGACCTCATCGGCCTGGCCATTCCCTGGATTCTTAAAAACTTCATCGATCTTCTGCCGCACAAGCCATCTGGTTCGGAATTGGCCTGGTATGCCGGTCTGTTGTTCCTGGCGGCGGTCGGGCAGGGCGTGTCCCGCTTCGGGTGGAGGAAATACCTGTTCGGCCCGTCCCGAAAAGTCGAAGTCGATATTCTCAACAAACTGTTCCTGCACCTGCAATCCCTCGATAAAACATTTTATCAGAATCAAAAAGTGGGCGACCTGATGTCGCGCGCCACCAACGACCTGCGCGCGGTGAAGGATTTCCTCGGTCTGGGCCTGCTGGTGGTCCTCGATGCGGTGGTCGTGATCATCGCCGCCATTGCATTGATGATCACTATCAATCCGCGCCTCACGATGTACGCCTTACTGCCGCTCCCATTGCTTTCAATCCTATTCTTCGGATTCATCAAAACCATCGGCATCCGGCACACGGCCATTCAGGAAAACCTTGCCAGGATCACCTCCATGGTCCAGGAAAATCTGGCGGGGATTCGTGTTCTTCACGCTTTTGTTCAGGAAGAACACGAGATGAAACGGTTCGATGATTTGAATCGACAACACATTGCCAAAAACATGGGGCTGGCGAAACTGTTCGGTATGTTTACGCCTTCCCTGATGATGACTATCGGTATTGCGGCGTTGATCACCTTATGGGTTGGCGGCAAGGAAGTGATTGCCCATCAGACGGCGATTCAATCGGGAGAGGTGGTGGAAAATGTTTTCTCCCTCGGTTCCTTTGTCGCCTTCAATGGATACCTGTTGATGTTGTCGTGGCCGATGATGGCTATCGGTTACGTCATCAACCTGACGCAGAAGGGTCTCGCCGCCATGGATCGTATTCAGGAGATTTTCGATTCCCGATCATCTCTATTAACGGAGGTTTCGCCTGCATATACGGAACTCATTGAGGGGGAAATCGAGTTTAAAGATCTAACCTTCAGTTATCCCGGCAAGGCCGTTCCCGTGCTGAAACACATCAATTTGAAAATCGAAGCGGGAAGTACGGTGGCATTGATTGGAATGATTGGTTCCGGGAAAAGCTCGCTGGCGCAATTGATTCCCAGAGTGTTTAACGCGGAGGGCGCCTCGATTTTTATTGATGGCCTACCGATCAACGAAATACCGCTGGACCGATTGCGCCGTCACATCGCTTTTGTGGATCAGGAACCATTTTTATTTTCGACCAGTATTCGCAACAACATTGCTGTGGGGCGGAGCGATGCCACAGTTGAAGAAATCAATGCGATCGTGCGCTGTGTTCATCTGACGCCGGATTTGGAGCGGTGGCCGCAGGGATTGGAAACGGTGGTCGGCGAACGCGGCGTTTCGCTTTCCGGCGGGCAGAAGCAAAGGATTGCCTTGGCGCGTGCGCTGATCCGAAACCCCAAAATCCTGATTCTGGACGACGCCTTTTCCAGTCTCGATATTGAGACCGAAGCGATTATCTTGAGTAACATTCAGCAGATCACCCACTCGCTCACCACGATACTGATCACGCACCGTTTAACGATCACCCGACAGGTCGATCAGGTTCTGGTGATGGAGCGCGGTCAGATTGTAGAGCGTGGCAATCACGAAACGCTGATCAATAATGAAGGCCTGTACCAGCGGATGTACACCAATCAGGCCTTGGCGAGGGAAATGGAGATTCTGTTGCAATGACGGGCGGGACGAAAGAAAACCTGGAGAACAAATACTACGATTGGCCTTTGTTTAAACGTATTCTAGGATATCTGCGTCCGTATCGTTTCCGGGTAGCCGTTTCTTTGTTGTTGTTGCTGGCGGTTTCGATGTTGGCACTGGCCGGTCCCTACCTCACTAAAGTGGCGATTGACGATTACATCCGTGTCGGACACTACGAGGGATTGGATCAAATTGCCCTCATATACATTGCGGTGCTGGCTATATCGTTTGTCTTTCAGTTTCTGCAATACACGACCATGCAGTATATCGGCCAGAGGGTGATGTTCGATCTGCGAACCCAAGTGTTTGCACACCTGCACAAGATGTCCTTTCAATTCTTTGACCGAAACCCTATCGGTAAAATGATGACCCGCACGGTCAACGATGTCGAAGTGTTGAATGAAATGCTGACCTCAGGGCTCATCCTGGTGTTCAGCGACCTCTTCACGCTGGTGGGAATATTTTTGATGCTGGCCTGGCTGGACTGGAGATTGATGCTCATGGTGTGCGCGATATTTCCATTTCTATATCTGGCGACGCAGGCCTATCGGGTGCGGGCACGGGATGCTCTTCGCAAAAACCGCGCGCATATCACCACCCTCAATTCCACGTTGGAAGAAAACCTCTCCGGAATGACCACGGTCCAGTTGTTCAATCAGGAAAATGCGCAATACCAAAAGTTCGCGGAAACTAACCGGGATAAACTCAAGGAAGACTTGAGGTCCCTGCATTACAATTCGATTTATCTGCCTTCGATTGATGTCTTCAGCGCCATCGGGATAGGTTTGGTGATCTGGTACGGTGGCGGCCGGTTGGTTCAGGGGGAAGTGTTGCTGGGCGTCCTGGTGGCGTTCCTCATGTATCTCCAAAAGTTTTTTGAACCGATACGCGATATGGCGGAAAAATTCAATATTATTCAAACGGCGATGGCGTCCTCCGAACGGATATTCGAATTACTGGACACACCGGAAGAGTTGCCCAACCCGGAACGTCCGCAAGCTGTGTCCCGGATTGCAGGTAATATCGAATTTGAAAATGTCTGGTTTGCCTACAATAAGGACGACTATGTTTTGAAGGATGTGAGCTTCTCGTTAAAAGAAGGCGAAAGCCTGGCCATCGTCGGTGCGACAGGGTCGGGCAAGTCGACCATCATCAATACCCTGCTTCGATTTTATGATATTCAAAAGGGACGAATCAGCATCGACGGTGTCTCTCTGAAAGAGATGAACAAACAGGATGTGCGTCGTCATATGGCCTTGGTTCAGCAGGATGTTTTTTTGTTTTCGCGCAATATCATCGACAACATCCGACTCGGCAACACGTCGTTGGGACTGGAGGAAGTGGAATCCGTCGCACAGTCGGTGCACTCGCATCACTTCATCAACAATCTTCCGTTCAAGTATGAGCAGGAATTGATCGAGCGCGGGAGCAGTTTATCCATGGGGCAGAGGCAATTGCTTTCGTTCGCGCGGGCGCTTGCGTTTGATCCGAGGATTCTTATTCTCGACGAAGCGACCTCCAACGTCGACACTGAAACGGAGCGGCAGATCCAGACCGCCATTCAGGAACTGATGAAAGGGCGGACTTCGATTGTCATCGCGCACCGTTTATCCACTTTAAAAACCGTGGACAAGGTGCTGGTGTTGAAACAGGGTAAGGTTCAGGAGTTTGGCACCCGAAAAGAACTTCTTCGAAACAAGGGGATTTATTACGATCTGCTCAAACTTCAGATGGAACTTTCCGAACGGAATCCCAGTCCCCGCCCATAATAAAACCTGCCGAAAAGTTGCATCTAGGTGAATATTGATCTATATTTTTCAATAAGTTATAGTTTTATAGGGTATGCCATGCAAAAATGGATTCGTTACCAGATGTGCCTTTTTATGATCCCGTTTTCCCTGTCGGGGTGTGTCGTGATCGAGGGAACCTACGATGTGGTGAGTGGAACCGTTAAGGGGATTTATTACGTGACCACTGGAACGGTCGAAGCCGTGTACCATGTCGGCAAGTTTACTTTTAATGTTGTGAAGGCGCCCGTCGAATGGGCGTTGATGAACGATGACATTGAGACCATCGACGGACTACCAGTGAAAGAAGCCATCCGGCAGGGTCGTGTCAAAAATTCTCCCTATCGTGTCAAAGGTAAAATGTATTACCCCATGACCGTCGCCAGCGCCCAAGGGTATAAGGAAACCGGCGTGGCTTCCTGGTATGGTGACGAGACGCTTAACCAGAAAGATGGTCACATGACCGCAAACGGGGAAGCATTCAATCCCAACGCATTATCGGCGGCGCACAAGCATCTGCCTTTACCCACCAACGTGAAAGTCACCAACCTGCAAAACGGACGTTCAGTGATCGTGCGGGTGAACGATCGCGGTCCCTTTCCCAGCGACCACAATGCCACTTCCGGCCGGCGCATTATCGATCTCAGCTACGCCGCCGCCAAACAACTCGGCTTCCATGCCCAAGGCACCACGCGTGTGCGAGTGGAGACTATCCAACTCGAAGAAGAGGTTTGAGCTTCCGGCGGATTTCACTTTTTCTTGAACGGGATGACTATGAGTTCTTCCCGATTGCACCCTCTTAGATTAATTTTTGCACTCTAGCTTTTAAGGCAGGCAAGATATCTTTCTCAAACCAGGCATTGTCCCGAAGCCATCTATTATTGCGTGGGCTGGGGTGTGGAAGCGGCAATAACCCCTTCTTCCAGTATTCCTTCCAGAATTTTACTGTTTCGGTTAAATTCTTTTTTCGAGAAGTTCCCAGATGATATTTCTGGCTATATTGCCCAACCAGTAAAGTAAGTTCGATTTTTGGAAGGTTTGAAAGAAGCTGTTCACGCCAGGCCTCAGCGCATTCGGGGCGGGGGGGCAGGTCTCCCGACGTGCCAGTGCCCGGATAGCAAAACCCCCTGGGCACAAGGGCGATCTTTGAACCGTCATAGAATATGTTTTTATCAATCCCCATCCAATCCCGCAGTCGATCCCCACTGGCATCATTAAACGGAATTCCCGTCTCGTGTACTTTGCGTCCGGGAGCTTGACCTGCAATCAGGATTGTCGCTTGAGAATCAGCCTGAAGGACAGGTCTCGGACCTAAAGGAAGATGGTCTTCGCATAATCGACACTCATTGATTTTCTTCAAAAGAGATTTCAGATTTTGGGCCATAAGAATGTATTGAACCGGTTCCCTTGCCACCGTGGGATGGCTTATTTTTTCTTGAATGGGATGACCAGGCGTTCGACGATGCGGTCGTTTTGGATGTGCTCGGTGAGGATCGATTCCATGTCGTCTTTGGTTTTGGGTGCATACCAGATGTCGTCGGGGTAGACGACCAGGGTCGGTCCCTGCGCGCAGGCGTCGAGGCATCCCGCCTTGTTGATGCGTACTTTACCTTTCAGGCCGCAGTCGTGGACGCGTTTTTTAAGATAGTCCAGAAGTTCGGGTGAACCGCGTGAGGCACAGCATCCGCGTGGATCGTCTTCTTTGCGTTGGTTGTTGCAGATGAAGATATGTTTCTGAAAGCGGCCCATGAAAACCTTATCGTGAAAAAATGCGGAGAATCAGTTGTCCGCCTTTGGCAGGGCGGTTGGGGATTGGGACTCGTAGAATTCCTTGAACTTGTTGAAGTTGATGTAGGTGGTGTCGCAACTGTCGGGGAAGATGGTGACGACGACGCCTTTATCAATCTTTCCTGCCAACTCCATGGCGGCGATCACGGCGGCGGCAGAGGAATGACCGACAAGAATGCCTTCTTCTTTTTCCAGAGTTTCGAGCATGTCGTAAGCATCTTCAGTGGCCACACTGATTTTTCCGTCCAGAATTGATTCGTCGTAGATACCGGGGACGATGGACGAAGCCATGTGCTTGAGGCCTTCCAGGCCGTGTAGTTCTTCCGCCGGTTCAACCGCATAGCATTGGATTTTGGGATTGAGTTCGCGGAATTTCCGGGTATTGCCCATGATGGTGCCGCCGGTACCGATACCTGCGCAGAAATGGGTGATCTCGCCATCCGTCTGTTTCCAGATTTCCTCGGCGGTGTGCAGATAATGAGCGCGCCAGTTGGAATCGTTGTTGTACTGGTCCGGCATGAAATACTTGTCCGGATCCTTATCATAAATTTCCTTCGCTAGAATGATCGCGCCGTCGGAACCCTCAAACGGACTGGAAGTGACGATCTCCGCGCCGTAAAAATCCGCCATCACGCCTTTGCGCTCTTTGATGACGTTGGCGGGCATGACCAGCTTGACTTGATAGCCTTTGATTTTTCCAATCAGGGCGTAGGCAATGCCGGTATTGCCGGAGGTGGAATCGAGGATGATCTTGTCTTTGGTGAGTTTGCCGGAAGCTTCGCCGTCTTCGATCATCTGCAGGGCAGGGCGGGATTTGACAGACCCGCCTGCATTGCGCCATTCGGCTTTGGCGTAAATCTCAACGTTGGGGTAACGCTTACTGATGTTCTCAAGATGGATCAATGGGGTATTGCCGATTTTTTTCAAAATCGACTGATCCACAATCACCGGGCAAGCCGGCGCGAGATTGTTTTGATTGATGTGACCCATATCAGCTTAAGACATCTCCCTGTAGTGCCAAAACACGTTTAAGGGATTCGCCATTGGTCTTATAGTTATAAACGAATGTGAAAACGGTTAATCAAGCCGTTCCGCAAAATTCTTCGTAATCGATCAACTCTTTAATGGTCGGGTTGTCTCCGCAGACCGGACAGTTGACGTCCCGCTTGAGTTTCAGTTTCCGAAATTCTGTGTTCAGCGCATCGTAGATGAGCAATTTGCCTGATAACGATTCGCCGATGCCCAGTACCAGTTTCAATGTTTCCACGGCTTGAATGTTGCCGATGATTCCAGCTAACACGCCGAGCACTCCGCCTTCCTGACAATTCGGGACCAATCCCGGTGGCGGGGGTTCCGGGTACAAACAGCGGTAACACGGGCCGTTCTTAGGATGAAAGACCGTGGCCTGTCCTTCGAACCGGAAGATACTGCCGTGAATATTGATCTTGTTCATCAACACGCAGGCGTCATTGATCAGGAACCGGGTCGCAAAATTGTCCGAGCCGTCTACGATGTAGTCGTAGCCTTCGAACAATTCCTTGATATTCTGTGAACTGATCCGTTCGTTATAAGTGGTGACATTGACGTCCGGGTTCAGCGCGGCGATGGTTTTCTTGGCTGATTCGGTTTTCAGCATACCAATCCGCTCGGTGGAGTGGATGATCTGCCTCTGCAGGTTGCTGAGGTCAACCGTATCGAAATCCACAATGCCGAGATGGCCGATTCCGGCGGCGGCGAGATAATACGCCGCAGGCGAACCCAGGCCGCCCGCACCGATCATCAAAACGCGCGCATCCAGCATTTTGCGTTGGCCCACCCCGCCCACTTCCGGCAGGATGATGTGGCGGCTGTAGCGTTCGATCTGCTCGTCGGTAAAATCGGTCATTTAACGGGCTCCACCTGCAATGGCAGGGATGATGGAAATTTCGTCGCCATCCTTGATCTGGGTTTTTTCACCTTCCAGAAACCGGATGTCTTCTTCATTGAGATAGATGTTGATGAACCGTCTGGGGGCTCCATTTTCTTCGCAGATGCGTTCCTTGATCCCCGCGAACTGGCTTTCCAGATTGTTCAATATATCGGCAATCGTTTCGCCTTCTGCCGAAATCTCCGCCTGATTGTTGGTCAGTTTCATCAGAGGCGTGGGGATTCTCACTTTGACTGGCATGTTGCTTTCTCCTTTAAACCGTTAAACTGTTGGCAAATTCATCTTCAAAACTTTGTATGTTGCAATCAATGACCGCCGGTGGAGCGAACTGACCCGTCAACGCTTCTTGCGTTTTAAGCCCGTTGCCGGTGATGCAGATGACGGTCGTTTCGTCCGGCTTGATGCGGCCCTGCTTGATCAATTTCTGTGTGACGCCCACGGTCACGCCGCCTGCCGTTTCCGTGAAAATGCCCTCGGTTTCCGCCAGTAGCTTCATGGACTCCACGACTTCTTCGTCGGATATATCCTCGCCCCAGCCGCCGCTTTCTTTGGCGGTCTTGACGCCGTAATAGCCGTCCGCCGGGTTGCCGATGGCGATGGACTTGGCGATGGTATTCGGTTTCACCGGTATAATCGTGTCCGTACCGTTTTTGATTGCCGTGGTCACCGGCGCACATCCCGTAGCCTGCGCCGCAAATACTTTGGTGTTCACTTTGCCGATCAATCCCAACATTTCAAACTCATGGAAGGCTTTGTAGATTTTGGTGATGAGCGAACTACCCGCCACCGGAACCACCACGTTGTCCGGAGTTTTCCATCCCAACTGCTCGGCAATTTCGTAGCCGTAGGATTTCGAACCGTCCCCATAGTAAGGGCGGATGTTGATGTTGACGAAAGCCCAATCATGGTTGGCGCCGATCTCACTGCACAGGCGGTTGACGTCGTCGTAACTGCCGTGTACGGCAATCAACTGTGAACCGTAAATCTGCGTGCCGAGAATCTTGCCGGCTTCCAGCCCGTCGGGAATAATGATACAGCTTTTGAGTCCCGCTTCCGCCGCGTGTGCGGCCACCGAGTTGGCCAGGTTACCGGTAGAGGCGCAAGACACGGTATCGAAACCGAATTCGATCGCCTTGGAAACGGCGACTGCAACGACCCGGTCCTTGAACGAAAAGGTCGGATGATTGACGGAATCGTTTTTGATGTACAGGTTTTTCAGACCCAGCGCCTTGCCCAGGTTCTTGGCACGCACCAGCGGGGTGAATCCGGTATGAAGGCCGACTTTGGGTGCCTCGTCGATCGGCATGAATTCTTTATAGCGCCACATGGAAGGCGGACCGTCCTGAATACTTTTCCGGGTGACCACTTTGCCGATAGCGGTGTAATCGTAATTCACCTCCAATGGTCCGAAGCAGAATTCACATACGTGGATCGGTAGTTTTTCGTAATCTTTTCCGCACTCTTTACAACGTAAGCCTTTTACAAATCCCATAACTTCCCTGTGGTGAAAATTAAAAATATTGATGAAAACTGAAATACCGTTCTCCGGTATCCGGCAGAACAACAACCACGTTTTTTCCCGGTCCCAGGTCCTGCGCGGCCTGATGGGCGGCACACACGGCCGCGCCGGAGGAGATGCCCACCAGTAGGCCTTCTTCCTTGGCCAACCGCTGGGAGTATTGAAACGCGTCTTCGTCGGAAACAGGACGGATTTCGTTGACGATCGCCATGTTGAGTACCTTCGGCTGAAATCCTGCGCCGATGCCCTGTATTTTATGCGGTCCGGGTGCCATCCCCGAAAGTACCGCCGAGGTCGCCGGCTCCACGCCGATGATTTTAGTGTGACCGAAATATTCTTTTAAAACTTCGCCGGTGCCGGTGATCGTGCCGCCTGTGCCGATACCCGCGACGAATGCGTCGACCGTATCACCCTCCATCGCCGAGATGATCTCCGGTCCTGTGGTCTGACGATGGACTTCCGGATTGGCCGGATTGTTGAACTGTTGTGGCATGTAGTAATCCGGATTGGCCGCGACCAATTCCTCCGCCCGTTCAATGGTGCCCTGCATGCCGAACTCGGCACGGCTGAGCTCGACTATGGCGCCGTAACTTTCCAGTAGGACACGACGCTCCATGCTCATGTTCTCGGACATCACCAGGATGACTTTGTATCCTTTGTACGCACCCACCAGGGCGAGACCGATTCCGGTGTTGCCGCTGGTCGGCTCGATAATGGTCGCGCCGGGTTTGAGCAAGCCCTTGCTTTCGGCATCCTCGATCATCGCCAACGCAATGCGATCCTTGACACTGCCGCCGGGATTGGTCGACTCCAACTTGGCGTAAATATTTGCGCCGTTGGAAGGGATCACACGGTTCAGCTTGACCAGCGGGGTGCCGCCGATGAGCTCCAGACTGCTTTCTGATTTTAACCTCAATTTTTCCAGCATAAATCGGCTGAAACACCTAGAAAATGAACGATTTAAAGATAATCCAAGAATTATACGGAAACCCGGTGCGAAGTCAACAAATCAACCTCTCCAACCCCCGGATTTCCAGCATTTCGGGACTGCCAAGCGTCAATTATATCACGCCTGCATAACCTCACAAGAGCCTTAAACTCCTTAATTCTAAAAAAGTTAGCGGAGCCAGAGTGAGGCTGGACCCAATTTGGCTGGAGTGTTGATGCGCTATCAATGAGTGCTTTCGCCAGCCGAGGCTTTAAAGTTACCTATGGCGGTTCGCCACCCAGCGTGACGCCGCTCCGCGCGGGGCGAACTTTAAAACCTTTGCATTAGTCTTTCCCCTCCTTTTCAAGGAGATCTTTGCATAACTCGAAGGGCCCCGGTTGACTTTCTGCTTTAGAGCATTAAAACCCAGATTCTTCGTCCCTTCGGTCCTCAGAATGACAGCAATATCCAATTTGTCATCCTGAGCGCCAGCGAAGGATCTGGGTTTTCCTGATAACCGTACTTACGCAAAGGTCTCCTTTTCAAGGAGGGGGGCTGGGGGGATTCCTCCTTCTGTTTATGATATGCTTGGCTTTTCCACAAACTGAGATGGGAGTTGGGATTATGAGTCAGGGGCTGTTGATCGAAATCAAGAGGCATCTTCCACTGCGGGCCTACGGTAACGGGCCGGTGGTCGAGATGATGCGCGAGTTGGGCCTGCACGCCAACAAGAAGACCCAACTCACCGTTTCCGACGTGTTCCGAGACAGCGAATCGGGTGAACTGGTCTGCCAGGTAAAGGCAGAGGGCGCCGACAGCTTCAGCGCCGCGCTCACCAACCTCAAGCTCGACATCACCCACCCCCTCTTTCGCAAAGTGAAAAACTACCGCGACGAAGTGGCCAACACCCTGGCCCAGCCGGAGGACGCCCCCAACGTCAACTCCTCCACCTTTCGTATGGGCAGTCTCTACGGAAAAAAGTAAGAGCAAGACTGATTCTTTGAGGTTAAAACCCTTTATGACTACTCGAAGCTATTTATTTATTGCCTTACGGATAAGTGTGTTTGTAGCTTCTTTTGTTATGTTTTGGGCTTTTAACCCAATGATTATAACGGTAGTAGCTTGGGATTTACCTACTATTATTTTGATTGGAGAACTGGAGCTCATTTCCATTTTTCTTATGCTTTGGGCTGGTAACCCTAAGCGTTTGGCCTGGATGTTAAAGGGAGTGGCAGCTCTATTTATTCTATTTTCAGTTTCTGAAATATATTTTTTGTTATTTTGGTGAGTTTAATATTGGCAGGGAAAGTAGGTTGCAAGCCACCATTTACCAATATATAATAAATATTGGTAATCAGTCATTTCTCGAAAGGTGTCTTTATGGCAAAAAATACCAGTATAGCCTTAGGTGAACATTTTAACGTGTTCGTGAGTCAGCAGTTGAAGGAAGGCCGTTACGGTTCTGTCAGTGAAGTGGTCCGGGCAGGACTCCGCATGCTGGAAGAACACGAAGCCCGGGTCGAAGCCCTGCGCTCGGCCTTGATCGAAGGCGAACAGAGTGGTCCTGCCAAAAGTTTTGATGCAAAAAAACTCCTGACCTCCGTGAAGAAAAAGAGAAAGCATGCCCAGGGTTGACCTTCGCCCGAAGGCCCTGCAGGATTTAGAAACGATCTGGAATTACACCCTCGACACTTGGAGCGAAGAACAAGCCGACTCATATATTCTGGACCTGAACAGCGGATTCGAAAGTCTGGCGATTCATCCAGAGAAGGGGCGGGCGTGTGACGACATCCGCGAAGGCTACCGGAAATATGACATCGGAAAGCACATCGTGTTTTACCGGCCCACCTTGAAGGGCATCGAGATTGTCCGCATCCTCCACCAACGCATGGACCCCGACCGGCATTTATAAGGTCCGACCCCACCTTCCGCATGGGCAGTCTCTACGGCAAGAAATAAAACCACTCCCATGCCATTGATTTAAAGTCACTTGTATTTAACCCGCCCAAAAGAGCCAGCAATCAGCTTTACATGTGCTGTAATCCTGTTATATCTATAGCTATACCAAACTAGCAATATTGACTTTTTATATTCCGAATCAACACGATAAGAGGTGACGTATGCGCAATTTTAATCCGCTTTATTATACCGGTCTCATTGTGTTTGCTGTTTCGACGGCGGGGTGCGATATCGGCGTCGCGGTGTTAGAAGCCGCTGTCAGCGCACTCCAGAAGGAAGAGGCAGAGGTAGCGGAAACCGACCTGGCCTATCATCAAAGACGGATGCAAGAGGCGGATGGTCCCGGTTGGACGGACCTGCACCGCGCCGCCGCCACGGGTGATGTGGCCGCAGTCCAGAAATTAATTGATCAGGGCGCACCGGTGGATGCGAGAGAGCAAAAGGGAGGTACTCCTCTTTATGAAGCCGCACGCCGAGGAAAGTTGGAAGTGATGAAACTGCTTTTGAAAAACGGTGCGAAAGCAGATGATGCCGGGCAGATGAATAAGTGTACGCCTTTATGCGTGGCCGCGGAATACAAACAGGCGGAGGCAGTACGTTTGCTTTTAAAAAACGGCGCGGATGCGAATCATCGAAGTGTTATGGGTAATACTCCGCTTCATCAGGCGGCGATGCAGGACTGGCACGGGGACAGCGAGATCGTTCAAATCCTGATTGAAGAGGGGAAATCAAACATAAGTCTTCTTAGCAACAGCGGCTGCTATCCGCTGTACTGTGCTGTTAAGAACGGCCATACCTCGGCAGCGCTGTACCTCCTGTCCAAGGGCGCGGATGCTAATTTTGAGCATAAGGGAGGAACCCAAACCCTCTTTGTCGCGATTTCCAACCAGAATATAGAGATTGTCAAAGCGTTGTTGGAAAAGGGAGCGAAACCCAATGTGACTCATAAAAATTCCAGTACTCCCTTGATGGAAGCGGTGCAAACACAGAATATGGAAATCACGAAGGTACTGCTGGAACACGGAGGTGATCCCAATTTTAAAATTGAGGACCACAGGACTTCCCTGATGCAGGCCGTGGTAGATCATAATAACGAGATTGTTCGCCTGCTTCTAAAGCATAAAGCCGATCCAAATGCATCGCCGGAAAATCTTGATACAGCCCTTGGCTATGCCCTCATCGCTCATAAGGACGAGGAGCTCGTTCGGATGCTCCTTAAAGCTGGAGCGGATCCCAATAGAGCCGCTAGTCCAGAGAAACTTCCTCTTGGTATTGCCATCAAGCTAGAGAAAGTGGAAGTTGTGCGAATGCTTTTGGATCATGGGGCCGATCCCATGCTTAAGATTCGTGACCATGCGATTCAGGATTACGCCATCTATCAGGGCAATCAGGAAATTATTGATCTGATCACCCAAGCGCGACTGAAACGCATCAAAGAACGGCGGAACAATAAAAAGGCGGCGTGATCTTGCAATCCGCGTTTCCCGGTGAAGCAACGCCGGCTTAAAACTTAAAAGGAATATCCCATTGAATCAGTTCATGACAGCACCCATCGAAGATGAGCCCACCGTGGAGCCGCCACCGGTAGCAACACGCTGGGGATTCTGGGCGACACTCGCGTTCAGTGTGGTGATTGTAGTGATCTATGCGGGTGCGCAGGGCTTTGCGATCGGGCTGATAGTAGGCATTCAAACCGGAGTTGGCTCGGAGATCAATCAAGAGGAATTGGTCGAGTCGGTTGTCAGTAATGGATTTTACCTTTCAGTGGGAGTGATTGTATCGGCTTGGATAGGTTCGTTGGTCATCGCCGCCTTTGTTTTGCTTCGCAAGGGGATTTCACTGAAAGAGTATCTCGCGATAAAAAAAATGCCATTCAAGATTTATGCGATCTGGTCAGTCTTCGTTTTGATTTATTTATTCGCTTGGCAGGGGGTGAGCCTGGTGTGGGAGCCGCCGGATACCGACTGGATGGCGAAAGCTTACCAAACGGCAGAATACCTGCCGTTGTTCTGGATCGCTTTGGTGATCGCCGCCCCGTTGGCTGAAGAATTATTTTTTCGCGGATTTTTGTTTGAAGGATTGCGCGATTCATGGATGGGGTCCACGGGTGCGGTGCTGGTGACGTCCATCGCATGGGCCGCCATTCATATGCAGTACGAAATGTTTCAAATGGTAATAATCGGAACGTTGGGTATCTTGCTGGGCATCGCTAAAGTCAAAACACGGTCTCTGTATATACCGATAGCAATGCACTCTTTTAATAATTTGATAGCCACAGTGGCGACTTCACTCTCTTTGGATATCTAAGGAATTAACGATGCATATTATTTTAGGAATTCTCGGTTCGGTCATCACCCTTTTGATTCTGGTGAGCCGGTTATCGGATGCCGGTCTGGATATCAGGAAGTTGAATCCGTTCGCCTGGAGCCGCCGCAGGAAATGGCAGAAGAAGTATTACGCCGACCCCGCCTTCTCCCTCGACCGCCCGATGGAGGCCGTGGCGGGACTCCTGTACGTGATGGCCAAATGCTCAGGCGAGATCACCCGCGAGCAGAAGGAATGTATCCTCAACCTGTTCCAAATCGAATTCCATCTCGATGAAGACAAAGCCCGCGAGCTGTTATCCTCCTCCAGTTTCCTGTTGAAGGACGAAGATACAATCATCGAGAATCTGAAAGATTTTTTGAAACCCAGTCTCGAAAAATTCGATCACGAGAAAAAAGCCTCCACCCTCGTCATGCTCGATAAGGTCGCCGACTGCGAAGGCACCCGCACCGCCAAGCAGGAAGAATTTATGAGCCAAGTGAGCCCCTTCTTCCAGGAAACCAGCATGCCAGAGAGACAGTGGTGAGGCAATTTATGTAAACTTTGCGCGATGAATGACCTTTGAATAATTGTAAGGAATGAGGAGAAGGCGATGATGCGAACATTGATGATTCTGGTGATGGTTTTTTGGAGTGGTTCTGCGTTGGGTGCCGAGCCGGGTGCTTTCACGGGGTTTTGGAAGTCCCAGTGCAAGGATGCGTTCGGACTTCAAATCAAGCCGTTCGGAGAAGTGGGAAAATACTCGGTGTCCTTTTGCGGTCCGGGGGGATGCTTCGAGCCGGGCACTTACAGGCCACTGACAACGATTGAGAATGACTCAGAATACGAAGTGATCAGCCGCGATCATATCAAGGTGGTGGGCCGGGGTGGCAGTCGAACCGATTATTATAAATGCAGTAAGGACACAGATCCGACTTTAAGATACAAAACGCCTTCCCGTAAACCAAAAGAAAACTATCCCGGCCGAAAAACTTAATTGGACGGCAGGGTTTTATCCCCCCCCCTTTTTTTTTGGAGAAGGGGAAGGCGGAGTATCCCGCAGGCAACTTAAACACCGATTCTTCACTTCGCTCAGAATGACAATGCTTTCGGTTTTACCGATTTGGGTCCAGCGGCCCGCTGGTTACGCGTCCAGTTTTTCTGAGTTGATGAATTTTTTGAGGAAGGGGAACATGGCACCGCGTTTGGTGATCATTTCCTCGCGGGATTTCTGCACGACTTGTTCGTCGATGAGGGCGACGCCGCGTTCGGTGGCGAATTTCTCGATGCCCTGCACCACCATGCCGCGTGCGAATGAGGGGATGCGGTCCAGCCGCGATTTTGCTTCGTCGGTCCATTTCTGACGGTATTCTACTTCTAATCCTAAAGTATCTTCGACTTTGAGTTCGATGGCTTTGCCGCCGTGCTTGCCGGGTTCGTAATCGCACGAGTTGTCTTCGGCCATATAGTTGCCAGTGTCGGCGAAGGCGCGTGCCCTGCATCCGGAACACATCGCGGAGAACTCGCAGGCTCCGCATTTGCCTTCGAGCTGTTTGCGGTCACGCAGTTTTACCATCAGCGGCGCGGTTTCCCACAGGTTCTTGAAGGTGTCGGTTTTGAGATTGCCCACCGACTCTTCGATGAACGGGCAGGGGGTGAGGTTGCCTTCCGGACTGATACGCGAATAATGCGTTCCCGCCGGACAGCCGCCGGAGTAGGTGCGCTGGTAAACGGATTCGGGATCGTTCTCGTACACCACGCGTTTGTACTGCGGGGCGCACTTGGAATTGATCATCAGCTTGCCCTTGTACTTCATCTGCTGATCGTACAGAATTTTCAGCGCTTCTTCGTAGGCTTCGTTGGAGATGTCGGTATTGCCCTGGCCGCGTCCGGTACACACCAGGAAGTACAGGTTGAACGCCACCGCGCCGATTTTTTCGGCGAAGGCGATCACGTCGGGAATTTCTTTATAGTTCATTTCGGATACTGACATCTGGATGAGGAAATCGACACCCACCTCGTTGAGGATGTCGAACGCATCCATCGACTTCTGCCAGGCTTGGTCGGCGCCACGAAACTTGTCGTGCTTTTCGGCCATCATCGAGTCGATGCTGATGCCGACGCCGTGGGCTCCCGCTTCTTTAATTTTCTTCGCGTTCTCGCGGTTGATCATGGTGCCGTTGGTGCCGAGCACGACCATAAACTTGCGTTCGGAGGCGTATTTGATGATTTCGTAGATATCAGGACGCAAAAGTGGTTCGCCGCCGGTCAGGATCAAAAACGCGTTGGGATTGACCTCGGCGATCTGGTCGATGACGTTGAAGCATTCCTGGGTATTGAGTTCGTCGGTGCGGAAGCCGCCGCGGAAGTCGGCGTCCAGGTAACAATGGTCGCAGTTCAGGTTGCATCGCTTGGTGAGGTTCCACGAAATGGAGTAGGCGCGGAACGGGTTTTTCTGATCGGTTGGCGGCGCTTCGGTTGCTGTCGGTTCCATGATATATTGCCCTGAATGCGGGCGAAATCCTTATCTTATAATCGGTTCGCGTTAATAGACTCAGAATCTTATCATATTTTTGAAGGGTGGAAGTGGATTTGACCAATTTGATCCGAAAAAAATTGAGCCTTTTCATCCTGTTGATTTCCATGGTGTTAGGGCAGGGGTGCTCCCACGGTAGCGGGGACGATTCGTATCTGGCCGACTTTCCCTTTTCAGGCGAGGGCCGGGTGCATCCGCAAGTCCTGGGGCATCTGCGCTCGGAGTGGATTCCCAGCGCCTATTTTGATCGGGGCATGCACACCGAGGGATCGCAATTCCGCGCGGTGGCGCTGACAGAACTGGTGCAGAGATTCCATCCCGAGGAGCGCTGGGATGCGGTGCTTCTCAATTGCCATGACGACTACCAAGGCATTATTTCCATCGATGACATTTTAAAGTACGATCTTCGGATGGCGCTGGAAATGAAACTGGCGTCAAACGTGCAACGACCGGATTGGCTGAATCCGATGGTGGTGATCGTCCCCGACTCCAAAGAAGCGGCCCCGCAGGAGCGGTTCATGACGGCGAATATCCAGGAACTGCGGTTCGTGCGGTTGTCGGAGTATTATGCACCGTTGGACACGGTGGCTTTGGAATCGATGCACGCGCACCGGGGCGGGCAGGCCTTCAAGAACAACTGCCTGTTCTGCCATTCGCTGAAGGGCGTTGGCGGTAACAAGGGGGTCGATTTGCTGAAAACCTATGATTTCGCCAAAGGGGCGGACGGCCCCAAATTCAAAAAAGATTTCGCCGCGTTTCACCACAAGGGCAACGCAGACAAGCAGGATATGGAGCAGTTTGTAGACACAGACACCCTGCGTAGGATCGTTGTGTTTCTTCGGGATGTGCAGGGGGCTTCATAAACCATCTCAGACCATAAGGCCAAGATCTCTCGGCGTTGGTTGAGTTTGAAGGAGAACACAGTTAATCTGGTGAAGAGGAAACCACCCACTGAAGAGGCTTGTCTCTTTGTTAATTGAAAAAATTGAAAGTGCCGGTTCACTTGATCGGGCGGACACACTAAGATTCCGAAACTATCTTTGGATCCTCCTTGGTGTCGTATTGGTCTCTCATCTGTTGATTTGGGGAATCATCAGGGATAACGCGGGAGTATTCATAGAGAAAGACAGTCCTTCTTATCTTGCTCCTGCCGACGCGCTGTTTCAAGAGGGCCGTTTCAATACAGAACCTGAGAGCAACATCCCCGAAACCTTACGCACGCCTGGCTATCCGGCGTGGCTGGCTGGGGTCTATCTTTTGTTCGGGAAAAGTATCGATGCCTTGATTTTTTCCCAGACCGCTCTTTTTTTGGGAACTTTGGTCCTGCTTTATTTTTTAGCGGAAAATATGTTTGGTTGCCGAGCCGCCTTCCTGGCCGTTGTTTTTTTAGCGCTTGATCCTTCCAGTCTTTCTTACACCTTCAAAATCCTGACGGAAACTCTGGCAACCTTTCTCGCCTTGGGTCTGGCCTATGCCATCTTTAAATTTTTTGAAACATCGAGGTGGAACGTTTTTGGTTTCATTGCGGGATTAATTTTGGCCCTGGCTACTCTGGTACGGCCTACTTTTTATTACTTTCTTCCGGTTCTGCTGATTATTATTATGGTGTTCCTGGTACGTGAGAAAGTTGAAAGAAATAAAATCGTAGCCGCGTTATTGATGATCGCGCTTCCTATGGTTCTTTTAGTCGGAGGGTGGCAATGGCGCAATTTGGAAAAGGCGGGTGTATTTCAAATTACCACAATCCGGGGCTGGGTATTGTACTTGGGAAAAGGCTCTCAGGTGTACGAGGACTTGCATAAGGTCGGCTGGTTGGAAGCGGAAGCCGCACTTCAACAAAAGCTGATCCAAAAATATCCCGAGTGGCCTTCTTTGTCCTGGAGGCAAAGGGATGCGATTTATACCGCCGAAGGTAAAAAAATAATATTCGAGCATCCCTGGCTTTCAATCAAAGGCCAAATCCGACATATGGGTTACTTTTTCTTTGCGCCGGGGACGACATCTTCCTTTTTTCGAATGTTCGAGCCTGAATTCGAAATTGAAAACTTTAAATGGTTTGATAAATGGAGCTACTTTCGGGATTTGCTGACGGATCATCCTGTATTTTTGTTGGCATTGATATTTGGAGCGGGGTATCTCCTTAGCATCTATACTCTGCTTATGGCCTGGATCGTTTCCTCTTGGCGGAACCGGGAGCTGTTGTTCTGGAAGGGAACCCACATTACATTCTTTTTGCTGGTTTTGTATATCGCGACTCTCAGTTCCATGGGTTCTGGGATCGATCGATATCGGGTAGTTGTGATGCCTCTACTGTGTCTCTATGCAGGTGCGGGAAGCTCAGCATTTTTTAATGGTTTAAGGATGTTATGGTTGCGAAGAAAGACTCTGAACAATCTCCCCGAATCCTGATGATTTCTTCATTCAGATGCAGGCTGGGCCCCTTGTGATTTAGTGGGTAGTATAATAGAATGGCGATATCCGGGATGGACCGGAAGCATTTGTTATTGAATTTTACCCATGACCTCCTAAAGAAGCCATAATATGATCGTCCCTTATATTCTTTTATTTGTTACCACCGCAGTAGAAATCTTCTCTTTGACCTGGCTGGGCACGCAGATCAGCGTTCTCAACACCGTTTCGCTGACCATGTTCACACTCCTGCTGGGTGTGATCAACGGTCGCAGTTATGGCGAGGAGTGGTACGAAAAAATGCAGTGGCATTTGAAGTCGGGGACCCTGCCAAGCGATGACGTGGTCAACGGCGTCGTCATGAGCGTGGGCAGTAAACTGCTTTTGATGCCGGGACTGGTGACCGATGTTCTGGGCTTTTTGATCATACTTCCCCAAACGCGGTTCATCGCCAAAGGTATTGCGTTGGGTTTATTCAAAAAGAAAATGAGCCGCCAGGAACAATGGTTTTTCTTCCCGAATTAAGGCCAGCCTCGCGAACTCCAGGCTAAGGAGTTTGATCCACCATGATTTTCCCTGTCCCGCCACGCAATCTGCGACCCGAACTGCTCGATTTGGACGAGGCTCCCTTCGAGGAAGTCAAAGACAGCCTGCAGGATGTTCAACGGGTCAACCGCTACCTGAGCGGATACCGGGTCCTGTTGCACTACATCGGACAGTTCTTCGATCGACACACGTCCTCACAGCCCATTCATATTTTAGATGCCGCCACCGGCTCTGCCGATCAACCGATGGAAGTGGTGCGTTACGCCCGTCGACGGGGAATCCCGATACAGGTGACGGCCATCGACATCAACCGCAAGATGATCCGCTTTGCGCAGGAGGAGGCTCGGGAGTTCCCGGAAATCCGTTTCGTGCAATGCGATGTGTTGAACATGCCGTTCAGTGAGAACAGTTTTGATGTGGTGATCAATTCGCTGGCCCTGCATCATTTTTCAGAAGAGCACGCAGTGGCCATGCTGAAAAGTTTTTCCCGATTGGCGAGGCGGGGGGTGATCGTCAACGATCTGCATCGGAGTCGGGTGGCCTATGTTTCGATTTATATTTTGACGCGGTTGTTGACGCAGAATCGACTGACCCGCTACGACGCGCCGGTTTCGGTGATGAATGCCTTCACGCCGGAGGAGATGCGAGCCATGGCACAAACAGCGGGCTGGCAGAAGTTTGAAGTGAATCGCCACTTTCCCTATCGGATCGCATTGGTTGAGAACAAGGCGTGAGTGAATTATGAATCCATACGACATCATTGTTATAGGAGCGGGACCGGCAGGCTGTGCCAGCGCCTTGTTCCTGCATCAAAAAGGACTGCGCGTGCTGGTGCTGGACCGGGCTGTGTTTCCACGCGACAAGGTGTGCGGTGAGTTCATCAGCCCCGCCGCCGATGATATTCTGGAAGAACTCGGCGTTCTGGAGGCCATTCAGCAATCCAACCCGATGCGTTTGCAGGGCGTGGCTGTTTCTTCTTACGGCAAACCGGAATTGTGCATCGATTATCCACCGTGCCCCGGACGGGTAAAGCCGATGACCAGCCTGTCGCTTCCCCGATATCAGTTGGACCACCTACTGGTGCAGAAAGTGATGGGGCAGGGCATTGAGGTTCGGGAACAGCACGCGGTTGACGACTTTCTATTTGATGAAGACCGGGTTGTCGGAGTTAAAGGGCGGGACGAAACCAGCCGCCCGTTTCAATGCTCGGCATCTGTCGTGGTGGATGCCAGCGGGCGCAACGGATTGTCCCTGCGCCGGTTGGGACTTGTCAAGCCGCACAACGGGCCGGGTAAAGTTGCCCTGGCCGCGCATTGGGAAAACGTTCAGTTCCCACATGACTACTGCTATATGCATATCAGTGCGCCCGGTTACACGGGCATGGCGCCGGTGGGAAACGATTCTGTCAACGTGGTGCTGGTGGTGGAGGACCGGCATGTCAAAGGACAGGAGTTGGATACGTTCTATCAAACGGTGGTGCTGGGCAATGAGCGGCGTCGATCTCTGCTGGCGGGAGCCCGATTGAAGGAGCAGGTGCGGTCGGTGGGATCGCTGGCTTACGATGTGCGTCCCGTTCCATGCGGCGGTTTGGTCCTCGCCGGGGATACCACGGGATTCATTGATCCGTTTACAGGTGAGGGGATTTATCTTTCTTTAAGGAGCGCGCAGTTGGTGGTGGGTGTGATTCAAAAAGCATTTGCGGCGGCGGATTTTTCAAGGGAGTTTCTGGCGGAGTACGATCGGCAGAGACAGGCGGAGTTCCGCAAGAAATTCATCCTCAGCCGGGTATTGCAGAAATTCATTTATCGACGTCGATGGTGTGACGGCGTGGTGGCATTGCTTCGGAGGAATCCTCAAATGGCACAAACACTGGTGGGCGTTATCGGCGATTACTTTCCCGCAGATCGCGTGGTGTCCGGGGCGTTTCTTTTAGAGGGGCTTCGAGGTGCAATTTTTCCCAAACCAGAGGCCGCGCCACATTCAGTGAGCGCGACCGGTCTGGGGAAATAGGAATCCGAATAGGAATTTCCGGGGTGAAGAACCGTTTTAATTTGGGCTGGCCTCATACTGTTCGATGATTTTAATCATGCGGTCCTTACCTTTCAGCTTTTGTTTTTGTACAGCCTTCTTTTCCATTTCCTGTTCGGCAGACAGAAAACTCATTTTGTTTAATTTTTCCACCCGGTGTTTCAACTCCAGGTGTTCCTTGTAGAGTTTTTTAAACTCGTCATTTTCGCCTTGGACTTTTTCCAGTAGCGTTGGATCAATATCCATAGTGTGATCTCCTTTCGGCTGATTATCTTCCCAAGCTCAATTCGGCTTCGGATTTTCGTATGTAATTAATTCTTAGTTGGTTCAAATCAGAATTATTTTGATGGTCAAATTGCCGCGAAGCCAGCAGGGCTGTGCCTGCGGCGGTGGAAAACCGGGGCAGAGTACCGGGTTCCACAAAGCGAGCGCCGAGGGACTCTTTAAAAACTTCACGGTATCGTTCCACACCATTACCGATAAATAGTGTGGGGACTTCGATTTTTTCGCACAACGATTCTGGTGAAAGCGCGCTTTCTTTGAGAAGTGGATGCAGGTCGTCTTTTTGAGATTCAAAAACCGCCGCGTACACTTCGCTTTTGCGGGCATCCAGTACCGTGCAGATGGGATGCCTGGGGGAATCCAGTGTGCAGGCCATCGCCTCCAACGAATTGATCCCTACGAAAGGCCTTTCCGTGGCCAGGACGAATCCCTTGATCAGGCTGACGCCTATTCTTAGCCCGGTGAAAGAGCCTGGACCGATAGTCACCGCAAACCCATCGACATCATCCAGACGAGACTTTCCCTCCTTCAGGACCTGGTCCACCATCTGCAAGAGGTATTTGGAATAGGAAGGGCGTGGATCGGCGATTCGTTCCGCAACGATCGTATCGTTGTTCAGGAGTGCAACACTGCAACCCGGAGTGGATGAGTCAATTCCCAAAACTCTCATCGTTCCCCTGTCTGTTTCGTTGATATGCTGATAAAGTTTTGATCAGAAGCGTGTAGCCATAAGCCTCTTTTATTCAACTTATTTCATTACTGCTAAAAAGTCAATCTTGAACCCGGATCATTTTTTCAGGAAAGATCAATGCTCAAAAACTATCCCGATAAAGTTTTAATTGTCGCGGGGTTATGTGAAGAAGACTGAGCTCAGGGGAGCCGGGTTTTTTGAAGGAGAAGGGTTGCCGGGTGAGCCTTGTCCTTTCATCCGTGACAGTTTGCTTGGTATTTATTGATTTTATTGAACTTATTTGCTTGACAAAAAAAGGCTTTCGATTTACTTTTACTTGGCATGCAATGTAAATTAGTTGCAAGATATTGTTTTTGAAACGATTAAAATATGAAACTCTCAGCCCGTTTCATCCTATTAAAATACCCTATTAACTGGATGGAGGACTCTTATGTTCTATGAAGTCAAGGTTCTGGATCAACAAGGTAAAGTGAAGAAAGTGATATCTTCCCGGCGGTTGAGCAACAAGTACTGGAAGCGGAACAATGAAGGCAAGGAATTCACCGGAAGCATGGGAATGGAAGATGGCGAATTCGATGAGTCCGGTTGGAATACTCCGGGGGTTTCCAAAAGCAGTCAGGTTAAAGTTGACGAATCGGCTTAACCTTCCTCCTCGCCTCACTTTTCGATAGAACGATAGTATTCCTGCCTTTATAATTAAAAATCAACTTGTATTAATCTGAAACAACCTTCAGAATCGTTCTTAACTTGAACTGCCAGGTACAAGGACCTGGCTTGAACCTTAATTCCTGCCTCAATTCCTATGTATGTAACCACAGATGAGGATCTTCCTGAGCTGATCCAAAAACTGGAAAACTGTGAAGTTTTAGCTGTGGACACCGAATTTGTCCGTGAAAAAACCTATTTTCACCGATTGGGACTCATCCAGATCGGCGGCGACGGCGTCTACGGAGCGGTCGACCCCATTTCCGTAAAAGATCTCGGGCCTCTGCTGGAGCTCTTGAAACGACGGGATATAATCAAGGTGTTTCATGCCGGCAAGCAGGACTTGGAAATCCTGTTCCGTTTGACTGGCGAGGTGGTCCAGCCGATGTTCGATACCCAAGTGGCCGCGTCCATGGTTGGGTGGGGGGCGCAGATCTCTTTTGCGAAAATTGTGAAAAAGGTCACCGGCAAAACAATTAATAAATCCGAGACCTATACCGACTGGTGTCGGCGGCCTTTGAGACAAAGCCAGATTGATTATGCGATTGATGATGTCCGGTATCTGATTCCGGTCTACCATAAGCTGGTGAAGCAACTCGACAAGCTCAAGCGCACAGAATGGGTAGAAGATGAGCATAAGGAATTGGTCAACCCTTCCCACTTCGAGTTGCCGGATCCACGCAAGGTATATATGAAAGTCAAAAACTTTCGTACGCTCAAGCCCAAGAATCTGGCGGTGTTGAGGGAAGTGGCGGCGTGGCGGGAAGAGCAGGCCATGCAACGGAACTGTCTGGCCAAGTCCATCATCCGTGATGAACCTCTGCTGGAAATCGCGCGGAACCTTCCTCAATCGCGTAAAGAAATAGCGGATATCCGCGGGGTCAACTCCCGGGAAATCAGTTCCAACGGTGATGAGCTGGTCGATCTCATCAAAAAAGGGATGAGTATTTCCGAGGGACTGTATCCCGCAGTTCCCGAATCTTCTCACTACTCTACGGGTCGTGGTGTGGAAGAGCTTCTTTCCGCGTTCGTTCAAATTCGTTCTGAAGTCTTAAAGATAGAGCCGCACATGCTGGCGGATCGGAAAATGATCCACAGCTTTGTCGAGGTCCATGAAAAACAAGAAGACCTCGAGCAACACCCTCTGTTTCACGGCTGGCGCAAAGAGCTGATTGGAAGCGACCTGCATCTTCTTCTGGAAGGGGAGCGGGGGTTGTACATCAACCGCGACGGCAAAGTGGGTTTGACCCATTCCCCATCCAATAACAAACCTACGAAAGAATCCTGAGCCGTTCCGGCTTTTACCTCACAGGGTTTTCACCCATTGTTGAAATTCAGGCGTTTGGCGAAGGTTCGCCAGATCGGGATCGGTCTGCGCATCGTTGGGGTTTTGATATCCCAGGCGGATCGATTGTTGAAGTGCTTCGAGGCTGGCCGTTTCCTGATGGGTCAGGGAATAATAACAAGCGAGGTTGTAATAGAGGTGCGGGTTTTTGGGAGCCTGGGTCTTTAATGTATCGAGCGTTTTTTTGGCCTCTTCATACTGTTGCCCTTTCAAATAGGCGTTGCTCATATTGATATAGACTTCATGGAGAGCGGGGTCGTGGTGCAGGGCCATGTCATAATTCCGCACTGCTTCTTTCCAATCCCCCTTGTTTAAAAATTTGTTTCCCTCGTTATAGTGAAATTTGGCCATCCGGTGTTCCCTCACCGGGTCAACCGGGATGGCTCCGGGATCGGGTGCCTGGCTGAAGGCTTCATCCAGAGTTTTGGGCGATTCCGAAGAGGCATTGGGGTCATGCGAATGACCGTGATTGTGTGAAGCCTCAGAGTCGTGATCCGCTGATTCAAGGGGAGGGCGGTACTGATCGCCGACCACAGTCAGCACCAGCAATAAAACCGAGAACACGAGGAAGTAAGGTTTCCATGATTCGGAGACACGTTTCATGCCCCTAGCATACTTGATTTGATGGAATAATTGCACCTTTCCCGTTCTTTATAATTCCGCAACGAGTTGAAAAACAGTCCTAACCGACACTTCCTTCAGAGGTGCCTCATATCGCTTTGGATTTGGAGGGGAATTGGTTTACAATCGACTCAATGAAAGCCGGTTCTCGCCGGTTTGACCTTCAAAAATTTCCTTCCCCAGAGAGCCGCATGAGTATCCAGATTCTTTCAGATGACCTCGCCAACCAGATTGCCGCCGGAGAAGTGGTCGAGAGGCCCGCTTCGATCGTCAAGGAAGTGGTGGAAAACTCCATCGACGCTGGTGCGACCCGCATCAGCATCGAAATTGAAGAGGCGGGGAAAAAATCCATTCGCGTGTCCGATAACGGATCGGGAATGGAGCCGGAAGATGCCCGTCTGGCTTTTCAACGGCATGCCACCAGTAAAATTCAGAGTGCGAGTGACCTGGAATGTATCCAGTCATTGGGGTTCCGGGGCGAGGCGCTTCCCAGCATTGCCTCCATCTCCCGTGTGCGTATGGCTACGGGTACGGGAAAAGGCCGCAACGGAACCGAGATCTCAATCGAGGGGGGTGGCGCTTTCCAGGTGAAGGAAATTGCGTTTTCCCAAGGGACGACGATCGAGGTCAATCAGATTTTTTACAACACTCCCGCACGTCAGAAATTTTTAAAAAGAGACGGTACCGAGGCGTCGCACATTACCCAGGTGGTGCAACAGCAGGCCCTGGCGCATCCGGAAATTCAGTTCAGCCTGCACCACAATGGCCGCCAGCTGTTGGCGACACTGCCGACCGATCAGGCACTGTACCGGATTGCGGAGTTATTTGGCGCGGAGTTGTCAAAGGAGTTGATTCGGGTGGAGAGTGATGATGGCACTTACCGCATCGAAGGGTTCATTTCCAGTCCCGTGTATACCCGGTCCAATCGCAATACACAGTATTGTTATATCAATTCGCGTTTCGTTCGTGACAGGGTTCTGCTGTCAGCGACGCAACAGGGATACAGTCATCTGCTACCGAGAGGTCAGCATCCGGTTCTGTTTTTGTTCATGACGATGGACCCCGGTCTGTTGGATGTCAACGTTCATCCCGCAAAGGCGGAAGTCCGATTTGCATTTCAGCAGGACGTGTACCGGTTTGTCAGCCACGCGGTCCAGGATGCTCTGCAACAAAATAAAAAATCTTTCACGGTAGAGGGAGATGATTCGGCATCCGGGCAGGGCCGAGACCTGAGGCCCTCTTTGGATGTGCCCGGATACCAGCCGGTATCGGTGCCTTCCAGTGGTTTGGTTCAGGGACTCTCCCAGACGGAACCTGGGAAAGGGGATTGGAGCCGGGGGCTGGAGGCGCTGTACAGTCCTGCGCCCTCAATGGATCGGGGGAGAGGTGTTGAGACGGACTCCCGGCAGATCGAATTCTTCGGACAAAAGCCCAAACCGGTTTCGGATATGGTGTTTTCCGAATTCCAACCGGTGGGACAGTTGAACAACTCATTCATATTGATGCAGGGCCCAAAAGGCGTTTTGGTGGTGGACCAGCATGTTGCCCACGAGCGAGTATTATACGAGCGGTTCCGGGAAGCGGCGGACAACAAAAAAATAGAAGTTCAGGATTTGCTGTTTCCTCTGACGATTGAATTTTCCCCGGCGGAGGCTCAGGCGTTGTCGGAGCATTTGGAATCACTCCGGGAACTGGGGATGCATTTGGAACCGTTTGGTAAAGATGGGTTCCTGCTTCGTTCGGTGCCAGCGATTTTGAAGAATCAAGATCAGGAAAGTATTGTCAGAGAAGTGGCGGGGCGGTTGATCCGGGAGGAGAAAGACCACACGCTCCAAAATAAAATGGAAGATATTATGATTATGATGTCCTGCCGAAACGCCATCAAGGTGAATCACCCTATGGAACTGGACCAGATTCGCAAACTGATGTACGATTTAGAGAACACCCAAATGCCTTATACCTGCCCTCACGGCCGACCCATTGCCCTACTGTTTGAAATGAACGATATCCTCAGAAAATTCCAGAGAATTTAAGGAACGAAGGACGCGGTTTCCAAAAGCATTCACCCGGTGACGCGGGAACGGGCTTCAGCCTTTGAGCGTGATTTTTTTGATGGTCTTGGCCATTTTCTTCAGTTTGCTGGTATTTCGGCTCTTTTCGACTTTTCTGGAAACCTTTTTCTTTTCTGTTGCCTTGGATACCCGGCCTTTATTTTTCTTCAAGGACCATTCCATATCCAGTAGACACTTATCCTGGGTTTTCGGGTTCATTTTCCGGAAATGATTCAGTAACTTTTTTTCATCCTGATTCACGGCCACATAGTAATCCCCGCGAACACCCCTGAAAACCAGACGGCCTTCCTTGAGCGAACCGCCGATGGCGTCTATCTGATTGAGTTTCCCTGCAGGTGGGTCCACATCGGGCATTTCGAGATCAGAAGGTTCCAGCTTGGTGGTCAGCAGGCGGTCCAGTGAAATACTACCCAGGCGGGCAAACTTAACCAGAACGGCTACCGGGGCATCACGTTCGCCTGCTTCGTAGCGGACATATGTCCGAAATCCAATATCAAGGACCTTGGCGATAGCCATTTGGGTACAGCTCAGGCCCTTACGAATGGTTTTCATGTTTTCAGATAACGTTGTCATATTCTATTTCGCTTTCCCTTCCCAGATTACAAATAGCCCAAAATTATATTACACCCACCCATCAAAAAAAAATAAAAACGTTCTTTCTCCCTCAATAAGAACGTTTTATAAAAATAAAATCAACCCAAAAAGGGTATTTTTTGAAAGTAATGATTTCATCGACTCACTAAATGACGCGAACTAAAAGGGAGTTTCTGCGGGATTATTGGATTGAGGATATATGGAATAAACGGATCAGGCCAACTCGATACCATTCTTTCTCAAATACTTGTAGGCTTCTTCGATCCAGTGTCTTTCCTTTTCCAGCTTGTACTCTGGAAGATCCTTGGAAGATCCAATAATACTTTTCATGCAATCGATAGCTTCCTTTTTCTGGCCCTTTTTATCCAAAAGACGGGCGTAGTGGTAATACGCTTTGAAAAAGTGAAATGAGTTGATAACCGCCTCGTAAGCTTCCAAAGCCTTGTCTTCCTGTCCGGACAGCCGGTAACATTCGGCCAACCCGAAAATAGCATTGCCATAATCGTATTTTTTGTCGATTTTGACGAGTTCTTCAAGAATCTTGGCGGCTTCAGCGGGTTGACCCATGCCGTGCAGGGATTTGGCCAGACCGTAGCGAGCCTCGGTCAGTTCGGGATCCTTTTTAACGGCATTTTCAAACTGAGTAACCGCAGCTTCATATTTTTTCTGCTCCAGATAGATTTGTCCCAGTTTTTCGTAGTGGTAAGCCTTGTGAAATTTGGAGATCAACTCTTTGAGTTGCAGGGTTTCTTCAGTTTCGATTTCGCGCGCCGGACCGGAGCTGAACATCTGGATGGGTTTTAAAGTGGGTCCAGAGCCACTGGGGGTTCGATTTTTCACCGCAAAAAAATAGGCAAAAGGCCCAACCGGAATCAGTACCAGAATGATGATGACCCAGATAAAATGTTCTTTCCGATTGATACAGTCCATGCACATCCACAATACGAATGCGGTATAGGCTAGCCAGAAAATATCCATTATGACAATGCTTGTGATGAGGTGAAAGCCAAAGCTCCCTGCCGCTCGACGACTTTGTTGCTTTCGTCCAGCAGGAGTACTCGTGGCTGATAATTTTCAGTTGTTTCTAGGTTCATCATACCATAAGCCGCAATGATGATGCGGTCATTTCTCTCCACCTTACGGGCGGCGGCTCCGTTGACGGAGATGATCCCGCTCCCGCGTTTTCCGGGTATAACATAGGTAATCAACCGATTCCCGTTATTGATGTCGTAAATATGCACCTGCTCGTAAGACGAAATCCCGACCTCATCCATCAGGTCTTCATCAATGGCGATACTGCCTTCATATTCGATATCCCGGTCCGTTACCGTAGCCCGGTGCAGTTTGGATGTCAGCATGATTTTTTGCATCAGATTCTCTCGATTAAACAGTTGTCAATGAGTCGGGCTTTCCCGACGTGAACGGCCAGGGCTATCATTGCTTTCCCCTGAATTTCTTCCAGTTCTTCAAATTGTTGTGGGTCACACACTGAAATGTAATCCACTTGAGCCTGCCCTTCGCGTTCGATGATGTTTCGCATTCGGGAGCGAAGGGTGGCGACAGAAGATTCCCCTTGTGCGACCAGTTGTTGCGCCTGCCGTAAAGCCTCGTGAAGCGATTGTGCGGTTTTGCGCTCGGCCTTTCCCAGGTATTGATTGCGCGAGCTCATGGCCAACCCGTCGGGTTCACGAATGATCGGCAGGCCCACAATTGCAACATCGAGATTGAGGTCGCCCACCATTTTTCGGATCACTTCCAATTGTTGGCGGTCCTTCTCGCCGAAAAATGCCGAATGAGGCTGGACAATATTGAACAGTTTCAACACAATGGTGGTCACCCCGCGAAAGAGTTCCCGTCGGCTTTTGCCGCACAGTTTATCGGTGATCTCCTCGACATGGACATACGTCTGGAATCCTTCCGGGTACATATCCTCTCCGGTGGGAAGGAACAGGGCGTCTACGCCCAACCGCTCCAACTCGTGCCGGTCGGCCTCCAGATCGCGCGGGTAGGTATCCAGATCTTCGTTGGAACCGAACTGTGTAGGATTGACAAAGATGCTGACGACAGTGCGATCACAAACACTCATGGACTTGCGCGCCAGACTCAAATGCCCCGCGTGCAGATATCCCATGGTAGGCACCAGCCCGAGGGTTTGCCCGTCTTTTTGCACCTTGCGCGACCAGGCTTTCATTGCATCCAGAGTTTTCAGAACTTCCATACACTCTTCCTCACACAACAAATTATCGGGAGTTGTTGCCGATGCTCCGCAGTTTTTCTTTTTTCAGATGATACGAGTGCGCTTCATCCGGAAACGCGCCGGAGCGAACCTCATCCGTGTAGTTTTGTACCGCAGACCGGATCGCCTCTCCCACTTCGCTGTATTTTTTGACAAACTTGGGAGCAAAATCGAGGTTCATCCCCAACATGTCCTGAGTGACCAGAATCTGCCCGTCGCACTGGGACCCGGCGCCAATGCCGATGGTCGGAATTTCCAGCTCGTCGGTGATTTCCGCCGCCAGCTCCATCGGCATGCCTTCCAGCACCAGCGCAAAGATCCCGGCTTTTTGTAAATCCAGGGCGTCCTTTTTGATTTGCCGGGCATCGAGATAATTTTTGCCCTGCACCCGGTATCCGCCGAATTGATGTACCGATTGGGGTGTCAGCCCAACGTGCCCCATGACGGAAATACCGGCCTGCACCACGGCATGAACCTTGTCGAGTATGCGGGACCCGCCTTCCATCTTCACCGCTTCGGCGCCGCCTTCCTGAATGAACCGGCCGGCGTTTTGGATCGTGTCCGCCTCGGACACGTGGTAGGACATGAACGGCATGTCTCCCACCAGAAGTGCCGACTGCACCCCGCGCCGAACGCCACGGGTATGGAACATCATTTCGTCCATGGTCACCGGCAGGGTGTTTTCATATCCCATCGCAACCATGCCCGCCGAATCGCCCACCAGAATGACGTCAATGCCGGATTCATCCAACAGACGGGCAAACGTGTAGTCGTAAGCGGTCAGTGCAGAAATTTTTCGTTGGCTTTTTTTCCATTCCATCAATTGCGGAACGGTGACTCGTTTTCGGTCCATTGCGCGACCTCGCAAAAAGGCTTGGAGGTTGGCCGTAAAAAATGGCCGTGCCGGACAAGGGTAGGGTGATCTGAAAACTAAAAAGCCCGCCGGTTGAGATGCCGGTGGGCACGGAGGTCGGTCATAAGACAAATCAGGTGAAAGCGCTCAAAGGATTGGAAGCCTGTATACGGTCTTCCTTCCGAACTCCCCCCAAACTCGCACTATGCAACTCCGTCCCGGTCTTGTCAGGATCCAAGCGGATTGTAATATTCTCGACCTATTCTATGATTATTGATCTTGTTAATCAACTCTTTGAAGTTATATTTTTCACCCGCCAGGTCGATTTCGTTGGTATTGATAACCAGCAGGGGGGTTTCGGAGTAATAAAAGAAGAAGTTGTTGAAGGCGCGGTTGACGTCTTCCAGATACTGATACTCCATATTCTGCTCGAACCGCCGACCCCGTTTTTCCACTCGGCCATGCAGAACAGGGGTCTCAGCCTGCAGGAATATCACCAAATCGGGCTTGGGGATCTTGATTTTAATGAGGTTGAACAGTTGTTCGTAGAGGTGCAGTTCGTGGCCTTCCAGGTTCAGTCCCGCAAAAATCCGGTCACGATGGAACAGGTAGTCGGAGATCACCACACTGCTGAATAAATCCCGCTGGGCGAGATCCAGATACTGGTTGTACCGGTTCAGTAAAAAAAAAACCTGGGTCTGGAAGGCGTAGGTGGACCGGTCCTCGTAAAATTTGTCCATGAACGGGTTGTCCTCGTCCACTTCGAGGACCAGACGGGCATCGTACTGCTTGGCCAGCTGGTGAGCCAGAGTGGTTTTTCCGGCTCCGATGGACCCTTCAATGGCGATGAATCTCGGTTCGTGCATGGGTGCGTTTCAAGTGAGTTAATGAGTCCGGATACCCATTTCAGGGCATCCGTGGGTTTGCCTTACGCTGAGGGCTTCAATTGCTGAGAAGTTCTTTGATGGTCATTTTCAGTTCTCGGAGGTCCGCCGATTTGACCACATAAGCCTCCGAGGCCCAGAGTTGAAACTCCTGTTTGTACACGCCATAAGCCGAACACAAAATCACCGGAATATCTTTTCGTTTTCCCTTGAGTTCTTTCAGGAAATCAAAGCCACTCATACCCGGCAGTTTGACATCCAGGGTAATCAAATCCGGCGGGTCTTCTTCTACTATCTTGAGAGCCTCCTCTGCATTTTCGGCCAGAGAAACTTCGTAACCGGCATCCCGCAACTCCTCCTGGTACAACAGGCGGATATTATCTTCGTCATCCACAACCAAAATTTTCTTCAAAACGGCCTCCTATTCATGGGCAGGCAATACCCGGCCGCCGGTGCCTACATTAAAACCTCAATGGCCGAAAGTAACTTTACCCTCTCGCCATTACGCTACAGTCTATTGGCCCTGTCCATAATCGGACCTCGCCGAGCAACGGAGAACCCCTCGTTTTTATTATAATCAGGGAGGTTTTGCAACGGTAAATACCGGTCCTGTCCAAGTTCTGAAACAGCAGGGGTATTATTTTTTAAGGGCTCGGCGGTAGAGAAGAGCATATTGCTTTGCGGCCTTTTCCCAGCTGAAATCCTGCTTCATCCCGTTCAACATCAGGTTTCGCCAGACTTTTTTCTTGGAATACAAGGCCAACGCTTTTTGAAGTAGAGGGAACCATTTGTGCTCCTCTTTAGGTTTGAACAGGAAACCGGTGCCCTGGTTTTTCCCGGATTGAAAGCCTTTGATCGTATCCGCCAGTCCGCCGACCCGGCGCACCACCGGCACGGTCCCGTAGCGGAGGGCATACATCTGGGTCAGCCCGCAGGGCTCGTACAGCGAGGGCATTAACAGCAAATCGCTTCCGGCGATGATTCGATGCGCCAGTTTTTCATCGAAGCCCTGTATGAAACGGAACCGCTCCGGATAGTTTTGGTTCTGCTCATTAAAAAATGTTTCGTAAGGGTCATCTCCCGCACCGAGGATCACCAGGGCCGCATCTTGTCTCATGAGATCCGTGAACCTCTGGATGATCAGGTCGATTCCCTTCTGCGACGAGAGGCGGGTCACCATGCAGATCAGAGGTGTTTGATCCGGTAGTTTGAGGGACAATTTCCGCGCCAGATTCTTTCGGCACTCCAGCTTTCCATTGAGTGATTTGGGACCATAGCGGGTTTTAATGTGGACATCTATTTGCGGATCCCATTCCCCATAGTCGGCTCCATTTAAAATGCCGGAGAGCTTGCTCTGGTGATGCCGCAAAATACCGTCCATCCCAAACCCGTTCTCAGGTGTCAGGATTTCTTTACTGTAGGTTTTGCTGACGGTCACCAGTCGGTCTGCGTAAACCAATCCCGCTTTCATGAAACTGAAATGACCGTAAAACTCGACGCCCTCCATTGAGAACACTTTCCTGGGCAGATGGGCTACAGGTAAATACCGTTTTTTAAAATTGCCCTGGTAGCCCAGATTATGAATGGAAAACACCGAGCGGGTATTTTCAAAAAACGGATCGTTCGCAAAGGTGGTTTTCAGGTAACAGGGAATCAGGCCGGTTTGCCAGTCGTTGCAATGAATAATGTCCGGTTGGAAGTCGAGCGCTTTGCATGCTTCCAGTACCGCGCGAGCGAAGAATATATAACGCTCCGCATTGTCGGGGAATTCTCCGTCGGCATCCCCGTAAAATTCCTTCCGATCATAATATTCGTTTCGACCGACAAAGTAGATGGGCACCGTACGATTCAGCCGGCCTTCATGCAGTTTTCCGGATTTAACTTTCGTCCCGACGGGTACGGCGACCGTCAGTCCCATCGGTTTGACGGAACGTTTGGATTGCCCGATCGAACGGTATTTGGGGATGATCACCCGGACATCGTGTCCCTGTTGTTTCAGGGCAAGAGGCAGGGCACTCGACACGTCTCCCAGACCGCCGGTTTTGGCGAACGGGTGCGCTTCTGGAGAAGCAAACAGTATGTTCAAAGGACGGGCCATTTCAGGGCTGGGGCGAAACGGAGAACTTCATTTCGGGGCCGTTTCGTACGATAAGAGTTTGAGGTGCAAACAGGTTCATTCCAGACTGCGAATATTAAGGAATGACCGCCCAAATGTCAATTTAAGGAGTATTTAATCCGGACGGACATTTACTAAAAACCGTTGATCCGGGCAGGCTCGGAATCTATAATCAAATGTACGATCTAAAATATCAGGTTTCTGAAGAGGTTTTTGCAAAATGATTCGTCCGTTGACAGGGAAAAAAGTTGTGCTCGGGGTATCCGGCGGCATCGCGGCTTACAAGGCGGTGGAGCTTTCACGGCTTCTGGTGAAAGAGGGCGCTGAGGTGTACGTGGTGATGACGGAGAACGCCAAGCAGTTTGTCACTCCGCTCACCTTTGAAGCGTTGTCGGGTCATCCGGTCTACCACGAAATATTCGGGAGCCAGTCTTCCGCCTCGATGGAGCATATCCGTGCGGCGGAGAATGCCGATCTGATGATCGTCGCACCTGCAACCGCCAACTCGATAGGAAAAATGGCGCACGGTCTGGCAGACGACCCGTTGTCGACCTTGTTCTCGGCGTTTGCCGGTCCTGTTCTAGTTGCCCCGGCGATGAACGACAAGATGTGGGACAATCCCGCCGTCCAGGAAAATATTCGCACTCTCAAGAAGCGCGGGGTTGGAATTGTCGATCCGGAAGCGGGCGAATTGGCTTGCGGTACGGTGGGGCTGGGCCGACTTGCGGAACCGGAGCGTTTGCTGGAAGCGGTTCGCAAATGTTTGCTCCGCCAAAGCGACCTTGCGGGTCTGCGTGTTTTAGTGACCGCCGGGCCGACCCGTGAGCCGCTTGATCCGGTGCGTTTCATCACCAACCGGTCCTCGGGGAAAATGGGATACGCTATCGCCCGTCAGGCACGGAGCCGGGGTGCGGAGGTGACGCTGATCAGCGGTCCGACTCATCTGGAGCCGCCTTTTGGAGTGAGTCTGTTGAATTGCCAGCGGACCGGGGAAATGTCTCAACTGGTTCTCGATCATCTGCCGCAGTGCGACGTGTTGATTATGACGGCCGCTGTGGGTGATTTCGCGCCGGAGTCTGTCCAAAAGGAGAAAATCAAAAAGACTGGAGAGGAGCCTCTCGTCCTTAACCTCCAGCCGACGCAGGATATTTTAAAAGCTGTGGCCGAAAAGAAATCCAATCAATTGATTGTCGGGTTTGCCGCAGAAAGCGCAAATCTTGTTCAGAGTGCCACCGAAAAACTGCAACGCAAACAGCTCGACCTGATCGTCGCCAACGACATCAGCGCACCGGGGATCGGGTTTCAATCCGATAACAACCAGGTGATCCTCATCGACCGCCACGCCAAGGTCGAATCGCTACCGCTACTCACCAAGGTGGAAATCGCGGATATCCTCCTCGACCGTATCCACACGCAACTCAATACACGCTGAAATTTTTACGATAATTATTTGGCCGGTGAGGGCACATCAGCCGCACACCGGAACCCGACCGTTTTGCTGCGGGCTTTCGGGACGGTGGCGTTGCGATAAGTCAGCCGGACATCCTCGGCGTTGTTCTGCCAATTACCGCCGCGAATGATTTTATAATGACCTTTTTCCGGTCCGGGTGGATTATCCTTGGGGGAAAATAGATAATACTCTGGAAAATGCCAGTCCTTAACCCACTCGGCAACATTGCCCGATAAATCGAAGACACCGTAATCGGATTTGCCTTCCGGATAGGAGCCTACCGGAGCAGTTTTGCCCGTCTGATTATTGAAATTGAGACGGGTTTTGTCGGGCGCTTCGTCTCCCCAGGGATACTTGACCGGACGTTGGCCGCGTGCGGATTTTTCCCACTCTGCTTCCGTCGGCAGACGTTTGTTTTTCCACCGGCAGAACGCGCGGGCTTCTTTCCAGGTGACGCCCACCACCGGTTGCCGGGGTTGATTGAAGCTGGGGTCCTCCCAGTAGCGGGGCAGTGTGGTGATGCGGGCAGTTTCGATATATGTTTTGTAATCCTCGTTGGTCACTTCGTAAAGGTCCATGTAATAGGCGTTGAGGATCACCTCGTGGGCGGGGTCTTCCGGTCCCAGCATATGCCGGTCCGCCTGGAAAATGGAAACCGGGTCCAGTTACCTCAATGATTTTCGGCTCCCCATTTCAAAGGCTCCCTGGGGAATAAGCGCCATTTCCGGAAAAGGGGAGGGGGACGCTGTTTCTTCAGGGGTACCCCAGGTGCTGCTGGTCAGGACAAGTGACAGGATTGCGGACAGGATGATAATTCTAAAAACCATAAGCTGTAATAGTAGGGTCTCCTTAACCTAAAGAGGTATCGGAGGGGTAAAAGATTTCAAGTGGATGTACGTTGACACCATAGGGTAATCATAATAGAATTTCAACAAACATCCTAATTAGTTTTGCAGTTCGCCTGTGGCCCGGTAATCACTTATCCGGCCAGGGTCGAGGGACGGTTCCCCATGGATAAGCCAAAAAAAGAGCCCATTGCCTTACGCCACAAGCAGGACCACAAGCTGTGCCTGAACTGTGGATTCCCCAACCGGCCTTCCGACAAGCGTTGCATGTACTGCAATGCCAGTATCGCGGAAGACAAGGGCCTGGTCGCCTGGCTGCGCCACACCTATTATGTATTGCGCTGGCGCTGGCAGCTCAAACAAAAACGGGAAAATGTCAGCCAGCCAGATCGGATGCCTTTTTTTAAAGCCATCGGTTATTTTCTTCTGGGTGCGGTTCTCAGTGGGGTGGGTCTATTATTGTTTACCGAAGCGGTCAGCAAAAATTCCTT
>JAJDBJ010000040.1 GCA_029261395.1 Nitrospinaceae bacterium
ACCCACGCTTAGATTTTCAGGTACGTTGTGGAGATCGAGTACTTCCAGCACACCGGGTTCGTGGCGCGCTTCGTTGAGATCCTTGATCGGGCGTATGGATAATTGGGGTGCCCACAGCGCTGCGTTCTGCTGGAGCCAGGCTGCGTCGCCGATGACGACGGTACGGCAGGTATCGGGCGGGGTGGTCAATGCCTTGACGATGACCTCCGGACCGATGCCTGAGGGATCACCCATGGTAATAGCGATGAGCGGACGATTTTCCACAGTGCAACTCTCTCGGGAATCTCAAGGTCGGGTCAGCAAACCCGCCGGGCGCGGAGCCCAGCTTACTTGATTTGTTTGATGGCGGCTTTTTTACCTTCGGGCATCGGCGGTCCCGCGGCGATGACTTCCGGTCCGACGCTGTCTTCGTATTCCTTGAAGTTTTCGATGAACTGTTTAGCAAGCTCGCGAGCTTTCTCATCGTAGGCTTCAGGGTTTTTCCATGTGGCTCTGGGATCAAGCACCTCATTTGGTACGCCGGGACAGGATTCAGGAACCTGCAGACCGAAAATCGGATCGGTTTTCAGTTGCACCTTTTTCAGGTCGCCGTTCAGAATAGCGTTAATCATGGCGCGGGTATGCGCGATTTCCATCCGGTTACCGACCCCGTAAGGCCCGCCGGTCCAGCCGGTATTGACCAGCCAGCAGTCGACCTTGTGCTTCGCGATTCTCTCGCCCAGCAGGTTGGCGTAGACCGATGGATGCAGAGCCATGAAGGGCGCTCCGAAACAGGTGCTGAAAATGGCCGATGGTTCGCGGCTCATTCCCCGTTCGGTTCCGGCAACTTTGGCGGTGTATCCGGAAATGAAATGGTACATGGCTTGCTCGGGTGTCAATTTTGCTACCGGTGGCATGATGCCGTAGGCGTCGCAGGTCAACATGATCACGTTTTTGGGATGGCCACCGCGTCTGTCCGGCACCGAGTTGCTGATGTGGGTGAGCGGGTAGCCGGCACGGGTGTTTTCCGTGAAGCTGGAATCGTCCAGGTCCAGCCGCCGTGTGTTGTAGTCCATCGCCACGTTTTCCAAAAGAGTACCGAAGCGCCGGGTGCAGTCGAAAATTTCCGGTTCCGCTTCTTCGCGGAGCTTGATCACCTTGGCGTAACAGCCGCCTTCAAAATTGAACACGCCGTCTTCGCTCCAGCCGTGCTCGTCGTCGCCGATGAGTTTTCGGGTGGAATCAGCCGACAGGGTGGTCTTACCCGTTCCTGACAGGCCGAAAAATATAGCAGTGTCTCCCTTGCTCCCCAGATTGGCCGAGCAGTGCATCGACAGAACCTTGTGTTTGTGGGGGAGTATGTAATTGAGAATGGAGAAAACGGATTTTTTGATTTCCCCGGCGTATTTGGTGCCGCCGATCAGAACCAACTGTTTGCTGAAATCCACAATGACGAAGGTCTCGGAATTGGTTCCGTCGATTTCTGGAACCGCTTTGAAGTTGGGCAATCCAATGATGGTGAATGCCGGGCTGTGGTTCTCCAGTTTTTCAAGGTCATTGATCTGGATAAACATGTTGCGGGCGAACAGGCTCTGCCAGGCGTATTCCGTGATGACGCGGATATGGAGCTGGTAATTGGGATCGGAACTGCCCATACAATCCTGTACGTACAGGTTCTTGCCCTGCATATAGGCCAGCACGCGTGCGTACAGCGCATCAAACTTATCGACGGGAAACGGTTTGTTGACCTTGCCCCACCAGATGTTGTCCTGGCTGGTGGGCTCCTGAACGATAAATTTATCATTGGGGGAGCGGCCGGTATGTTCGCCGGTTTTCACGCAAATGGGACCGAGGTGGGAAACAATTCCTTCCTGGTTCCTGATAATATGTTCGTATAATTCGGGGGTGGTCAGGTTCCAGAAGATTTCTTTAACATTTTTGATGCCGTGGTGTTCCAGACCCACTTTATGTTTCAAGACTCTTTTTGGCATTCTGTGACTCCATCATCAGAAGAAGTTTTAAAATATTTAAGTCCACCGGAGAGGGCTCCGGCCTTGAATTTACCGGGAAATATCAAAAATTGACTTATAAGGTCATGGTATCATAAGTGTTGGCGGTTTGAAAAATTTTTGTATTTGTGGCCAAAGCTGGCTGATTTTGTGAACTCCAGGGCTGTTTTGAAGCCCTTCCAGACCGCTCCGGAGGCGGACCATGACCACGGAAACCGAGCCCTTTAAAATTTTGACCCGAACCCGGTCTCCCTTTAATGATATTTTCGTCATCGAGCGGGAAAACCTGAGGGAAATGTGGTTTCAGGGCAAGGGCAAGTTCTACCTGCAGACCCGGATTGATCTGGATCGGCCGAGTGACATGGCTCTGGTTTATACGCGCCTGCTCCTCGCACCCTTGTTGTGGAACCCGAACCCCTCCCGTATTCTGATGATTGGGTTGGGCGGCGGTGTGTTGCCCCGGTTTTTGAACGAGGTGTACCCGGAACTCGCGATTGATGTCGTGGAAGTGGACGCTTATGTGACTGAGCTGGCCCGGCGCTATTTTAATTTTAAGGAAGGCCCGTGCCTCAGGGTGTTCGAGGACGATGGAAGGGCTTTTGTCAAACAGTGCGGCCACAAGTATGACATGGTATTTCTGGATGCGTTTAAAGGCGGGTCGGTGCCGTATCATCTCAAGACCTTCGAGTTTTACCGGGAGATTGCCCAGTCGCTGAGTGAAGAGGGTGTGCTGGTCACCAACCTGTACGGAAAAAGCAACACGCTGAAACCGCGCGACCGGAAAACTCTGGATGAAGTGTTTCAGCGGGTCGATTTTTTTGAAGATGCGGAACGCGTGGCGACGGTGTGTGTGGCGGTTCTCAATGACGCCGGTGTGCCCCTGGAGATTCTCCAGAAATGCAGTTCCGACTTGCCGGAAAAGATTCAACGCAACTTGTCCTGGCTCGAAAATGTGGATATGATCGAAAGTGGAAATTTAGTCGAGCCCAGCGGCTCTGTATTCAAGGATGATTTCGAGGCCTCGCAATTTTTCAAGGCCGTAAAACGGAACAACCGGGACAATCCGTTTTTCAACCATCCCTACCCGATTCGTAATTCGAGTTGAC
>JAJDBJ010000041.1 GCA_029261395.1 Nitrospinaceae bacterium
CCGAGGGACGGTTCACGCAAAGCGATGCTGACGGATTGCTCTAAATTGGCGAGGGCCTGTCCCAGTCCGATGGTCGTGGTGGTTTTGCCTTCGCCCGCCAGGGTGGGGGTGATGGCGGAGACCAGAATCAGTTTGCCTCGAGGCGGGTGCTTTTTGAGGACATCAAGCCTGACCTTGGCCTTGGTGGTGCCATAGGGAATCCAATCCTCTTCTTCCAGCTTCAGTTGGGAAGTGATTTGAGAGATGGGTTTTCCTTTGAAGGATGCAGAATCGTTCATGAAGAAGCCTCACTTAAATATCGGAATCCGATGATACCGATGCGATTTAATTATGTGAATCTTGTTTGGGCGCTCTGTACGAAGGAGATTTGTGGGCGCCCATTTGAAACAATACCGGGAGCATGAATAAGGCACACAGGGTGCAGACGATGATTCCCACTTCCACAACATGCGCGATGGATCGCACTCCGGCATGGTGCGCGATATTCAGGCTGGCATATCCGGCCAGGCTCGTCAGGGCGGATAGAATAATCGCGCTTCCAGTTTCCTTGACGGACTTGGTGGTCTCATGCCGGGAATAATCCAAAATGTGGTGACCCAGATAAACGCAGTGATCGACCATGATACCGACAATCGAAGGAAGCATCACCATATTGATGAAATTCAGTTTGATATGAAAGACCGCCATCAACGCCCCGGTGAGAGACAGGCCCGTAAGCAGGGGAAGAAAGGTTTTGAAAGCCAACCGGGGGCTCCGGTAGTCCCAGAGCAGAATTAAAAATACCAGTCCCATGGCCCAAGCCAGGGTTTGAGGGCCTTTGTGTTGAACCAAGTCCAGAATAGTGGCGGCCAGCAGGTTTTCATTCAACACGGCAACATGGATATTGTCTTTGGCAAGGGATGCTTTGAGTTCCTTGATTTCCTTTTCGAGTTGATAAATGTTTCTTACATCGAAAAAGTTTTTATCTGCCGGAGAAAATATCAGGAGCAGGTATTGATCCCCCGCCGTAAATCGTTTCATTAAATTGGCGGGAATATGTTTTTCGTCGAAAGGTTCGGCCTCAACCAACCGTTTGAGCTTGCGGTATCGCTGGGTTCCCATGGATATTTCGATGATATCCCGGTCTTTGATCAATTTGTCATGGATGCGCTTCAGGACGGCTTTTTTGCTTTCGTACTGTTTGAGGCTGAACAGGTCCAGTGAATGATGAATCCCGATGGTGGAGTCGTCTCCGTTTTTTTCCTTGATGGTTTGAAGAGTCTCGTGAATTTTGAAAAGATCTTCTTTATTGGGAGTCATGATCACGGTCGGAGAAAAGGCGTACCCAAAGTCGGCGGTAGTTTCTGCTTCAAAGTCGGCAGCCGGCGATTCTCCACGTAGTTTCCGAAAATCGTGTTCGAACTCTATACCGGGGAGGAGGAACAGGCTGGAGATCAGTAGTACGATGAACATGGCCACCAGAAAAACAGGAGTCCTGGAGAAGATGGCGGAAATTCTTAAAGAGAATAAACGGGGTCGGGGTTTCCGCAACCCGTGTATTTTGTCGGCGCAAAGAATCAAAGCCGGCAACAGGAAAAAGTAGCTGAAGAAAGAGCACATGATCCCGATAGCCGCAATGGCGCCGAACTCGGAGAATCCCCGGAAATCGGAAAAAATCAACAGAGAGAAAACGCTGATGGTTGTGGCCATAGCGATAACACCGGATCGGCCTACCTGAGTGGCGACCAGCTCCGCCGCCGCCGGGATGGTTTGGCCTTTGCGTAATTCCTGTTTGAATCGAATGTATAAATGAATGCCATAATTGATTCCCAAGCCAGTCAGTATCGCGACCAAAAACCCGGAAATAATGTTGACGTGGCCAATCAACAGGCGGGTGAACGCGAAAGTGAAGCTGAGGGAGGTGATCAGGGGAATGAATAACAGAATGATGGATAGGATGGACCGGTTGTACAGAGCGAGAATGAATGTGACCAGAATCACCGCGACGATTACTGAATTTTTTAAATCATTTTGGATGACCTGGTTTTCCTCGATACGTGTGATCATTCCGCCGGAAAACTGGATTTTTAAATTCGGGAACCGGTTCTCGGATAAGAATTGATCGACCTGATGCTGAATCGACTGAACGAATTGTTGGGTGAATCCGGTATTGGAAGCCGTGCCGCGTGGTTGTATGAAAATGTAATAGCGGCTTCCACTTTTGCCCTTATAGAACGGTTGGATGTTTTCAAAGATTTTATACTGGCCGGACAGGTCCTGGAGTTTTGAGGGATTGTTTGAAACTGGAGGAGCTCCAAAAAATCCGCTCAATGAGCTACGGGCGTCCTCAATGGCTTCTCCAACAACAGTGTCCAGTTCTTTCAGATCGCTTTGACTGGCGAACAGTAATTGGCGATTGTTTAAAAATTGAACCGGTAATCGGGAATCCACAAAGTAAACATCAGGAACCCGTTGAAATCTTGCGGTCAGACCGTCAATGATTTCGGGTGCTTCCCTTGATTTCAATCCTTCCAGAACCACCACCAGAGGGCCGGTACCCCCTGTTTTTTTGACCACCTGATTGAACTCTTGAACCAGTTCGAGATCTTGGGGGAGGAGGTTGTCCAGGCGCGGGCTGTAGGTCAAGCCGGAGGCTACCCAGAGGGCTCCGAGAGTTAACAGGGCTGCGCACCCGACAAGGAGCCACGGGTTTTTTGAAGTTATATTAAGGTAGCACCACTTAAGAATATTTTTCATTGCGAATCATATAATGATGAAGAATGAACGTTAGTACCAATTGTAGGGTCATGATTCCTGAGAGCCACTGCAAACTGTTTTCAAGAATAGAGAAACAGGAAAGCAGGGCCATGAGAAAAAAAATCAAATCTGGCCCGTTCCATTTCCAAAGCGCGATCAGGGGGCGTTTTTCCTGGCAATAGCGCAGTCTCTGTTCTTCCGGCCAAACGGCATCTGTCGGTGATCCAGTCGCCGCGTAACTCTTGAAAGAAGCCCAGCATCCTTTGAACAACAATTGCTGGAGTTGCAAATAATAAAAATAGATTCTGAGTATGAAAGAGGGGGATGATGATATTTTCTCATAAGTTTTATGGATATCGCGTTGCGAGCCATCATACCCGTGTTTTATTCGGCTCGTCATGTTTTCCTTGAAGTAATCAAAGGTGACGCCTCTCAGGAAGATGAGAAACGCCAGAATGAGCAGTGCTTCCCTGGAGTCGGGAAACCCAATCATCAATCCAATCAAAACGGCGATGCTGGAAACATAATCTCCGATGCCGTCCACGATGCGCCCCCATTCGCTGGCCATCCCCTTGGCTCGGGCGAGCTCCCCATCCACACTATCTAGGATAAGGGATATTTCAAAAATAATCCCCCCTTGAATTATGGATCGAGCATCCCCAAAGCTAAAATAATAGGCCGATAAAATAGCCAAAAGAGCGGAGAGAACCGTGACCTGGTTGGGTGTGACAGGCGTTTCTTTGAAGAAATAGACGAGTGGCCGCGCGAGCGGTTCCTGAATCCAACGGACCACCGGTTCCGCCAGGTCTTTTCGGATTTGATTGATCTGGTCTTGCAGAGCCATTTTAAAGCCACCCCTGCCGTTTATACCAGGCGCATGCTTGTTTCAAGCCCTGACTCAGGTCAAACCGGGGTTTGAAGGAATAATGGTCAAAAAATCGCTCGGACGATGCCGTCCATGAACTTTGGCGGAGATCGATCATCCGTTGCCGGTCAAGGAGCGGAGTGCGACCGCTCATTTTTGCCATAAATTCTGATGTCATGGCGGCGAAGCCCATCAGCGAAACCGGAATGATCACCGTTTGCGCCTTGACTCCCAGCGCCTGCATGGCCGACTGGGCGACGTCGTCCCATGTGTACTCATGACCGTCGGTGATAAAAAAAACATTGCGATCCGGGTCTGGCGCCACCGCCGCCCGGATCATGGCATCGACCAGATCTTTGGCGTGAATAAGGGAGAGAGTCCGTGGCATAGTTCCTATTTTAATGGCCATTCTCCATTTGATGGCTTTTAAATAAGTGAAGAAATTAACTTCCCGTTCTCCGTACACCACCGGTGGACGCAGAACCACCATTGGAAGCTCCGAAGCATAACCCAGGGCGATCTCTTCGCCGGCCAACTTGGATTTACCATAATAGGTTAGAGGATGACAGGGAGTGTCTTCATCGACTTTTTGGTTGGGAAGTGTGGGGCCGACCGCCGCAAGACTGCTGACATGCACCACGCCTTTGATCTGTTTACCATGATCGACACAACTTTGATAAAAGGGAATACCTGCCCGCGCATTGTTATGGATGTACTCATGCCTGTCGTTGGCACGGGTGATACCGGCACAATGAAAGACATAATCCACCTCCCCTAAACAGTCTTTGTAGGTGTCAGGTTGGTGGAGATCTCCCGTGTGCAGGGTCACGCGTTGAGTGTCGAGCCATTGCAGGTTGCTGGTTTCCCGGACGACGCAATGGACCTTGCATCCGCGCTCCAGCAAAGCGTCTACCAGATGACTGCCGATAAACCCGGTGCCTCCGGTAACCAACGTGGATGATCCGTCAATCGGTGATGCTTCGTTCATAAATTCGATGCCGTTTGTAGGGAATGCCGCCGATTTTTTCAATGGGACCGATCATGGCCTGGTTGTCTGCCAGAATCCATGACATGTCCACTTTAAAGATATTTGCTCTCATCAATTGCTTGTAGGTGTCGTGGTAGAAAACGGCGTCGATCCCCAAGCGTTGAAATTGCTTTTTGACTCCCAGGGTGATCACGCGGGAGCGATTTATCTTTCTCTTACCTAGAATAAACTTCAGCCAGCCGAAAGGAAACAGTTTTCCCTTCATGGATTTGAGCGTTTGGTTCAAGTCCGGTAAGGTCAGGGAAAATCCGGCGGGCTCACCGTTCACTTCGGCGATGAAGCACAATCGAGGGTCCACCACAGGTTTCATCTCCCGTGCGGTAAAAACGAACTCTTTGCGATTCATCGGCACGAACCCCCAATTCATCTCCCAAGCGGAGTTGTAAATCTCCCAAAGCAGGTCTATTTCCTGGTCAAATCGATCCATTTGCAGGCAACGTATGCTGAACCGGTTCCTTTTTTGAATCAATGAAACCGCTCGTTGCAGATATTCCGGGATCTGAGTGAGCTGAAGATCGAGTGAAACCAGATCCTTGATTTTTTTCAGGCCCCAGTGGCGGAACAAGTCGGCGTAGTAGGGTGGGTTGTAGGGGATTCCCAGAACTGGAGGGTCGTCAAAATTTTCCACGAGCAGGCCGCATTCGTGGTTGATAGACAAGTTCATAGGACCCCGCATTCGGTCCATTGCCTTTTCCCGGCACCATTGCTCTGCCGCGTTCAATAGCAGGGTGGAAACTTCCAAGTCATTGACACATTCAAACATTCCGAAGAAGCCCGTGCTTTCTTTGTGAAATCGATTGTGGTCGTGGTCCACGATGGCGGCAATGCGGCCGAGAGTTTTTCCATCGCTGGATAAGGCGAGGAAATATTCGGCCTCGGCGTGATCAAAGAAAGGGTTTATTGTGGGAGAGAGAAATTTTTTTCTCTCACTGTCCAGTGGTGCGACCCAGAGGCTGTCTTTGGAATACAGTTGATGTGGGAAATGTATGAACCGGTCAATGTCTCTGGTGGACTCGACCTTTTTTAAAACGAGGGTCATTATTGAGGGATAATGCCCAAATCGGTGCCGATTGTTTTGAAGGCGTGGAGAACGTGGTCCAAATCTTTCCGCGTGTGGGAAGAGGTGAAGCTGGTTCGTATCATCGCGTGGAAGGCCGGAACCACGGGTGACACGGCAACTCCTGCAAAAACGCCCTGATCGAACAGAAGCTGGTTGAAATAAAGCGTCAATGCCTCGTCTCCGATTTTGATGGGAATGATGGGCACCGGATTGTTGTTGATTTGAAACCCCATGTCGAACAAACCTTTTTTCATGTAGGTGGTGTTGTCACGGAGTTGCTGAATCCTCTCCGGTTCCTGAATCATGATATTGAGAGCGGTATTGACGCCGGCGACAGAGGCGGGCGGTAACGCGGCCGTAAAGATAAACGCCGAAGCCTTGTGACGGATATATTCGGTAACTTTGGGATGTGCCGAAACGAACCCACCTATCGATCCCATGCTCTTGGAAAAAGTGCCAACATAGATATCGATTTCTTTCTCCAGATTGTAATAACTCGTGACGCCCCGGCCTGTGTCATCGAGCACACCCATGCCGTGAGCTTCGTCTACCAGAACGGTGGCCTTGTAGTCCCGCGCCAGTTTGACGATTCCTGGAAGGTTGGCGATGTCACCGCTCATGCTGAAAACGCTGTCGGTTATGATGAGCTTGCCCTGGACGTTTTTATATTGTTTCAGGCAGGACTCCAGATGATCCATGTCGTTGTGGCGATAACGGACCGTTTTGCCGGGAGCCACAGCACACCCTTCATAGATGCTGGCATGGTTTTCCCGGTCGGAGAAAGCAATATCTTTTCTGCCCAGTAGACAGGAAATGGTTCCTTGATTGGCCTGGTAACCGGTAGACATGACGATGGTGTCTCCCCGCTTCAGGAAGCTGGAGATGTCGTTTTCCAGTTTTTTGTGGATACTCAGGTTGCCATTAACAAAGCGGCTGCCGGTGCACCCGGAACCAAATTTTTCCAAAGCGCTTTTGCCTGCTTCGATCACTCGGGGGTCTTGGGTCAGGCCGAGGTAGTTGTTACTGGATACCGTTATGACGTCGTGTCCCCCAATGGTGACGTGGGCGCCATTCATAGCCTCAATTTCACGGAAATAGGGATAAATGCCGAGGTCCTTGGCTTGGTCCGGGGCTTCATACCCGAGGCATTTTGACAAGACACCTTGCCCATCATTCGATGAAGAGCGCAGATGTGCGTTTTCAAAGTCGAAGCTTTCCTTCAGCTTGGCAACGATCTGGTCCCGCCGAAGGTGGGGAGGGGCATTTTTGTAATCGGGATTGTCAAAGGTCAGTTGAGAATACTTCACGAGCTTTTTCCCTCTCAAATTCTGTGGCAATACAGGTCAGAAACTCTTGGGTCACGCGATCCCAATCTTCGGTTTATTTGAAGTTTTCAAAAGTTCTGGAAGGGGCCTTTTTTAAAAAAAAACTTAAATAAAGATTATCACGATACTCTTGGATTGGCAATAAGCGTCGGATTTTAAGGGCGTTATTTCAATAGCTTTGAATGTTCAGATGTCTCGCGATCCGGAGTGTTCGGTTTTATTCACTGACTACCAGCGGAGCAGGCAACGGTTTGGGACGGGGTCAGGGTTTGCCCGGCAACAGAAACTGGAGTAGCTCAGGATCGTCGAACATTTTTTGTATAGCCATGGAAAGACTGTTGTTCACCAGCCGCTCGTTTTTGAATTTTCCAGTAAGCATGCGGTGAGACTTAGTAATTCGGGTGCTGTAAATATTTTTGAAAGACTGGTTTCCATGGCTGGCCCATACCCGGAGAATAGTTTCCATTTGAGCGTGAACTTCCGGGATTTTTATCCCTATTTCTCCTCTCTGGTAGTTCAATTGAAGCTTGGATATCTCTACTGTGATCATCCGGTTGGAAGGTGAGCCATGTTTGGACGGATGAAACCCCATCCGTTGAAAACCCCCCATTATCTTATCCAAAACAGTGTCACGAACGCTGGAGGATGCATAGATGTTGACCGTGTCGATCGAACGGTCCGAGGTTATTTTAAGATCGGATTTTTTCTTGGAAATAGCCTTTTGGATGCGTGTGTCTTTTACCCGAATCACCAGCCTTTCACCTTGACCGATGTTGCTGACGCGGACAAATACTTCCGGCTTCAGGTCAATTTTGTGATCATGGGTACACCCGATCCCTGAAAGTGAAATGAATACTCCGAGTATTGTCGCTTTCAGCGGATAAGACAAACCTATGCGCTGGATCACGCGGAGAACTCCAGAAAAGTTGGTTATTCGTATCATGGCTTACCTGCTTGGGACTAGAGGTGTTGAAACTAACCCGGACGGGAAATGATCCTGCAAGCATTGGGTCGCGACCCAGTTTACTACAGTTTGCCCGATTTGTGATTTTTGAAAGAGTCTTCCGGGTATTTCCTGGGGAGAGGTGACAGAGTTGCAGTAATGAGATCAACCTGGTTTTAACTGGTCAGAAATTGAGCGAGTCTGGGGTCTTCCAGCATTTGGTGGAGGAGTTGGGTGAGGCCGTAATTTAGAATCTTTTCGGTTTCGATTTTTTCAGGAAGGCCCGAATAGGATTTCTTGATAAAAAACTCGTATTCGTTGCCATAAGACATGCCTCGATTTTTGGCAGCCACCTTGATCTTTGAGCGAAGCCGGGCCTGGACTTGAGGAAGAGCGCCCGAGCCCGTTCTTTCCTTGCGGAGTCGAAGATCCAGTTTTGTGATATAGATCGTCAATTCGCGGGAGGTCCCGGTGCCTTTGCCATCCGTTGCGTATCCTTGCAATTGAAACGCCTCGGCGGCGGTTTGTTGGAAATTGGTGTCCAGTTGGAGAGACGGGTGATAATCCTTTGCAACCAAAGCCCGACCGGATCTGATTTTTCGTTCCGAATCTTTTTTCAGCAGAGTATTGCGCCGTCTTTTGTCCATTACGGAAACCTTCAGGTTCTTGCCACCGCCCAAAGTGGATTCGTGAATGAGTATTCTGGTGTTGAGGTCCAGAAAAGCCGTATCCGCTCTCTTATTACTACAGGCTCCGAAGGTCCCCAATAAAATCAAAAGACCGCTCACCCATGCCAACGCTTTGGTTTTAAACATTATGCTCGTCCTGGAAAATTTTAAATTACTCTGTCTTATTAATGTAACAGGTCATTCTCAGATTGCCACAGGTTTTGTCGCAGGATTGGGTTTCCCTTGTGAAGTAAATACCCAACAAGATATTTTATGATGGAAGTGGGTCGTTAGAGAGGGAAATTCAATGGTTTTTGGTTTTGTGTCCGCGAGGGGCAATTTTTGGCCGTCACTCAAGGGGCCTTAAATAGTTACCGTGTCCAAATACAAATCAGGAAGGTTTGGGTTTGGATGCCGCCGCTTCCTGGGTTTGACGGCGGAACAAATCCCGGCGGCTGACCAGCCGGTCGAGGAGCAACAACCCGTCCAAATGATCCATTTCATGCTGAACGGCTCGTGCCTCATAGCGTTCCATCTGAAACTCGCACGATTTGCCGAATTCGTCCAGAGCCCGGAGTGTTATGAACTTGGCGCGGGCCACGTTCCCGGTATATTCGGGAACCGACAGGCACCCCTCGCGTCCGACCGCCGACCCTTCTTTCGAAATGATTTCCGGATTGATCAGGATCAGCCGACCGTGGTGTTTGATCTTGGGTTTGGCGGAGACGTCGACGATCACGATGCGCTCCAAACGTCCCACCTGCGGCGCGGCAATACCCACTCCACCCGGTCCGGCGCGCATGGTTTCTTCCAGGTCGAGGACAAAGCTTCGCAGGGAATCGTCAAATTGCACCACCGGTTTTGAAATTTGTTTCAATCGCGGATCGGGATATACCAATATATCGAGAACAGCCATGCCCCTTACCCGATCAGCGTATCAATAGGTTCCAGCTGAGCTTCCAGTCCCTTGTCCTGCGCCAGTTTTTGAAGCGCTTCCTCAAGAATCTCAATTCCTTGTTCCGCGACTCCCTCAATGGTCATGACATAGATGGGATTCTCTTTCGTGCCCCCGACATCGGATTCCAGGTTCAGGATATTGAATCCTTTTTCAGCCAGGATTCCTGTAGCCTCGGCGATGATCCCTGACCGATCCGCCCCGTAAACGGTGATGCGGACATCCGGTTCCATATGGTGCAACAATTCGCCCTCAATCGCATCGACATGATGGCGCAGGTCGAAGGACCGGCTGACGGGCCCAATCAAATCATCAAGGGCCTGCTCGTCTCCTGCGAATTGCACCATGAGCATGACGGTAAAATTTCCGCCGAGCCGCACCATGGAGGCTTCTCCCAGATTGCACTCACCTTCATACAACGCACGGGTGACCTGGGCGACGATGCCGGGGCGGTCTTGTCCCACCAGAGTCAGCATGAACCATTTTTTCATAGAGCTTCCCTTTCAAGCGGTCAACGAATTCTCAAAACATGACACTCATTTAAATCTTTGTCAAGCGATGGCGATTTGCCTGCGGTCTATTGATCGACTCAGTTCTTTAAAACAACGCGGTACCGGGCCTGGTTGTTTCGTACCCGATCCATGGCGGGATTAACTTCGCTCATGGCAAACGATTCGGTTTTAGCTTCGATCCCGTGACGCGCCGCAAAGGCCAGCATGGTTTCGATATCGTGCCGGCCTCCGATGGGACTGCCGCATACCGTCTTCTGCCCTGCAATCAGGGGGAATGCCGGGATGGATATCGGGTTTTGGGGCACACCGACCACGCATAATTTGCCCTCCGGCCGCAGTACATCCAGATACGCGCCCCAGTCCAGATCTCCCGGAGCAGTCGAAATAATGAAATCCTGTGTAGCGGCGTTGGCTTTCAGAGCTTCGGGATCTTTCGAATTGAGTACTCGATGAGCCCCGAAATCCTTCGCCTCTTTTTCTTTTCCAGAGGAGGCTGTAAAAGCGGTTACCTCGCACCCCCAGGCTTTGCAAAACTGAAGGGCCAGATGGCCCAGGCCGCCGATGCCGATAACTCCCACTTTCATGGTCGGGCGGATATCGAAATGGATCAACGGGGCGAATACGGTAATACCGCCGCATAGCAGAGGCGCCGCATTTTCCGATGCCAATTCGTCGGGTAGGATGAAGGCAAACCGGCCATCCACTACCACTGCTTGGGCGAATCCACCGTGACGGCCCAGGCAGGTTCCCATCATTTGCGAACACAGTTTTTCCTTGCCGGAGATGCACCACTCGCAGGTCATGCACGACGAGGACTGCCAGCCGATTCCCACCCGTTGTCCGGATTTCAAATGTTTGACCGAGGCACCCATGGCCGATACGGTTCCGACGATTTCATGACCCGGTACCTGGGGGTATTGAGAAATCCCCCAGTCGTTGTCGACCAGATGCACGTCGCTGTGGCAGATACCGCAATGACTGATTTTGATTTCCACCTCCCACGGACCCAATGCGGGAGATGTGTAACTGTAGGCTTCAAGGGGAGCTTTGGCTTCCTGTGCGGCATAACATTCTATATTCATAAAAGAGGTCTCCTATTGCTGGGTTAACCCGGAAAAGTCGACAGACGCTTCTAATTCTTTCAACTTCTCAGGAGAAAAACTTTGTGTGTTCAGGTTGTCGATACAGGGGAATTCCCCCAGAACTTTTACTCCAGACAATTCTTCAATCAGCCGGGGTTGGTCCTGTTCGATAGCATCCATTGCATAGGGTTCGGTTTGGTTGAAGACGACCCCTCTCACCAGAATACCGTTTTGTTTCAGCGTGTCCAAAGTCATCAACGTATGATTGAGAGTTCCCAGTGAGTAACGCACCACCACCACCGCGGGTAAGCCCAGGTCGCGCATCAAATCCATCACTCCATAATCCTGGGTGATGGGAACCCGCACGCCGCCGACGCCCTCCACCAGCATCCAATCGTATTTTTCCGACAGGGTCCGGTAGGCCGACAGAATCGTTTCCGGCTGGAGGGAGTGGTTCTCAATCAGGGCCGCTTGATAGGGTGACGCGGCGGGCTTCAGGCGAACAGGGCAGACCTCCGCCAGAGCATCTTCGATACCCCCGCATTCCATTAGAAACAACGCGTCGGAATTGGCGGGCGAACTGCACTCGCTGTCCACCCCAGTTTCGATGGGTTTCATGACTCCGGTTTTTCGGCCCTGGAGTCGGGAGTAGGCCAGAATCGCCGCAGTGACCACCGTTTTCCCGACTCCGGTATCCGTTCCTGTGATGAATAATCCTTGTGCTGGCATTTAATATTTTCTGCTTTGTTGTTGCTCGATTGATTGGCGGAGTGCCTCCGCAGGTATTTTTAAAACATCGGTCGGCGTAGATAACGATCCAGGCCGTCATTCCATCCCAGCCAGACTGGGTTCAACGTCAGGCTGGGTGCCCCATGAATGGGGCAACTACAGCAAAAGAAGCTCATTGTAGGGAAGGGTAGGGAGAGATGCCAACTTAAATTTAACGACGGGTTTACTGGTTGGGGTGATGGGAGAATTAGGCTATCTATCAATTACTTTGACCTTTAATCGTTGAAACTTTATAGCACATCTGGATTTACTAAAAAAAGACTACACGCAATTACCTTAAAAAGACTATGCTTGGATTCACCTAAAAAAGACTATACATAGAACCCTGACCACTCTAAATAGAAGACTATAATGACATTACAGACAGGAAGCCTCGTCAATCTCAGGAATACTCAGCCTGAGGATGTATCTCAGATTGTTCCACTCATGATCGAAGCCGCGGACGGTTTCTATGAATTCCTTTTCGAAGGATTGGTGCCGGGAAGTGCGTTATTGCAGTTTCTTCAGCCGGTGATTGCCGCGGAGGAAGGGCCGTATGGCTTTCGAAACTTCTTGATTGCTGAACGAGGTGGCCATTTGGCTGGTTTCGCCAATGCCTTTCCCGCACAGTTGATCCGTGATCAAGACCCTGGACCCATCCCACAGGAGCGATGGGACCATATTGCCCCTCTGACAGAAATCATGGATTGGGAAAGCTTTTTCCTCAGTAGCATAGCGGTTCTGCCGAATGAAAGAGGCCATGGGGTTGGCCGGGTTTTGCTCGAAGGTATTCTGACCCAGGCCAAGCAACTGGGTTTTCAGAATGTCACCCTTCAGGTTTGGGAAGGGAATGATGGTGCACGCAGGCTGTACGAGCGGCATGGATTCGCTGTCGTTAGCGACGCTATTTTAATGCCGCATCCTATGTTGTCCGAAACACGAAGATTGCTGATGCGGTGCGACCTTGCGGAGGATTAGCCCTTGAAAAATTATGTTGTGGATCATATTTAGCGGCACAGCCAGCCGTTCTTATAGACGTTTTTATTTGTTTTTCTGGATGTGGGAGCTGTTGGAAACGGAAGTCTTGTTACACGGAAGTCTTGTTACACGGAAGTTTCGACAAAGGACTGTTTTTTGGGGATACTTGAATTTCTGTTTGCGAAGGGGGTGAAGGTGCGGGTAGCCAGTATGGATTTTGGTTGATATTCAATTTCTGCTATAATTCTGCTGGGCTGGTTGTTATTAGTTTTATTATTTTTTGGAAAGGCTGGACCATGAGCTCGAAAATGGAAATCACGTGTCCTTGTTGCGAGACAAAACTGCAGGTGGATCAGAAAACCGGTGAGGTGCTTTGGAAAGAGGAGAAGAAAAAGGAGTTTTCCTCCCTTACCGATATGGTCCATGACCTTGCCGAGCATCAGAAAGAGAGCCAGACCATGTTTCAGAAGCAACAGGAACTGCAAAAAGATAAGGCTCGCCTACTGGCAGAAAAATTCAAGGAAGCGCAGAAGAACGTCGACAAATCAGATACCAAACCCCTTCGCGATTTTGATCTGGACTGACTACAGGTCCACCGTCAACCCGTCGTAAGCCAACTCCACATTGTCCGGTAAATCCCGGCTGACCGTTTCGTGATCGAACTTGTGATTGATGTGGGTGAGGATCGCCCGCTTCGGTTTCAGCTCGGCGATGGCGGCCAGTGACTCGCTCAGGCAGAAATGCGTGGCGTGGGGTTCGAAACCCAACGCATTGAGGACGAGTACATCCAGCCCGGACAGGGTTTCTTTGGCTTTGTCCGGCAGGCCACTGCAATCGGTGACATAAGCCGCGTTGTTGACCTTGTACCCCAGTATCGTCATGTTGCCATGGGTGATGTCGACGGGAGTGACCTGCACGCCGCCCAGAGAAAAGGGTTGGCTGTCCAGGGTGATCATATCGAGTTTCGGCACCCCGCCACCCATCGGTTTTTCTCCGTTGAAGATATAGCTGAAATTCTTTTGGATGTGGGTCAATGTCAAATCGTTGCCGTAGCAGGGGATGACGGTTTTGTTGAAAAAGTTGAAGCACCGCAATTCGTCGATGCCGTGTACATGATCGGCGTGATGGTGGGTGTACAACACTCCATCGATCTGTGTGATGTGGTGTTGAAGGCATTGTTGCCTGAGATCCGTGGAGGTGTCGATCAGAACATTGAATCCGTCGTTCTGGATCATGGCGGAGGCTCTGAGGCGCTTGTTGCGCGGATCGTCCGAGTTACAGACGTCGCAGGGACAGCATAGGCTGGGGACGCCGGTCGAAGTGCCGGTTCCCAAAAACAGGATGCGCATGGTTTCTCTTAATGCTTGATATCGCACACCACACCCGCTGATGAACAGGGGTTGGATTCAAACTGAATCGTGGAATGCGTGATGTTAAATTTATCCTTCAACAAGGATTCAATGTCTTTCAAGATGGTTTCCACCTGATTGACTTTCTGATCGTTTACCAGAGCGTGAGTGCTCAGGGCATATATATTGGAACAGATTGACCAGACATGCAATTCATGGATGTCCTTGATCGCGGGAATGGACGTCAGTTCTTTTTCCACCTCCTGAATGGAAATCCCCTTGGGCACGCCTTCCAGTAAAATGTGAAAGGCATCGCGGATGATGGATTGGGCTCCCCAGATCAATACCAGCGCCACCAGGGCCGCGATGATCGAGTCCAGCGCATACCACTGGGTGAACCACATGACCACCCCGCCAAGAATCACCGCGACGGACGCCAGGGAATCCCCGATCACATGATAAAAAGCTCCCTTCAGGTTCAGGTCGTGGTTATGGGTGTTGTGAACCGGGTCTCTCAGGAAATACAGGACACACAGATTGGTCGCCAGGCCGACAAGGGCCACGGCGATGACAATCAGGCTGTGCACCTCCTGCGGGTTGGTAAACCGGTGGTAAGCCTCCCACAGGATTCCCAGGGCCATCAGAAGCAACAGAATGCCATTGGCCAGCGCCGCCAGAATCTCCACCCGATGATACCCGAAGGTTTTGGTGTGGGTCGAAGGCTGTGCGGCAATGGTGATCGCCATCAGGCTCAGGCTGAGTGCGAAGGCATCTGTCAGCATGTGAGCGGCGTCGCTCAACAAGGCCAGACTGTGAGCCATGATGCCGCCGGCGACTTCCACGCACATAACAAAAAACACCAGTACCAGTGCGATTTTGAGTCTTTTCTGGATGGTAGATGATTTCATTTTTTTGCAACCCGGACCGGGATATGACATCTAAAGTGGCGATGTCGAGTTCCATCAATCAAAATACTTTCATTTAACATTCTATGTGCCCTCCGAGGGGCTGTCAAGAAACTCATCGATATTCTCCCGTTCGGCCTTAAAAGGGCAGGGTGCCATTATCAGTGCGGTCGAGGCCAGGGGATTTTAACTGAAACAAGAGTTTGAACGTACCGGAGGGTTTGTGCTAAATTAAACCCCTTCATTTTCATTTGAAACAGTGGTCACTTTAGAGGAGTTCAAAATATGGCGACATTAGTTGCAAAACCTGCACCCAATTTCAAGGCGCAGGCTGTCATGCCGGACGGTAGTTTCAAGGAAATTCAGTTGTCCGACTATAAAGGGAAATATGTCATCCTGTTCTTTTATCCCTTGGATTTTACATTTGTCTGCCCGACGGAGATTATCGCGTTCAGCACTCAAATTGAGGATTTTAAGAAGCGCAATACGGAAGTGCTCGGCGTTTCCGTCGACAGTCACTTCTCGCATTTGGCCTGGCGGAATACGGATCGCAAAACAGGTGGGTTGGGGCAGATTGATTATGCTCTGGTGGCTGATCTGGATAAACAAATCAGCACCGATTACGGTGTGCTGGCGGACGGCGGAATCGCGTTCCGGGGCCTGTTCCTGATCGATAAGGAAGGCATCGTCCAGCACACGTTGGTCAACAATCTGCCATTGGGACGTAGCATTGATGAAGCGGTCCGTATGGTGGATGCGCTTCAGCATCATGAACAAAACGGGGAAGTCTGCCCGGCCAACTGGAAGAAAGGCGATGACGCCATGAAGCCGGGGCCGAAAGAATCCCAGGAATATTTTAGCTCTCATAATTAATCCTCCTGCCCGGAGGGGGAACGGGATGACCGTTGAACTCTGGAGAATTCGACTGAGCGCAAGGGGAGTTCATCTGCGGGTAACTTAAGAAGCTTTGGTCGGCGAAAAACCGTTTAATCCTGAGCTCTTCCGTTTCAACATGTAACGCCCGGCATAACGCCGGGCCTTACGCGGGCAAGCGGCAAATCGTCGTAGGTGATTATAAAACCCTGGTTGGCTAAGGGAACGGTGTACGTTGGGACCTGCACCGGCAAAATTGGGTCCAGCGTCACGCTGGTTTTTTTATGATTCTTATTACAAACGACGACGGTTTTTATGCCAAAGGAATCCAGGCTCTGCGAGCCGGTCTGGCCGAAGTGGCGGATGTCCTGGTAATCGCTCCCGAATCTGAACAGAGTGCCGTGGGGCATGCGATCACGCTGTCCAATCCTTTACGGGTCCGAAAGGTTGAGAAGAAGGGTGAGTTGTGGGGCTACGCCGTCAACGGCACACCTGCCGATTGCGTTAAAATCGCTGTCACCGAACTGCTCGACGAACCTCCCGAAATCGTGATCTCCGGGGTCAACCAGGGAGGGAATCTGGGCACCTGTGCCATTTACTCAGGCACGGTATCGGCCGCGACAGAAGCGGCCATTATGGGATTGCCCGCCATTGCTGTGTCCCTCAACTCATTCGAGTATCAGGATTTTTCCGCCGCTGTAGACTTTGTCAAAAGGTTGTACCCGCTGGTCCTTGAGAATGGATTGCCGGAAGGTGTGTCGTTGAATGTCAATGTACCGGCCATTCCCCGAGACCAGATCAAAGGTGCAGTGGTGACTCGCCAGGGAAAATCGCGTGTCATAGAAACGTTTGATAAACGGGTGAATCCGCGCAATGAGACCTATTACTGGCTGGCCGGGGAGATGAAGTTCTGCGAGGTGGAAAAAGGCACCGACTGCGAAATGATGGAGGGGGGATATATTTCTGTGACTCCCATCCATTTCGATCTCACCCATTTCCAGGCCCTACAAGACATCAAAGAGTGGAAGCTCGATTTCTAGCACAAAAAAAAGCGGATGGCCGGAAAGTTCCGACACATCCGCTGATATTTTGAAGCTTGAAAATTAAGGTGCCGGTGTCGCCGCCGCGGCCTCGTCGCGCATTGCCTCTTTGCGGCTCAGCTTGACTTTTCCATTGCGGTCCACGTCGATCACTTTGACCATGATCTCATCACCTTCCTGGATCTCGTCGCTCACTTTCTGAATGCGGCGGTCGCAGATTTGGGAGATGTGTACAAGACCATCGGTGCCCGGTAAAATTTCAACAAAGGCTCCGAAATCCATGATCTTTTTGACCTTGCCCATATACACTTTCCCGACTTCGACGTCCTGCACCAGATCCTGAATGATGCCAATGGCTTTGGAGGACGCTTCCTCATCGTGCGAAGCGATATTGACTGTGCCATCGTCGTTGATGTCGATGTTGACTCCGGTGCGGTCAATAATGTCCCGAATCACTTTACCACCCGGTCCAATGATGTCGCGAATTTTATCGACCGGTACCTTGATGGTGATGATACGTGGTGCGTATTTGGACATCTGGGTACGTGAAGTATCCAGCACCTTGGCCATCTCACCCAGAATGTGCAGGCGGCCCTCTTTGGCTTGCTCCAGCGCATTTTCCATCACCTCATGGGTCAGCCCCTTGATTTTGATGTCCATCTGCAGAGCGGTGATCCCTTTGCTGGTACCACACACTTTGAAGTCCATGTCACCCAGATGATCTTCCGTGCCCAGAATATCGGACAAAATGGCGACCCGGTCATCTTCCTTGATCAATCCCATGGCAATCCCCGCCACCGGGGCTTTAATGGGAACGCCGGCATCCATCATCGACAGTGATCCGCCGCAAACGGAAGCCATTGAGGAAGAGCCATTGGACTCCAGAATTTCGGAAACAATACGAATGGTGTAGGGAAAGGCTTCCTTGTCGGGGAGCATCGGGATGAGGGCGCGTTCAGCCAACATACCGTGACCGATTTCCCTTCGTCCGGGGCCCGACAAAAACTTCACTTCACCGGTACAAAAGGCCGGGAAGTTGTAATGAAGCAGAAAGGATTTCGTGCCTTTGAACTCCAAGCTATCCAACCGCTGTTCATCTGAACTGGTTCCCAGTGTGGTGGTGACCAGTGCCTGGGTTTCACCGCGGGTGAAGATAGAAGATCCATGAACACGAGGCAGATAACCAACTTGGCAGGTGATATTGCGGATTTCATTCAGGTTTCGCCCGTCGATCCGTTTTTTGTCGTCCAGGATCATACTGCGCATGGTTTCCTTTTCGACATCATGGAAAATCCCGCCCAACGTCTTTTTGATATCTTCATCGGCGTCGGGGTTGAATTGAGCCGTCATGGCCTCTTTGACCACAGCGGTCGCATCGATCCGTTCCTGTTTGCCGGCAATACGCATGGCATCGACCAGGCCGGGACGGATGGCACCCGTTACCTTTTGAGTCAGATCCTGATCAATTTCCTCGGACTCGATGACCAATTTATCCTTGCCCATCAATTCCCGGAGTTTGAGTTGACCTTCCACAATTTTTTTGATGAAACCGTGCCCATACTCCAGCGCGCTCATCATGATATCCTCGCCGAGCTCGTTAGCCCCGGCTTCTACCATGACGATGGCGTCGGCGGTGCCGGCCATGATTAAAGTGAGGTCGCTCGCCAGGGTCTCTTCATACGTCGGGTTGATGATGAAAGCACCGTCTTTTCTTCCTACGCGCACTCCGGCAACCGGATTTTCGAAAGGAATGTCCGATACTAATAATGCGGCGGAAGCACCAGAAATGGCGTTCACGTCCGGGGCATTTTCCTGATCGTGGGAAATGACGAGACAAACGATTTGAGTTTCGTTACGGAATTCTTTTGGAAACATCGGCCGGATAGGTCGATCAATCAATCGGCAGGTCAGTGTTTCCAGATCGCCGGGTCGGGCTTCTCGTTTGAGATAGCCGCCGGGAATACGTCCCGCAGCATAAGTCTTTTCTCTATAATCTACCGTGAGGGGAAAAAAATCGATTCCCTCGCGTGCCGATTTCGCCATGGTGGCTGAAACCAGCACCATCGTGTCTCCATATCGGACAACGACGCATCCGTTGGCCTGTTTGGCGAGCCAGCCGGATTCCAGTGATAAAATTTTTCCATCTAGGTCAATCTCTACTTTTTGTTGCATTCAATACTCTCCAATTTTCTTGATCCTATAGGCAGGATTCTAATTTAACGGCGGATGCCCAATTCTTTGATGATGGTCTGATACCGTTGGGCATCCTCTCT
>JAJDBJ010000042.1 GCA_029261395.1 Nitrospinaceae bacterium
CGCCGCAGGCGGGATTTCTCGAGTTGTTGCGCAAGGTCACCGCCGAGTCGGGCGCTCTGTTGATCTTCGACGAAGTGATCACCGGGTTCCGCGTTTCCTATGGCGGCGCACAGAAATTGTATGGCGTGACGCCGGACTTGACCTGCCTCGGCAAGATCATCGGCGGCGGATTGCCGGTCGGCGCCTATGGCGGGAAGAAGGAAATCATGGACCACATCGCGCCGGTGGGTGCGGTGTATCAGGCCGGTACGTTGTCGGGGAATCCATTGGCGGTCACGGCGGGTATCGAAATGCTGAACCTGCTGTCCCAGCCCGGTGTGTATGAGGACCTGGAAGCCAAGAGCGAACGGTTGTGTCACGGTTTCAAAGAGAACGTTAAGAAGTTGGGAATCACCGCCACGTTCACGCGCGTCGGGTCCATCTTTTCGATGTTTTTCACCGATCAGGAGATCATCAATTTCGATTCGGTGAAAACGTCCGATACCGAGTTTTTCAAACGCTATTTCAATGCCATGCTGGAGGAGGGGATTTACATCGCGCCTTCCCAGTTCGAGGCGGGATTCATGTCCGCTGTGCATACGGATGCTGATATCGATCAAACCATCGAGGCACAATACCGCGCTTTGCAGAAGGCGTTGGGGTAGGGGCCTCCTTTAACGGAAACGAATAAAGCTATGAGCGAAATCATCGGAATACAAGCCAGACAGATTCTGGATTCCCGGGGGAATCCGACCGTGGAAGTGGACGTTTACCTGGAAGACGGGTTGATGGGACGGGCGGCGGTGCCTTCCGGCGCGTCGACCGGTTCGCGCGAGGCCATCGAGCTGAGAGACGGCAATCCCAAGGTGTATATGGGCAAGGGCGTCCTGAAGGCGGTGAAGAACGTCAATACCAAGATCGCTCCCGAACTGGTGGGTATCGAAGTCACCGAACAGGCGTTGATCGACAAGTTGCTGATCGAGATCGACGGCACCAAGAACAAGTCGAAGATTGGAGCCAATGCCATGCTTGGCGTTTCGTTGGCGGTTGCCAAGGCGGCGGCGAAAGATGTCGCTCTGCCGTTATTCAAATACATCGGCGGCACCAACGCCTGTGAAATGCCGGTACCGATGATGAACGTGCTCAACGGCGGCGCGCATGCCGACAACAACGTCGATATCCAGGAATTCATGATCATGCCGGTCGGCGCGAAGAGTTTTTCCGACGCCCTGCGCATGGGAACGGAGATCTTTCATCATCTGAAATCGGTCCTCAAAAAGAAGAAATACAATACCGCTGTGGGCGACGAAGGGGGATTCGCCCCTGACCTCAAGTCCAATGCCGAGGCCGTCGAGATACTGATCCAGGCGGTAAAAAACGCGGGTTATAAAATTGAAAAAGATGTTCTCCTCGCTCTGGATGTCGCGGCCAGTGAACTGTACGCCAACAACAAATACACGCTGGCGGCTGAAAAGAAGTCGAAACTGAGTTCGGGTGAAATGGTGAGCTATCTGGAAAGTCTCGTCAAAAAATATCCGATTGTCAGCGTCGAGGACGGCCTGGCGGAAGACGACTGGAAAGGCTGGAAACAGTTGACCGACAAGGTCGGAGGCAAGACCCAGCTGGTCGGCGACGATATTTTCGTCACCAATACCGAGATCCTCGCGAAGGGCATCCAGCAGGGCATCGGCAACTCCATTCTGATCAAGGTCAACCAGATCGGAACCCTGACCGAAACTTTGGAAGCGGTCGAAATGGCAAAAAGAGCTGGATATACGGCCGTAATCTCCCATCGGTCGGGAGAAACAGAAGACACCACCATTGCGGATATCGCCGTGGCCGTCAACGCCGGGCAGATCAAAACCGGCTCGTTGTGCCGCACTGATCGCGTCGCGAAGTACAATCAATTGCTCCGCATCGAAGAAATCCTGGGCTCCAGTGCGGTTTATAAAGGAAACGACGTTTTCTATAATTTGGCGGGTAAATGATGGGATTGTTTAAAACTCTTAAAACTTCGATCTCAAAAAGGACCAAGGCTCAAAAGACTCTTGGGCTGGGGATGGTTTTGATCGTTGCCATGGCGCTGGCGGCAGTGTTCAGCGACAAGGGTTTTATGAATGTGTCTGACTTTACCGAAGAGCTGGATTATCTGAAGACGAGTAATGCCGTTTTAGCCGAAGAAAATACGCGCATCCAAAAAGAAATCGATGCACTCAAGTCCGATCCCTACGCAATCGAAATGCTTGCCCGCGACAAATTGAACCTGGTAAAACCCGGTGAAATGATTTATCAAATTGTCCGCGAATCCTCATTGCCTGAAAAGGCGCATTAGTCCTACCTCTAGTCCACTTAAAGTGCTCAAAGATAAAGGCGTACCGCTATTTTTATGGAAGTGTCTTTCTATGGAAATAAGCGCCTTTGAGTTCCTATTTGATTTAAAATCAGGGGGTTACAAATTATATGTCAATGTAATTGAGTGGTTATGGTGCCAAAAAGAGGTTACTCGCTTCTAAAAAAGCTTTCTGTAAATGCAATAACCTATTGAAATTTTTGAAATAAATGGTAACTTAGATAAATACTTGGAGACATTAAGAAGTTAAAAAAACGCAGGATGGCGTACTCGTTCTGTAGGTACTTGTGTGGAACCGGGTTTTTTTATCCAGTTCAGCCATGTTGGTCTGTTCAGTGGGCCGAAAGGCTTTGATTTTATTTTGATTATTTACTTATCTTGAAGAGGGGGCCAACCGATAAGTAAATTTAAATGATCTAAAATCAAGGTTTTACCGGAACTTTTAGCTGTTCAGGTCTTGGCTGAGTGTATGGAGTTCTTTGAATTTAAAGGACTTAAGTAATAATTACCTTTTAGGAGGGAGCATGACCAAGCAGGATATCATCAACCATGTTTCTCAAGAAGCAAGTTTGTCCCGATCCAAAGCTGAAGAAGCCGTAGAAACGGTAATCAAGCTGATCAAAGAATCCCTGGGGCAAGGCGAACCTGTCATTTTGCGCCGGTTCGGTACCTTTCAGGTTAAGCAAAAATCAAAGCGTATGGGCCGAAATCCCAAGACCGGTGAGGAAGCCGAAATTTCGGAACGTAAAGTGGTTCGTTTTAAATCCGGGAAGCATTTCAAGCAAGCGGTGAACGACGACTCAGAGGGTTAATTCTCAGGTTTGGTTAGTGCTCTTTCGAGATCATAAAATCAGCATGGCATCGCCATAGCTGAAAAACCTGTATTTTTTATGGATGGCCTCCTGATAAGCTTTTTGTATCAGCGAGGAGCCTGCCAGCGTGCAGACCAGCATGTACAGGGTGGACTTGGGTAGGTGAAAATTGGTGAGCAGATGATCCGTGTTTTTGAACGTCTGCCCCGGATAAATGAACCGGTCCGTCCATCCCGTCACGTCGCTATTCTCCTTCCGATTAAACTGAACAGACTCTAGCGCCCGGGTTGCGGTGGTTCCCACCGCCATTACTTTCCTGTCCTCACTTTTTGCCGTTAGAATTGCATTCCAGGTCGTTACGGGAATATTGAAATATTCCTTCTTCATTTGGTGATTGCGTACATCGTCAACCCGGACCGGTTGAAAGGTTCCCGGCCCGACGTGCAATGTTAAATACACCGGCTCCACGCAATCCTCTAATTGACCCATCATGTCCCCGGTAAAATGCAGGCCGGCCGTCGGTGCGGCAATGGCGCCTGTGTTGCGGGCAAATACCGTTTGGTAGCGTTCGCGGTCCTGTTGTTCGGTGTTTGCAGGGTCGTCAGAAGATCGATGGATATAATGCGGCAGAGGCATTTTCCCGAATTGTTCCAGTTGGTCTTTGATGTCCGGATTCGAGGGAAAACGGATCACTCCCAGATCGTTTTTGCGTTCAACAAATTCCGCTGTAAGATTTCCTTTACCGAAGACCAACGGTTGGCCGGGTTTGTATTTTTTCAAATGCTTCATCAGGACCAGCCAGGTTCCCGGTTCTTCCTCCTTCACCAGTAAAACCTCGATATTCCTGCCCTGGTCTCCGACAGTGCCCTCAAGTTTCGCAGGCAGGACCCGGGTGTCGTTGAACACCATGATGGGATGCTCTTTCAGGTAGCGCGGTAAATCACTGAATGAAGCATGTTCGATGGTTTGGGTGGTTCGGTCGAGGACCAGCAATCGGGATTCACCCCTTTGAGGACTGGGAGTCTGGGCGATCAGTTCATCGGGAAGTTGGAAATCAAAATCGGAAAGTTTCATAGCTATCGGGAGGGTACCAAGCTGGAGGTTATTGATTAATTTACAACTATTTAACTCTAAATGAGGGTTGACCTAACCGGGTATTTATTATATTCTGCCCCCGTTTTGTAGGGAAAGTTCACTCTTACATATTCCACAACCTATAGGGAAAAACAATGGGCAAAACACTAAAATTATTCTGTATGATTCTTATTTCAGCCTTTGTTCTCGTTGCCGTTTCGGATAATGCCGAGGCCAGGAAGAAGAAAATCCCCAAAAAGCCCAAATACGTGGGCGCCGCCAAGTGTAACGGCAGTTGCCACGATCCCTATTATCAAGCGTGGGTGAAGTCTCCTCACGGTAAGACCTTTAACATCCTGAAACCGGGCGAACGTGCCGACGCCAAAAAGAAAGACAAACTTGATCCTGAAAAAGATTATACGACTGATCCGCAATGCCTCCGGTGTCACACCACGGGCTACAGGCAGAGGGGTGGTTTCAAACCTGCGGGTAGTAAAAGCAAGAAGTCGGGCAAAGATACCAGTACCAAGATTGATCCGGAAGAACCGAGCAAGGAGCAGGTCGGTTGTGAGATGTGTCACTCCGTCGCCGGTGGTAACCAGTTCCGCGTGGTCATGAAGAACACCAAAGGCGATTTCAAAAAAGAAGAGACCGAAAAATACGGCCAGCGCTGGGATTATGAAAACACCTGTAATCGCTGTCACAACCATCCCAAGAGCCCGCACGGTGATGGCAAACTGGATTATGCTAAAGCGAAGGATACGGTTCACCCTTTTTCCAAATACATCACCGAGGACAATGCCGATCAAAACATTGTCAAAGACGGTAAAGTCAAGGATCGGGCGAAGACCAAGGCCAAATCCGAAGAAAAAGATTTGAGGATTGAGGATTGGGAAATCAAGAAGGGCAAACTTAAGTTTTCCAAGGGAACCAAACCTTATAGCTCCAAAAAGAAGAAATTTTATTATAAGAAATAGACTTTTTACGAATAAGCTTTAACATATTAAGGGAGTACGATCCTAACGGGTCGTTCTCCCTTTTTCTTTTTTTCCAGAATCCTAGCCATGAGTGATAACAAATTCGTCAAGAAAATTGCTTGTATTGGAGCCGGGTACGTTGGCGGCCCCACCATGACCGTCATTGCCAATTTCTGTCCGGATTATCAGGTGACGGTTCTCGATATCTCTCAGGAAAGGATTGACCAGTGGAACTCCAACGAGTTGCCGATTTTCGAACCGGGTCTGAAAGAGCGCGTTCTCAAAGCCCGCGGCCAGAATCTGTTTTTTTCCACCGATATCGACAGATGCATCGACGAGGCGGATATCATTTTTGTAGCGGTCAACACTCCGACTAAAACTTTCGGGGAAGGGGCGGGTAAGGCTGTCGATCTGCAGTACATCGAACAAACCGCACGCCGGATCAAAGAAAATTCAAAATCCGATAAAATTATTGTCGAAAAAAGTACGATTCCCGTTCGTGCCGCCGAAACGCTGGGTAAAATTCTACACTCCGGCAACAACTCCATTCACTTTGAGATTCTATCTAATCCCGAGTTCATGGCCGAAGGAACGGGTATTCATGATATGGAAAACCCCGACCGGATCTTGATCGGGTCCATGGACACGCCTTCGGGGCAGGCCGCCCGTGACGAATTGATTAAAATCTATGAACGCTGGGTGACGCCTGAAAACTTGATCACCACCAATTTGTGGAGCAGTGAGCTTTCCAAATTGGTTTCAAATGCTTTTCTGGCGCAGAGGATATCCTCAATCAATAGTATTTCGGGGTTGTGCGAAGTGACCGAAGCGGATGTGGATGAAGTGGCGCGGGCCGTGGGAAAAGATTCCCGCATCGGCCCCAAGTTTCTACGCGCCGGGGTGGGGTTCGGCGGATCCTGTTTCCGCAAGGATATTTTGAATCTGGTTTACCTGTGCGAACATTTCGGTTTGCAACCGGTGGCGGACTTCTGGGGACAGGTAATCATCATGAATGATTACCAAATGGAGAGATTTGTACAGCGCATGCTCAAGGCCATGTTCAATTCCGTGGTCGATAAAAAAATCGCCCTGTTCGGTTTTGCTTTCAAACCGGATACGGGAGATACGCGTGATTCTCCTGCCATTTATATTTCAAAAATGCTTTTGAAGGAACGTGCCCGGTTATGTATCACTGATCCCCACGCCCTCAAAAACGCGCAGAAGGATTTGGAAGGTGTAGAGGGTGAGATCGTATATGAACCTGACCCCTATAAAGCGGCAGAGGGAGCCCACGCGATTGCTTTAATGACCGAGTGGGACCAGTACAAAACCCTGGATTATAAGCGGATTTTTGAAAGCATGGAAAAGCCGGCCTTCCTGTTCGATGGACGTAACCATCTCGACCATCAGGCCTTGTTTGATCTGGGCTTCAACGTTCACTCCATCGGAAAGCCGGATCGAATTCAGTTTGATGATCCTTCCTAAAGATTTCCTCTGATATTTTTATTGGGGTTCATGGCAGAAGGCGCAATCTTCCATAGGACGATGCGGCATGATGGGGGCATTTTTGTCCTGAGCCATGTGGCAGGTCATGCATTTCTCGGCGGGATCGGTGGCCACATGAAAATCATGGGCGCTGAGTTTCGGAGCCGACCCGAGGAACATATAAATCAGAACTCCCGCTAAAGCGAATCCCAGCACGGTCATGGCTTTATAAAAATTAATTTCGCCCGCCAGGCCTTTCTTTTTCTTTTTTGCCATTAAATTATACCTTGCTGTTAGCCGTTGGCGGCTGCGATAACGTCGATTTCCACCTTGGCACCTTTGGGGAGGGCAGCGACCTGAACACAGGCTCGGGCGGGCTTACTGGTTGCAAAAGATTTCTCATAGACTTCGTTCATGCGCGCAAAATGTTTCATGTCTGAAAGGTAGACCGTGGCTTTCACCACATGCTCCATCGAAAGACCTTCGGCATGGAGAATGGCCTCAATATTTTTCAAGGTCAATTCCGTTTCCTGCTCGATTTCTCCCGCCATGAAATTTCCGGTTGCAGGATCCAGGGCGATTTGCCCCGAGGTGAACACCCAGTCTCCCAGCCGGATGCCTTGCTGATAGGGGCCAATAGCCGCCGGGGCGTTTTCGGTATGAATGCCTTTTTTGCTCATGGGTTTCAATGTCCTGTTAAGTTCTCGTCATTTCCGCCATCTGTCGGATGAAGGGATAAGATTTCAGCTCCCTTCCCAGCCGGGCCAGCACCAGGCGATGGGTGATCGATTCAATTTCTAGTTCCACATCTTTGGGGATTTTCAATCGGCGAATGTGGTTTAAATTCAGAGACAAAAATTTCTTCAGGTAATTGACCGTTCCTGATTTGATCCGCATCTCTACGGGTTCTTTATCGAAACAAGGTTCGCATACTATCCCATGCTGACTGTAACTGAATCCGACCCACAGAGATTTTGGTTCTTTATGGCAGACGATACATTTTTGGAGCCGGGGCGTGTACCCGGCATGAGCCATGATCCGGAGCTCGAACAACCGACACAAAGTTCCTGAAGAGTCGGTATTGCCTGCCTCCCGGAGCGATCGCACCAGAAGATGAAATATCTCCGGTTCGGGATGGTCTTCAGCAATGAAATGACCCGCCAGTTCCAGAAAATAAACCGCCGTGTAATAGGTATCAGGGTTCTCTTTGATGTCCTGAAAAGACTGGATGATATCACATTGGTTGAGCCGATAGAGGTCCTGATGTTCTTTGCCGAAATAAATCAGTGAAACATGGGACATGGGCTCCAGAGAAGCCCCAAACCGGCTTTTCAGCCGTCTCGCCGCCTTGGCCACGCATTTGACCTTGCCGTGGGTTTCGGTCAGAAAAGTTACCAGTTTGTCCTTTTCCGACAATTTCATGGACTTCAAGACAATCGCCTGGGTTTTATAGAGAGGCACGGCCGGTTTTCTCAAGGTCGAGTAAATATTTTTTAATATGCAGGCCTCCCGAATACCCTCCAAGGCCACCATTAGTCTGGATCACCCGATGACAGGGCAGGAGAATTGAAAGAGGGTTTTTGCCGTTGGCATTGCCGACCGCCCGATGGGCATTGGGACGTTTGATTGAACGTGCCAGCCAGGCATAGCTCCGGGTTTCGCCGTAGGGAATGGATGACAGTTTCTTCCACACTTTTTTCTGAAAAGGGGTTCCGGTAAAGAAGTCCAGAGGAACGTCGAAAGTTTTAAGTTTGCCTTTCAGATAGAGGCGAAGTTGATCGGTGGCCGGTTTCAATCGTTTCGAATTTTTTTCTGGAACATTGACGAAGGATCGTTTCAGGAAGTTCACGTAATCTTTTTCACTGGGTGTTACCGATTGAATATGAATCAGTCCTTTGTTCGAGGCCGCGAGACCCATCAAACCCCAGGGACCGGGTGCCACCGTATAGTACAGAGCGTCGACCGTATAGGGCTGGGCGGGTGGTGTCAGCATTGGCAAACCTCCAAGTTTATTGAAAGTTCCAGCTCATGGGCTGGAATACTAAAAGTGATATTAACATAATCCCTGCCTATCGTTTAAAGAGGTCGACCAGAAACAGGCTCAAAGCAGGGAAATAAGTGATGACCAAAAGTCCTGCGATGCGTAATCCGAGAAAGGGCAGGGTCGCCCGATACAGACGAAGCACCGGTTCTGAAAAACGGGAACTGGCGATAAACAGATTGATACCGACCGGAGGCGTGGAATAGCCGATTTCCAGATTGGTCAGGAAAATGATACCCAGATGTACCATATTGACATCAAAACTTTGGGCGATGGGAACGATCAGAGGCACGATGACAATGAGGGCCGAAAAAATCTCCATCATGCAACCGACAATGAGCAATAAAACGTTGAGTACGATGAGGAAAGTCCACTGGTTGTCGATATACTGCCTCATGAAATTCAGAACCTGCATGGGAACCTGTTGATCCACCAGATAGCTGGTAAACCCCATTGCCGTGCCCAGAATAATCAGGATGGTACCGACCAGGATCATGCTATTGATCATCAATTTTGGCAGGTCCCGTACAGGATGGATGTCTTTGTAAATCCAGGATTCGATGACGAGGACATACACCACCGTTACCGCGGCCGCCTCGGTTACCGTGAACACGCCGAAATATATCCCCAATACAATGATGAAGGGCAGGGGCACTTCCCAGGCGGCTTCCCTTAAGGCGGAACGCGCTTGGGTGACATCAAAGGGGACTCTTGTGATTTTGAGCCTCACGTTCGTCCACATGCTGTAGAGACCGAGGATGCCGATCATGAGCAGGCCCGGAACGATCCCGGCGAGAAACAACTCATTGATACTCACCTGAGCGATCACAGCGTAAAGGATCAATGGCAGTGAAGGGGGAAACAGGAGTCCCAGGCTTCCCGAAGAGGTCATCAATCCCAGTGAAAAATCCTTGGAATATTTTTCCTTGAGCAGTAATGGATAAAACAGCCCGCCCAGGGCGATAATGGTGACCCCTGACGCACCGGTGAATGCCGTAAAAAATGCGCAGGCCACCATGACGGCGACAGGAACACCGCCGGGAATTCCTCCCAGATAACACTGCGACAGACGGGACAATCGTTGCGGGGTTTTACTTTCGGACATGATGAAACCCGCCAGAGTGAATAGCGGGATGGCAATCAACGTCGGGGAGCTGGCAACCCGGTACAACTCAATGAAGATTCCCGCAGAGTCGATATCGGCGTAATGGTAGGCCACCAATCCCGCCAGTCCGATAATGGCATAGAGTGGGACTCCCAATAAAGCCAGGGTGATGATGCCGATAACGATGACTAGAGTCATGGCTTTTTCCAGAGTTTGATTGAGTCGTCAAACACATGCAAAAAGTAACGCAGGGAAATCAGGCCAAAACTGAACGGCAGAATAGTTTGAAAAATCCAGGCTGGTATATCGAGAAAGAGAGTGGTGGAAAACTCCTTTTCCAGTTGTACAAACCTCCAGGCGGCCACGGTGAGAAATACGCTGATCAACCCCGTAGATAAATTCACCAGCACTTGAACCCAGGGCCGGTAGGTCGCGGGTATGAATTGAGGGAGTACATCAATGGAGATATGGCGGCGCTCCCGGACTGCCAGGGAGGCCCCTAAAAATCCAACCCAAAGCACCAGCTGGCGCAAAAAAAGATCCGTCCACAAAAGGCCGCTATTCAGAAAATTTCTTAAAATCACCTGACCAAAGGCGAGAAAAACCATGAGAAAGAGCAGGAAGACGAGAAATCCCGACTCGGCTTTGGCCAGCCATTCATCCAATTGTTTGATTGCACGCATGATCGAACAAGGGGTGAGAGGTTTCAGCATATGCGGGATCCGCCCATCCGATTCCGCAGGGGCTGATTCGGTATAATAAAGACTTTAACTGCCCGGCTCAATAATTTATTATGTCCTCTTTTATATAGGGAGTTCCTGTGAAATTTGGCAGATTTGGTTGGTTGCTCATATTGTTGGCCGTTCTTTTGTCGGGGATCACAACTGCGCTTGCGGATTCATCTCAAACTGAACAGCCGATGGTGTTGATCCCCGCCGGAGAGTTTTTAATGGGAAGTCCGGAGGGTAAGGGTCGAAAGGATGAATATCCCCAACACACGGTCTATTTGGATGCCTATTGGATTGACCGGTATGAGGTCACGGGCGGCGATTTTGAAGAATATCTGGCGCAGAACCCCAAACAGCATCCCACAATTACGGGATGGTATGACCGGAAGGCACGGCCGGGGATGGAGCGCAAACCGGTGATCGGTCTTACCTGGAAACGATGCCGGAATTACTGTTTATGGCGCGGCAAACGGCTCCCCACAGAGGCTGAGTGGGAACGAGCGGCAGGTGGCAGGAAGCACCGGACTTATCCCTGGGGGGAGGCGCTTCCCGATGAAACCCGCGCTCACTTCAATCGTTGTTGTTTTATCGATAAAGGTGATACTCTCCGGGAAGTAGGCTCGCTGGAGGCTGGCAAAACTCCCGAAGGTGTGTATGAGATGTCGGGAAATATTGCCGAATGGGTTTTCGATTGGTATGATGCCCGCTACTATCAAAAAAGTCCGGGTAAGAACCCCCAAGGCCCCCCCAAGGGCAAGTATCATGTGGTTCGGGGCGGTGCCTGGAACAGCCTTCCCGATTATATGCGGGTTTCGCATCGCTACGGTCAAAATGACGGACAGGAATTTTACGGAATCGGGTGCCGGTGCGCCAAGTCCCATAACCTCAAAGAATGAACCTTACCTTCTTATAGCCAACTATGGATAATATAGACGACAAAATAGATACCTGGATGCGGGATAAACTGGTTTCCCTGATTCAGGAGAATGCGGTGCGTATCAAAAGAACTACGACCAAGTTTACCGGAAATAACAAGAAACATACTCTGGAACACTGGCAGGCTTTGTTCGACAGCTATGACAAAGTCTTCCGGTCCCTGCCGCGGGATTTATTACGCGTGGAGCGGGAAGTGCGCGTGAAATTTGTCAGTCCTTTGACTGATGCCAGAGTGAACCGGCTTAAAACAATGATCAACTCGGAAGCGGAAATATTGATTCAAAAACGGGCGAAGGAATGTCGTCCACAATTTGAAAAGCTGGGTCAGGGTGATCTTTTTGACCAACAAGTGCAACAAACCCGGGAAAAGCTCAATAAAAGCCTGGAAGAACAAATTCAAAAAACCCTGGACGCGGTCAACTCAGAAGCGGGGCAGGGAAAGAAGCTCAGCGTTGAGGACCTCATAAAAATATACAATGTCAAAGAGTCCACCCTCCACGAGATTAATATCATTTCCCCCCTGCAAAGCATCAATGCGCAACTGGCCAAGGTCAACGGAGATTCGAGTCTCGCAGATAGTCTCGAAAACCTGCAACAGGGATTTCGGAATCTTTTTCAGGATTTCCAAAAGAATCGAATCAGTGATGTGGCAACCATGGCCGCCCGCAAGAAATTAAAAATGGAAGTAGCCCGGGATACCATGACCGTACGTGAAATCGTTATAACCACCCAGCCCTTTTTGGACCAGCTGGTTCTCCCTGAGGATAAAAGAAATCCTGAAGTCGTCAGAAAATCATGGGGCAAGGTTTTTGAAATTCTGGAAGGCCAGGAGGGGCGCTGGGCCTCGGTGATTCCAAACTTCAATCCTCTTTATGAACTTATGTGCGGTGAGGGCAATTGAGATGAAGAGGCTCCGGTTTTGCTGTGAATCACCCAAGTATACCCGCAAGGTCCGACTTCTGCTGGTAATGCTTCTGTTTGTGGTTTTCAACGGATGCACTTTATTTAAAATCAATGTGACTCCGACCCTCGGTCCCTTAAAGGAAAAAACGGTCTCCGGTGAAGGCGGCGACAAAGTGTTGCTGATTGACATCAAGGGAGTGATTTCGAATAAAAAAGAGGTTTCCGCTCTGGGAGTGGAGATGAATGTGGGGTTGGTCGATCGCGTCCGTGAAACTTTAAAAAAAGCGGAGAAGGATGATGCGGTCAAAGCTCTGATTCTCAGGATCAATACTCCCGGAGGCACTGTGACCTCCAGCGATATTATTTATCATGAAATTAAAACGTTTAAGGAAAGAAAGAAAATAAAAGTTTATGCCATCGTCATGGATCTCGCCGCTTCCGGTGGATACTATGTGGCTCAGGCGGCAGATCGCATTATTGTGCACCCGACTTCCCTGACTGGAAGCATTGGGGTGATCGCCATGAAAATGAATCTGAGCGGTTTGATGGACAAAATGGGAGTGGATTTTGAAGTGGTCAAATCCGGTGACCATAAGGATTTTTTATCACCGTTCCGGGCCTTGACAAAAGACGAGCGTCTGATCTTCCAGGAAACCATCGACAATCTCCACCAAAGGTTTGTTTCCACCATTGAGGAAAACCGCAAACAATTGAACCGGGATGAAGTCAAAAAACTGGCGGATGGACGAATTTATACCTCTCAGCAGGCTCTGGATGCCAAATTGATTGATCAAATCGCCTATATGGATGAGGCGGAAGAGTTTATCAAAAAAGATTTGAGACTGGATGAAATGCGCCTTGTGATTTACCATCGGGCCGGCCAATACAAAAGTAATATCTATTCCTCCCCTCCGGTACCCCCCGCCATTAACTTCAATTTCGTTAACTTGAATTTTATTCCAGAGACCCCCGGACCGAATTTTTTGTATCTGTGGATGCCCTGACTTTCCCGCCTGTATTGGTAAAACGCATAACCCCTTTAAAAAGGCAGGTATAGGTAAGAGTGTGGTTGACGAAACGCCATAATATCCTTACCATTAATATATTAATATGAGTAGGCCTTGTTTCTGATAGGTCCATGCAGGCTATAAGTTAATAGGTTTCTATGGGGTTGATTGAACACGACATTCATATTTTGATTGCCGAAGACGATGAAGATGATTTGCTCCTTTTTAAGGAATTAATCATTGAGGGAGATCATGATGTCAAGGTGACGGTGGATTCCGCCTCCAGTCGGGAAGGTATTGTCCGAAAGTTGACGGAATCCCACTATGACCTGTTTTTCCTGGATTACCGTTTGGGCGAAGTGAACGGGTTGGATATCCTGAAGGATATTCGGGAAAAGGGATACCTGCTTCCCGTCATCATGTTGACCGGTCAGGGGGATCAGGAGATCGCTGTTCTAGCCATGAAGGCAGGTGCCACCGATTATCTGGTTAAGTCGAGTCTCTCACCGGAGAGTCTTTCAAAAACAATTCGGCACGCCATTAAATTATTTAATGGGGAACAGCAAAGGATTCTGGCAGAAGAATCGCTGAAAGCTCAAGGGCTTCTTTTGAAGGGAGTGTCTGAAGCCGCGATACAACTCCTTACTGTTTTTGATCATGAATCCGCCATCAGGGAAGCCTTAGAAATTGTTGGTAAAGCCGGCAATATGGACTGTGTTTATATCTTTCAGGATCACCCTCATCCCGAAAGTGGGGAAGGGGCCTTTAGTCCCAAATATTTTTGGTGTAGTCAGGGTGGAAAAGGTTTAGACAAAGGCCTATGTGATTTGACTTATACCAGCCTGGGATGGGACAAATGGGTCAAAGAACTGAGAATGGGAAAATCCATCAGCCACGTGGTCAACGCCGCCGATCTGACTTCGCCATTTTTTATAGCACAGGGAATCCAGTCATGTATTTTAGTGCCTTTTAAAATTGATTACACCTATTGGGGATTTGCGTTATTTGCCAACCGTTATACATCTCGCGTCTGGTCCTCCGATGAGGAGTCGATACTAAAAACTTTTTCGGCCAGCATCGGTGGTGAAATAAAAAGAAATCGCGATGACCAGGCTTTTCGATCGATCGTCGAAGGCACCTCGGCGCAAACCGGAAATGAGTTTTTCCAATCGCTGGTGCGTCATTTGGCTTCTGCTCTGCCGGCCCGTTGCGCCATGGTGAGCGAAATTATAGAAGGCCACGGCTCGAAATGCCGAATCATATCAGGATGGAATGGGGAACAGTTTGTCAGTGATCATCAATATGAAGCAACGCACACTCCTTATGAAGATCTTCTGGGGGGCAGGGTTAGTTTTTATTCCGATGGTGTCCAGAAGGCATTTCCTGGCGAAATCTTTTTAAAGGAAATAGGCGCAAAAAGTTACGCCGGTGTTCCTTTTTTCGATTCCTCTTCGAATGTGATTGGGCATCTTGTGGTTTTCGACCGCAGACCCATGCTGGATAAAGAGAGAACGATATCCATTTTGAGAGTGTTTGCTTCCCGGGCCGGAGCGGAGTTGGAACGTCAACGTGCAGAAGAAACCATCAAGAATATGGCTTACTATGACTCTCTGACCGGATTGCCCAATCGGGTTTTACTGATTGACCGCCTGACTCTGGCCCTGGCTCACGCCCACCGGGTTAAGAAGCGTTTGGCGGTGATGTTCCTGGATTTTGATGATTTTAAACTGGTCAACGACACCTACGGTCACAGCACGGGTGATCTCTTTCTCAGGGAAATGGGGCAAAAGCTTAAATCGGCCGTTCGTGAGGAAGACACACTGGCTCGTCTGGGCGGCGATGAGTTTATTCTCGTACTGCCCGAATTAATGGACCGGCAAAATGCCGTGACGTTGGCCGAAAAACTGACCCAACTGGGCAGAGAGCCTTTGACTCTTGATGGTAATGAGATCAAATCATCGTTCAGCATGGGTATATCGCTGTACCCGGATGATGGGACTGATCATGAAACTCTTCTTAAAAAAGCGGACGAAGCCCTCTATAAAGCCAAACGAAAAGGCCGAGACGGATATCATTTTGTAGATTAATATTTTACTTTCTCCCACCTCGGTTACCCGCTAAAATACGTCTTCTTTTCAATTGATATCTTCTGACAGGCCCTCATGTTTTCAATTGCCTCAATCAATATCGGAACTCCGCAGGAAGTGATTTATGCGGAAGGCCGCAAGCTAAAAACTTCACTGCAGAGACATCCGGTTAAGGAGAAAGTTTTTTTGGACCTGATGGGATTTGAAGGAGACCATGTTGCCGATCCGGTAAATCATGGCGGTCGGGACAAAGCGGTCTGCGGTTATCCGGCTCAGCATTATTCCATTTGGGAGGAAGAGCTTTCCCGCAACATGCTTCCCGCTTCTTTTGGGGAAAACCTGACGATTAACGGGCTGACGGAGGATCGGATTCATATTGGCGATATATTCAAAATTGGTGAAGCCGAAGTGCAATGCACGCAACCTCGCCAACCCTGCCATAAATTGATTAAGATATTTGAATTTCCCAAGCTGGCCTCCCGGATACAGACTTTGGGTTACTGTGGATATTATTTTAGGGTTTTGAAGCAGGGTTGGATGCAGACGGGAATGACCCTGGAACGAATCCATTCTGATGAAGAAAAAATCTCTGTGTTAGACGCTCATTATTTGATGTATCGTGATAAAACAAAGTACGATGCCATCGAAAATCTCGTGGCACATCCAGCGCTTTCTGAAAGCTGGAAACGGTCATTGAGTCAGCGTTTGGCTAACCGTAAAGCATGATTCTGATAGTCTCTCCCTTGTGTGTTTGTCATGAACGATAGAAATCGAGAGCGATCCATTTCCTCCTGGATAGAACTATTGAAGGCCCGTATTCTGGTTTCGGATGTGGACTATGCCACGGCCGCAGCTTTGTGTTGCCACCTAACGGATTTGGGTGTGCTGGAAAAATCCGGTGAAGACAACTGGAAATTGACGCCGGTCCCAGATAGCTCGTTGACGGTCGAGGAAGAGGTGGAAAAATGCTTGAAGGGTCTTTGCGCTACAGAGCAAGGTTTTGCCCTTCGTTATTTTTTGAATGACCCACCGCCTCCAATTGCCAACGACACTCCTGATGAAGAAATTTCGGAAGCAGAGAATACCGTGAAGAGCAACCCCCAGCTGTTGGATCAAAAAACATCGAACCTCAGCAATCTCCAAATCGTAAAAAAATATGGACGTCAGGTTCAGTCGTTCATAGAGCTGGAAAAAAGCTACACGGAAAAACTATTGGGGCCGCAAACGACTTTGAAAGAGGCTCGGAAAATGTTTAACTTTATTTTGAGTCGTATGCAAAAAAAGACCGAGCCTCGTTCCTGGGAACAACTCAGTCGTCGGCGTCACAAATAATTCAAATCGTATCTTTCAGTTCTTCTTACCAAAAAACGGTACCTATGAGCAAACAGAACTTATTAGTTATTGGCGGTGGCCCTGGCGGATATGCCGCGGCATTTCTTGCCGCCGATAAAGGAATGCAGGTCACCCTCGTCGATGAAGAAAAGCAGTTGGGAGGCGTCTGTCTCCTGCGTGGGTGCATTCCTTCAAAAACTCTTTTACATCTGGCGAAACTGATTTCTGAAGTCAAACATGCTGGAGAAGCAGGTCTTCAGTTTGGGGAACCGACCCTTGATATTGATAAAATTCGCGCCTGGAAAGAAAAGGTGACCGGCAACCTTACGGGTGGGTTGGCGCAACTCTGCAAGCAACGTGGCATTCAACGGATACAGGGCCGGGCGATCTTTGAAAATTCCGGTTCCGTTCAGGTCGAGGGCCATGGCTCGATTGCATTTGATCGTGCCCTCATCGCCGTGGGTTCACGACCGATTGTTCCCAAAGATTGGGCGAGGCTCGATTCCCGGTTAATGGATTCCACCGACGCTCTCGAGCTGGAGGACATTCCCGAGCGCCTGCTGGTCATTGGAGGTGGCTATATCGGACTGGAAATGGGCACGGTTTATGCCGCTTTTGGGAGCCAGGTGACCGTCGTGGAAATGACCGACGGCCTGCTTCAGGGAGCGGATCGCGATCTGGTCCGCATTTTACAGGTCCGGCTCAAAAAGGAATTCGAGGCGATTCACCTCAAGACCCGTGTCACCTCGATAAAGGATGCCGGTGAACGCCTGAAGGTTACTTTACAGGGAGCCGGTGAACCGGAGGAACTGGAGTTTGACCGTGTCCTGGTTTCTGTGGGCCGTCAACCGAACACATCCAATTTGGGGCTCGAAAATACCCAAGTGGAGGTGGACGACAAGGGCTTCGTGAAGGCCGACCTCAAAGGTCAAACGGCGGATCCTTCTGTTTTCGCTATCGGTGACGTGGTGGGCGGTGCAATGTTGGCTCACAAGGCGTCTCATGAAGCCAAAAGGGCAGTCGATTGCCTACTGGGAGACTCTCATGAGCAGGATTCTCTGGTCATCCCGGCCGTGATTTTCTCCGATCCGGAAATCGCCTGGTGCGGTCTGACCGAATTGGAAGCCAAAGAGAAGGGGATCGAAATCGCCATAGCGAAATTTCCGTGGGGCGCCTCGGGACGGGCCGGTACTCTGGGGAGAAATGACGGAGCCACCAAGCTGATGATCGATCCCAAAACCGATCGTATTCTGGGAGTGGGTATGGTCGGGGTGGGTGTGGGAGATCTGATTTCAGAAGCCGCGCTGGCAATCCGCCTGAAAGCGACCGCTCATGATTTGGCGGAAACCGTGCATCCTCATCCCACGCTCTCGGAAACTCTTATGGAAGCCGCAGAGGTCTATCTGGGGCGATCCACCCATCAATACCAGAAGCCGCGTTAGTCAACGAACCGGTCACACGTCGATGACGTCATCGTCGTCATATTTGCGACGAGGCGGTTGGGGTTGTTGAAAGGGGGGATGTCGCGGCGGAAAAGGATCTTGCACAGGTCGTGATCGGGGACGACCGCCTCGGAACAGATTGGCGACCATGGTGATCACTCCGCCGATCAGGGCTATCACCAGAAAGGTGATCCCGAACAGGAACAGCAGGGTGACTCCCAGAGTGATCGCCAGGAATAGCCCGACTTTCGTCCTGAGTGGCAGTTGTTTTAAATTCTGGCCGTTAATAACAAACATTTTTAATCACAGGCTCCTTTGGTCTATAATACACCCCTAACCTCGATAAGGGAAAAGTTATGGACAAGGATATTTTTATCATCGAATGCCCCGAGTGTGGCGTTAAAAACCGGATCAAGTCGTATACTCCGGATCGCATTCCGGTATGCGCCAAGTGCCGTGCCCGTTTGGTGGACGAAGACAAAAACGAAGTGCATTCCAAGTATGCTGACAATCTGAAGAATTTTTACAATCTTCCAGACATGAATGTCAGGGGCACTCCCGAATAATTCCTGTCAGTCTATCAATGAATGGAAAGCAATTTAAACCCTTAATTTTATTTTAATTTCAGGTGTGATTATGGATGAAGCAGTGCAATTGATTGATCAGATATTGAAAGAAAAACTTGAAGCGTCCCATGTGGGCATCATCGACGAGAGCCATCTGCACCGGGGCCACAAAGCCGCCGGCGGGGGAGGGCATTACGCCGTCACAATCGTTTCGTCTAAATTTGAAAATACGAATTTGATCGACCAGCGGCGGCTGGTGTATAGCGCATTGGACGACCAAATCAACGGGTCACCCAAAGTGATTCACGCCATTCAGATCAAAACCCTGACCCCAGCTCAATGGGCGAGCCAGAGCGGGTAACCCCGAACTACTCCCGGTAGATTTCCAACTCTTCACAGTTTTTGAGATTTTTCGACTCCGTCAACGCTTTGATCCCCGCCGGAGAAAACTGATTTTTGTATAAATCGAGTTTGATGAATTTCTTGCTGTTCGGCGAATCGGCAAACGCACGTGCCCCCTCGTCGCCGATCACATTACCAAACAATGACATTTGGGTGACCTTCGGCAGGTTTGGAGAATTGGCCAGGAGTACCGCCCCCTCGTCGCCGATTTCATTGAGATTGAGCACAAGGTTCTCAAGATTCGTCAAGTATGGACATTCCGCAATAGACTCCGCCCCTTCATCGCCTATCTGATTTCCTGAATAGGTCAGCACCTTTAAATTTTTTAGAATGTCACCTTTGGTGAATAACTCCATAGTGCCCCGCAGTCCGATATATTTTTCGCGAAGACTCAGCACCGTGCCATCCTCGCTTATATTTTCCTTGATAAGATCGTCAATCCGGCTCATTCCACACTCCTTGCAGGTACGCTGGTGAATTAGGACCCTATCATATCAATATTCTGGTCAGCCGGGAAAATAAAAAAACCGGTACGGGAAATCCCGTACCGGTTAGATAAATCTAGTTAAGCTGGACTGCTAAAGCAACGGATCAAGAAATAATCCCTCTTTTTTCCACCGTTCGATTTCTTCCTTGGTGGGGATGGGTGGTACTGGTTTCTTCTCGGTCCGCTTGTCCAGAGGATCGTGGAAAGTCCGCGCGTAGGCTTCGGCTTTCCATAGATACAGATGCTCAAAAATCAAACCCCAGGGAGCCATCGGGGTGTTGTCCACACCGCGGGTGACGCGCCGGTAGTACAACTCGTCCGGGAAGTCCTTGAGGGTGACATCCATATGGTCCGGCATTTTGTCCGTGTCCGGGTTGTTGGGATTGCGGAAATCGAACGCCCCCGTCATCATGGGAATACCATCGGCGCCATGACAGACAGCACAGTTGAGCCCTTCCGCGGCGGGTTCCTTACCCTCGAATACCAGTTTACCTTCTTCAAGAATTTTTTTGTCGTCCCACCAGGTCCACTGATCCGGGAATTTTCCCTCAACCGGCATATGGGTGGGATCACGCATGGTCTTCAGGTAGGACACCAGCGAAAGAAGTTCCGCTTCGTTCAAATCTTCACCGTAATAGGTGGGCATGGCTTTTTTCGATTTAGGATCCTCAAATCCTGGAGATTGTATTTTTCTCGGCTCCAGAATCTGCTCCTTGATGTAATCGGCTGAGTAAAGGCCGATCTGTTTGGTCCCCAGATTGGGACCGCGATCAGAGTTGCCTTCCCAGAAAACCTTATGGCAGTTGAAGCACTTGTTACTTTCAAAAATCTCGCGTCCAGCGGCGATGGCCTCTGGTCCCGGTACGAATCTTGTAACCGGCTTTTTGTTCAGCTTGGCCAACTCATGTTCTGGTTTGAATTGCGGAAGTTGAGAGGTAATAATAATGAACAGAACGGATGGCAAGGCATAGGTGAATGCCAAACGCAGAATGGAATCTCCTGCACTCTTCTCTACCTTTAGAGTCTTCAGGTCGAGGATGATAAAAAAGATCATACCTATGACGGAGAAGGAAACGAACTCAATCTGCCACCAGATGGGAAAACCGAAGTACCCCGCGCCAAACCATAAGGCAACCGCGATGACTGTGACCATCGGAATCTTGGTTGCAACATTCTTGAAAAAACCTTTTTCCGTAGGTGCACGGTGTTGCTTGGTCAGCAGGATGCCATAGAGCAGGGTGAGTCCCGCCATAGCTCCCGCCATGATGGGAGGAGCCATGCTGAAAAAGACACCCACTCCATATCCAAAGACGCCAACGGCGGCGGAGATGATCAGTACTTTAGGTAAGCTCTTCATAGTCTATCCAGATGTGGTTGCGAAAAACTATTCGGCCATTTGAGGGGATGCCGCGGCTCCCTCGGTGTTGGCTTTTTTGGTTTTTGGGTATTTGATGCCCAGCCAGATAATCAGGGTCATGATAATAAAGAAGGTCCATACCACGCCGGTTACGAACACACCCGATTCCGCCAGCGTCGGCGCATATTTTTCCGGGGTGACGTCCTTGAACACTTTATAAATATGCCAGTTCATCCGGGACAACTCGCGGATGGTGCCCATCCAGCTCATCAGCCAGATATCCGTGAATCCCATGAAAATGAGAATGTAGGGGCCGAGCGGATTGATTTTTCCCCAGCCGATTTTCCCGGTGCGTGTCGATATCGTATAGAAAATATAGTTGATGAGGGTCACTGTCACCAGAGCGAACGCGGCGGTATTTTTGGAGACCATGAGCGCCAGAAACGCCAGGTTGTCCGGCAGTACCATGGCGTCGTCCATTCCCGGTTCCGGCATCATGGTGGCAAAGAACCGCCGTGGTGTGAACCAGATGGTTGCCGCAATGACAATCAGAACAAAGCCCAGTTTCATCGCTGGGAAAAATCGGTGAGCATTTTCGATACGTTTCATGCTCACCCACATATAAATATTACTGGCGGTGAACATGATGCCGATCAACAGACCCTGTACCAGCATGAACATTGATTCGCGATCGGACATGATGTACATACCGATGGTGGCGTCGTACTGGTAAATTTCGCGGACGAAGATGTAACCCATCGCTGGCAGAGGAATCATGAACAACACGCCGATGAAGTTCCCCATGTAGCCAACCCAGTCGTAATATTCTTTTTCCTTCTGATCCTTGGACCAGAGATACATGTAAGCGGAGATAACGCCCACCATGAACCCGCCGAAGGTGCCGTTGCCCACCAGGCGATGGTAGTTGAGCGGCATCCATGTCATGGTCGCAATGCGGTCCCACTCGGTCATCGTTGTAAACAGATCGGCAAAGGGTTTGGGAGGCGTTTGCATGAAGGTGGCCGGCCCATCCAGTGCGCACAACAATGACAGTCCCAGGATGTTCAAAACGACGCCTAGAACAATGTGCCGTCCTTTTTTATTGGTTTTGTTGAGCGGATCCCACGAATAAACGTAGATATACAGGACAATGGTTTCCAGGATGAACAGGGTGGGGT
>JAJDBJ010000043.1 GCA_029261395.1 Nitrospinaceae bacterium
TAAACGTACGAACTCGTCCGTTCCCCGGCTGGTAAACTTATACTTTTCTCGGTTCTCTTTATCCAAATACGGAAATCCGTCATCCGCCCACTGTTTCCAGCCAACGCGAATCATCGGATATTTGTTCCGGTAAGGACCGTATATGCGACGCGGGAATGTCATTCCACGCAGACACATACGGGGGTTCCAGGCGGCGTCCGCTTGATTACCGTACAGATCTTTGACCTTATGATGGTCATAGTTCTGCTCGATACGCATCAGGATGCCATTACGTACAAATCCTCGAACACGACACTGATGAGTGTCATTCGGGGAACAACAATACGTAAAGGAACGTTCGTACTTATACTGGTCGCGGTAAACTTCTTCCCAACGACGATCAGGATAGGAATCCAGTGGATTACCTACCTTGACAACGGGCTTTAACTGAGCACCGACTCTCTTACTTGAAAGCGCCATAGCCGAAGCTACGCCAGCACTTACCTGCAAGAATTTCCTTCGATTTAAACGCATAAAATAAAACCTCCCTTAGGTTAAAGTGGGTTTTAAACCGAAACATCTACTTAAGAAATTTGCTACTTGATTCCCTAAAAAGCGGAATCCCGTAAAACTCCTCCTTTCAAATTCTTCTTTAAAGTTCATATGATTAATAATATTCACCAAAGATAAAATCTCACCCAAGGACTGGCCTTGGAAAAAAACTACTGATATAAAATCTATTTTCAACCGAAACCAAATCAAACCAATGGCCCGCTTCAAGCTTATTTAAAGCCTCGAAAGCAGGAACACAGCAAAACAAAAAATACTTCCAAAATTTTTCGAGCAATTTAAAAAACAACAGATTTTGGAATCCATTTCCTGATCAATTTGGCTTCTCGGGTATTCTAGTTGCACCTCTTATACGTGAATCAGAAAACCTTGTCAAACCCTTTTTCGAAGGGGAAAATCAATTTTTTTGAGAACTTTTGAGGCATCAAAAAGAATTAAAAATTCACTTTCCTGAAAAATTGCTTAACACCTAAATTAGCGGATGTAAATGTACACCATAAGCCTTGTATTTTCAACAATATTTGAGGATATTCCCACTTTTTTTGACTTATTTTTACAAGTAACGAGACGAGGTATTTGCTTATTTTTCAAAAATCCTTTAAAACCCTTATAAACAAACGAATTACTCGCTTAATGCGGATATTCAAAGAATGGCAACTTCTATTAGTTTTCGGACTGGGTTTAAGCAGGATAGTTGATTGAAAAATAAAAAGCACTCTAAAGAAGGTTATATTTTCAGTTAAATTGTAATTTTTCTGAAATTTCTTCAAATTACCCCTAAAATACCCCGACGGGTAAGAGTAATTCCTACTTTTTACGTGGTTTTTTTAAATAAAATCAAAAAACCTCTCAAAACCTGCTTTTGGGTCTTTCACGACTTCCCATTTGAAGTTATAATCCCCCCCTCTTTTGACAAAGCTATGAATACTAAAAGAACAGCCATTTATCCGGGAACTTTTGATCCCATCACTTTCGGCCACCTGGACATCATGCAGCGTGCCCTGCGCCTGTGTGATCGGCTTGTCGTCGCTGTTGCGTTGAATCCCAAAAAGAACCCTGTGTTTAACAGTGATGATCGGGTGAGGTTTATCAAGCAGTCCGTCCAGAATCTTGAAGGGATCGAGGTATTGCCTTTTGATACGCTGTTAACCGATTTCGCCGAATTGCATAACGCCAATATTATTATTAAAGGATTGCGGGCTGTTTCCGATTTTGAATATGAACTGCAAATGGGACTGATGAATCGCAACCTGAATAACAAACTTGAAACCGTCTTTATGATTCCCAGTCAAGAGTACTCATTTCTCAGTTCCAGTTTTGTAAAAGAGATTGCCAAACACGGAGGCGATGTCAGCAAAATGGTTCCCCATTGTGTCCAGGAAGGTATCTCTAAACTAAACTCATGAAATTTGCGCAAAGAATTCAAAATATCCAGCCGTCGATGACGCTTGCCATTTCCGCCAAGGCCCAATCTTTAAAAGAGCAGGGGATTGATGTAATCGGATTTGGCGCAGGCGAGCCCGACTTCGCCACTCCTGAAAATATCAAGCAGGCGGCGATCGAAGCCATCCAAAATAATGAAACGCATTACACCAACGTCAGCGGAACCAACGCGCTCAAAGATGCCATCATTGAAAAGTTTGATCGCGACAATGGGCTGGCTTACGAGCGTAACCAGATTGTCGTGTCCTGTGGAGCGAAACATTCTTTTTATAATCTGGCCCAAGTACTTTGGGATACCGGTGACGAAGTCATCATTCCCGCTCCTTACTGGGTGTCGTATCCGGACATGGTGATACTGGCCAACGCCTCACCTGTCATCGTGGATACGGATCAATCGTCGGGTTTTAAAATCACAGCGGAGCAATTGCAGAAAGCCATCACAACCAAAACGCGTGCAGTAGTTTTAAACAGTCCCTCCAATCCTACCGGTTCTGCTTACACGAAAAATGAACTGGAGGCACTGGCGGAAGTGATTTTAAAAAATAAACTGCTGGTGATCTCTGACGAGATTTACGAAAAAATTATATTCGATGATTTCGAACACGTCAGCATTGCGTCTTTGAGCGAAGAGTTAAAACAGAGTACCGTCGTCATCAATGGCGCATCCAAATGTTTTGCGATGACGGGCTGGCGCATCGGCTACCTGGCGGCAAATGCAGACATCGTCTCTGCCATTTCCAAACTACAGGGACAATCCACTTCCAACCCCACATCCATTGCGCAGGCCGCAAGCGTGGAAGCGTTGTCGGGTAAACAGTCACCCGCGGAAATCCAAAAGATGGTGGTGGAATTTAAAAAGCGGCGGGACACCCTAATGGATCGTTACGCAAAAATTGAAGGTGTGTCCTGCTATCAACCGGTCGGATCGTTTTACTCGTTCCCGGATTTTTCAGGATTGCATGGGAAACTCTGGAACGGCAGAACTCTGAATGGGTCGCTTGACATCGCCGAGTTTTTACTCGAAGAAGCCAAAGTCGCTCTGGTGCCCGGCATCGCCTTCGGCGCCGACAATAACCAACGCCTGTCCTTCGCCACCTCCATGGAAAAAATCAAAGAGGGCATGGACCGCATCGAGTCTGCCTTGAAATCACTTCACGCCTGAAAATCCGCACAGCTTTCCTGAGGCGGTTGCATCCAATTGTTATTTAAGGGATAATCTTGAGGATAGGGAAGGTGATATCTGGATAGTCACCCGGAAGTCAGACTTTGGCTTTGGATGGGGATGCTTTCTTGTCGACCGTGTCGAGGGATTCCTTCTGAGTTTGAAGTAGTTCTTCAATTTTTGGTCGGCACCGTTTGGCTTTACAGGTCCCGGTGCCTACGCGGATGGCCCGGCGCAGTGCTTCAAAAGACAGACTGCCTTCCCGAATGGCTTTCATGATCGTGCCTCCGGTCACACTCCGGCAAATACACACCTTCTTGAAGTTGTTGATCACTTGTTTTTGCGTACTCAACCCGTAATTCCTTTATAAACAGGGTTAGCTTCCGAACCTTACCAATATATCTGAAATTAGGAAAATCACCTAACACTAATCCCCCCTCCCCCTATGAAGGATTATCTTGCAGCGGTCTTAAGCGGCCTTCTTTTGGCCTTCGCCTTTCCCAAATTTAATCTGGAGTTCCTTGCCTGGTTCGCGCTTGTGCCTTTGCTTTTCGCCATTTATGGCGAAAATGCGCGGCGGGCCATGAAGCTCGGTTTTGTCACCGGACTGGTTTTTTACTTCATTACTCTCAGTTGGGTGACCAACACTCTTGTCAATTACGGAAACATCCCCACGGTGGTGAGTTGGATGATCCTGAGCCTGCTGGTGGCTTACCTGAGTTTGTATATTGGCCTGTTTGCTTATCTCGTCAACCGCTTTGGCAAGAGTCATCCGGTTCATATTTTTCTGCTGGCGCCGGTCACCTGGACTGCTCTGGAGTATCTTCGGTCCACACATTCCATCTATGGATTTTCCTGGCAGGGCCTGGGCTATTCCCAGTTTCAATCTCTACCGGTTATTCAAATGGCGTCGATCACCGGAGTCTATGGTATCAGCGCGCTGATCGTTTTGGTGAATGCCGGATTGTTCGTGCTCCTCCATCCCGCTTTTGGCAAGTACCCGGTCTGGCAGAATTGCCGGAAACGCATCGCCGTTTCCACCTTACTTCTTTTATCGCTGTGCGTGGGATACGGATGGTGGACGCTGAATCAGACTCCGGTCTACGGCATTCAACCGGTTCGGGTGGGTCTGATTCAGGGCAATATCCCGCAGGCTATGAAGTGGAACCCGGCCTACCGCGATGAAGTCCTCGGACGTTACCGAAATCTCTCCCTGAAAGCGGCCGCTTTCAAACCGGATCTGATGGTATGGCCGGAGGCCGTCACGCCTTTTTTCTTTGGCCGCGACGCCACGGGAACCCAATATGTCCTCGATACGGTGCGCCAGACGCAGACTCCCATGGTACTGGGAAGCCCTGCTCTCAAACAATCGGCTCAGGAGCTTGCTCCGGGTACAAGCGAACCGCTTCGGCTTTATAACAGCGCCTACTTTATTTCCGATCAGGGAGAGTCACTGGGCCGTTACGATAAAATTCACCTGGTGCCGTTTGGTGAGTTTGTTCCGTTCCGCTCCATCCTGTTCTTTATCGACAAAATGGTGGCTAATATCGGGGATTTTGAACGAGGCGAGGACGCCAAAGTGTTTCAGCTGGGGGATAACAAATTTGCGGTGAATATCTGCTTTGAAATCATATTCCCGGATCTGGTCCGCCAATCCGTGAAACAGGGCGCCGGCTATCTGGTCAATATCACCAACGACGCCTGGTTCGGGAAGAGCGCCGCCTCGTATCAGCACATGAGCATGGTCGCCATGAGGGCTGTCGAAAATCGTGTCCCCATTGTACGCGCCGCCAATACCGGCATCACCGGATCGGTGGACGCCTACGGCAGAATCCTCGAGGCTACGGAAATTTTCAAGGAGGACTGGATCATCACTCCAATACATCCCCAGACTTCAAAGCCGGGTTTTTATTCAACTTACGGTGATATTTTCAGCCAGCTCTGCCTGGTTCTGGTTCCCCTCTTTGCTTTTATGGGAAGCCGGGCCAGAACGCCCAGTTCCTACGGCATGATTTAAGAGCCCTTTTCCTACCCGGCACTTCTTAAATCTCCCAATTTTTTCATTGCCATCCACGGGTATTCTGGTCAGAATGACGGTACCCGCATCCTTGGAGAAATGGGAATGGACGCACACGAAACCCCGCCACCCCGCAAACGACCGGTGGCTTTCAAAAGCAAAAAACAGATGAAGGAAGAATGGGCCAAGCTCAATCTTCCAGATCTTGAAAAGACGAAAGTACCCACCGAAGAACATGCCGCCCTTGACGAACTCTACCATGATGATATCAACGGTCTGGGCAATGAGTAATCACTTTCTCCCGCATTAAACCCTCCAATAACTTGTTGGAGACCGTCTTGAAACTACCTTCAGTTTTCCCCTCTATATCGCTGTCAACGGCACTCCTGCTTGTTTTAGTTCCATTGAATGTTGTTGATGCCCTCTCGCCCCCCGCGGAGGGGTCGCCCCCCTTGGAGGGGTCGCCCATTGCGGAGGGATCCAGGATGGTGCGGATTCCCGCCGGAGGTTTGGAACTCGATAAGGATCAAAAGAAAATTCCAATCGACACCTTTTTCATCGACCGCTACGAAGTCACCCAGCAACAATACGAAACGGTAATGGGAGAAAACCCGTCTTTCTTCAAAGGTCCGAAACGTCCGGTCGAAAAAGTGACCTGGGACCAGGCCGACACCTATTGCCGTAAAATCGGCAAACGCCTGCCTACGGAATGGGAATGGGAACTCGCCGCGCGCGCCGGGTCCGATACCACTTTCTATTGGGGCGACTCATTGGACCAGGCCGACGCCCACGGCTGGCATTTAAAAAACTCCAATAAACAGACGCATCCCGTCGGCGAGAAAAAACCGAATGCTTACGGACTTTACGATATGGCGGGAAATGTGTGGGAATGGACGGCGAGCGATCACGTACTCGGCGGCAAAGTCCAGCGCGGCGGGTCGTGGCGCAACTCGGTAATCAGCATGCGCTCCCGCCACCGCATCCTGAGCAATCCCATCTACCGCTACCACTACGTCGGTTTCCGCTGCGCCTCCTCCTCCCCGGAGGGGGAGCTTGTTGACCGTTGACGGCAAGTGTCGACCCCTGAGCACAATTGAAAAGTCAAAATCAGGCTAGGTCCGTTCCGCTGCGCCTCCTCCTCCCTCCAGTAGATTCCAACACCGCATCCTGAGCAATCCCATTCAGTGCCGGCAATAGCATTGTTTTTATTACCCCATTTATATCCAGTCTTAATAACATCGCTATAGTTATAATTTACTCTTTTGGCCGTTATAATCCCATATATTGGTAGTTATAATGCTTGACTATGCTATATATGGTAGTTATAAAGTGAATTCAAAGTAGTTATTATAATAAATCGTTGATTTCGCCCCCTATAATTTAAGAATCGAGCTGAAATAATGGATAACCACCAACCGGAGAGGATCAAGTCATTCATTCTGACGCGGGTTCTGAAACACCCCAAGGACATTGTTCCTCTGGCAGCCAAGCAGTTCAAGGTGACCCCCACAACGGTCCACCGGCACATGAACAAACTGCTCAAGCTGGGAGAAGTGGTGAAAACCGGACGGACGCGGGGGGCCTCTTATTTCCTAAAATCTGCCTTGCAGAAGCAATTGGAGTTCTCCGTCAAACCGGGCCTGGAGGAAAATAAGGTCTGGAAGAAATACCTGCATGACGCCTTTGCCATTTTGCCTGAGAATATTTACGCTATTTGTAACTACGGATTCAGCGAAATGTTCAATAACGCCATCGACCACTCCGAGGGAAGCCGGATCGCGGTGCGGTCAAAAATTATAGATGATGTGCTGAAACTGAATATTTATGACAATGGCGTGGGCATCTTCAACAAGTTGAGAAATGCCTTCGGTCTCGATAATGGAAGGGCCAGTATTCTCGAATTGACCAAGGGCAAGCTCACCACGGACCCTGAGAATCATACCGGAGAAGGGATTTTCTTCACTTCACGCGCGGTCGATAAATTCAGGATCGTTTCCTCAAATTTAACCTACATCAAAAACAATCTGGCGGATGACTGGTTCATCGAAACCCCCAACCATCCGATTAAGGGCACCGGCATCTTCCTGGAAATCCGTATCAATTCGGATAAAAACCTCAAGGATATATTCCACCAGTACTCAACACTGGGTCAGCAGGAGGGGATACCCACCTTTGACAAAACTCATATCCGGGTCGGGCTCAGCAAGGCAGGCCAAGTGGGTTATGTTTCACGGTCGCAGGCCAAAAGAATCCTGACGGGGCTGGAAAAGTTCAATCATTTTACGTTGGACTTCAGGGGTATCAAGACGGTAGGGCAGGGCTTTGTGGACGAGGTTTTCCGGGTATTCCAGAGCAAACATCCAAACATCAAAATCGAATGGACCAACGCCAACGAAGATGTACGCTTTATGATCGAGCGCGGCCTCCCGGACAAACAAGAAGAATCGCTTCCGATTTAGCCGCCAATCACACGATTCAAAACCAGTTTCACATTTTTGGCGTCGGCGTGGGTGTCGAGTGAACCTTCCAGATCACCCTGCGCGGTGCTGGCGTTGCCGTCCTGATCGAGCCGCACGGTCAGCGTAATCGGTCCTTCAAATTGCGCGCCGGGCATCATGGTGTCGGCTTGGCTGATGGTGAAGGTCATCGGCAAATCGGTGGCGAATAGTCGCTTGGCCGCGAGGGGCGGACCGCGTTTCACTCCCTGGGAACGGGCGAAGATGAACAATACCTTATTGTCAGGCAATTTTGCCTTGAGTGCGGGGTCCAGTGAAATGGTGCCGGTGACTTTGTTACCCGTCATTTCGATCACCTGATTCAGCACAATCGTCACCCCTTTTTGCCCGGTGGTCACATTCACAGATCCCGTGATATCCCCCGCACCGGCACGCGCATTGCCATCGCGATCCAGCCGGGCGGACAGGGTCAGGGGTCCGTCGAAGCCGTCCTGGGTCATCACCGAATCGGCGGGACTGATGGAAAACTCCTGCGGCAGTTGGAAGAAGGTCATTTTCTTGACCGCCACGGGTGGGCCGGAGGTCATACCCTCGGCTCGGGCATAAACGAACAGCACCGCGCCCGCGGGAATACCCGCCTTGATTGTGGGATCGAGAGTGACTTGTCCCGTTACAGCCTTGGCCTGCAGGGCCGGATCACTCTGCATTTCAAGCTTTTTGACGACCGCCGGGTGGCCCTTATGCTCCTTCAGCTCCCGTTCACAACCGCCGAAAATCAACAAAACCCCGAACATCAACGAAATTAACGCCCATTTCTTCAAACTATACCCCCAAACAGCTAATATATAGAGTTTTTTGAATCCTTCTGGATATCCCTGCATCTCATATTTAAGAAACACGTATCATTATATACCTATTAAGGACAAGTTCACTAGACCGTAACGGCCCGGGGTCGTTTCCTGGCTTGTTTTTCCAGTAGGAAAGCGAGGAGGTACAACAATGTTTTATCCTGTAAAAATTAAAGATGGCAAAGGAAAAGTCAAAAAAGTACTTCCCAGCAAGAAACTGAGCAAGGACTACTGGGACAGCTATTTCGACGGTCTCCAGAAAAAGGTTCCCCTGCACCTGCAAAAGAAAGCCAAGAAAGCCAAAGACGACCCCAATCTGAACAGCGACGGGGTGACTGAGGATAACGACGAGTATTCTCTGGATTAAGTTTCAGGTGACAGGATCTGATTCAAAATAAGCAAGGCGGGAGTTCTTTTAACTCTCGCCTTTTCTTATGCCTTCTCCCCGCCAGCGTGACGCTGGACCCAGATTGCTGACGGTTAACGCAAGACGATGATTCTGGAGCGCAATTCGAAGTTTTAAAATTATCTGCGGCGATTCGCCGCTACTTCTTTTTGCGTAACCGGGCGGGGGCGGTTTGTTTGCCTTGCATTTCCTGTCGGTAGTCGATGCCTTCCAGTTTGACGAACCGGCACATCTCCACCAACCGCGAATAGATTCGCTCTCCCACTTTGTCCTGCAAAGTCTCTTCCGATACCAAAGCTTCCCGGCTGTTGCCGAATTCTTTATGCGTATCACTTTTGCCGCTCTTTTTGGGATTGGGCGGTTGGTCCGAGTAGTTGGTGGTGAACAGGGTGATCTTGTCGGCGGCATTGTAACGGCTGGAAATGATCTGGTCGAGCATGGTCAGTTCCCATTCGGTGTTGCGGCCTTTGGCTAGTTCGTCGATCAACAGAATCGGCGCGGCGACATAGGGATTGATGATGGCCTGCTCGGATAGATCCTGCGAGTAACCGTAACGAATGTCCGACAGCAGTTGAAAGAAATCGACAAACTTGCAATCCGCTTTTTTGTCGAGGATCAACATCTTGATAACGGCTACGGCCAGATGGGTTTTGCCGAGTCCCGGTCGCCCCATAAACATCAGGCCCTGCTGTGACGTTCCGAAGTCGGTCACGAAATCCTGCGCCACGCGAAGCGCCAGTTTCTGCGAGGCGTCTATCGGGTGATAGGTTTCCAATCGCGTGTTGGCGAATTTTCCGGGGATGCCGGCCTCGCCTATCTTCTTCAACCGATGCACCAGACCCGCACAGACACACGCGCGCATGGACGAGATACCGGTTTCGTCTTCCATATAGACGTGACCGCGCCCTTCGCATTCCGGACAATTGAAGCACTCGCACAACTCGCCCTGCACGTGCCCCTCATGATTGGTCAGGAGGTAAAGAGAGCCCCGGCACTTTTGGCAGATTCCCGTATCCGCTTTGTTTCGGATTCCGGTGGAGATCTCTTTCGGATCGGGGGTGGTTACTTTTGCTTTGGCCACAGGGTTGGCCTTGCTCGAAGCTTTACCTTTTGCTGGAGTCATCGCGCCGCTCTCTGCAATTCCTGTTCGATGAAATCCTGGAGGCGGGTCAGCGAGACTTTCGGGTTGGGCGATCGTTCCTGCTTGCTTGCCTTTTCGTAACTGATTTCAATGGCGCGGCACAACCGCTCAATCGCGATCCCCCGCTCTTCCCATTGGCCGACCAAATGGTAATCGTTGGCGGACAGGTGAAGACCCGAATCCTTGAGCGACAGGAAGAACTGCTCCACCGTCGTCAGATAATTCAAATTCTTTTTTTCGATCAGGCTCATAGGAATGTTTTCTGCTGTAACGGGTGGGTGAGTGGGGCAATCTTATATTTTGCCGGGCGGCTTTTCAACCTCCAAAATGGGGTATTTTTGTAAGTGCTTCTTTTATCATTGTAGTTGCCTCATTTAAGAGGCAAGAATTTAAAACATAGATTCTTCGCTATCGCTCAGAATGACAGAGAGATAGGTATTGTCATCCTGAGGAGCCACCGGCGACGAAGGATCTGTGTTTAGATTTTCAAAATATGGAAGACGCTTAAAACCTGCGGTCTAACGGACGGGAAGAACGGTATCGTTAGCTTCGGCCACTGGGGCATCTTCATTCGTGGGCCCGGCAATTTGAACCAGGTCGCGGATCATCGCCGTTTCGTCGCAGTGGTCCTGCTTTCTGCATCCCTGGCAATCCTTCCAGACTTTGTCGGGCAGTTGGTCCATGCCGATGATGCGAAATCCGAGTTTCTCAAATACAGGAACGGCGTAGGTGAGTACGAAGATGCGGTCGCACTCTGCCAGTGTGGCCTGGGTAATGCACGCATTGACCAAATCGGTGCCGATTCCCTGCCGGTAATAGTCGGGCAGTACGGCCAGCGACCGGACTTCGACCAGTTTCCCCGGACCAAAACTGAGTCCGCAGGCGCCGACGATCTGTCCGTCCTTTTCCGCGATCAGGAAATCCTGAATATGGGCGCACACATCCTCCCGGCTCCGGAACAGCATTTGACCCACTTCTGCATAGACGCTGATCAAATTCAGTATGCCGTCGGCATCTTGTAATGTCGCTTTTCTTATCTTCATACGGTCAGTGCGCTATCCTTTTGTTCTTGCGCTTTTTCCAAGGCATCCGAAGCCGCCGCCAACAGATCGGCCGGAGACTCGATCTCCTTGCCTGAAGTGGTGGCCACTCCAAAATTAATTTTCACGCAACCGTTGACGACTCCCGGAAACATCTGGGAAGTAACGATTTCCCTGACTCGCCCGGCAATTTCCCCGGCGCCCTGTTCCGCCGTATCCGGCAGTAAAATCAGGAAATCTCCCTCGCCGGCGCTGATCATAATATCGCCGCCGCGGTTGTTCTCCGCCAGCATTTTCCCGGCTTCCTGCAAAACTTTTTGGATGCGTGGTGTACCACAAGTATTCACGAGTTCCTCAAAAGAGTCAATGTGCATTTTAATGAGCGACAGGCTTTTACCGTAGCATTTCGCCCAGCCGAATTCGCGGCGCAGAACGGGGTCGAGGTAAACCTCATTGTAAAGGCCCGTGTTGGAATCCAGCACCGGCTGGTTTTTCATCAGATCGAGTAGCAGAACGTTCTCGATGGCGATCCCCAGCTTATCCGCGGTGCGCTCCAAAAGATCGGTGCGCAATCCTTTATGGAAATGATGCGCATTCTCACTACCCAGCGCCATGGCGCCGATCAGGTTGCCGTGCAGGATGATCGGGATGAGCGCTTCCGATTGAATGTTCAGATCCGGAGTCGCACCACAAATTTCCGAGCCTTCCTGCATCTCCGCCCGCAGAATAGGGTTGAGATCGTTATCAAACCAGCCGCAGACGGTCTCCGTATCGACAAACTGCAAACCGTCAATCGCGTTCTTGTCCAGGCGTTCCTTCAAACACCGTTCCATCAAGTGCGCATCGCCATCCATCAAAATAATCTGGACCCCCGGAATTTTGAAGCGCGTGATGATCTCCTCGCGCAGTTGGCCGATCATCTGGGAAAAATTGAGGCTGTACATGATGATGCGGTCGATTGCGAACAGGTTCTCCTGAATCTTCTCGTTCGCCTGGCTGATTTCCATGAAGTTGACCAGCTGGCTCTTCATGTTCTCCGTATCGGCGTGGGCCCGCTTCAGAATGCGGTCGGAGATGTTCAACGTCTTGACCGGCCTCAGCGGCATGTCCTCCGGCGCGATGGATTGGATACGGGCCAGCAGTTCCGGGTACTGATTGAAAAATTCAGGATGATCGTTCAGATACAGAGCGATTTGATCATTTTTCATGGCGGGGATGTCCTTAACTTTTTTAATTTTTAAGGGTTTAATAACCATAGATTCAATAAGTTATAGTGGCCTTTAGATTTATAACACAGGCCCGGCCAAACACGCCATTAAAAAATATGGATATATTATTGATAATAAAGGGATAACCAGCGTGACGCTGGACTCAATATTCCTCCCCTTCCAAAGAGACCTTTGCATAAGTAGTTTTTTGCGCAGAAATTGCGGTTTTACCCAAACAAGAGTTTAAAACACAGATTCTTTCCTTCGACAAGCTCAGGACAGGCTACTTCGGTCCTCAGAATGACAAGACGTAACTCTCTGTCATTCTGAGCGTTAGCGAAGAATCTATGTTGAGATTTTCAAAACCACCCCGTAAATGGGGTAACTACAAACTCTAATCAACTCCTTACGCAAAGCTCTCTTTGTGAAGGGCGGCTCAATGACCGCATGATTTGTTCGATGTTCCGTACAAGGGCTTGATTTGATTGATTTTTATAAAATTTGATGTAGAATTACATCGCCTATTGAGTAGTAAGTGTAATTATTAATCGTACCTGTTTCGATTGGTTTTAGGCAAAGACTGCCAAACTTCAATTCTTCTTCTCTCCTCAATTATATATTCTCCTCTTTCTCAATAACCTAGAGAGTGAACCGTGCGACCTAATTTATCCTACAAAGAGCTGGAACTGCCCCGAAAGGTTCTGGTTGTATCTTTTCTTTTCGTAGCGCTATGGTATCTGACCTGGCGTTTGGGCACCTTCAATCCTGACGCGCTGGTGTTTTCGTATCTTCTCTATGGCGCGGAATTATTCGGTTTCTGTACGATTTTGATGCATCTATTCATGACCTGGCGTCTTACTGAACGCAAATCCCTGCCTGCGCCCGAAGGGTTGAGCGTTGATGTCTTCGTCACTACCATCAACGAACCGGTGAGCATTTTGCGGCGGACTCTGGTGAACGCCATTAAGATGACCTACCCTCATCAAACCTGGTTGCTGGATGATGGCAACCGGCCAGAAATGGCAACTCTGGCGAATGAACTGGGATGTAATTATCTCGCGCGATCCGACAACGCAAACGCCAAAGCCGGTAACCTCAATCATGCGCTCCAACACAGTAAAGGAGATTTTATTGCGGTGTTCGATGCGGACCACTCTCCAAGTGAGAATTTTCTTGATCAAACTTTAGGTTACTTTCAGGACGAGTCACTGGCATTCGTCCAAACGCCGCAGGACTTTTACAACCTCGACTCTTTTCAGCACCACAAGCAGACAGACAACATCAAGGCCTGGCACGAACAGGCGGTCTTTTTTCGAGTGATTCAGCGCGGCAAGGATTACTGGAACGCCGCCTTTTTCTGCGG
>JAJDBJ010000044.1 GCA_029261395.1 Nitrospinaceae bacterium
AGTAGGAATGATTACTTGAGGGAAAACTGCGGTTGTTTGCGAAAGTTTTTGCTGTAGCCAATCGACCCATCCTCCAGCACCACCATAGCCTCGACATTGTCTATGGAGTTGACCCACTCGATTCCCTTTTCCGGTCCCATGACAAAAACAGCGGTCGCCAGAGCGTCGGCATCCATGACTTCCGTGGTGATGATGGTGGCGGAGATCATCAGACGCGCGGGCCTTCCGGTTTGCGGATCAAAGATGTGATGGTAGCGTATGCCATCTTTGATGAAATACCGTTGGTAATCGCCGGAGGTGGCGATGGCCTGGTTTTGCACGGCGAAAGCCGCCAGCAGTTCCTGCGGTTTGCGCGGGTGCTGGAGACCGATGTTCCAGGGAGTTTGCGGTTTTTTTTGACCGAAGGCAAACAGATCTCCGCCCGCGTTGACGATACCGTTCTTCACCTTGCCGCGTAAGATGGAAATGGCGCGGTCGACCGCGTAACCCTTGGCCAATCCGCCCACGTTGATGGCCATGCCGCGCCTCTTCAGCCGTACGGTGTGGTCCTTGATTTCAATATCTTTGTAGTTGACCAGAGAGGCTGTTTTGCGAAGTGTATTCTCACTGGGGATGATTTCCTTCTCTCCATCAAAATCCCACAGGTAAACCAGAGGTTCAATGGTGATGTCGAATGCTCCACTGGATTGCTCGGACCAATAGATGCCTTCACGAATCACTTCTTCCACTTCACGGGATACCGGTATCGCTTCCTTGCCTGCGGCACGGTTGATGCGCGAGATTTCCGAACCGGGGATGTACGTACTCATCAACTGCTCGATGCGTTGCATCTCATCAAACGCCTGGGTGGTGACGGCTTGGACGACATCCGGGTCGGAATGGGGCACGGTGATTTCCACCAGCGTTCCCATGATGAATTGCGTACGGCGGGTGGCTTGGTCGACATCGCTATCGCAGGAGTTGAGGACGATTCCCATCAACAGGAATACGGCGATTGATTTAAAAGAGAGGCGTTTCATTTTTTAGTTTTTCAGTTCGTTGACGAGGATTTCGCGGTTGTACACCGCCTGCACGTCGGACCGGCGCAACAGGCCGATTACTTTTTTGGGATTGCCGACGTGCACCACGGGTATTTCTTCGACATCCAATTCGGTAAACTTGGACAACGCTTCGTTCAGATTATGGTTGGGTTTTAAAGTCACCACATCGGAGGTGGCAAGGTCACGGGCGAGGGCGGTTTGTTCCATGCCTTTTTCTTGAGCGGCGTCACGAATATTCGCAAATGAAATAATTCCCACCATATCTCCCTCCCGGTCCACCACAGGGTAATACAGATGGCGCGAATAGGATACGATTTCCACAATATTTTTGAAAGGCATTTCCTCGGGAATGGTGACGACTTCCTGGGTCATCACGTCACGAACGAACATGGTGCTCAAGATGGATATCGCTTTACCCTGTTGGATGTTGATGCCCCGGTTGAGCAAGGTCTGTACGTAAATGGAGTTTTTTGTGAAGCGTCGCATCGTGTAAGTGGCGACAATACAACACACCATGCTGGGAAGGACAATGGTGTAGTCCTTGGTCATTTCAAACAGAATGAGAATGCTGGTCAAGGGAGCCTGCATCACTGCGCTGGCCAACGCGGCCATACCGACCAGAGCATAGGTTTCACTGGAAGCGGTCCAGTCGGGAAGAATTCCGTGAACCGCCGCTCCGAAAGTGGCGCCGACCATGGCGCCGATGAACAGGGAAGGCGCAAAGGTTCCGCCGATGCCGCCGGAACCGAGAGTCACGGCGGTGGCAATAATTTTGGTGAAAATCAAAGCCAGCGCCATGCCCCAGAACAAGTTGCCGTGCAGGACCTGCTCCATCTCCGGGAATCCGTTGCCCCGGACCTGGGGAGTGAGTAATGCCAACAACCCGACGATCAATCCTCCGAGAGCCGGTTTGAGAATGATCGAAATGTTGACCTGTTCGTCGAAAAATTTTTGGCTTCGATAATAGCACTGGGTGAAAAGATGAGCCGTGATCCCGCACAAGGCTCCAAGCAGGAGGTAAAAGAAAATTTCCGAAGGATTGACCACCTCATGCACCGGTACCCGGAAGGTCATCTCGTCACCTTCGAGCGCATGTCCCGTTACCGTTCCCATGACCGAGGCGATAATGATGGGGCTGAGGGAATGGATGGTGAATTCGCCGAGAATGATTTCCATCACGAAGATCATTCCTGCCAAAGGCGCGTTGAACGTAGCCGCGATGCCCGCCGCGGCACCGCACCCGACCAGGATTCGGATGCGTTCACTCGAAAGTTTCAACATTTGACCGAACACTGAACCGATTACCGAACAGATTTGAACCGTGGGCCCGACTCTCCCCGCTGATCCCCCGGACCCAATGGTGATGGAAGAGGTGAGGGCGCAGACGCTCAAAGTCCGTTTGCGGATTTTCCCGTTTTTCAGTACGACCGCTTCCATAACCTGGTCGACGCCATTCTCCGCGACGGATTCCGGAAAATAACGGCGTGCGAGGCCGATGATCAGCCCACCCAGCATCGGCATGAAGGGCATCAACATCATCACCACTCCGGCGGAGAGTCCCATCAACAATCCCTCCCCGGAAAACACCCGTGCAAAAAAATCGATCATCCACCGGAATACGGTGGAGGCGGCACCAGCGAGAACGCCAATCACGGCGGCCAGGATGAGCAGGTGATATTCCTTGCCGAAAAAATTTTTGATTTCCGTTGGGATTGCGTCCGTTGGCTGGTTCATCGGTTCCGGGAAAAGGGTTTAGTAACCATTTCATTATAAAGGGTGTAAGAGAACCTGACCAGCGGGAGGGACAAAAGAATTTGCAGGGAAGTATGCAGGCGATTGCCTGCCGATAGCTGTTATGATATGCTCGACAACGCTCGTTGAGAAATGAGGGCACCCATCCTTGGGCTTTCCAGATTTTTACCCCTCCGAAAGCCGGATGATCCCGGAACATTCAAAATAATTATTCAATTGTTGATAGGAGATTCAATGGTCAAGATTGCGCCTTCAATTTTATCCGCCGACTTCAGCCGGTTGGGAGAAGAAGTGAAAGCTGTGGAAGAAGCGGGGGCAGACTGGATTCACGTGGATGTGATGGACGGGAGATTTGTTCCCAATATTACCATCGGTCCGCTGGTCGTGGAATCCTTGCGTAAAGTGACGAAGCTTCCTCTCGACGTGCATCTGATGATCGAGAACGCGGATTTGTATATAGAAGATTTCGCCAAAGCCGGTGCGGATATTATTTCTGTTCATGCCGAGGCTTGCCCACACCTGCACCGCACCATCCAAAGCATCAAGGAAAACGGCGCGAAGGCGGGAGTGGTTTTGAATCCTGCGACGACTCTGTTCGCGCTCGATGAAATCATCGAACAGGTCGACATGGTGTTGCTGATGTCGGTCAATCCCGGCTTCGGGGGGCAGAAATTTATCAATTCCGTACTCAGCAAAATCGAACTGCTACGCAACACCTTGAATGAATCGGGAGTGGAGTTGGATGTTGAGGTAGACGGGGGGATCAAACCGGACAACGCGGCAATTATCAAGCAGGCCGGGGCCAACGTGCTGGTGGCGGGGTCTGCGATTTTCGGAAGTGATGATTATAAAACAGCGATTGAGGCACTTCGGAACGCTTGAGGATTGGTTCCGGGTCAGCCGGCGATCAGCCGCTTCATCCCACCCAAAAACGTATGCACTTTGTTCCAGAATTCGGCGTTTTTTAGTTTCTGACGCGCCTCCATCATGTTGGGGTCCAGATGAAGCGCTTCTTCATACGAATGAATCGCGTCGGCGTAGTTAGACTCCGCAGCATAGATCAATCCCAGATTATAATAGCCCGAGGCGTAATCCGGTTTCAGCTCGATGGTTTTGCGGATCATTTGTTCCGCGTCGCGGTTCTGTGACCGGCGTAGATAGATGAGCCCCAGATTGTTATGCGCAAATGCGTATTTCGGGTCCAGACGAATAGCTTCCCGGTATTCGTTTTCCGCTTTCATGAACTGATGATTGTTGTCATACAGCAGGCCCAGATTGAAATGAACTTTGGGCTCTTCAGGATTCAACCGGATGGACTCGACATACTCTTTTTCAGCCCACTGAGGTTTGTTCATTGATTCATAGAGGATGCCCAGGTTGAAGTGGACCTGGGAATCTTCAGGACTCAACCGAGCCGCTTCCTTCAATGCCACTTCCGCTTCCGCATAGTGTTCCAGCTTGAGATGCGCCAACCCCAGATTATTGTAAGTGTCCGGGTCCTCAGGCTTTAATTCCAGCGCTTGCTGGTATTTTTGCAGGGCTTCATCCAATTGTTCCTGGCTTTCATGCAAGATTCCCAGATTGAACAGCGCATCGTAGTCCTCCGGATTCAGACTCAGGGCCTTGTGATAAGATTCCTTGGCCTGGTCCAGGTCCCCCAAATGCTCGTAGATCAGGGCCAGGTTGAAGTGGACAATATGATTCTCCGAATTCAAGTTGAGTGCTTTTTGGTAGGCATTCAATGAAGCTTCATACTTTTCCTGACGATAGTGTATGACACCCAACTTAATCCAGGCTTCCTCGATTTCCGGGTGATGGTAAACCGTTTTCTGGAGTACATTTTCTGCCTGTCCGTATTCTTTTCTTTGGAAATACAGGTTGCCCAGCAGGTACAGGGCATCCGGGTTTTCCGGCTCCAGTTTCAGGGCGGTTTCCAGTTCGGCAAGGGCCAGGTCGTATCGCTCCCGAAGGGTGTATAGCTTGGCCAGTTGTGCATGGCCGAAAACATTTTCGCGGTCCAGTTGAGTCAATTCCTTGAGGATTATTTCAGCGTGATCGTATTCTTCCAGCGATTCATACAGGTATCCCAGTTTGGAGTAGACTTCGGTATCCATCGGGTTCAGCCGCAACACTCTGCGAAATGCTTCCAGAGCCAGACGGTCTTGATCCTTCGCCTGATACAACAGGCCCAAGTTGTATTGGGCGTTGATGTAATACGGGTCCAATTTTAAAGTGGTTTCGAATTCCTCTTCAGCCAGGGCATAATTCTTCAGTTGATAGTGCAACAGGCCCAGGTTGTTGTGCGCGGCTGTGTATTTTGGATTGAGTCGTAAGGCCTCCTTGTATTCGGATTGAGCTTCATCAAAACGTTTTTGTTCAAACCGTAAAAAGCCCAGTTGATTGTGAATTTGCGCGTCGTTCGATTTCAAGGACAGGGCTTTTTGGTAATGGTAATCCGCTTCGATGAAGTTTTTCTGGTTGGCCGCAATATTGCCCAGGAAAAAGTGAGCTTCTGCGTTTTTGGGATCCAGTTCCAAAGTCTCTTTGTATTTGATCTCCGCTTTGTCCTGCTCTCCCAGATTATTGTATAGGTTGGCCAAATCCAAATGCGCGAATACATTTTTAGGATTGATCTTGATGGCTGTATGGTATTCCCGCTCCGCTTCGAAAAAACGCTCCTGATCGAAATACAGATTCCCCAGATTGTAACGGGCCTGTCCGTAATCGGGATCCAATTGTAATGCTTTTAAATAGGACTGCTCGGCGGCAGTGTAGTTTTCCTGGCAGGCGTACAGGAGACCCAGATTGTGATAGGGCAGGGTGTACTCAGGATCACTTTCAAGCGCTCTCTTGTATTCGGCTTCAGCCTTGGTCCATTGCTTCTGTTCGTAGTAAAGTGAACCGAGGTTGTTCCGGGTGCGGGCGTTATGCGGGTCCAGTTCGAGGCTTTTCTGGTAATGATACTCCGCGTCGGATACACGCTTTTGCTGGTGGCTGATGGCCCCCAGTCCCAAATGAGCCTCGGCGCTGAACGAATCCTGCTGAAGGGCTTTCTGGTACTCCTGCTCGGCAAGATCATACATGGCCTTGGCCAGATAAAAATCACCGAGGGCGCAAATAGCCTCTGCATCCCCGGGATTTTGACGAATCTCGTGCTTGAACTGTTCTTCCTCTTCCCCGAAGCTCATACTGATTTATCCTGAATGTTAATGTGTAAGTTTAGGGTAACGCCTAATCCTCGATTTATCCACAACGATTCGCATAATTTTAAAATCGTTAAATCAATGAGTTAGCTATGGGGATATCGGGTTCTGAGAGCAAGTGAGAGGTGATGGATTCTCATGGTAGAGATTTGTTCTATTTGGCGTAACAGATTCAGGTGATTTGCCTTACGCCAGAGAGGGAGGAGGCAATCAAAAAGACCCCTGCCAGAGTTCTCCTTTTTGGGTCGGTTTGTCCTTGTAAATACTCTTTAAATCAGGCTAAAATCACCCAACTAAAGTACTTATTTTTAAGTGTTGTGCAGGGCTTGGGAATCACCCGGCCCTGATTTATATTTTTAACGGGAGGATTACCACCATGATGGGAATTGGTTTTCCAGAGTTGATGATCATTCTGGTCATCATCATGATTATTTTTGGGGCGGGTAAACTGCCGGAAATTGGAAGCGCCTTCGGACGCAGTATCAAGAATTTTAAAACGTCCATGAAAGAGGCGGAAGAGGGTGAGCAAACCGCTCAGGTTGAAGAGGGAGCCGAGGGACAAGCGCCGGCTGATGAACTTCAACAGGAAAATTTGAGCGATGAAGAAAAAGAACGACTGGCTCGCGAAAAGGCCCAGGCCGATGGTGAGATTAAAGACAAGGCTATGAAGGATCAGGCGGAAGCTTTCACCGCTTCGTTGCCGAGAAAAGGTAGTTACGATTTCGCCAAAGAGCAGGCGGAAGAGGCGGAAAAGAAGGCGAAGGCATAAAAAAAGGGTCAACGCCTTTGCGGCGTCACCCATTTTTAATGAGCAGTATCAGTAGTCTTCCCGTAAAGAAAAATAAGAGCCCTGACCTTGTATTAGGTCCAGGGCTCTTTTAAATTGTCCTGCGTCCAGACCGACCAGCCATCGATGTCCTTGTAAATCCCGTTGGTGTAAAAGTTGAACGGATCGAAATAGCGGATTCCCTGTTCCCGGTCCAATTCAAAATTAACCTGCGCGGCCTGCGCGGGATTGTTCTTGCTCTCCAGGAACTGCTTGCCGTCCACCCCGGACAACGTAAAAATCTCATCCATGGTTTCCATGGGATAATCCCCGGAATCGACCACTCCCTGAACCTTGGCCATAATTTGTTCCACCGTCTCCGGAGGCAAATGATGCATTTTCATAAGTCTCTATCCTTCAAAAAAATGTGTGTTCCTTGGATTATATAAAATTATACAGAATGATCCAGAGAAATTACTGCCGGAAACAACGGAGGATCAGGGATGGGCAAGGGAGATGACGGGACCGGGGAACAGGCCCAGTTGTACGGTACCTATCAGGCCGATAATAATAATAATCAGGGTGATGGGGGTCAGGGATATTTGGAAATCCCCTTTGGGTTCTTTCATGTACATGAAAACGATCACCTTGAGGTAGTAATACAAGGAGATGGCGCTGTTCAGTACCGCCAGCACGACCAGGATCACGTAACCCTCGTTCAGCGCCGCCTGGAAGATGTAAAACTTGGCCACAAACCCCGCCAGAGGAGGTAGTCCGCCCAGAGAAAGCAGAAATACAGACATCGCCAAGCCCAGCAGAGGGGCCTTGAATCCCAGCCCTGAGTAATCCTCAAGCTCCAGATTTTCTTTCCCAGCACGACCCAGGAGAATAACGATGCTGAACGCTCCGAAGGTCATGAAGGTGTAGGACAGCATATAAAAGAGCAGTGCAGAGGTCGCCAGCGAGCCTTTGGCGATAATGGCGATCAGGATGTACCCGGCGTGAGAGATGCTGGAATAGGCGAGCAGACGCTTGATGTTGGTCTGCATGATGGCTCCCAGATTACCCACAAACATGGTGGTCACGGCGATGATGCTCAGAAGCACTTCCCAGGTGGGGGCCAGCTCCGGCATGGCAGTCGTGAATACCCGGAAGAATGCCGCAAAAGCCGCAGCCTTGGGGCCTACCGCCATGAATGCTGTAACCGGGGTTGGTGCGCCCTGATAAACATCCGGTGTCCACATGTGAAATGGCACTGAAGCGACCTTGAACCCGAATCCAGCGATCAGTAAGACCACTCCCATCACCAGTATCGGTTGGGAAAGGACTTCAGCATGGCTCAATGCTTCGGCGATGCCGGCGAGCTTGGTCGTTCCTGTCGCACCGTAGAGGAGTGTCATGCCATACAGCAGGAATCCCGTTGCAAACGCTCCCAAGAGGAAATATTTCAGCGCGGCCTCGTTGGACCGGGTATCTCCTCTGCGAATCCCCGCCAGAACATACAGGCAGAGTGAGACGATCTCAATGCCCAGGAAAATCATGATGAGATCGGTCGAGGAAGCCAGGATGATCATTCCGACCGTGCAGAACATTATCAGACTGTAATATTCACCGACGCGGATATTCTCCCGCTTGTTGTAGTCGACTGAAAGCAGGATGGCCAGTCCAGAACTCAGGCAGAAAATCATCGTGAAAAAAACCGACATGTGGTCGACCACGTAACTGCCGCCGAAGGAAGACACGGGCCAGTCGGTTTTGGCGAAACTGCTGACTGCCGCCAGCAGGAGGCCTGTCAGAGCAACGAACACCAGGACGGATTTGTTTTTGCCGACAAATAAATCTATCAGCATCACCAGCATGGTGAACACACTGAGCACCAGAACGGGTGCCAGGCTGATCAAATCAATTTCAGGTGCCGCAATCATTTCCACAACAAATCCTTTTACAGTTAATGAGTTCCGTGTGTGCCGGCTTCAGCCTGCGCTATTTTTGTATCTGTCTCTGCTGACGCGTGATGGCCCTGCGGAGCATGGTTGTCTTTCGGTGTTATCTGGGTAAGCAGATGAGTTATGGACGCATCAAATGTTTTGGTAAACGGTTTCGGGTAAAACCCGATCCAGAACACAAAGATGATCAGAGGAATCATGGTGCACAGTTCCCTTGGCGTCATATCCGTTAATTTTTCGTTTTCCGGGTTTGTGATTTGCAGGAACATCACACGCTGGAACATCCACAGCATGTAACACGCGGCCAGGATGACTCCACTGGTAGCTATAATGGCAAAAGCCATTTGATTCTGAAAAATTCCCAGAAGGATCAGGAACTCGCCGATGAATCCGTTGGTCCCCGGCAAGCCGACCGATGACAGGGTCATAATCATAAAGCATACGGTGAATACCGGAATCACTTTGGCCAGTCCGCCAAAATCTTTAATGAGCCGCGTGTGCCGCCGGTCATAGATCATGCCGACCAGCAGGAAGAGCGCTCCCGAGGTGATGCCGTGATTGATGTTCTGTAGCAGGGCACCCTGCAACCCGTAATGGTTGAAGGCGAAAATACCCAGCATGACGAAGCCGAGATGGCTCACACTGGAGTAGGCCACTAATTTCTTGAGATCTTCCTGCATCATGGCGACCAGCGCACCGTAAACGATTCCGATGACCGCCAGACTGCACACATAGGGCAGGAACTCGACACTGGCCAATGGAAACAGCGGCAGATTGAAGCGGAGAAACCCGTAAGTCCCCATCTTCAGCAGAACACCCGCCAGAATGACACTACCCGCCGTGGGTGCTTCTACATGGGCGTCCGGTAGCCAGGTGTGGAACGGAAACATCGGCACCTTGATGGCGAACGCCAGGAAGAATGCACAAAACAGCCATTTCTGCTGGAGCATATCCAGATTGATCTGCTGGGTGATCAACATGATATCGGTGGTGAATACGCCAACGGTTTTATGGAAATGGAAGTAAATCCAGATGATGGCAACCAGCATGAGCAGGGAACCGACAGCCGTGTAAATGAAGAACTTCACCGCCGCGTAAATACGGCGCGGTCCGCCCCATACACCGATGAGGAGGTACATCGGAATCAACTGGAATTCCCAGAAGGCGTAGAACAGGAAGAAATCGAGCGAGATGAAGACCCCGAGCATACCCGTGCTGAGAGCCAGCATCGCGATCATGTATTCCCGGACGTGTTTTTTGATACCGAACGAGGCCAGTATGGCGATAGCAGTCAGCATCGTGGTCATGATGTAGAGCAGGAGAGAAATCCCGTCTAATCCCACGTGATAACTGATGCCCCAGGCTTCGATCCAGGGCACATCCAAAGTGAATTGCATGGCCGCAGTGGTGGTATCGAAATCTGCGTACAGTTGCAGAGACAGCAGGAAGTCCGCTATAGCAACGGTCAGCGCGGTCTGCTTGATCATCCCTTCTTTTTCTTTAGGAATGAACGCCAGCGCCAAGGCACCGACCAACGGCAAGAATGTCAGAAAAGTTAAAAACATGTGTTTTGGCTCAGACTTCTATTTGACTGATGATTACTAAAAATATAAAACCCACCACCATGATCAGGGCGTAGTTGCGGACAAATCCCGATTGAAAACTGCGCGCTATCTTGCCGAGAAAGCCGATGGTTTG
>JAJDBJ010000045.1 GCA_029261395.1 Nitrospinaceae bacterium
GCAGGCCAGGAACATGTAGCCGATCTGACTGACGGTGGAGTAGGCCAGCACGCGTTTGATGTCCCATTGCGTACAGCCAATGGTCGCGGCCATTAGCGCGGTAGCACCGCCTATCAGTGCGATGATCATCATCGTGAACGGGGCCAGGTTGAACAGAGCGCTACAGCGCACCACCATATAGACACCGGCGGTGACCATGGTTGCCGCATGGATGAGCGCACTGACCGGGGTCGGACCTTCCATTGCATCCGGGAGCCAGGTGTACAGGGGAATCTGAGCCGATTTGCCGGTGGCACCGATAAACAACGCCATGGTAATCAGCGTGGCCGCCTCGCCGTCGAAAATCAGCGTGGTCGGTGCGGCGGTCATCACTTCGGTAAAATCGAGGGTGCCGAACATTTTGAAGATGCCGAAAATGCCCAGAAGAAATGCGAAGTCGCCGATGCGGTTCACCACAAACGCTTTGACGCCGGCGTCGCAGGCGGATTTCTTTTCAAAGTAGTAACCGATCAGGAAATACGAACAGACACCCACGCCTTCCCAGCCGATGAACATCACCAGGAAATTGTTGCCCATGACCAGCACCAGCATGGAGAACAGGAACAGGTTCAGGTAAGCGAAGTAGCGGTAGTAACTGTACTCCGCGTACATGTATCCAATGGAGTAGATATGAATGATGGACCCGACACCGGTGACCACCATCATCATGACCAGCGAAAGGGGATCGATTTGAAAACCGAAATCAACGGTCAAGTCGCCCGCCGCAATCCAGGTAAACAAAGATTGTTCAGGGTAGGGGGTTCCTTCCGGATGGAAGAATGTGCTGACCAACAGGATCAGTGTTACAGCAAACGACATCACCGGTCCGGCGCAGGCCACCCAGCTGACTCGGTCTTTACCTATTTTGAGTCCAAAGAAACCATTGATGATCGAACCGATCAACGGAAACAGCGGAACTAGAAAAGCCAGGGTTACAAATGACATCGATTAAATCCCTACCACTTCATCAGGTTGATTTCGTCAAGATTGACAGTCGCCTTGTTGCGGAACAGGGCGATGACAATCGCCAGCCCCACGGAAACTTCCGCCGCGGCGACGCACATGACCATGAAACTGAATATCTGTCCATCGTGTTGATTCAAGTATCGGTCAAACGCAATCAGAGAAACATTGACCGCGTTCAGCATGATTTCCACGCACATGAACACCACAATGGCGTTGCGGCGTATCAACACGCCCAGCACGCCAATGGAAAATAGTACGGCACTGAAAATCAAGTAATGTGTAAGAGGTACCATAGTAATCAGTCCACCTTGGATTTGGCCAAGACCACTGCACCCACCATTGCCGCCAGTAATAGAATGGAGGCCACTTCGAAGGGCAGAACAAAATCCGTAAACAAAGCTGTCCCTACAACTTCAACGGTTCCAAAATTATCCGGCACAGTGGCAGGAGAATCGAACTTGGTGTCCGTAGTAACATCTATAATCTTGTATAAAATTCCGACGATCAGGACACCGGTTGCGCTGGAGAGGAAAATATTGCGCTCCCGTATTTTCCATTTGGTGTCGTCGTCTTTCAGATTGAGGAGCATGATAACGAACATGAACAGAACCATGATGGCGCCGGCATAGACGATGATCTGCAGAATGGCCAGAAAATGCGCCTGCAGAAGGATAAATACGCCTGCCAGACCCAGCATCATGCCAATCAGGCACACGGCGGACCCAATGGGGCTTTTGTTAAAAACCACAAAGAGCGCCAGGATCACACTGACCAGAGCTAGAGGATAAAATATCAGTAGTTCCATTTACCGTACATCTTTCTGCAGAAGTCCATGCGGTCCTTCAAATCGGCAACCGGGACCAGTAGTTGTTCCATCTCGTACTTCATTTTTTTACGATCGAGCATGGTGATGTCGTATTGATCACTCATAAAAATCGCTTCTTCCGGGCAAGCTTCTTCACAAAATCCGCAGAAGATGCAAACCGCATAATCGATACTGAACTTGACCGGGTAGCGTTCCACTTCGTTTTGTTTACCGCTGTTTTCACCGGGAATGATGTCGATACAGTAGGCCGGGCAGGCAATCTCGCACAACCCGCAGGCCACACAGTTGGGCAGATTGTTTTCGCCCAAGGCCAGAACCGGACGTCCCCGGTAGGCGATGGGAAACTGCATCGTTTCTTCCGGGTAATACACGGTGAAAATTTCCCGATCCTTTTTCTTACCGAGGAAGAAGGGGACAAAACCAAACAAATTTTTAAAGAAATGGCGTGATGTGATCATCATACCCCGAAGAATCTCAGGGATATAAGAACGCTCCCACCAGGTCATCTTTACGTTTCGGTCAACGTAGTAAGCCATAATGCGACTCCTATATACTTAAAACAACAGGATGACGATTCCCGTTCCCACTATATTGAGTAGTGACAAGGGCAAAAGAACCTTCCATCCCAGTTTCATGATCTGGTCATAGCGGAACCTCGGAAGGGTCCAGCGAATGATCATTTGTACAAAAATAAAAAAGGTCACCTTGCCGAAGAACACTCCGACATGGATGAGCATGACGACCAGATTGGAAAAGTCGTCACCTAGAAAATCAAACATCGACAAGAGAGTGGCGGTGGGCAGAAACGGAATGTGCCACGCTCCAAAAAACAAGATGGTCATGATCGCGCCGATCGTTACCATCTCGATGAACTCGGCCATGAAGAACATGCCGAACTTGAGTCCGCTGTATTCGGTAAAATATCCTGCAACGAGTTCCGACTCGGCTTCCGGGGCGTCAAATGGGACGCGTTTGTTTTCGGCGATGGCCGCAGTGAAAAACATGACAAAACCTACGGGTTGCAGGATAAATCCCCAATACCCGGTTTCCTGCGCGGCGCCGATTTCGGTCAACTGCATGGAACCGTACACCATCAGGACACCGATGATGGTCAATCCCATCGCCACCTCATAAGAAATCATTTGCGAGGCAGTGCGCATTGCTCCCAGCAGGGACCAGTTGTTGTTGGAGCTCCAGCCGGCGACGACGTAGCCGTAGGTGGCTATCGACGAAATGGCAAATACGAACAGTATGCCAACGTCGAGATCTGAAATGACCAGGCTTACCTCTTTCCCCCAAAGCATGTATTGACCGCCGAATGGAACCACGGCAAAGGTCACAATGGCCGGAACGAGAGCGATGATGGGGCTGAGGGTATGCAATGCCCGGTTCGCACCCTGAGGGATAAAATCCTCTTTAGTGAACATTTTGAGAGCGTCGGCGATGATATGAAACAGGCCCAGGGCGGTGAAGCCCAAAATGTCGGCACGGTTGGCGCCAATGCGGTCCTGCATGATGGCGCTCTGCTTCCGCTCCACCCAAGTCAGAACGGGTGCGAAAAAGCCGACGGTGATCGTCAAAATAAATAAGATTTTGACCATCGTAATGGCCAGGTCAATCCACATAATATATTATCCGATTCTCAATTCATCGGTCCGATCAACGGTTGCCGTTTATTGATGGGGTAATCCTTGCGCAGGGGATGGCCCTTGAACTCTTCATAAAGCAATATGCGTTTCATGTTGGGATGGCCCTTGAACTTTATACCGTAGAGATCCCAAACCTCCCGTTCGAACCAGTTGGCCGATTTATACAACGAATCCAGGGTGTCTACCAGGCAATCCTCTTCACTCACCGGGATTTTCAATCGTACCCGGTGGTTGAGCGTTGAAGAGTAGAAGTGATAAACCACTTCAAACCGTTGTGGTTTGCGGTCCATGTAATCGACAGCAGTCAGGTCCATCAGATAATCCATATCCAGAGAGGGTTCGTCTTTAATGAACCGCGTGACTTCAACGATTTTTTCTTTTTGGAGGGTGACGGTTTGGTCTCCGCGGAAATTATGATCTTCCAGGACAGCGTCTCCGAACCGATCCTTTATTTTTTGGATAATGTTGGTATCACTCATAATTGATTCAATGACCGATCACTCCCAGTCAAGTCCTCCGCGGATCCAGACATACATCAATCCTACGCCGAGGATGAGGAGAAACACCATCATTTCAATAAGGCCGAACAAGCCGAGCTTTTTATAAAGGATGGCCCAGGGGAAAAGAAATACGGCTTCGATGTCAAACAGGATAAAGAGAACTGCGACCAGATAGAATTTGACTGAAAAACGCTGGTAGGGAGAAACAAGCTGGGACTCACCACATTCGAAGGGCTCCATTTTGTCGGCGAATTGGCGTTTGGGGCCTAAGATCGTGGTAGCGACCACCATCCCCACGGCTATGGCGGTGGCTATCAAAAGAAGAATGGCCGCGCCTGTATAAGATTCCAGCATACGTTTGCTCCGTTATATTTTCAGCCTAATATACAGCAAAGTGCTTCTACAGGAACGGGTATAAAAAGTTCCCGGTTTTATCTCAAACTTTTCACCAGATGAGTCTGGAGTGAATCTCTATAAAATCTTTTAAAATCAAGAGTTAATCCACTTTTCCGGAAGGCAACGGGCCCAGAAAAAACCTGCGAAATGGTGACGCGGGATACTACTCCATGGGCAGTATGTTGTCAACGAAAAAGCGTTAAAATCAGCCACTTTGAAAGGGGTTTGCCTTCTTAAGCAGGGGCAAAAAGGTATGCCTCTGGCAAGAGACTATTTCTACCGGGGTTGGCTTGCCAGAGGGAATTAAATTCGGTAAGGTAAAATCCTGTTTTTTGAGCTTTGTCCATTTAGCAGGTTAAGGAAGTGTGAAAGGGGAGGCATGATCCAGTTGAAAAAGTGGCAACCTTGGCAGGGTGGATGTTTGGCTCTGGGGTTGGGCTTGGTTTTGGGATGGGGATTCCCTGCTCAGGCGGCCGAAGATAAGTGCTACAAGCGGAACTATACTTTTAATGTTCTTGCCGAAAATGACCTCTGGGGTAGTGGTTCGGACAAGCATTTCACCCATGGCACCCGCCTGTCCTTTGTGGAGTCCCGCAGAAATCCCGGAAAAGGGGAGAACTGCCAACCCGATGATGATTTTCATTTCATGGATGTGGTGCGGACCATTTCCGACCATACCCCGCCGGGGTGGTTGGGATTCGAGGCGGACCAGGTCAGCTTCATCCTGGGGCAGAACATTTTCACGCCCGAAGACATCTCCAATCCCAATTTGATTCTCAATGACCGGCCTTATGCGGGGTGGCTGTATTTCGGCATCGGCCTGATCGATCCGCACAAGGATGCTGATATCCCTTACTTCGATACGGTGGAACTGAACTTGGGGATTATCGGACCGGATGCATACGCCCAGGATGTTCAAACCTGGTGGCACGCAAATATCAGCGACTCGCCCCGGCCTGCTGGCTGGGATAATCAGCTCAAGAACGAGCCTGGGATTCTGCTCAACCTGGAGCGGAAGTGGCGTATGGAATTGACGCCTTCTAATTACGAGGGTTTGCAGGTGGATTTTCTGCCGAGCGTGGGGGCGGCCTTGGGGAATGTCTACACCTACGCTTCTGCCGGGGGGATGTTCCGGTTGGGAGTCAATTTACCGGTGGATTACGGTCCCCCGCGCATCCGGCCCGGTGCCCAGGGCTCCGATTTTTTTCAGTATGACAAAAAGAAACCCATCAGCTGGTATGCCTACGCCGGTGTGGAGGGCAGGGCGCTGGCGGTGAATATCTTTCTCGACGGCAACACTTTTACCGACAGCCACAGCGTCGACAAAAAATACTTCGTCGGCGACTTGCATGCCGGGTTTGTGCTGGTGATATATCACGCCCGCCTGACTTTCTCCCAGGTGTTTCGTTCCTCCGAGTTCAACGGCCAACAGGAGCTAAGCGAATTCGGCTCCATCAACCTCTCCGTCGCTTGGTAACCGGGTCATACCTCATTTCTCTTTCCAATAGTTCTCGCGGATGGTGCGGAAATAGGATCAGGAGTGGTATCAGGTAGGAATCGTCAGTTTCGGGACAGGCTGTGCCCGCCCCCCCAATTTCTTCGGCGTGAACACACGGGTTTCCCGATATCTGTCATGGATCGACTCCCAAGTCAATTCCGGGAATTGAAACCGTTTCCACCTCTTATTTCCGCTTGAATTGAAAGGGGAAACTCTTGAAATCAAAAACCCGCTCGGGTGTGCCAGAGCGGGTTTTGGCCGTCTCTTCCTACTTACATAGGTGTTTTTCTGACAGGCGAATTGGTGAAACACCATACCTAAATAGCAATTCCAGCGATTCCCGAAAATCACCCAGAATCCTATTATAGAGTCAATTATTGAGTAATCTTACAAACTCTGCTTTTGGGGTGAACCACCTATGAGTCGATTTAAGTTTGATGTGAATACGTTGAGAGGTGATGTTACCGGAGGTTTGACGGCGGGTATTGTGGCCCTGCCGCTGGCTCTTGCTTTTGGGGTGCAGTCTGGGCTGGGTGCCATAGCCGGTTTGTACGGGGCGATTGCGCTCGGAATTTTCGCGTCTCTGTTTGGGGGTACCCGGACGCAGATCAGCGGACCTACGGGACCGATGACGGTCATTGCCACTCTGGTCGTGGCCAATGCCATTGATCGGGCCGGCAGTGTGGAAGCCGCTTTAGGGGTGATCCTCTTGACGTTCCTCTTGGCAGGTGTGTTGCAGATTGTGTTTGGGGTTCTGCACCTGGGAAGTTTTGTGAAGTACATTCCCTACCCGGTGATCTCTGGATTCATGTCGGGCATCGCCGTTATCACCATTCTCCTGCAACTGTTTCCGATCATGGGGCAGGATTCGCCCAAGAAGTTTATTCAAATCGTGATGCAATTTCCCGAGGCGTTGACTCATATCAACGGCCATGCCCTTGCCTTGGGGGGACTCACCGTGGCTCTGGTGTACCTGATGCCCCGAGTGTTTCCTCGTTTCAGCCGCTGGATGCCCAGTTCGCTGGTGGCACTGATCGGCGTCAGCTTTCTTGCATATTTCGCGCATTGGAATGTGCCTCTCATCGGGGATGTCCCCAAAGGTCTGCCGAATTTACAGTGGGCTTCGTTTCTGAATGTTAAGTTTGGTGACTGGCATTTTATCCTTATGCCGGCTTTGACGCTGGGCGTGCTGGGCTGCATAGATTCCCTGCTGACATCCATCATCGTGGACAAGATCAGTAGGACCCGGCATGACAGCAACAGGGAATTGGTTGGGCAAGGCATCGGGAACATGGTTTCTGCATCCTTCGGCGGGTTGCCGGGAGCAGGAACGACGATGACCTCCGTCATCAATACGACCACCGGGGCACGGTCCCGGTTGGGGGGCGTGGTGCACGGGACGTTTCTGCTGTGTGTTCTTCTCGGTTTCGGCAAATACACGGGTCAAATTCCGCTGGCGGTGCTGGCGGGTATATTGATCACTATTGGATTCGACATCTTCGATTATAAGGGACTCAAGCACCTGCCTCATATTGCGAGAAGCGAGGCGGCCGTAATACTGATCGTTATGTTTATGACCGTGTTTGTTGATCTGATCGAAGCGGTGGGCGTCGGCCTGATCCTGGCCTGCCTGGTGTTCATGAAGCGCATGGGTGACATCGGTGAACAAAAAACCGAGGTCACGCCGTTACAGGAATTTGCATTGCAACAGAACGACAAGCCTTTTTTCGGTCCCATCGATTATCCCGAGGATATTCCGGAAAAAGTGTATGTGAAGCATGTCAAAGGACCGTTGTTTTTCGGGTTCGCCACGGCGTTTGAGGAAATTTCCAGAAATATCAAGGATGCCAAAGTGCTGATTTTGAATATGGATCGGGTGCCTTATATAGATCAGACCGGATTGTATGCTTTGGAAGAGGTAATCCACGAATTAAAGAATAAAGGAATTAAAGTCCTGATGGTCAATATACAAGAGGAACCTTTAAGGATGTGTCGCAAGGTCAAAATCATCCCTGATCTGGTTTCCGATAGCAGTGTGTTTTCAAATTTAAGTGAATGTACTCAGGGCTTTGGCAAAATGGAGGTGGCTTATAACGGTGCCGGCCAAAAATCCTGAACCGTTTGCCTGCCCGTTCCTCAGGCTTCCTCCTCAAGTGCGGGGATGAGCAGGAGGTTGATTTGACCAAACCGGTTAATAGACGAAACCCTAAAGGCCATCAAACCCATTACGGGACAGGTCAAAACGGTTGCCAAACCCTGGTTGGAGGAGTGAGCTAATGAATAAACTTCAGTGGGTCGCTTTGGAAAGAAAAGTCTGGCTACCCTCAGTCTACCAAGATTTTTATGAAGGAGGACGACTATGAATCCGGACGAGGTGCTTGACGTCTTGCGTGCGGGGAACGAGCGTTACCTGAATGGCAATACCCGCAAACACGATTTCCTCGCAGAGATGAGCCAGCACCCAATTGCCGCTGTGCTCAGTTGCTCAGATTCTCGGGTCGTTCCGCAGTTTGCGTTTGACCAGGGTTCTGGAAAACTATTCGTCGTACGCGTGGCAGGCAACATTGCCACTTCTTATGGGATCGCGTCGCTAGAGTATGCTGTGGAATACCTTGAAACACCCCTGATCTATGTCTTGGGTCACACGGCCTGTGGTGCGGTGGGTGCTGCGATCAAAGTGGTGAAGGATGGCGCAGAGTTTCCTGGGGAGTTGCCAGGGCTGTTTGCATCGATCACCTGTGCCGTGCATATCACCGAATCGAAGGCAGAGGATATCTTGATGGACGCCGTGGAAGAGAACGTGCGTTTGACCGTCGCTAACCTGGTGAACTCGAGTCAAATCATTCAGTCGCATATACAAGCGGGTAAGCTCCGGGTAGTTGGCGGAATTTACGGACTTGCGAACGGCAAAGTCTCGCTCGTGTCTGAGCGAGCGCATCGCCTTGTATAGATCAGGCCGGATTGTATGCTTTGGAAGAGGTAATCCACGAATTAAAGTCCTGATGGTCAATATACAAGAGGAACCTTTAAGGATGTGTCGCAAGGTCAAAATCATCCCTGATCTGGTTTCCGATAGCAGTGTGTTTTCAAACTTGAGTGAATGTACTCAGGGCTTTGGCAAAATGGAGTTGGCTTATAACGGTGCCGGCCAAAAATCCTGAACCGTTTGCCCATCAGTTCCTCAGGTGCTTCCTCCTCCCCTCCAGGAGATTGGAGTGCCATCGGGCGCTTCCCAGTATTAAGGGAAGCGCCCTTGCCTTACTATTTCTAAATCTGAAAGCTCAAGCGGAGATGTGCGGATGATGACTCGTGTTCCCGTGGTACGTGTATTCTTGTTAGTGTTCGGTGGTGTCCTTTGGATTCTGATGTTTCCCCTACCGGGAAAGGCGGCTAATAAAAAGCCGCCACCCTACAACTCTTCCCGTTACAAAGAAGATTACCGGTATTTGCGCGACCTCTCGCAGCATACGGATTACATGGATCCGATCAAATACATTCCCCTGAGCTCAGGAGAGTCGGTTTATCTTTCCTTCGGAGGGGAGACCCGCCAGCACTACGAGTACACCGAGAATCAGAACTGGGGCAGCGGACTGCAGGATGGCGATGGCTGGTATCTTCAGCGTTACCTGTTGCATGCCGACCTGCATCTGGGCGACCATGTGCGACTGTTCGGCCAGGTGATGAGCGGGATCGAAACCGGGCGGAACGGAGGGCCGCGGGGAGTGGACGAGGAACGCCTGGATTTAAACCAGGGGTTTGTGGACTTTAAGGTTGGGGAAGGGGAGAACCGTTCGCTGACCGTGCGGCTGGGCCGTCAGGAGATCATTTTCGGGTCGCGCCGCTTCTTCAATTACCGCGAGCGGCCCAACATGCGTCTCAGCCATGACGGAGGGATGGTGATCGTCAAGGACGGCCCGTGGGATGTCCGGGCGTTTGCCAGCCGGCCGGTGGACCTGAACAAAGGATATTTCGACAACAATTCCTCCGACGATTTTTCAGTGTGGGGCCTGTACACGGTTCGGGCTCTGGAAAAACCGTTTCCCACACACGTGGATCTGTATTACTTCGGCTTGGACCATGAGCGAGGCAGTTTCGACCAGGGTACCGCCCAGGAACGGCGGCATGCTGTGGGTACCCGGTGGTGGGGAAAAGGGGAGGGCTGGGATTACAATTTTGAGTTCATGTATCAGTTCGGGACTTTTGGCACCGGTGACATTGGCGCCTGGGCGGTGGCTTCGGATACCGGGTACACCTTCCGCCTGGGCGGCCCGAGGACCCTGCGCCTCAGCCTGCGGGCGGATATTTATACCGGTGACCGGGACCGGAATGATGCCGACCTCAACAGTTTCAATCCGTTTTTCCCGAAGGGCAAGCACATCAGCCAGCTGGCCGCGGCGGGGCTGACCAACCAGCGCAACCTTCATCCGCGGATCACCGCCCAGGTCAGCGAACACTGGTCGGTGACCGTCAGCGATTTGTTTATCTGGCGAGACAGTTTAAACGATGGCCTGTATTCGATTGGCAATGGGGTGTTGTTTTCGGGTGGCGGGAGCCGAGCGCGTTATGTGGGGCACCAGCCGGAGTTGGAAATCAAGTGGCAGGCGGACCGCCATATGGACATCAAATGGATTTTTGTTTATTTCGTGGCCGGGGATTTCCTAAAAGAGGTGTCACCAGGGAAAGACATCACCTACCTGAGCACCATGCTGACCTACCGTTTCTAGTGCGGGCGCTACCCGGCAAGCCCTGAACATATCTTCTATCTATGGAAGAGGGAGAAGTATTCCCCATAAAAAAAACCCACCCCGGTTGCCCGAGGTGGGTTTTAAATAAATAACCCGGCGTTGACCTACTCTCCCACACAGTCTCCCGTTTCCTCAATTGCATTATTAATTGAATCCCTTTATCATTGTTTCGCTATTTTAGACGAGTGAATTTTTGTTTTAGCTTCATGCCTGTCTAACGAACCTCGCAATAAGCGTATGTCCATAGCTATTTAAATTGGATACCCTAATTTAATAGTGACCCTTTTTTGTCTTTGTTGAGGCATGATCTTGAATCCGTAAAAAGATGCTTTTGTTTTGAAATGTGAATATGCGGCAGTCATTGCTAGGTTGTTGGAAAAGTTTTGTGTTACTTCCATGATATGTTTCAAAAATTTCAATTTGGCCACAGACCAATATTGCAATGCTTGAATTCCTAATATTTTAAGGGTGACTTTATGAGCGAAGAATTTGCCTCTCCTGAATGCGAACCTAATATAGTTTCAAGGTTCCTGTTGCCGGCTGTTCTGGCGTTGGTCTTATCGGTCACCTCTTTTTTCCCCACACTGGTTTATGATTATGTGCCTCAAGATCAATGGCGAACTTTCAGGTACAGTGTGCCTCAGGGGGATGTGGAAAGCCGATTTAAAAGTTGTTGGGAAATGCTACCTCGATTTTATTATGCCACTGGAAGGCCGTTGGTGTGGCAGGGGGAATGTATCGAGCATGGTTGGGTGGCTAAAATCAAAGATTTCCTTCCTCTAAGATGGGTTTGCATATTGATTGTTACGGGGACTATTTTAGCATTCGGTTTTCTCTTGATGAGGGTTACCGGATCTATTTATACGGCGATTCTCATATCGGCTACGTTTGTCTGGTCACCAGGATATGCCTTTATGTATATGCAAGGTTTGACGGCGGGTGGGGTATTGCTCAGCCTACTTTTTGCTGTTATTTCTGTGTATTTTGTTCTTGAGGCTAAGCGTTTTCGGGAGAAGGGCCAGAGGAGGAAGTGCTATCAAAAGCTTGGGATAGCCTTTTTATTATTTTTTGCTTCCCTCTGTGGTTATCCCGCCTTTTCCTATGTGGTGATACCTCTGTCTTTTCTGATTCTGTTTTTTTCCTCGGAATTTAAGTTCAAAAATCGTTTGGTAGATTTTTTTGAGATATTAATGTTTTACGGGATATGCTCTCTAGTTTACTTTTTGGTTTTTAAAGCGGTGTCTATTCATAAAAATTTTGGAAACTTGAAGGGGTATGATTTTTCCATTTCTGGTTATGACCTATTTATAAGCAAATCAATTATACTTTATCAATTTTTAACCGAAAGCCTCCCTTTTGTAAACTTTTTTGAATTCCCGTTTTTTCTGAGTTTTGTGGCTTTGATTTTGAGTTCATTCCTAGTAGGTAGAAATTCAAAATTGAACTTTTCCGAGGTTTTTAAGTTTAGAAAGATTCAAGCGTATTATTTGATTTTGTCCGGGGTGGTCGTATTGATTAGCATATTGCCTTGGTGGATAAGCCAATTTCCCAGCTTGGCGGCGAGGCACATGTTCCCAATCACTGTGTTTTTTTCCGCTTTGTCGGGTATTTGTATTCTGTTTTTGGCTCGAAGTTTGCTCAAACAAAATGTGGAGTTGAAATCGGCGATCATCCTGTTTTTGATATTAGTATTTCCGGCGTTGTTGCAACAAAACAGGTTATCTCTTGTTGAGGTTTTGAGGTCGGATGTGGAAGTTCGCCATATGCGGTCGGCTATCAAAAAGATTTCTTCTGAAAATTTGCTTTTTGATTTAAATCAGATCCATGTAATTCGGCCCGATCATAATGTCCCATATGCTATTAGGTTGTTTAGAGAGAGTGTACCGGCAACCATGGCCAATCCTGAGCATATTTATCAGATTTTGAGTGCCGTTCTACGGGAATACTATCCCGATGAGGAATTGCGAAAGCTTTCCATTGAGGATTGTCGATTCAATTTCGATTGCTTAAAAAGAATTGAGGGTTCGGGGCATATTGCCTTGACTCAATCGAACCCGGGAGAGCCCATTAAATGGCTACCCAAGTCGTATCTCATCGATTTTACGGAAATCCAGGTGGGAATAAAATAATGCGGGTTATTTTTCTCATTAGGTGAGAAGTTAAATCTTCGGGCTGTACACAGGTAGTTTTTTGGCAATAAAAAACCCCGCTCTGGAGACCCAGAACGGGGTTTTAAATAAATAACCCGGCGTTGACCTACTCTCCCACACAGTCTCCCGTGCAGTACCATTGGCGCTGGAGGGCTTAACTACCGTGTTCGGAATGGGAACGGGTGTGGCCCCTCCGCTAACAAGACCGGG
>JAJDBJ010000046.1 GCA_029261395.1 Nitrospinaceae bacterium
GATCTTGGTTTCCTCCATCATGTTCCATACCGGCGCGTTCTTGTAGAGCACGAAGAAATACATTTCCACTGAATGAATGATCTCGTTGTGGTCGATCAGGAAGCGCCGCGTGTCTTCCGCTTCCGCCTGGGTCTCGCTGGGGAAACCGAAGAATCCCATGACGTGACTCCAGATACCCACCCGTTTGGCTTCGTTGAGGTTCTTGATAGCGACGTCGATCTTGGTGTCTTTCTGCACCAGCTTGATGATGCGCTCGTTGGCTGACTCCAGCCCGAAGTAGAGCGACCGGCACCCGGACTGCGCGGCCAGGTCCCACACATGCGGCTCGATGAGTAACGACTCGAAGCGGATCAGTGTCGTCCAGTAAACATCAAGATTGGCCTCAATCATCATCGGCGGCAGTTTGATGAACAGCGCGGGCGGAAACGATTCGTCGGTGAACAGGATATGCTTGGCGTTGTATTTTTCCTTGATCTGTCTCAACTCGTCGAGAATCTGGTCGGCGTGTTTGGCGCGAAACTGGTCGATATACCCTGCCCCGTGATCGCAGAACGTGCACTTGCCCCAGTAGCACCCGCGCGTGCCCAGGTACGGCACGATCTTCTCCGGCACAAAATAAAGCTCCCACGGGATGCCGTCGAAATCCGGGATCGGCAGTTCGTTGACCCGCTCGGTGTACAGTTTTTCGTTGACCTTTACTTCGCCTGCGTCGTCCATCCAGATGAGGTTGGACACTTCGGATAGCGGTTTGCCTTCGTCCAGCGCCTGCACCAGCTCTACCATGGCGTGCTCGCCTTCGTAAGCGATGAGGGAATGAAACCCTTTCTCGAAAAACTTTTTATTTTTGCTGATCTCGTCCTTGAGGCGCGTGGTGATGTTGCCGCCGACGGTGATGTGGATATCCGGGTATTGTTCGCGGATCATCTGGGCGAACGTCATGCCCGACATGAGCTGTACTGGAGTGCCGATGGAGATGCCGATGACGTCCGGCTTCTCTTTCTCGATGGACGGAAACACCAACTGCTTGCACAGGTCGATGTAGATATTGACGTTGTTATCCTTGGGCGCCTCGAACAAATCCTCCGAGACCCACGGGTGGTACTTGTTGAGGTTGCTCTCGACCGGGTAGAAATTAATCGCCGCCGGATAATAGGCAATGGAGATGAACTCCATCACTTCGCGGAACGCGTTGAGCGCCCATTCCAGTTTATCGACTTCGTAAAATTCCTTCGACCGGACAATCTGCTTGGCGCGCGTCACTTTTTCGATATGGTACGGCAGGTCCGCGTGAATGTACTGCGCCAGCGTTAACTTGAGCTGTTTTTCCTCCTTGGTCAGGCCATGCTCGCGTTTTTTAACGCGCAGTTCCTTGAGGCGGCTCTCGATGCGGGTGCCGATGAATTCGATGAACTCCTTGGTGAAGTAATGATCGAACGCCTCGACGCTGATATCCTTCTGTACTGTTTCAATACCATTCTGGCGCAGGACCGCCGTCAGGCTGGGCAGGGCCAGATAAGGCGCAGTGGGTACCCACTCCGGTGGAAAGAGCAACATCACTTTTTTCATAACTTTTCCAATTCTACAGTTACAGCCCCAAATGCTGGAACCCGCATTAATCCTCCTCCCTTTATCAAGGGAAGGATTGAGGGGTTAATTATTCTTCTTTTTAATAACAAAACACAGATTCTTCGCTGACGCTCAGAATGACAGAGAGCGCAGTATTGTCATCCTGAGGAGCTAACAGCAACGAAGGATCTATGTTTTAAATATTTCCCATAAAGCCTGCCCTGAACCTAAAGGGCTCAGGGTGACACCGTCATTCAATAGGCTCCTTGCTAATGAGGCCCATGGTATCATAATGTCTGGAAAATCAAGGGGGGTGAAAACCGAAATCAGGAATTTTTACCCACTGGACCCGATTGGAAAAATCGGGGATACCGGCAGAAAAATCAAACCGATTTCCGGGATTTCTGCTGAGACCTCCTGGGATTGTGATAGTATGTGGCCATCTTCATAGTGTTTTTTTTAAACCCATATCCGGCTCTGGCAGGCGGCCACAGCGCCCCTCTCCAGACCCATCCGGATTTTGAACGACATAGGGAGCACGAGAATTAGCATGTCACAACAAACAACCAGCCCGGAAATCAAAGCAAAAATCATCTTAGATGAAGCATATTTGACATTCAGTGAAACCGCCGAACGTAAAGACGAACCCAATGACCGGAGGCTGGACGGCTCCGTCTGGGAAGAAGGCAAGATGGACGGCGAATTTGACGAAGAGGATTACAACCGTATTCTCGAATTGCAATTGGAAGCCGCTAAAATCTGCGACACCAACCCTGAACTCGAGCAGAAAACCGAAGAGTTGTTCCAAAAGGTCAACGCCGATAATGCCAATGAAATAATGAAAGAGATCATGGACGACCCAGATATCAAAGTCCTGGGACGCGTTGCTGTTGCCGTATTCCTGCTCCGGTTTCCCAGCGTCCAGTCGTTCGTCAACAAGGGACATCCTCTGGTACTGGCCACCGACGAGTACATGCTGGAGAACGCCGACGCCCAGAACTGGCACGATTATAAAAACCTCGCCCAGGAAATGCGCTGGGACCCGAGAGACTGAACCCGCTTCGGATGATCCGGGCTCACCCTCGTATTACGGGAAATCTCCACGATGGATAAAAAAAAATCGCTACGCTACCTGCTGGATAAGGAACGGTTCAAGGGCAAGAAACTGCCGCCCAAAATCCGAACCACCGAAGACACCAACAGCCCCGACCAGCGCGGTGACCACACCTCTACCGACCAGCACATCGTCGACATCAACCGCCTCAAGGCCGACATGCAAAAACCCATCGAGGACATGGAGTTTTCTCGTCGGGGTCTGTTCGGCGGCCTCACCAAGCTGAAGGAATACGCCGAGGAGTCGGACGAGAAGTCCAAGGTACTCAAAAAACTCAAAAAGAAAAAGCGCCGGATCAAGGTCAACCTGAAACCGGAAGACGAAGAAACCGAAGAAGGCGGCGAGACGACTGCCGAATTGGAATCCGCCACGGAAGTGGACACGGAAGCCGACGCTGAGACTGAAGAGTCCGTTGAAGAAGTAGCGGAGGAAACCGAAGAGATGCCGAAGGGAAGCATCCTTCGCCGGTCTTACGAGTTTTTCTTTCCAAAAATCAATGAACACGAAGAGAAGCCCTCCCCGAAACCCGTCCAAGCGAAAACCGAATCCGGCGAAGCCGTCGATGAGGACGAGGAGGAAACCGAGCTCAGCGAAGAAGAGAGCGACCACGACAAGGAATTAAACCGGCGCAACCTGATTCGGCAAGGGGTTCACATGTTCGCCAAGCCGATGTTCGAGAACATCGATGGAAAAATCAACAAGGTCAATCAGACCGTCGACAAGTTCACCAAGCGCATGCCACTCTTGCGGCCGCCCGGTGCCATTTCCGAACGGGCGTTTCTGCAGGCCTGCACCCGGTGCGACGATTGTTCCAACGCCTGTCCGAAGGACGCCATCCAAAAAGTACCCAAGAAAATGGGATTCCTCATCATGGACACGCCGTACATCGACCCCCTGAAAGTGCCGTGCGTGATGTGTACCGACTTACCGTGCATCCCCGCCTGTGCGGAGGGTGCGTTACTGCCCGTACCCGGCGGCCCGGAGGATGTGAAAATGGGCTATGCCATCCTCGACAAGAAAAAATGCCAGTCCTACGGTCACACGTTTTGCCAGCAATGCATCATCGACTGCCCGGTCCCCGGTGCCATCACCCAGAACCAGGAGCAACAGCCGATCTTCCATAAAGATATCTGCACCGGTTGCGGTGTGTGCGTGCGCTCCTGCAGTACGGTGAATATCCCGGTAGCAATCAAAATCAAACCGCAAATGGTGATCGAATGGCAACTCCGCAAAAAAGCCATGGAGGAAAGGGAAAAAGAACTGGAAGCCGAGCGCAAAGCTGAGGAACTTGCCAAACAGCAGGAAGCGGCGGCTGTGGCCATTGAAACCGCTGAAGTTTCTCCAGACGATGCCGACGCAGAGAACGAGACCAAACCCCCCTCCGATTCCGAATAGTCCCCCAAGACATCCCCACAGAGGACACAGAGAAAACCAATGAACCACAGATGGACACAGATTCTTCGTCGCTTTCTGCCCTCAGAATGACAATTAAAGATTGTTTGTCATCCTGAGCGCCAGCGAAGGATCTATGTTTTGTAGTTGCTTGATTCATCGGCGGAGGCACTCCGCCCTGTTCATCCTGCAAATCCTGCTATCCTGTCAGGGGTTTACCGCGAAATAATAAGCCCTTGCAAACGAGCCCTGTTTCCAGTAACTTGATGGGTCCTTTTTCCCCTATTTTTAACGGTTTTAGACTTATGGCGCAGAAATTCAAAAGAACACATCATTGCGGCGAATTGAGCGACGGTCAAGTAGGCGACACCGTCACCTTGTGCGGCTGGATTCATACCCGACGCGACCACGGCGGCCTCATTTTCATCGACCTGTGGGACAAGAACGGCCTCACCCAAGTGGTGCTGAACCCGCAAATCGACCAGCTGGCGCATCAAGAGGCGCAGGACCTGCGCAACAATTTCGTGATCGCCGTTACCGGCAAAGTGCGCGCCCGACCGGATGACATGGTCAACTCCAAACTCGCCACCGGTAAAATTGAAGTGTATGTGGACGAGCTGGAGATTCTCAATAAATCTAAGACGCCGCCGTTTCAAGGATGGGACGATCAGGAAGTGTCCGAAGTTTTGCGCCTCAAGCACCGCTACCTCGACCTGCGTCACGCCAAGCTCTTGCGCAATCTGACCCTGCGCGACCAGATCACCCGCGTGGTGAGAAAAATTTTGCACAATCAGGATTTCACCGAGGTGGAAACGCCGATCCTCACCAAAAGCACGCCGGAAGGCGCACGCGACTACCTGGTGCCGAGCCGTCTCAACCCGGAAAACTTTTACGCTCTGCCGCAGTCGCCGCAGTTGTTCAAACAAATTCTGATGGTCGCCGGCATGGACCGCTATTTCCAGATCGTCAAATGCTTCCGCGACGAAGATCTCCGGCAGGACCGGCAACCGGAGTTCACCCAGATCGATATGGAGATGTCGTTCATCGACGAAGAAGAACTGTTCGCGCTGGTTGAGAACATGATGGCCTCCATCTATAAAGAAACACTGAATATCACCGTCGAAACACCGTTTCCCATTCTCAAGTATCAGGACGCCATCGACCGGTTCGGGAGCGACAAGCCGGATCTGCGGTTCGGGCTGGAAATTGTCGACCTGGCGGACACCGTGGCGGGAACGGAGTTCAAAGTGTTCGCGGATGTACTAAAAAGCGGCGGGCAGATTCGCGCGCTCAATGCAAAGAAGAGCACCGAGGTGTTGTCACGCAAGGCGTTGGACGATCTGACGGAACTCGCCAAGACTTACGGCGCGAAGGGTATGGCGTGGATCAAGGTCAACGCCGACGGCCTGCAATCGCCCATCACCAAATTCTTCAAACCGAAAATGATGGACGCGATGATTGCGAAGCTGGGCGCGGAAGTCGGCGATACCGTCGTCTTCATCGCCGACAAGCCGAAAGTGGTGGCCGACGCGCTGGCGCATTTGCGGCTCGACATCGGCAAACGGCTGAACCTGATCGACGAATCCAAAATCAGCCTGGCATGGGTGACCGAGTTTCCACTGCTGGAATATGTCGAAGAAGAAAAACGTTACGTCGCCATGCACCATCCGTTCACCGCGCCGCTGGCGGAAGACCTCGACAAGCTGGACAGCGATCCCGGCTCCCTCAAAGCGCGTGCTTACGATCTGATTTTGAACGGCAACGAGATTGGCGGAGGCAGTATTCGTATCCACCAGAACGACGTTCAGCAAAAAATGTTCCAGCTGTTGGGCATCGAAAAAGAAGAAGCCGAAGCCAAGTTCGGATTTCTGCTGGAAGCCCTGCAGTACGGCGCACCGCCCCACGGCGGGATTGCGTTCGGACTCGACCGAATTGCCATGATCCTCACCGGGTCGACCTCGATCCGCGAAGTCATCGCCTTCCCCAAAACCCAAAAGGCAACGTGTCTCATGACCGAAGCTCCTTCCGAAGTCGACACAAAACAACTCAAGGAACTGAAGTTAAAATTTGATTTGAGTTGATTCAAAATCCTGGCTCCCACGACCCATACGTTGATATAATGAAGTAGATTGAGAGCTTACCTATCCCCCTACAATACCCCTTTATAATCCATTGGTTTTCGCTTAAACTTTAATCAAGAATTTCAAAACTCCAGCCTGTTTCATCAACTTAATTCACTAACAAAAAGGATAGAAGATGATGCCTCGACCAATCATTCGAATATTAGTTTGCTCTATTGCCTTATTGTGGATGGCCGGTTGTGTGGCCCATCCCCGTGGAGGTTACCCGCCACAGGGCGGTGGTTATGGAGGTCCCCCACCTCAAAATCAACCCGCTTATATCAATAAAGACATACATCATGACGATGGTTATTACGACAACGATCATTACAAAGATTCCGTCAAGCAACAGCACAAAATGGAAAAGGAACAACTGAAGCATCAGCAAAAGATGGAAAAAGAACATTACAAGATGGAAGAAAAAATCGCCAAAGAGGAAATGAAGCACCAGAAAAAAATGGAGAAAATGAAACGCAAGCAACATAAGAAAATGGGCAAAAAGAGGAAAGAAGAATATGAAGATCGAGACGACGATGATCAGGACGACTGGGAAGACAGACGACGCAACCAGTGGGAAGAAGAAAGGGAATACCATAAAGAAAGGTACGAGGATTAAGGCTAAACCGGGCAACTCCCGGTAGAAATTTAAAACCTATTGACGGGTCCTCCCAAACAGGTGAAGACATCATCCATAATCGGACCTACCTCTTGGAAGATCGAATTACAGGATAAAATCAGAAAAACCCGGAACAGGAAACACGGAAGACTAAAATATCCCCCCTTGGTAAGGGAAGGAGTGTCGAGGCTTTATCTGTGATCCCCGGGGCGAGAAAAAAGGAGGGCGTTAAAATTGGGTCCAGCCACTGCTGGGCGGAGTACCTCCGCACGTAATTTAATACCTGGGTCTGCGAAGTTAACAGTGGAAACGGGGCATTCCGCATCTACCAAGTTGCCTCTGCGGCGAGGCTTTTTGTGGGATCCAGCCTCAGGCTGGGTGGCAAACCGCCACTGGTATATTGAAAACCGTGATTTGCGCTCAGCGATATTCTTTGAGATGGCAACGGTTAGCCCATCCCCCCTCCGGGTAGGAGGCCGAAGTAGACCGGTAAGCCGGGTTCTGTTCCTCGTGAGAGGCGGCAGTCATCAATCTAGGCCTGCCGTTGCCGACAGGCTCGAGCAATCAACCCGAAAGCATCGGGCGGGCCGCCCTCAAGCACTTTCCTATTTGATCTTGCTCCGGATAGGGTTTACCAAGCTACTCCCGTCACCGGGAGTACTGGTGGGCTCTTACCCCACCTTTTCACCATT
>JAJDBJ010000047.1 GCA_029261395.1 Nitrospinaceae bacterium
GACGGAGACGACTTTGGAGACGCCGCGCTCTTCCATGGTCACGCCGTACAGGGTGTCGGCGAAGGACATGGTTTTCTGGTTGTGGGTGATGATGATGAACTGGGTTTTGTCGGACATCTCTTTCAGCATTTCCTGAAAGCGGATGACGTTGGCCTCGTCGAGCGGTGCATCGACTTCGTCCAGCAGACAGAACGGGCTGGGCCGGACTTTGAGGATGGCGAACATGAGCGCGATGGCGGTCATCGTTTTTTCACCGCCGGAAAGCAGGCTGATATTGTGCATGCTCTTGCCCATCGGGCTGGCGGTGATATCAATCCCCGATTCCAGAATATTCTCCGGGTCGGTCAGGGTCAATTCCGCCTTGCCGCCCAGGAACAGCCGCGTGAAGTTATCCTTGAAATGCTCGTTCACCTGCTCGAAGGTTTCCTTGAACAGCTTGCGGGTGGTCTGGTCGATCTTCTCGATCGTCTCGTGCAAGGCGCGAATGGAGTCCGCCAGATCTTCCAACTGCTTCTGCAAAAAGTTATACCGCTCGCTGGCGACCTGATACTCGGACAGCGCCGCCAGGTTCACTTCTCCTAGCTTTGCGACTTTCTCCTTCAACTGCCTCAATTCCTCGCTGACCGCCTCTTCGTCGACTTCGCCATCGTACTGGCTCAGCATTTCCTGCAGACTGACGTTGAAATCTTCGAACGCTTTTTCTTCGATGTGGCTGATCTGGATTTTCACCTCGGAGCGTTTCAAGTCGACAGCGGAAACCGCCTCGGTCATCTCCTGTATCTGGTGACCCAGTTCGCGGCTTTCGCGATCCTTGGCTTCCAGCATCTCTTCTTGTTCCTGCAGGCCCTCTTCCTCGCCAACCACTTCCTCGTCCAAGCGATCCTTCTCTCTCACCTTTTCGAGGATACCTTGCTCGATCTCTACGATCGCTTTTTGGTTCTCTGCGATCCTTTCGGAGTTGACCCGGCTGTCTTCACTGCGTTGCCCGATGCGTTGGTTCAGGGTGGCTTCCTGCAAATCGAGGCGCTTGATTTCCAACCGCACATTGTCGCGTCGGCCTTTCATAGAAGCAATTTTGACATTCACTTCATTGATCCACCCGGCCATCACTTCGGTTTCCTGACGCTGATCCCGGAGGGTGAGGCGCAGGTCTTCAACCACCGCTTCGGTCTGTTCTTTTTCTTCCTCACCAACCCGGATGTCGTGAGTCAGGGTATCAAACTCGCCCGTCAACTCTTCCAACTCGCTTGCGCCCGAGGACAATTCGTGTTCGAGGTGAGACTTCTTTTGCTCCAACCGTTGCAATTCTTTTTGGGCCTGCTCCAGATCGTTGCGGCATTGCCTTTGCTCGATGTCCACCTCATGCACCGACGCTCCAGCGGCCTGATGACTTTCTTCCACCGCTGAAACTTCATTCTCTATGTTGCGGTTGGCTTCCTCAAGCTGTTCCAACTCCTTTTGAAGGCCCACCACCTGCACACCCAACTCTTCCATTTCGCGGGTCTGCGACAGCAGACCACCGGGATCTTCCCCGTTCCGACCGCCGGTAACCAGGCCCTGCCCGTCGATCACCTCGCCGTCGAGGGTCACCACCGTTCCCTCAAATTCGTCGTTTCCATGCAGTTTGAGAGCCGTTTCCAGATCACGCACCAGCACCACATTGTTCAGCAGATGATCAAATACCGTTTTATACTCTTCGCGAGTCTCCACCAGATCGGCCAGTTTGCCGACGACGCCCGTGTCTCCATTCAGATACACCGGCTTGAGGGAAATGGATTTGGGGTTCAGCGGGATGAACGAGCCGCGCCCGGATTGATGTTCGTTCATGTAACGAATGACACCCAAAGTATCCGAGTAGGAATTGACGATCATGCTCTGCAGTTTTTCGCCGAGTACCGCCTCCACCGCTTTTTCATATTCAGCGGGAGTCTGAATGACATCCACCACCACTTCGCGCAAACCGTCGGGCCGGGCAGTCTGGCTCATTAGAGATCGAACCCCCTGACCAAATCCTTCATACTGACTGCGCAATTCTTTCAGGGAACTCAACAGAGACGCCTTGGACAGATACGCCTCCTTGGCGACACGCGCCTTGGCCTCTCCATCCTTGAGTTGTCCTTTGCAGACGCTCAATTGCTCCTGAAGCTGGATCAGCTCTTGTCGGCGCGTTTCCAGGTCTTTTTCTTTTTGATCAAATTCGGATTGCGCTTCACCGACTGCGATTTGAACAGACTCCATCTGCTCACGCGTTTCTTCCAGCTCGCGGGTCAGCTTCTCTCCCTGCTCGTTGAGGTATTTGCGCCGGGATTCCAATTCCGTAAGGGAATTTTTCTTCTGGGACAGCTGATGCAATAACTCAAGGACCCGGCTTTCCCTATCTTGAAGCTCTTTTTCCAAAGTCCGCATCAACCCTCGGCTGTGCTCGCATTCCCGGGTTTTTTCCTGACACTCCAGTTCCTGCGTACTGATTTTTTCATCCGCATCTGCCAACTCATTGCGATGCGTTTCCCGCTCCTCGCTGTGGGACCCGATTTCGCCCTGCATCTGCTCAATTTCCCGCGCCGCCGCTTCCTTATCCGATTCCGCCTGCTGGACCTGGGAATTTCTCAACTCGATATTGTGCTCACTCCGGCTGATCTCCGCTGTCAAATGATGCAGGGTTTCGCGCTTCTCGTTGAGGATGGCGGTCAACTCGTCGATCTCAATTTTCATCCGGCTGACGTCGTTTTCCAGAGTCGACGACCGGGCGGCCCATTGTGTTTTCTGCTCCACCTTCTCGCGATACGCTTCTTCCAATTCGTCGAATTGTACTTTCAGGCCGCGGATTCTCTGCGAAAACAGGCCAAGCGACAACTCCTTGATCTCCCCCTGAAATTTCTTGTAGCGTTCCGCTTTGTTGGCCTGGCGTTTCAGGGAGTCCACCTGCCGCTCCAACTCATTGACGATGTCGGAAATACGGTCCAGGTTCTGGCCGGAGGCATCGAGCTTGCGCAGGGCTTCCGCCTTGCGGACCTTGAACTTCAACACACCGGCGGCTTCTTCAATCCAGATGCGGCGCTCTTCCGGCTTGGAGCTGATCATGTCCTGAATATGGCCCTGCTCGATGACCGTCAACACCTTGGGGCTGATGCCGATATCGAGAAACAGATCGGTGATGTCTTTCAGTCTGCAGGGAACTTTATTGATGTAAAACTCGCTGTCGCCGGAACGGTGGTAACAGCGGGTAACTTTGATCTCATCCGCCAGATTGGGAACACTGGCGACTCTGAGGCCTTTAGGCACATCGCTCAGGGTCATGGAGATTTCGGTGCGGTTGACCGGCTTGCGGCCTGAGGAGCCGTTGAAGATCAGATCGGTGATACGGGTGCCGCGCAGGGCTTTGGAGCTCTGTTCGCCAATGATCCAGCGGATAGCGTCCGAGATATTACTCTTGCCACACCCGTTGGGGCCGACGACGGCGGTGAAACCGTTGGTGAAATCGAGGCGGGTAGTATCGACGAAGGATTTGAAACCGGCAAGTTCGAGCTGTTTGAGAATCATTGGAACTCCAGAAGGCCTTTAAAAAAGAACCAGTTAAGGCATAGCGCTATTTCCCGCAGATTATAACATCCCGCATGGCTTGTAAAGGGAATTTTATACAATTTATGGGGGTAAACCAGACTATAGTCCCCTACATATGGTGGTTTAGGGAAATAGACTGTTTTTGGGCAGGATCACGGGATAATATGTACCACAGGGGGGGAGCGCGGAGCACGCAGAGACCAGCGTGACGCCGGACCCAATTTGCTCCCCCTTCTCCGAAGGAGGCTGGGGGGCTTATTCTCTCTGCCTTTGTAATAAGGGACGGTTTATATTACTGGCCGAGGTACTCCGCTTTTGGATTCAATAGAAACCTTGCCTTCAAACATAATGAGAACTATAGTTCCTTATGGTGTCGTTTGATAACCAGCTTGGGGGCACACGGGACAATGCGTAAAATAAAAACACTCGACGAATTTGAAGCAAACTATTTCCGCAAGCATCCGGAGGAAATAGACGACTACTTTAAGATCATTTTTGATGAGTATGCTCAGGATGGAGATACCGGGGCTTTGCTTTCTTCTTTACGCGTTCTTGCTGGCGTGAAAGGGATTACCGCGCTGGCCAAAGAAACCGGCATGACCCGGAAGGGATTACAAAAGGCGCTTTCCCAACAGGGGAATCCCCGGCTGGAAAATATCAACGCCATCATGCACGCCATGGGTTATCGTCTCGTCCCCGAAAAACTGGAGCCGCATTAATGTAGTCAAGAAGAGACTTGACCCCTTTTTAGTCACTTGACCCCTTTTTTGGGCCTGGAGCAAACAAAAACTCTGAATTGCGCTCAACGATATTCTCGATGCCATTAACTGTTAGCAAGCTCCCTCTCCGGGGAGGAGCGAGGAGAAACGAAATATGAAATTTTACGGTTACAACAAGTGCGGTACTTGCAGAAAAGCGCAGAAGTTTCTGGACGGCAAAAAGGTGACGTACCAGTCGATCGACATCACGGAAACGCCGCCGCCCAAGACGGTGCTGAAAAAAGCCCTCAAGACGCGCGAGCTCAAAAAACTGTTCAACACCAGCGGCGTCCAGTACAAGGAGCTCAACATCAAGGACAAGCTGAAGGGGATGACGGAGGCGCAGGCGCTCGACCTGTTGGCGTCCAACGGGCGACTGGTGAAGCGTCCTATTGCGGTCGACGGCGACCGCGTCACCGTCGGCTTCGATGAAGAGGAGTACAAACAGACGTGGGGTAAAAAGAAATAAATCGCCCGCCCGATCCGGCAATACAGTCATTTCCCCCCTCCTTACCAAGGAGGGGATACAGGGGAGGTTATGATATCTCCTACCTTATTTTTTTAAGGTTTATTCTTTGAGCCGGTCAAAATCAACCCCACCTGTATCCTCCCCTTAGTAAGGGGAGGAATATTTTTGTTACTGCAAAATGAAATGTCCCTTTAACTAAAAACCTGAACTATGGATCTCAATTTACTATCCGAAAAATTGAAAACCAAGTACCCGCTACCGGACGCTCCGGTGCCGCTCAATGAGAAATCCTCAGCGGTGCTGGTGATTCTCTACCCCCGGCACCGCCAGCCGCATGTGCTGTTGATCCAGCGAGCTGAGCATCTGAACCGGCATGCCGGGGAGATCTCTTTTCCTGGCGGCTTCTATGAGCACCAGGACGGCACCCTGCTCAACACCGCACTCCGTGAAACTAGGGAGGAGCTGAACCTGGAGTTACCGGCCTCTCAGGTAATCGGATTACTACCACAAGTTCAAACGCTTACGGGATTCACCATCTCCCCCTTCATCGCGATTCTCGATCAACTGCCTCCCTACCGCAGAAATCCGGACGAAGTCCAAAGCGTGCTGGAAACTCCACTGCACCCCCTACTCTCCACTCATCACCGCGAAATGGGCTATCCTGTTGAAAAAAAAATGGTTGCCTACTGGCATTTCGAGCATCGTATTTGGGGGGCCACAGCCAAGGTCTTACACCGGATCAGAAGCTTGAATTTGGCGCACTAAACACCCTCTCCCGGACAAACGAATTCCTTTGAAACTTGCCTTCTAAGGCTCGCCTGCAGGGTGCGGGGTTTACAATCCTTTTACCGGGATTTATCCTGAAGACAATTAAGATTACTTTCCCTGATAATGTTACCCAATATTTTTGTATGAGGAGACGAGGTATGAAGAGGCCCTTGGCTTGGACCGCAACGACTATTTTCATCCTGGGCATCGCAGGCAATGCGACTGCTGGAAATCTCAATGCCCTGATATCGACTAATTACCTGGTGTCCGCTGACGCTACGGAAACCTACAACCAAGGTGTTGAGCAGGCCAGGGAAGGGAAATACAACCGGGCTGAGCGTTTGTTCGAAAAGGCCCTGCAGAAAGATCCCAAGCATGTCGGCGCTCTCAGTTACCTGAGCCAGGTGTATGCCAGCAAAGGGCAATACAGCAGTGCCATCACAACGGCTAAAAAGACGTTGCAGCTGGATCCCAATAATGAAGGGGCGAACCAGACTCTGGCGCGGATTTATGAAACCCGGAGTTCCTGGAAACAAATGATCGCGCCTTTGAACACCCTGACCCAAAACTACGGGCACAACGCACGATACCATGCCAAACTGGGTGAAGCGCATTACCGGCTCAAACACTATAAAGATGCGTCGGGCCCCCTGCAACAGGCGGTCAATCTAAATTCTACAGACTATACGTCCGCCTATCGCCTGGGTGAAGTGCAGGCCCGCATGGGAAATTATGAGAACGCGGTGGGCTATCTGGAACAGTCCATGAGTTCCGCACCTTCCCGCACCGTGAAGTATTACAACTTGGGTCTGGTCTACGGTTATCTGAAACGTCATGACGACGCCATCCGCTATTTCGAGATGGCTATCAATGAGCAGCCGGGACTCGCTGAGGCTTACTACAATATCGGCGCCATGTATCAAAACTCCGATCAATTGCAATCGGCCATCGAGAATTATGAGAAGGCTTTGAAACTTGATTCAAATATTGAGATGGCCTCCACCAATCTGGAATATCTGAAGGGTTACCTGGAGCGCCAGCAAAAACAGCAGGAAGCCGCGGGTTCAATGACTCTGGAGCAAACCACCACACCGGAAGAAACATTCGAGCCGAATGCAGAAGAAGCTCCGGCCATTGAGGAAGCTCCGATGGAATCTTTTGATGCCGTTCAGGAAGAAACCCCAGTAGAAGAGTCTTTCGATACGGCTGAAGAAGCTCCAACCGAAGAACCTGTCATGGAGACCGCTGAGGAAGCTCCGATTCAGGAATCTTTCGATACAGCAGAGGAGGCTCCGGCTGAGGAAATTGCGACGGAGTCCTTTGATACTTTTCAGGAAGAAACTCCAGCCGAGGAGACAGTAGAGTCTTTCGATACGGCTGAGGAATCTTTTGATACCGCAGTGGAATCTGGTGTAGAATCATCATCAGACGGTTCGGAATCTCCCGAAGTGACCCCTGTGGGCACCATGGAAGAGAACCCGGAAGTCACACCGATCGGCACGTCCGAAGATTCGTTTGAAACGAGCACCGGCACTGAGTCCGGTAGCGAAAATACCGAGGCAACGGTTGAAGAACCGACTACCGAGGAGCCCTCAACCGAACCTGGTTTCGAAGATGCAGTCGATGCCAATGATTACTCGTTCAGAAACTTTTGATGATTAAGATATGACTGGTCTCAAAGACCCAAAATCCCGCCTCATCTTTGCCTTGGACGTTCCAAGTCTGGATGAGGCGGTTTCTTTTGTCCAAAAGCTGGGCGGTTCCGTCGGCATGTTCAAAGTGGGATTGGAGCTATTCATCAAGGAAGGCCCTGCTGTTCTCACTGCCATCAGGGACCACAGCGACGCCGAAATCTTTCTCGACCTCAAACTGCACGATATCCCCGCCACTGTTGAAAGAGCCGTTCAATCCGCCGCCGCCCACAACGTCCGTTTCCTGACCGTGCATTGCGCGGGAGGCGAGGCGATGCTGAAAGCCGCCGTCAACGGTGCCGGCAACTCCGGCTTGCAGATTCTGGGAGTCACCGTGCTCACCAACCTGGGACCCGACGACCATCGAGAAGAGCTGGGTTACCGGAAAGATTTAACCTTGAAAGATCTGTCGGTCACCCGCTCCGGGATAGCCAAAACAGCAGGATGTGCCGGGGTGATCTGTTCCGGACTGGAGGTCGTTGCCATCCGCGAGAACTTTAACGATTTACTGACCGTGGTCCCCGGAATCCGCCAGAATAAAAATGGAATGGGCGGCGACGATCAGAAACGGGTGATAACTCCCAAGCGAGCCATCCAGGCCGGTGCCGACTATCTGGTGGTGGGGCGTCCCATTCGCGATGCGTCCGACCCCAAAGCGGCGGCGCAACGCATCGTGCAGGAAATTTCCGAAGCGCTCTCCGACACAAAATAGTTCTACCCTCTCCCGACCTCCTTCGTTTATGATGGGCCGCTATGGTCACCTTGATCCATTTCATACATTTGCTCAGTTTGGTTATGTGGATGGGGAGTATTATTTTTTTCTCCTTCTTCGCCGCGCCGGTGGTGTTTCGCCTGCTCGACCGGCAAAAGGCCGGTGAAGTGGTGGGCGCGATTTTTCCGAAATATTACGGCCTCGGTTATATTTGCAGTGTGCTGGCCGCCGCCACGCTGATGCTCAGCCCGCGCGGGATGGAAGGTCCGCCTCTGATATTTCTCACCATCATGGCGGCTTGTACGTTTTATGCAGGACTGGTCATCAACCCGCAGGCACGGGCGCTCAAACAACAAATGCAGGAGCAACCGGAAACCCGCGAAACCCTGGAACCGCAATTCAAATCCCTGCATGGATGGTCGGTCCGTCTCAACGCCACCGTATTGATTTTCGGGCTGGGTCTGCTGTGGACCACTGCCATGCGCTTGATGTAATCCCCGCACCACCGATGAGTATGGCTCCCTCCAGCACAAAAAAAAACGGCCCGCCAGCGTGACCGGCAAGGCCAGGCTCCTTCCCGGAGGGGGAGCTGGCTGACAGTTACCGGCAAACGAAAATCATTCGGGCGCAATTCAGGGTTTATAGTTTTTCTCCGGGCAGGAGAGCTTACCAGAGCGGTCCCAAGGGTCCCCGCGGTTGGGGTGCTGGTGCCGGCGGCTCCTCTTCCTGAGGCAGGGTGTTTTGAGCCATCATCTTGGCTTGAGGTTCAAAACCGTACTTGGGATCATCCGTCCAGCCCATCCATGCCGATTTGTCGTACTCAGGCTTTTCCGGCGGCGCGATCTGGTCCATGTACTGCAGGAACTTCTGGGATGATTCCGGTACGTTTTTAACTTTGCCGTCAATCATGATTTCTTCCGGCGTCAGTTTGGCATTGTAATATTCCTCGTTGAATCCCACATTCGCCTTGATGATGGTCCCTTTCAGCGACAAGCCACCGAAAACACCCCTACTGCGGGAATACGAATACGTGTCACCCTGCAGTAAAATATCGACACCCATCTCCGCATAGCGTCCTACCGGACCGGCGGCCACGGACATATCTCCGCCCAGAGTGAAGTTGTTGTTCAGAAGACCCTTGAGACCTTTCTCCGTCATGACGATTAAAATCAGATCCACCGACTGAGCTCCAAACTGCAAACCAAAACTGCCGCCCAAAGTGGTTATGAACGACGGTGGCCCCCACTGACCGGTTTTAGCGTTCCTGACCGTTGCGACTCCCTTGCCATACCGGGCACCAATCAGGAATCCTCCTTTCAGCATACTGGGAAATACGATGACCGCTTGCGCTCTGGAGATCAGACCGGAGGGAATTCCCAAATCGGGCGCACTCATGATTTCTTCCACCACGGACTTGGCATTCTTCAACAGTTTCTGCTGGGTGGTTTCATCGGCGGCGTAGGCGTTGGAGGTGAAGAGGAACGCCAACACCAGAAAGGATGAGAGGATTTTCATGAGTGAGACTCCTTCGAATGAAAAGGTTGGGGGGCGGGCATTAACATATTGATTATTTTGGACTTACCTGACTAAAAAATTCTACAATAATCTTACAATGCCGAAATAGCGAATACAATCGATAAATTTCATTTTTATTCACCTAACTCGCGTAACTTCAATCAGTTGAGCGGACCTTCGGGATCTTCCTGCGGGCAAACCCCTACAAAAAGCCTGTTAAATGGAATAGGCAACGCTTAACGATTCACATTTCAAATCATACTCATAACGACAGGAATTTTTCGTCCCTGGGGTCCCTGAGTTAAATATACCTTTACGCACTCCTTATTCCCACATACCATGCAAGGTTATGGATGTCGCCAAAATCAAAACCTATTTTGATAACGGAGGGGTGCTTTCCCAAAAACTGGGCTCCTTCGAGTTCCGCCCTCAACAGTTGGAAATGGCCGAGGCAGTGGCCGCTTCTCTGGAGGAAGGCCATCACCTGATGATTGAAGCGGGCACCGGAACCGGCAAAAGCCTGGCCTACCTGATCCCAGCGGTCTTGTGGGCTATAAAAAATGAAACCCGCGTCATCGTATCGACCTACACCAAAACCCTGCAGGAACAGATCGTGAACCAGGATATCCCGTTTCTGCGCGAGGTGCTGGGACTGCCGTTCAGATACTCACTCTGCCTGGGAAGCGAAAATTACCTGTCTCTGCGGCGGATGAAACGAGCCAGCCAAACCCACCTGTTCGGTAATGTGGAAGAGGACGAACAACTGAACGAAGTTTTTGATTGGGCCGGCCGTACGGAATCCGGTTTCCGCAACGATCTGCCGTTCGAGCCTTCACCTGCCGTCTGGGAAGAAGTCGGGCGGCAAAAAGATTTGTGCATGGGCAAACAGTGCGAAACTTTCAATTCGTGTTTTTATTTTAAAGAGCGTCGCAAATGGTTCGGGGCGCATATCCTGATCGTCAACCATCACCTGTTCTTTGCCAATGTGGCCAACAGCGGCGCGGTGCTTCCCCGTTACGACGCGGTTATTTTCGACGAAGCGCAGAACCTGGAAGAGGCGGCTACTTCATTTCTGGGACTGAACGTTTCCAACTCCGGCTTGATCTATTTTCTCGACCGTCTTTACAATGCCAAAACAAAACGCGGCACGCTGGCGCGTTTGCGCGATGATCTGACGATCGAAATCCAGCAGAGGGTGAGCAGGGTCCGGATCGCGGTGGAGGGATTTTTTGAAAACCTGTTCGACGAATTCGGACGCAAAGAACGCACCCTGCGATTTTACAGTCCGCCCACTTTAAGCAACACGCTGTTCATTCCTTTACAGGATCTGCATGAAGCGTTGAAAGCTCTCGAACACCGCGTCACCTCGGAAGAAGAACAACTCGAAGTCTCTGCGGCGGCCACCCGCGTGTTTGAATTCAACAATACCATTTCCGCTCTCCTGAACCAGAACATGAAGGAGTATGTCTACTGGCTGGAGGTGACGCCTAAAAAACGGTTCACCCGCGCCACCCTGCGGGGAATGCCCATCAACATCAGTGAGGAGCTACGCGAACAGGTGTTCTCCAAAATTGACCGGGCAGTTCTGACCTCCGCCACCTTGACCACCAACCGTAGTTTTGATCATATGAAAGAACGCCTCGGGTGTACGCCGAAAGAGGAATCGACGCTGGACTCGCCTTTCGATTATACCCGCCAGGCTCTGCTGTATCTGCCGCAGGACATGCCGGAGCCGGGGGCGGAAGTAGCCCAATACGTTGCCGCACTGGCCGACCGTACGCTGGAGCTGATTCAGGCCACCGGAGGAAAAACATTTGTTCTGTTCACCAGCTACGACATTCTCAACCGTATGTATAAAATTCTCGATCCCAAGCTCCACCAGTACCAGATACTCAAACAGGGCGAAATGGCACCCAGCCGGATGATCCAGCGGTTCAAGGAAAAACCTTCGGTTATCTTCGGCACCAATTCGTTCTGGCAGGGGGTGGATATCCCCGGCGATGCGCTGTCGAGTGTTATCATCACCAAACTGCCGTTCGATGTTCCGAGCGAGCCGCTGACGGAAGCGCGCATTGAGGATATGAAAAAACGCTCCATCAACCCCTTCAAGCATTACCAGATACCGAGGGCGATCATTCAACTGCGTCAGGGGTTCGGCCGACTGATTCGCAAGCGTACCGACAAGGGAGTGGTGGCGATTCTTGATTCGCGTCTGACCCAACGCAGTTACGGCAAGCAGTTTTTAAAATCGCTTCCCGAATGCGCACAAACGCAAAATCTGGAGGATGTGAAAAAGTTTCTTTCCGATCGAACGGTCGCACCTGAACTATAAGGATTAGAGCGGCAAGGGGATCGTTTGAATGGGGATGAGGGTTACGCGTTGGCGGGCTTGGTTGCCTCGCCGGGGGACGGAGCAGGCGCGCTATTGTCGGCAGGCATGGCAATTTCCTTCTCAACTTTTTTCGGCTCTTCTTTCGGCTCCTCCACAACGGGCATCAGGTTTTTAAACCATTTGGATTCACGCACCGAGGCAAACAGGCTTTCCTCACTGAGGACATCTGCTTCAGGAAGAACATTGTGTTCCTGGCACCGTTCCAGCCATTGACGGCAACCTGTTTCGTTCGCCAATTGGGCCTGGAGCCTCGCCATGTTATAACACCCGGCACCGGGTTGGTATTCCTCGGCTTTTTGAAGTACTCCCTTCGCTTCGGCCAACAAAGGATGCGCATCAATACCCCGCTTGCTTTTCGCCTGGGCAATCAAAGCTTCTCCCATCATGCTGAGGGCTTCGGGATTGTTCTCCTCAATCTCAATGGCGGCCTGAAAGGAATTTACCGCTTTATTCAGCAGGGAAGCGACCTTGTCTGGCTTTTCATCCTTGGATCGTTTCAACAGAATCGAGCCGTAATTACTCAAGGCAGTAGCATCATTGGGATGAATTTTCAGGGCCTCCGAATATTTCTTTTCAGCCTGGTCATACAGGTCCTGTTCCGTACCATCTGACTTGAGAGTCGCCAACCGGAATAGTGCATTGCCCCACAACATGATGGCCCGACTGTAATCCGACTTGATCTTCAGGGCGCCTTGATATTTCTCAATAGAGGCCTGAACCAGATTTTCCGCTTCCTTGCCTTTTTTGAAGGTGGAAATACGGTAATAAATTTCACCCACCTGGGAAAGAACCTTATAGTTTTTGGGTTGTAACTTTATCAAGTCATGAAAATGGTCCACGGCTTTGGAGTACAGGGTCTCCGCATTGGATCCCTTATGATTGTTCGCCAATTCAAAGTACACGAGACCCAGGCGATTCAGGGTATCAATACTTTTTGGGGTTCGCTGGAGGGCTTTATTAAATTTTGATGCGGCATCCTTGAGCAAACCGATGGCTTCGTCACCGGATTTTTTCATCGCCATATTGTATTGCCCCACCGCCCAACGGTAATTCACGCGGGGCATGTCCGGCTTGAGATTTAAAACTTCCTGATATTTTTCGAATGCCTTGTTGAAAAACCGGTCAGACGCCGCATCATTTTTCAATGTGGCGCGTTCCATCAAAACGTCGGCCCACCCGAAATGCGCTTCGGCCAGTGCGGCATCCACCTGTACCGCTTGCTGAAATTTTTCTTCAGCCATCATCAGAAAGCGATCGACGTCATCCCCTTTTTTGATTTTGGAAAGAATAAAGAGCGCTTGCCCCATTTCCACCATGGCTTCCTTGCGATCCGGGTTGCCATGCAAGGCGATTTTAAACATTTCCACCGCTTGGGTGTATCGTTGTACGGCTTCGGCCCCTCTCTTGCGGCGTCCTTGAGAAAGCAACACATGGCCCGCTCCATAAGCGGCCTCCGGATGATTGGGTTGGACACGGAGACCCTCTTGAAATTGTTTTGCGGCCGACTCGTACAGCTGATCCGATTCCGGGTCGGTTTTGGTGCCGGCCAATTCTGTAAGCACTATACCCAGCTCGTAACTGGCTTCAAAAAAATCGGGGTTCAATTCGATAGCCTGCTTGAATTGTTGAGCTCCCTGCTCCAGCAAATCGGTCGTATTTTCATCAGATTGAATTTTAGTCTGCTCGACCAACGACTGACCCAGTTTGAAATAAGCTTGAGCGGCATCCGGTCTGATCTGAAGGGCCTTTTCATAATGAGACTGGGCCTCCTTTAGTTTTTCCAGGGCTTTTGGACCGAACAGTTTTTTAGCTTCTTCAACGGCAGAGTCTCCTTCCACCTGATAGGCCCAGTTCAACAGATGTCCCAACTGAACAGAAGGTGTCTCTTCAAATTGCGGGTGTTGCTCGATAATTTTCTTCGGATTCCCCGCCATCAAACCAGTGCGCGCGACCTGAATGGCTTTCAATAAATCTGGATCATCCACCCCGCCTGCCGCCTCGTCATCGCCTCCAATATCGCGGCCCCGTTCCGGGCCTTCATACTGCTGGATGGCCGCTTTCGTCTGCTTGAGGGAAATATCCGCTATATTCAATCCGTCTTTTTGACCGGGTGCCGGGTAGTCAGCCACTTTATTCAACCAGTGGCCTAAAAATGTAAACGGGTAACCGATGAGTTCGGGGATGCCGATCTTCATCATGCGAATCATAGTAACCAGAAAGGTGTCCGGATCATCGGAATGGGTGTAATGATTATTCGTCTTGGAAAAAACCTGTTCCTGAAGAAACCGCGCCGGAGTCTGGCTTCCCGAAAATACCCAAAGCAATCCTTTAGAAATGTTGTCGAGCCAGGCGATCTGTTCGTAAACCGGATCCTCGGGATCGGGGTTATATCCCAGTACCAGCCAGGGACCACTGCGTCCCGCACTGGAAAACACACTCTCCAGAGCATTGGGCGTCGCACCCAGAACCTGGCCGTTCAGATGAACGATCGACTTGGGAGGCATCAAATCCGACTTGGTGAGGGTTCCTACCGTACAGTCATAAACGGCCGGAAACTCTCCCACTAAAGCACAGGCCCTCTCCAAAAGAGGGTCGTGGCAGGTGGTATATACCCGGCTCAAAAACCCCTCTTTCATGAGCAGAGCGATACATAAATGCGCCCAACTGACTTTTGATTTTCGTAGATAAAAATTGAATATCTCGTATTTCTGAGTGATGGTCAATTCCGCCGCGCAATGTCGGAGGTCCTTGGCGCGAGCGTGTTCGTAGGCCTGAGGATAACTTTTTTTGATTGCCGCAACCCATTCAGCCGCTGTAGGCATCCCGGCACGCAGAGAGCACTCCTCGCCCATCAACAGGATAGCCCCGTTTTTCTCCATCTTGGATTCAAACAGGCGGTCGGCAAATTTATTTATGGAATCAGAATACTGCATGAAACTCGAAAACAAGAACAGGGTTGATCAACTCTTCCTGAAACCTTTCAGAAAGCTTTATGCATTTTTGAACTCTGAAACACCCTTCTCCCAATGGACGCGCCAGGGAGAAAGTTCCAGATTTAGAGCGGCTCACATAGGGCCGATCCCCATTCGATTTTCTGAAGGAAACCTAGCTGTTGAAGGCTCTCAATCAGAATAATTTACACTAACTTAGAATATTATTATGATAACAGGAGGGAGAATAATATCAAGCAGTTATATAGCGCTGAATGGCAGGCAAAGCCTTGATAATAGGGCAAGCAGAGGACTTGAGGCGTGTCCGCCCCTAAAGCCCTGTAAATTCAACCCTTCCGCCCTGTTCCTTTGAAATCCCCCTTCCGATAGCAAATCGAGCACTGGCCATTATTTGAATTCCAATGACGCGGCTTTTTTTGCAGGAATCTACGGTTCCTGAGAAATATCCCCCGATTCTCTGTAACCATTCGGGAAAATATCCATCCAAACCCTAATGAAGAGTGATGGGGCCAAACCACAGGGCCTGCCTCTGGCCAAAGGACGTGGAACAAGGCTGGTTTGATCTTGCGTTTCAAGTATAATTAAGGGAAATTACCCCATACCCGGAAGGCCGATAGAATTGCTATGCCACAGGATAAAATTCTCAAACTTCTGGAATTGACCAAATCCACCAACGATGCCGAAGCGCTGAATGCCATCCGCAAGGCCAACGACATCCGCGAGAAAGCCGGTCTGCAATGGGAGGATATATTCGCCAAAAGCATCACCACCTACAAGCCCGCCAACTTTCCGCCGATTTTCAACCGGCAACCGAGACAACCTCAGTTCTTGACCGTCGAAACCATGCTCCGCGAAATCCTGCGCCGCGACCTCAGCGACCTCCTGCGCACCAAAATCGAGCAACTGAAATATGTCTACGAGTGGACCCAGTCGCTAGACGGCGACGAAGTCAGCACCCTCATCAACACCTACAACCGCAACTGCGTCTAAAAAGCAGTAGCATCTCTCTCATTAAACACCCCTGACTGGCCTTACAACCTCTAATGCTTTAAACTAAAACCATGCAATCCAAATGGGTCACTATCGCTTCGTTCAACATGCCGTACCAGGCTCATCTCGCGAAATCGCGTCTGGAGGCGGCGGACATTCCGGTCACCATCCGCGATGAACACCTCATCAGCATGAATCAATTCTACTCCCCGGCGCTGGGCGGCGTGAAAATCCAGGTGCTGACCGCCAACATGAAAGAGGCGCAGGATATTCTCGACTCGGTACCCGACGTTGAACTGAAAGATGAAGAAGCGTTATCCGCCACGATGCCCGAAGAGCCCGGCCCACGTCCTGCGGAGTCGATCGAATGCCCGCACTGCGGCAGTGAAGGTTTTGCGGTGGAACTGCACTATCCGGTCGAACGGTTCCTCAACGGATTACTGCTGGGATTGCCCTACTTATGGATAGGACGCCCCCTGCATTGCCGCGCCTGCGACCACACTTTTCGCGCCCAGTAAACCCTCGCTTCACCCGCTGGCTTTTTTGTCATACACTGACGACATGAACAATCGATTCGTCACCATCGCCAGCTTTCATATGCCGCACGACGCCGAAGTGGCCGCGTCCTTCCTGGAGGAAAAAGGCATCCCGACCATGATTCGCGACGACAACACCAATCCCATGGGAGGAGGAATGGTGGAAATCCGCCTGCAGGTGCCGGAACAGGAGGCCGATAACGCTCTCGATTTTTTGGATGCAATGATGGAGGAAGGAGTCGACCTGCTGGAAGATATCGAAGAGAATTATGAAAATGAAACAACGAAAGAAACCGAGCCATCTTGGAAAGAGGCGGACACCGAAACGGTGGTCTGCCCGCGATGCCTCAGTATCAACGCGCACAAAACCCTGCCCGGCCCGGTGCCCGGCTGGCTGAATGCCAGCCTGCTCGGAATTCCCGGCCTGTTCTTTCCCGCAAAACTCCAATGCCGGGGATGCGGCGCTGTCTTCAAACGATAAAATTTTATGTGGTGTATTCGGCGTTGATGCGGACGTAGTCGTAGGAGAGGTCGCAGGTGTAAGTCTCGGCGTAGGCCTTACCCATGTGCAGGCCGATGACGATTTCGATTTCTTTTTTCTTCATGGCTTTTTGAAGCGCGGACGCGGACACGCCTTTGACATGCTCGCCGTTTTTCACCAGCGGTATGCCGTTCAGAATGACTTCCAGCTTTTCCGGTTTGATCGGTACTCCGGCACTGCCGACCGCAGAGATGATTCGCCCCCAGTTCGGGTCCTCGCCAAACAGTGCCGTCTTCACCAACAATGAATTCGCCAACCGCTTGCCGATCTGCTCCGCCTGCTTTGTTGTTTTCGTACCATTCACTTTGAAAGTGACGAACTTGGTCGCGCCTTCACCGTCTTCCACAATTTTGAACGCCAGTGTTTTGCACACATGCGTCAGCGCGGTGACAAAATCTTTATAGGCCTTCGATCCCGCTTTCACCGGCGGGTTGCCCGCCTGGCCGTTGGCCAATAGCAGAACCATATCGTTGGTGCTGGTTTCGCCATCGACGGTGATGCAGTTGAAGGTCGGGTCGACTGCCGCCTTCAGTGCTTTCTGCAAGGTGCGTTTGTCGATTCGAATGTTACTGGCGAGGAACGCCAGCATGGTCGCCATGTTCGGCTGGATCATGCCTGAACCTTTGGAGATGCCGCCGATGACGATATCGCCATACTGCACGGCGCAGGTCTTGGATACCAGGTCGGTGGTCATGATGCCTTCGGCGGCGTGAGTCCATCCCATCGGCGATAGCTCATTTACCAACTGTGGAATACCCGCCTCGATTTTGTGCGCCGCCAGAGGAACGCTGATGACACCGGTCGATGCGGTCAGCACCTCTCCCACCGGAATGCCCAGCGCCTTCGCGGTCGCCGCCACTACCGCCTGACAATCTTTCACACCCTGCGGTCCGGTGAAGGCGTTGGCGTTGCCGCTGTTCGCGATGATGGCGCGAATGGTCTTCGAGGCCTTGAGCGCTTTCCGGCTGATCGGCACCGTCGGCGATACCATTTGGTTTTGCGTGAACATCCCCGCCGCCACAGCCGGCACTTCGGAAACAATCAGGGTGAGATCTCTGACAGATTTTTTCTTGAGACCGCACGCCATGCCTCCGGCCAGGAAACCGGGCACCTGGAATTTTTTCAACTCTTTCAATTTCATCTTCGGTTATGGAAACAGCGGAGGCGCGTCGAGACCCGTGGTCTCGTCGATCCCCAGCATGAGATTCATATTCTGGATCGCCTGACTGGAAGCGCCCTTCATCAAATTGTCAATCGCGCTGGTGACGATGGCGCGTTGGTTGCGCGTGTCCACTTGCACACCAATGTCGCAGAAATTCGATCCGGCGACGTGCGCGGTGTTGGCGTACTGTCCCACTTCGAGCACCCGCACGAACCGCTCGTTTTTATAGAATTTCACAAAATGAGCGTGCAATGCGTCGCGGGTGACGTTCTTCTTCAAATTGACATAAGCCGTCGAGAGCATGCCGCGCGTCATCGGCATCAGGTGCGGCGAAAACGACACGGTGATGTCACTGCCCTCTAGCCCGCTCAACTCCTGCTCGATTTCCGGCGTGTGGCGGTGCTCACCCAAGCCATAGGCAGTGACCGATTCGTTGGCTTCGCAAAAATGCGTCGACTGTCTGAGTTTGCGCCCCGCTCCCGAGACCCCGGATTTCGAATCGATGATGATGGATTGCGCATCCGCCCAGTCCTGTTGCATGAATGGAGCCAGCGCCAGAATCGCACTGGTCGGGTAGCATCCCGGATTAGCCACCAACTGCGCCTGCTTGATTGTGTCCCGATGCAGTTCCGGTAATCCGTAAACCGCCTGCTTTATGATCTCTGGATTGAGGTGCGGCGTCTTGTACCAATCGGTATAAACCTTCGCATCGTGCAGTCGATAATCGGCACTGAGGTCGATGATCTTACATCCGCCCTTCAGTAACTCCGGCACGTTCTGCATCGAAGTGGTGTGCGGAAGAGCAAGGAACAACACATCGCAATTCGTCGCCAACTCCGGTGACAGTTTGACGAGCGTCTGGTCAACCCAGCCTTTCAACGACGGCGCAATGTCGGCGATATTTTTTCCGGCATGCGACTCGGCGGTGAGGGTAACGATTTCCACCTCGGGATGTTTCACCAGAAGGCGGAGCAGTTCGATACCCGTATACCCGGTCGCGCCGGCAATACTGATTTTTTTCATAACAGATCCTTGCGCTATGGACTTCTACAAAAGAGAGCCATGCAGTCTGGCAAACGAAAAACGTCTACCAACAATCGTTAACGGAAATAGATTATACAGGGAGCGGAGTACCTCCGCAGGTAATTTTAAGCGGGCCACGCCCACAAGGGATATCTTAGTCCTGTGGATGCGAAAGTAACTGTAGGGATTTTTTCCGCAACGGCCTTAGCCCAGCTGGGTCCAGCGGCACGCTGGCCGGCAGTAGCCTGGGTTAACGCTTGGAGAATTGAAAACGCTTACGGGCTCCGGCACGTCCGTATTTTTTACGTTCAACTTCGCGGGAATCGCGGGTGAGGAATCCAGCTTTTTTCAGAGGAGACCTGAGTTCGGGGTTGGATATGATCAGCGCTCGGGAAATACCCAATCGAAGCGCTCCGGCCTGGCCGGACAATCCGCCGCCCAAAACGGTGGCTTTAATATCGAGAGACTTGAGGTTATCTGTGAGGACCAGTGGTTGATGCACGATCATATCAGCAGTTTTTCTACCAAAGTACGAGCTGAGGTCTTTGCCATTGACGACGATGCTACCTTCGCCCGCCTGAAGCCATACTTTAGCCGTTGCTTCTTTTCTTCTGCCTGTTGCGTAATATCTATCTTCCACTGAGTGCGCTCCATACCGGGGACTGCCCCGGTCCTTCAATTAGGGTTACTTAAACGGAAACCACTTCCGGGCTTTGTCCGCCGTGAGGATGTTCTGCTTTTTCATAAATCCGGTAATTGTTCTTCAACGTGCGTCCCAACCGCGTCTTCGGCAACATGCCGTTGATCGCTTTCTCAAGCAGTTCGCGAGGGTTTCTCTCCATAATCTGTCTCGCGCTGGCGGATCGCAAATGCCCGATGTAACCGGTATGATGATGGTAAATTTTATTGCCCCACTTGTTCCCAGTCAGTTTGACCTGAGCGGCGTTGATGATAATAACATTATCGCCGGTGTCCATGTGAGGGGTGAAAATGGGTTTGGTCTTGCCACGGATAATCGCCGCCGCTTTGCTGGCAACCCGGCCTACTGCCTGGTCCGCCGCATCGATCACGACCCATTTTTTAACGATATCCTTCGTTTTAGCTGAAAACGTTTTCATAAAAAAAATCAGACATTTATGTGAGGGTTTAAAGCCAGACATCATAGGAAATTCTGGCCCGTCTGTCAACAGGGAAAGCGACCTGTTTATGACTATTTGTAAATTTGAGTTTCTTGATTATAATGAGGGAAGATCGTTGATAGTTCAACCTCTATTACGACCACCACCCCGTCCCAGGACAATCCCGGACCGGAACCACAGCCATCCACACCGTTTTCCCAGGTGATTCATGCCCGAGCAGAAGCCAGAAACCATTGAAAAACAAGCGTTATCCTCAGATACTTCGGTATCTCAGGCCAAAACCGGGTCGCCCATGGATAGGGCGATTGACCGGACAAAGGATTACCTGCTCTCGCTCCAGCACCCGGACGGATACTGGGTCGCCGAGCTGGAATCGAACGCCACCATGATCGCCGAATATGTATTTTTCATGCATTTCATGGCGATCTGGGACCCGGAACGGGTGGCGAAATGCAAGGTGGCCCTGCTGAAAAGCCAGCAAGCGGACGGCGGATGGCCCCTGTATTACGGGGCGACCAGCGATATCAGCACCACGGTGGAATCCTACGTCGCGCTCCGCATGGCGGGGATGGACCCCAACGCGCCGGAGATGGTCCGCGCTCTCAAATGTATTTTCACTCTGGGCGGAGTGCGCAAGGCCCGGGTCTTCACCAAAATTTTCCTGGCCATGCTGGGGCAAAGTTCGTGGGACGACGTGCCCGCCATGCCGGTCGAAATCATCCTGCTCCCCAAAAGTTTCTACTTCAATATTTACGAGATGTCGAGCTGGTCGCGCGGCACGGTGGTGCCGCTGACCATCGTTGCCGCTCACCAACCGATATGGCCGCTGAAACCCCATCAATCCCCACGAGAGATATTTACCAGCGCCGACAAAGATTTGTCCGTCCAATCCAAAACAAGCGGCTGGAACTGGCCGAATTTTTTCATGTTCACCGACAAGGTACTCAAGTTCCTCGGCAAGTCCCCCATCAAACCGTTTCGCGGTTGGGCGCTGAGGCGGGCTTTGAAATGGACGCTTGATCATCAGGAGCCGGAAGGCGACTTCGCCGGTATCCAGCCGGCCATGCTCAATTCTATGATGGCGATGAAGCTGATGGGCTACGAAAACGATGATCCACTCATGGTCAAAGGCTACGAAGCCATCGACCGGTTCATCATCGACCGTGGCGACCACCTGACTTTCCAGGCCTGCGTCTCGCCGCTGTGGGACACGTCACTCTCCTGCAACGCGTTGATGGATGCCGGAGTGCCGGGCGATCACCCCGCCATCGTCAGGGCCGGAGAATGGATGCTGAGAAAACAGGTGACGCGTCCCGGTGACTGGATGGTGAAAAATCCGAACACCCCGCCCGGCGGATGGGCGTTCGAGTTTTTCAACGAGCCGTACCCGGACTGCGACGACACGGCAGAAATTCTGATGGCGTTGGACCGCACTGCCATTGACGACACGGTATGGAAAGAGAAAGAGATGCAACGCGCCCTCACCTGGTTGTTCAGCATGCAGAGCAAAAACGGCGGATGGGCGGCATTCGATCAGGACAACGACCACGCACTGTTCAACGAAATTCCTTTCGCCGACCACGGTGCCATGCTCGACCCGCCAACGGTCGACGTGACTGGCCGCATCCTGTGGATGCTCGGACGCATCAATCACGACGTGAACGATCCGATGGTGCAGAGCGCGTTGGCGTTCATCAAGAGCGAGCAGGAGCCCGATGGGTGCTGGTTCGGACGCTGGGGAGTGAATTATATTTACGGAACGTGGCTGGTGCTGAGCGGTTTGCGGTCCATCGGCGAAGACCCGAGTCAGGCGTACATCCGCAAAGCCGCTGAGTGGTTGAAAGAACATCAAAACGAAGACGGCGGCTGGGGCGAAACCTGCCGGAGTTATGAACTGCCCAATCTGCGCGGCAAGGGTAAAAGCACGAACTCACAAACCGCCTGGGCGGTGATGGGACTGATCGAAGCCGATGCCGCCGAAAGCCCCGCCGCCAGGCGCGGCACTCAATACCTCGTGAAGCATCAGAAAGAAGACGGCAGTTGGTTCGAAAACGAATTCACCGGCACCGGTTTCCCCGTTCATTTTTATATCAAGTACCACCTGTACCAGGTCTTCTTCCCCCTCATGGCCCTCGCGCGGTATAGGAATAAAGTTAAATAATCACTCACAAGCAAATCCCCCCAGCCCCCTTCAAGAAGGGGGAGACGGCTCATGCCTATAGAAAATACTTTCAAAATATTTGGATGCGAAACTAGCGACAGGAAGGCTCTAACGCGCCACGGCGAAATGGCCTCCAGGCATCAGCCTGGTCAATAATGCCGTAGCAATTCGACGGCGGAGCGGGTGCGGATGAGTTGTTCGGAAGCGGAGGCGATGACTTCGCCGCTGGCGATATCCACCAGCGCGATGTGCACGTCGATGTTCGCGCCGATGTCGAGCAGTTTGCCCATCACCAACGCTTGGGCGTTCATCGCTTTACCCAGGCGCTGGATTTCGTCACTGGTGAATTTGAAGGACGGTTTCAGGTCGAGCTGGTTCAGCGTATCCGCCACCTCGCCACGCTGGGCCACACGGAAGGTCTTGTTGCGCGTCATCGATTCCACCACCCGGTTGGACATGTATTGGCCGAGGATGGGCACTTTATCCTTATCGTCCACCAGATCCAGCACCACCACTTTGTTGATCTCGTACTCCGCCACGTCGCGGGTGATGGTTTCCACCAGGTCGTCGGACTTGTCCTGGTAATACTCGGTATCGGTTTCCGGCTTGAACCATTTATCCCAGGTATGGGCCGGGTCGAACTTGATCTCACAACCGGCCAGGAGACTGACTGCGGCGCAAAGGGCGATGAACCGGATCGACTTGGATTTGAGAGTGGTCATACGCTGGGAATTCCTTTTAAAGTATTGTTTTTTCTAAGATTATGCAAAACCCATACCGGAGTTGTCAAGCCCCCTCTGGCCGCCGGTCAAATCGCTCAACCTCTTATATCCAATAGTGTTCGAGAGTTGCGCCCGCATCTGCCTTACTCAACGGCAGGGGGAAAACTTTGCCCCTCGGCTACCTTATTTTACCGGATGCGATTCATTTTTACTTATCGGCCCACATCGGCCCGGACTGAACTTTTTTCAACACTTTGAGTGCCCCGCCTATGGAGCAGGGTCTTTGTTTTTACGGTCTTGGAGTGGCGCAGAGCCGGCTTTTCCTGTAAAATTAAAAGATAATGAGACATTCGCTTTGGGACGGGGGAGCGCACTCTATAAAAGGGTGAGTTCTCTTGGCGGAATGTGAATCGGACGCCGGGCGCACCCGACGGTCCTTCAAGTGAGGTAAGTAAATGCGAATTTTTATAATCACTGTGATCTGTCTGGCGCTGGCTTCACCGGCGTTTGCGGGTTTGTACAAGTGGACGGATAAGAACGGTAAAATTCATTTTTCCGACAGTCTCAAAGATGTACCGCTGGATCAGAGGAACAAGAAACACATCCAAAAAATGAAATCCAGCCGTGGAGGCAAGAGTAACCTCCCGTCGGCTACTGCTCCTGCCGCCGCTCCCGCACGGAAACATCTTGGAGCGAAAAAGGAAGGTTCCAAAAGTCCGGACGGTGGCGTTGACAAGCAAAAGGTGAACCACCTGCTGAGACTCAATCAAAAGCACTAAAGCCGTAACAAAAGGATAGGACGTTGGCGCATCGAGGCATTCATGCCTGCTGGGCGCGGGTTCGTTTTCAATCAATCATTATGAGCAAAGGGTTTTGTATGTTGAAAGCTGTGATGTGTGGGGGAATCGTTTTATTACTGTTGGCCGCTTGCGGTTCGGACCAATCGACGGAAGAACCTCTGCGCCTGCCGGAAAGGGAAAAGACCTGGGTCAAAACCGAGCAGGTGGATATCACCAAAGACGCCGCCCTGTCTCCGATGGATGCCCCGGCGATCAACATCCCCATCAATGATGATTTGCATGACACACTGATGAAGACGAGCGGACCCGCTCCAAAATCTCCCATTAAAGATGCCGCTTCCTGCCTGGCCCTGCTCAACCCTTTAGACAAAACACGCATGCTCGTGCAACGGGAAGGTGGCGCCTGGAGTATGTTCGAGCGGTCGGCGCTCATCAGACTTCATTCAAACAACGGGATGCAGATCGACAGCAACATGAACAAGCTGGTGTTCTCCTTGCGCCATTTATGCCGGACCGCCCAGGGTGTGCCTCAGAATGAGCTGGCCCTCAAGGTCAACGCGGTTATCGACCAAATGGGAAAAGAGAAGGCGCGTGAACATTATATCGATGTGGTGGGCGAAGCGCCGGCTGATGTCGATCTGTGGCTGAAGCATGCCGAATTCTCGCGAAAAAACGTGACGCGCAAGGTGCCTTATTCCGAAATTCAGGCGTTGATTCTGAAAACCCAACCGTTGATCGATCTCTATAAAAATTTATGGGACCGCAAAGTTGACGAGTCCAACAAAGACGCATTCCTGTCCGACAGCGTCACCCTGCTGGCCGTCATCAACCATCGCCTGGCCAACGAGCCGCGCGTGGTGATGGCCATGAAAGAAGATACCGAAGCACCCCTCCAGCACCGCTGGGAAATGTAGTCGAACGCAGTTGTTTTAAACAAACACGCTTTTACTCAATCTTCCGTTGTTTTCTGTTCCCGAATTCTTTCTCGTAGAAGGCCATGGCGGCCATGATGGCTTTGAAGGCGTCTATTTTACCGAAGAAATCTTCCACCACGACTTTTTTGTCCTCCAACTCCTTGTAATCCTCAAAGAACCGTTTTACTTCCATCATCCGATGCGGCGGCAGTTCGCTCATCAATTCGTAATGCGAATATTCCGGATCATCGGCATGCACGGCAATGATCTTGTCGTCGGCCTCGCCGTGATCGATCATCTTCATCAGGCCGATCGGTTTCGCTCGCATGATCGACAGAGGCGCCACGGGCTCCTGACCGAGCACCAGCACGTCAAGCGGGTCGTGGTCCTCGCAATAGGTGCGGGGAATGAAACCGTAGTTGGCGGGGTACTGCACGGAGCTGTACAGGATACGGTCGACGCGGATCATACCGGTCGCCTTGTCCAGTTCGTATTTGGTCTTGGAGCCTTTAGGGACTTCGATGATGGCCGGAAATATTTCCGGCACATCATTGCCCAACTCCACATCATGCCAGGGACTTAACATAAATTGAATCTCTCTAAAAGTTAATGACTAATAAAATTTTGACCGGGCAACAAGATAACCCGATTAAAAAAAGTTGTTTGATCGGTTGTTCATTTTATTGCCACCCTTATGGGGCGGTTTTGAAAATCTAAACACAGATTCTTCGCTAACGCTCAGAATGACAGAGAGATACAAATTGTCATTCTGAGGAGGCGGAGCCGACGAAGAATCTATGTTTTAAATTCATGCCTCATGAATGAGGCAACTACAGTATCAAAAAACCGCTTATGCAAAGATCTCTTTTGCAAGGGAGAGGCGGCGAGCCACCACAACGGATTAGTTCAAGTGAGAGACGGAGGGACGGCGGCGTGTGGTACTCGTTTTGCGCGGCTTTGCGGTTTTTGAGGCGGCCTTCTTCGTTTTCTTGAGACTGAACTTCTTCTTGAAACTGTGTTCGATCACTTCGTCCATCGATTCCACTGCAATGAAATTAATTTTCTTGCGAACATTTTCCGGAATTTCCGGCACATCTTTTTCGTTGTCTTTCGGGATGATGATGTTTGTAATCTTCACGCGGTGCGCCGCCAGGGCTTTCTCCTTGAGTCCACCGATGGGCAGAACCTTGCCGGTCAGGGTCACTTCTCCCGTCATGGTGATATCCCGGCGGACCGGATTGCCTGTCAACGCGGAGATGATTGCGACGGCAATGGTGATGCCTGCCGAAGGTCCATCTTTTGGGATAGCGCCTTCTGGAATGTGCATGTGAAGATCCACTTTCTGATAAAAGTTTTTGGGCAGGCCCAACTCCGCTGACCGCTGACGCACATAACTGAGTGCGGCCTGGGCTGACTCTTTCATGACCTCACCCAGTTTCCCGGTCAATGAAACCTTGCCGGTACCGGGAGTGGTGATGACTTCGATGTTGAGCAGTTCACCGCCGAACTCGGTCCATGCCAATCCCGTGGCGACACCGACTTCCGATTCTTTCCGCTCCACGTCTTTCGAAAACTTGACGACACCCAGGAATTTATTCAACACGGCGGGCTTTAAGTCGACGGATGTCTTCTTGCCCTTCTCAACCACCAGCGTTGCGGCTTTACGGCAGAGCGTACCGATTTCGCGTTCGAGACTGCGCACCCCGGCCTCCCGCGTGTACCCCTGTATGACGGTCTGAAGAACGGTTTTGCCGATCTTCAGGTTGCGGGTGGTCAAGCCGTGTTCTTTTAATTTTTTGGGCACCAGAAATTTAGTGGCGATGGACAGCTTTTCTTCCTCGGTGTAACCGGCCAGGCGAATGACTTCCATGCGATCCTGCAGGGGCTGTGGGATGGTGTGCAGGACATTGGCGGTGCAAATGAACAACACCTGAGACAGATCGTAATCGACTTCGAGAAAATGATCATTGAAGGTGCTGTTCTGTTCCGGGTCGAGCACTTCCAGCAATGCTGAAGAAGGGTCGCCGCGGAAGTCCATGCTCATCTTGTCCACTTCATCGAGCAGGAACACCGGGTTGAGCGTTCCGGCTTTCTTCATTCCCTGGATAATTTTTCCAGGCAGAGCGCCGATGTAAGTGCGGCGGTGGCCTCTTATCTCCGCTTCATCGCGCACGCCGCCGAGAGAAATGCGGACGAACTTGCGTCCCGTGGCGCGGGCGACGGATTTCCCCAGGGAAGTTTTCCCCACACCGGGAGGACCCACCAGACACAGAATCGGGCCTTTCATGTTTTTGACCAACTTCATCACGGCCAAATGCTCGACGATGCGTTCTTTGACTTTTTCCAGACCGTAGTGGTCGTCATCCAGAATTTTCATCGCCTTCTTCAAGTCGATCTTGTCGGAACCGGCGCCTGCCTTCCAGGGCAAGTCGACCAACCAGTCGATGTAATTGCGAACAACCGTTGCTTCCGCAGACATGGGTTGCATGCCTTCGAGACGCCGCAATTCCTTTTCTGCCTTTTCGTTGACCTCTTTCGGCATCTTGGCTTTTTTAATTTTCGCCACCAACTCGTCGAGATCGGATTTGAACTCGTCGCGTTTGCCCAGCTCTTTCTGGATCGCCTTCATCTGTTCATTGAGATAAAATTCTTTCTGACTGCGCTCCATCTGCTTGCGCACGCGGCCATGCACCCGCTTTTCAATCTTGAGAATTTCCATTTCCGATTTCAGGCTGGTGATGATTTTATTCAGGCGGTCTTCGGGACTGAACGTATCCAGCATGTCCTGCTTTTCGTTGATTTGAAAAACCATGTAGGACGCAATGGTGTCGGCAAAGCGATTCGGCTCGGTGATATTCGAGATGGCGGTGATGGATTCGAGAGGAATTTTCTGGTTGAGCTTGGCGTACTGCTCGAACTGGCCTTCGATACTGCGCATCAGGGCCTTGAGTTCCGGCGTGACCTGAACGTTTTCATCAATGCGGGCGACTTCCACTTCATAAAAATCGGAAGTATCCTCGAACCCGATGATGCGCCCTCTCTGCATGCCTTCGACCAGCACCTTCATGGTGCCATCGGTGAGCTTCAGGATTTGCAAAATATTTGCGAAGGTTCCCGTTTCGTAAATGTCGCCGGGTTTGGGATCGTTAGTGTTGGCATGGCGCTGGGCGGACAGGAAAACGCTTTTCTGTTCCGCCATGGCTTTTTCCAGCGCGCGGACGGATTTCTCCCTTCCTACAAACAAAGGAATGACCATGAAAGGGAATACCACGATATCCCGAAGCGGGACGAGAGGAAGCACCAGACGTTCTGCGCTCATGGTCAGCTCGCCTGTTGCTGGTTAGCGTATACCAAAAGCGGCTGTTCTTTCTTGCTGATGACTTCTTCGTTGATGACGACTTCCTCGACATCTTCACTTGAAGGCAGGTCGTACATGATATCCAGCATGATATCTTCAAGAATGGACCTGAGACCCCGCGCTCCGGTTTTGCGCAGGAAGGCCTTTTCGGCAACCGCTTTGACGGCGCCGTCGGTGAATTTCAGTTTCACATTTTCAAACTCGAACAACTTCTTGTATTGCTTGACGAGTGCGTTCTTCGGTTCCGTCAACACTTTCACCAGTCCCTCCACGCTGAGCTCGCTCAAGGTGGCGGTAATGGAAAGGCGTCCGACAAATTCCGGGATGAGTCCGTATTTGAGCAGATCTTCCGGCTCCACCTGTGTCAGAACTTCAGATATATCCTTGGATTCCTTGGTAACCAGCTCCTGACCAAACCCGAGCATCTTTTTGCCGATGCGATTACGGATGATTTTGTCGAGGCCAACGAAAGCACCGCCACAAATGAACAGGATGTTGGTGGTATTGACCTGCAGGAACTCCTGATGCGGGTGTTTGCGGCCACCTTGCGGAGGCACACTCGCTTGGGTGCCTTCGATGATTTTCAGCAAGGCTTGTTGCACACCCTCGCCAGACACATCGCGGGTGATCGACGGGTTTTCGGATTTTCTGCTGATCTTGTCGACTTCGTCGATATAGATAATGCCGCGCTCGGCCTTTTCCACATCGTAATCCGCCGCCTGTAACAGTTTGAGAATGATGTTTTCAACATCCTCACCCACATAACCGGCTTCGGTCAGTGTGGTGGCATCAACGATGGTGAACGGCACGTCGAGAATTTTGGCCAGGGTTTGAGCCATCAACGTTTTTCCGGAACCCGTGGGGCCGATCAACAGCACGTTACTTTTCTGCAGTTCAACATCATCCAGATCCACATTGGAATCGATGCGCTTGAAATGGTTATGCACGGCAACGGACAAAATCTTTTTGCACCGTTCCTGGCTGATGATGTACTGATCGAGATGCTTGAAAATTTCCTTGGGTTTGAGCAGATGCTTGAAGTCTTCGCTCTTTTCCTGAGCCCACTCCTCCACCATGATCTCATTACACAGTTCGATACACTCGTCACAGATGTAGACCGTGGGTCCCGCGATCAGTTTTTTAACTTCCTCCTGGCTTTTGCCACAGAAGGAACAACGGTAATTTCCAGAAGTAGAACTTTTCTTAGCCATGCAGTCCTCCAATTGTGTTGGGATGTCCCATCCAATCGGTTGATAGGTTTTATTTTTTATCTTTCTTGTCTTTGCCTTTATCCTTGAGCGCTTCGACGCGGTTGGTGATCACATTATCGATGAGACCGTATTCCTTGGCTTCCTCACCGGTCATGAAATTATCCCGTTCCGTATCCACGCGGACCTTGTCCTTGGGCTGACCGGTATGCTTGGCCATAATGTCATCCAGCCGCTCCCGAATCAGGGAAATTTCCTTGGCCTGAATCTGGATATCGGTACTTTGACCCTGAAATCCGCCGGACGGTTGATGAATCATGATCCGCGAATTGGGCAGGGTATAGCGTTTCCCCTTGGCACCGGCGGTCAGTAACAGGGCACCCATGCTGGCCGCCTGACCCAGACAGATGGTCTGCACATCCGGCTTGATGTACTGCATCGTATCATAAATCGCCAGGCCGGAAGAAACGTGTCCGCCGGGGCTGTTGATGTAGAGATAAATATCCTGATCCGGCTCGTCGGACTCCAAAAACAACAATTGCGCGATGATCAGGTTGGCCATATGGTCTTCCACCTGCGTGCCTATGAAAATAATGCGATCCTTCAGCAGGCGGGAATAAATATCGTAAGATCGTTCGCCGCGGCTGGTCTGCTCGACCACTATCGGCACCAGTTGGTTCGTTATCGTATTGTAATGCTCGCTACTTGTCATCTATTTGTTCGCTTTCTGTAAAGGATGGTTAGATCGGATGAGGCCTGTTCAACAACCCGGCATCATGCACCGGAAACAGGTGATAAGGCATGCCTGACTGACCAGTCATAAATTCGGTATCTTCATTAATTATTGACTTCTAACTCACTTCTGTCAACCATTTCTTCGGTTACTTTTACCTTATCGATCAACTCGTCCAGCGTTTTCTCGCGTCGCATCCGGGAATGCAATCTCAATAGGGCTCCCGACTCGGACCACTCTTTTTTCAGCTTCTTCAGATTGCTTCCCATCATCTGCGCAAAGGTGGTCATCTCCCGGTTGAGATCCTGCTCGCTGATTTCGGTATTGAAGTCGTCGGACAATTGCCCGATGACCAGTTCCTGCTGAAGAATCTTGATGGCGCCCTCACGGTGCTTCTTCTCATCTTCAGGAGTGATCGTGTCGACGGTTACGGCCCCTTCCGCCGCAGTGTCCACCGGATTGCCGGTGGGGGCCTGCTTCTCTTTATTCATCATGAAGGCGATCTGCTCCTTCACCAGCTTTTCCGGGATGTTGATGGGATTGGCCTCGCCCAGCTTCTCTTCCATTTCCTTGCGGGAGGCTTTTTTGGCCTGTGTACGCTCGTAAGCCAATAAATCGTCACGGATGCCCTGGCGCATTTCCTCGACATTGTTATAGACCTTTTTCGGGTCGGCGGTCTGGGCAAATTCGTCGTTTAACTCCGGTAACTCTTTGATTTGAATACCTTTCAGGAGAACCTTGAACTCGACCTCCTTGCCGGCAATTTCCGCGTTGGGGTGGTCTTTGGGCATGGGAAGCTTGAAGGTGCGCTCGTCATCCAATTTCATGTCGGTGACCTGCTCGTCAAACCCCTCGACCAGATTCTTGGCTCCAATCTGGATAACGTAATCCTTGGCGGAACCCTCCGCGATGGGCTGTCCATCGACGGTGCACTCGAAATCAATTTTAATGAGGTCATCCTTCTGCGAAGCACGATCCGTCACCTGCGCCGTTGTCGACTTCTGCTGACGATAAGCATCGACCATTTTGTCGACATCTTCATCGGTGATTTTCGGGATTTTCAGGCTGACTTCCAAATCTTTGTAATCATTGATCTTTATAGCCGGCAGAACCTCGACGTTGGCCGTCACGGTGATGTCCGTGCCCTCTTCGGCATTGATCTCAACGACTGAGGGATCGCCCATCGCCCGCAATTTGTTGTCCTGAATGCCCTGAGCGATGCTGTCCGAGACCATCTGCGTCAGTACTTCCTGCTTGACCTCCGGTCCAAAACGCTTCTCCAGCATGGAGGTCGGCACCTTGCCGGGGCGGAATCCAGGGACCTTCACCTCGCGGCCCAACTTCTGATAATAGGCATTGAGCTGGGACTTGTAATCACCCAGTGGAATTTCAATCGTTAGCTTGCGGTTGCAGGCGTCAATCTCCTCGACTTCACATTTCATAAGTATCTGTATTTTATAGAGTTAGAGTTCTAATGCGAATAGATGGTTCGAAACCCCACGGTTGCCCACTGGTTCCCAAAGACATCACATTATGGTACTGGGGGCGGGACTCGAACCCGCACACCTTGCGGTACTGGTTCCTAAAACCAGCGTGTATACCAATTCCACCACCCCAGCATTGTCTTGTTTGGTGAATTGTAACATAGAATTTACGGCAATTTTTCTACTGATGAAAGATTTGAGGAGGTCATCCCAAGCCTAGTCTTTCATGAGGGTATCCAGCATTTCGGGAATGACTTTACTTCTTTCTTGGTTTGATTTTGCGGTCGGCGGGGACAAGGCGGGTGAGCGGCGGATAATAGCCTTTGGGTACGGTGACGTTGGGATATATGCAGGACTCCTTGCCCAACAACACGGCCGGGGACAGCACGGCGTTGCATCCGACTTCGGCATAATCGCCCAGCACTGCACCGAACTTGGAACGCCCGGTGTGGATTTCCTTGCCGTCCACTTCCATCAGGATGCGCGGAAACAGCATGTCCCGTTTGTCCGCAGGAGAACGGAACTCGAGGTTGGCGAGGCGCGACCCGGCCCCGAGGTTGACGTAACTGCCGATGATACTGTCGCCGATATAATTGAAATGTCCGACCTCGGTATGGTTCATGAGGATGCTGTTCTTGATTTCGGTGTTGTGGCCGATGACACAATGATCGCCCACCACCACATTGCCGCGCAGGTACGCGCCCTGGCGAATCTCGCATCCCCTGCCGATGAGGGCCGGCCCTTTGATGATCGCCGACGGTTCCAACACGGTTCCCTTATCCAGAAAAATGCCTAGCGGTTCCAGAAGCACGGGCACTTCAATTTCCACCCACTTCTCGACGTAACACGCCGGCTCGTTCAAGCGGGACAAGGTGTCGTTCTTGGCCAGCATCAAGCCATCGAAGGCGGACACCTTGCGGACATCCTGCAAACCGGCCACGGCGTCGCCCACGGATTGCTTCAGGGCATCCAGCGGTTGCCAGGGCGTTTCAATGCCTTCAAACCAATGCTTGTAGGTGAATTCGTCGAGATGGTCGTAAAAGCTTTTCAGGTCCATTGCACAATGTCCGGAATACAGTTTTCAAAATACGCGCCATCACTCCGGCGTACTGTCAATATACCACGATCCCAGGGGTGTCAGCCGCCAACCCTTTGCGGACGGTTGTACCAGTTTCTGTTTCGCCATTTCCATCAATACCCGCTGGGCCGAACCGGCAACCTGGGTCTCCTGCAGAGGCTGGGACGCGATCTGGCTCAACAGGTCCAACTCGATTTTATAATGAGGGTTGTCCTGATTCTTGAGTGCGGCAAACAGGATGCGCACCGCCTGCTCGCCGATCGCTTTTAATGCCGACGCATCGCCTTTGGCCCCGCGCAGATTGACGCTGATCTTGTTTTCGGTGCCGGAGTTGCGGACGAACACCCCGGCCTGACTCCCCTTCGGCGAAGTCAGAGCAATATAGAGCATGTCCTTGTCCTCCCGGAATGGCATCACCCGGCCCCGGTAACCGCGTTCGCGTCCGGCTTTCAAAATACATTTTCGAACCCGCCGCCAGATGGCGGAGCCGTTACCAAATTTTTCCTGATGGATGTAATAGACATAACGAGTGCCCTTGAACCCCGGAGCAAACGGTTTCTCCAAATGCGCATAATATTTGGCGACCGGTTTGCCTGCCAGAAGAAACTGGGATGCCGCAAACGTATTGAGCGCGCTTTTCAACCCGTTGCCGCAAAACACGGGCAGGCCTTCGTCCACCGCCCCTTCTTTCATCCATCCCAGCGTAATATTGTGACCGGTTTCTTCACTGCCCACCGCGAAGGGGAAATCCCTGAATTCCCCATCACCGATGCGCGCCTGATCGATTTGCGCCTCCAGTTTCTGTAAGGCCGAAACATTCAACGATTCGGATTGTTTCAACCGCGCCAGCCTTTTTTTGAGGACCACAGCTTTGGCTCCCCTGAAGCCTTTCAACCGCGTTTCAATAATCAACAAAGCGATGCGCAGGAGCACCCATTTGTCGCCGACGGGAGACAACTGCGGTTTGAATCCCAAACGCTCCACGGCCCGCGAGGTATTGAGATCGCTTTCGACGGTATTGATATAAACCGCGCCTTTATATTTTCTGGGATCGCGCTTCATTAGGTATTCCGCCTGCAGGTAGGCTGTTTCGTCGCCACTCAACACCAGCAGACAGTCTTTATCGGGATGATAGTCCAGCCGGTAAAAACGGTCGCCGTCGGCATCGAACACTGCCCCGCTGAGGCGGAGTTTGCCCGTTCGTAATTTACTTTTATGTTTTCGGCCCAGCTCGAACAATTTCAGGATGGCCGGGTGTCGTGCAAAGAGACCGGAGCCTTTGACTGTCATGTCGCGGGAGATTATTTTATAACCTTCCAGATCGGCCACGCCGCTCCGTAGATTGACATCGCCGTTCAGACGGTTGTTCAGTTCGATGACCTTGCCGAATCCGGCTTTCTTAAATACTTCTGCGGCAATGCCGGTGAGCGAACCGCGTGCCGGGTCCACCACCAGGAGTATGTCCTGAAACGAGACCTCCCGGCTCCAGGAGTTCACCTCGTCCAGCGAAAAGCGCCGAAACAAATCCAGGGCTTCCTGCCTTTTGTCGATGCGTTTGCCTTTTAAGGGTTTACTGCGGATGGAGTCGAGAGACAACAGGGAGCCGGTTAGAGTGATATCGTTTTCCGGCAGGAGTTTCATCCCCCGGTAAGCGAGAAAGGTTTTGATTCCGTTCTGGTCCTTCGGATTGTGTGAGGCAGTGACCATAAAAGCGGCTCCAGCCTGCTTGTACAGCATGACCATCGGCACCAGAGGTGTCGGCACCACTCCCAGCACCAGGGCGTTTATTCCGGCTTTACGGATGCCTCGCACCACCGCCCCGGTGTATTTTCCCCGGGTATCGCGGGGGTCCCAGCCGACGACACAGGAATCGCCCCGCTTGAGTTGCCGGTCGCGGATCAACGAAATCACATGTGCGTAGACATAGCGCTCCATGAACTCTTCGGTCATCACTCCCTGATCCAGAAAAGACTGGAGGGGGGACAGACCCTTGAGTGAAGGATCGGTGGACGGGCGCACTTCCCGACGAATACCATCGGTGCCTTGCACACGGAATCGACGCGGGAGTGAAGGTTTTTTGGGAGTCATGACTTCAAGTGAGCGATCAGGGAAGGATAAAGATCATCAGTTCTGGGATTGTAACATGAAAGGCCCGAACGGATAAACCGCCCGGGCCCTTCAGACAGGCAATATTCGCCGGCCCTTATACAAGAAGTCACGGTGTGCTCTTCCGGCAAGGAATGGAATCACTCCTTGTAAAACCTTATGCGAAACGTCTGGTCTCTTAGTTTTTACTGAAACCGTACGCTCGAATCAATTGCTTGGAAAGAGGTCCTTTGGACAAATCCATATCATTATTGCCAGAAGGAACAGCGGAATCTTTCTCCAAAAACATTTCCATCGAATCTTCCGGGGTGTCGTCGTCTTCCGGCATATCCAGTTTTTGAGACTCGTCCAGTAATTTTTCAACCAGCTTTTTGCCGTCCAAAATATAATCATGTTGACAGAGGAAATCCAACATATTCATCTGCTTCAGAATTTTAAGACAATTACGAACGCTGTTCGAATTGATGATGGCACGATTGATCTCCAACCATAAAAATTCCGCCAGTTCTTTTTTATCGCGCTCTTTCATTTTCCACACCTCATCTCTTCCCAAATTCCAAGTCTCAAAATATCCGATCTCCTTTTATCAAAGTCAGTCTAAACGTTCGATATTACAGCAAAGTTGCCATTATGTTACAAAGTTGACACATTTAAGGTAAATGTAATTATTTTAGCAAAAAGAGATTGTTTCAGGCCCTGTTAAAAATAATCTGAATTGAGTGAATTCCATCATCATTCCCTGGACGAAACCAGAACAAGCGGAAACTTTCGCTAGTGAAACTTCTTCTTCAACAATTCGACGGGACTTTCATATTGGTCGCAGGCGACGACGGCCTCTTGCGAGTCCAGCTGGAAACCATTATTCAAAGTCACGTTCCGGCTGAGTATCGGCTCCGCGCCACAACTGCTTCTTTCATGCGTGCAAAAATTACACATGTTTAATGTCTGTAATTTTTTTTTCATCCGGCTTCCTTAAGCACCATAGTCGTAACTTGTTTTTTAAGGTTAAAGGCCCTCCCCCTTTTTGTAAATTATTAAAAGTGCCTTTGCGAAACATCCGAAATCCATTATTTCTTACCCTTTAAAATTCAATCATTAAGCGGGAGTTTGGCGACGAATGAGGGTTAAAATAAATTCTTATTCCGCGTCTAAAAAGACACTTCATATAAAGCGCGTCGGATGCAGGCGGGGATTGCCTGGCAGAGAATCAAAGGGAGGTTCTTTCAAGCAAACAAAAAACCTGCATGCCGGTTAATTGATCGAGAAGAATCCTTTTGGGAAGATATTACTTTTGACCGGCGAAAAAGACTGTCCCTTTTCCTCCAGAAACATCTCCACAGAATTTTTAAGAGCTTCCTGCTGTTTATTCCCCGACTCATCCAACGGACTGGGTTCATCCAGCATTTTCTTGATCAACTGCTTACCATCCAGGAGAAAATCATGCTCACAGAGATAGTCCAGGATACCTTTCTCCTTCATGCAATTGAGGCTATCGCGAACCCTGCTCGAAGTGATGATGGCCCGGTTGATTTCCATCCATAATTCTTGCGCCATCTCTTTTTTGCTTTGCTCATTCATTGTCTGCACCTCTTTGAATGCCCAAATATTGTTATACCTTTTCTCTCTTAGGCAATCAGTTTAGATAACCGATATTTCGAAAAGGTCATGGTTATGTCACAACATTAAAACATTTTTGATTTTGAAGCAGACGGGTGAGGATTGAGGACGATTGTCCCGGGGCAGGCTTGTCACAGAGGGGTTGCCGAAGCTTTCGCCTCTCAAAACGGGTAACCTACTGAAAATAGAAGGACTATGCCGGGGCCTGCTGGCTCAATTGGAAGTTTTTTTCATATTCCGCATCTACGAGCGAGAGCCCGGTAAAAGGCGAGTCATCGCCTATTGTTTGAGCCAGGGACTCAAAGGGAGACTCTTTCAACGGAAAGGTTTCCAGGGCGGCCTGATCGGGACTGATCTTATCGCGCCGCAGGAGGGACAGGGTCGCCGGATCAAGGTCGTACTGTTTCCTCGCTTGTTCCAGGGCGACCAGAGGCGCTTCGCCATCGGCCATGCGCTCCTTGACGAAATCTTCCACCTGCAGGACCCGCTCCATCAACCGGGTATGGGCGAAATCGGGTTTGGACAGAATCATGAACTCCAGATGCGGCCAGTAGTTGTTGACGAAATCCTCGAAATTGACCTCGACCCCCTGGCTCAACTGAATATCGCGGGCGTGTGTGGGGTCTGCGCTCAACAGTTCATTGTAGACCTTCACAATATTGCGGGTGGCATCGTACAACACGGTCCAATGAAAGGTATTCCCCTTCTCATAGGTGCGGAAGGAATCCATCGCCTTGATCAACATGACCAGCAGGGAGTGCATGTCCTCCATCTCCATGAACGACCCCGACCAGGGGAATTGCTGACGATACCAATCCGGTATATCGGAGGGATAATCGTCGCGCATCGAGCCTTCCGGCTTCTGGTGGTCATTATCGATGTAGTTGAGGACATCGTCCAGCTCCTTGTACGCCAGGTCCAGTCCTGCCCGGATGACCGTGTAGGGAAACAACTTGCGCTGGTACTCCATATATTCGCGCAACGCCGGATTGTCAGCCTCCCGCGCGTGTTTGTGGTCCCGTTCCCCAATGTCTTTCGAAAAAATCAGCATAAGTTTCCTATCGATCCAGGTTTTTGAACATTTTATCCACCTCGTGGGCCAGCTTGACATAAGCGCGCAGAATATCGGTAGATGTGATCATCCCGACCAACTTACCCTTTTTCACCACCGGCAGACAGCCTATTTTACGTTTGGCCATAATAGCGGCGGCATCGGCCGCCTGGTCGTCTGGACCGATGGTGGTGAGCCCGCGATTCATAATAGTGGCCACCCGCCGGGCATGGACAGTAAATTGAGTCCCGTCCACTTTTTCGGTGACAATTTTTTTGTGGGCACCCATGATTTTTTTCATATCCCGGTCGGAAATCACTCCCACCACCTTGCCTTTCTCCACCACCGGAACATGCCGAATCGCCTCGAAGTTGAACAGATAAAACACCTTGTCCAGCATGTCCTCCGGCCCCACCGTGAACAGCTTCTTCGACATCAAGTCCTTAACTTTCATTCCAGCCTCCTGTCAACGGCTCATCCTCCGTCGTTTTTGCAGTGGTCATCAGCTTTTTCCCGCTGAATCTGCACCTAGAACCCCTTTTGCGTTTACGACAACGTCTTTAAATCAATCACAAAGCGGTATTTCACATCGGACTTCTGCATCCGCTTGTAAGCGTCGTTGATCGCCTTCATGGCAATCACCTCGACATCAGAGGTGATGTTGTGCTCACCGCAGAAATCGAGCATCTCTTGTGTTTCTTTGATACCGCCGATCAGCGAACCGGCAACCGTGCGGCGTCCAAACACCAATTGCGGGGTTTGAAAGGATTCAAATTCTCCAATCGCGCCGACGATGCACATGGTGGAATCGAATTTGAGCAAATTGATGTAGGGGTTGATATCATGCACAACGGGAATGGTGTTGAGCAGGAAGTCGAATTTCCCCGCCCATTGGGCCAGGGCACTCTCGTCTTTTGAAATCAGAACATCATCCGCGCCGAGCGCTTTGGCATCCTTGCCCTTTTCCGGCGAAGTGGTGATCATCACAACGCGGGCTCCCATCGCATGGGCAAATTTGATGCCCATATGCCCCAGACCGCCAAGGCCGATCACGCCGACCGTTTGACCGGCTTGAACCTTCCAGTGTTTCAGCGGGGAGTAAGTGGTGATGCCGGCACATAAAAGCGGTGCCGCTCCCGCCCCATCCAGATTTTCCGGAACACGCAAAACATAATTTTGATCAACAACGATCCCTTTGGAATAGCCGCCAAAGGTGAAGCCACCGGGGTCGTCCGTTTCACTACCGTAAGTCATCTTAAAACCATTCAGGCAATATTGTTCCAGATCCGCTTCACAAGCCTCGCAGCTGCGGCAGGAATCGACAAAACAGCCCACGCCCACGCGATCACCCTTTTTGAAGTTTTTGACCTTCGCGCCAACAGCGGTGACATCGCCGATGATTTCATGCCCCGGCACCAGCGGGTAGGCAGAGATTCCCCAATCGTTATTGACCATATGCAGATCACTGTGGCACACACCGCAATACGCAATATCGATCTGCACATCATCCGGTCCAACGGTGCGGCGTTTAATATCGAAATCATTTAACGGCGCTGCCTGCTTCTGTGCGGCATAAGCTTTCACGTCAGTCATGTTTTAGCCCTTTCTGTTGTCAACGGCGAGTCTCACGTCATTTCCCTTTAAAAGGATTGTTGAACTGCGACATCATTTTAAGGATGTTTTTCTTTTCCTCGTCACTCATGTTCGCAACGCGGTCTTTAACCTCCGCCAGTTGCTCCGGAGTCATCTTGTCCATCGCGTCCTTGGCCATGCCCGACAGATCACCCATTCCCGAAAGCTTGCTCCACCAGGACGGATCGTCTGAACTCTCGTTCGCAGTGGCCTGTTTGGCCTGTACCGCCTCCGCCGCTTGTTCCGGCGAGCGGAACACGATGTAATCCCCTTCCGTCGACCCGATAATGTTCTCCGCCTTCAAAGAATCGAGAACATCGGTCAGCGCGGTGCCGTTTTTCTTGCAACTGTCGTAGACCGGCTTGAACGGCAGACGCACCACCTTCCCCGGAAATCCGTTTTTGGTAATGGAATGCCTGATACTGTCTGTAACCGGGTTCGATGCGCTCATGGTCACTTCTCAAAAAGGTTTCGCCGATGATGGATGAAAGTATTCAGAATTTAAATTGATTGAGTTGATTCTAATATAAACATCGGGCTCTCCCAAATAAAATCCGCCTTTTAGTGCGATTCACCCCTCTCTCACCATCATGCAGAACCTCCAAGTATGGCTCGCTTCCATGGATTTATGCTAAAATCCTCTCATCCAATACGAAAATCAGGGTGTTTTATCGCTCAATCGCTAACTTAAATGGCCTGAGGGAACAGGCGGAGGCGGGATATGAAAAAGAAAATCGGAGTCGTGTTGTCGGGATGCGGCGTGTACGACGGCGCAGAGGTTCATGAATCGGTCATCACTCTTTTAGCCATCGACCGCGCAGGCGCGGAGGCGGTGTGCATGGCGCCCAACATCAACCAACTGCACGTCATCAACCACCTCACCGGTGAGGAAGCCAAAGGCGAAACACGCAACGTGCTGGTGGAGTCGGCACGCATCGCGCGCGGCGACATCAAAGACATCGCGGACGTGAAGGCAGACGATCTCGACGCTCTCATTTTCCCCGGCGGGTTCGGCGCGGCCAAGAACCTGTGCGACTTTGCGGTGAAGGGTGAAAACTGTGTGGTGCACCCGGAAGTGAAACGGCTGGTCAAGGAATTCGAAGCGAAGCAGAAACCGCAGGCGGTGTGTTGCATCGCACCGGCGATGATGGCGAAAATTTACGAGGACTCGGACGCGAACCCGACGTTGACCATCGGTAACGATGCCGACACCAGTTCCAAAATGGAGGCGATGGGAACCCATCATCAGAACGCAGTGGTGACTGAAGCGGTGGTGGACGCGCCCAACAGGATCGTCAGCACCCCGGCTTACATGCTGGGGCAAAGCATCGGCGAAGTGGCTGAGGGTATCGATAAAGCGGTTAAGGAACTGGTGAAGATGATTTGACCAGGACCAAAAATTTGACAGGATAAAATTTACCGCAGAGGTCACGGAGGGCGCAGAGAAAACCCAATGGACCACAGATGAACACAGATAAACACGGATAAAACCTGCCCCTTATTCAAGGGGAGGATACAGTTGGGTTAGCTTTTAGAGTGTAGTTGCCCCATTTATGAGGCGAATTTCAAAACCGCTCGATAAATCGAGCAACTACAACACAGGGAGGAATGATCTAGGTTTATCCTGTCTAAGGGTTTTTCTGGAGGGTGGTGGATCAATTACCGCGGTTGGCCTGCAGGATTTTATCGACCGTGCGTGAGGTGGACAGGCCTTTGACGATGGGGATCAGCGCCACGCGCGCGCCGTAGCTTTCGACGATTTCACGTCCGACGACGTCTTCCAGTTTGTAGTCGTCGCCTTTCACCAACACATCGGGACGGATTTCGCGGATCAGGCTTTCGGGCGTTTCTTCATTGAAGATGGTGATGTAATCGACGTCCTGCAGGGCGGACAGGATATTGGCGCGCTCTGTCTGGGATTTGATCGGTCGCCCGTCGCCCTTGATGGCGCGGACCGATTCGTCGCTGTTGATCCCGAGGATCAGGATATCCCCCTGCTTTTTGGCCTGCTGTAAAAACTCGATGTGCCCGCCGTGAATCAAATCGAAACAACCGTTGGTGAACACGATCGACTTGCCGACGCTTTTCGCCAGACTCACGATTTGTTTGACTTCGTTCAACTCCAGCACGGCGCTGGAGGTGCGTAGCATTTCCTCTTTCAGAAATTCGTTGATCTCGTCCAGCGTAACCACAGCGGTGCCGATTTTGCCGACGACGATACCTGCCGACATGTTGGCCAGCCACGCGGCTTCTTCGTAACTGAAACCGCTGAACAGGGACATCCCAAACACACTGATGACGGTATCGCCCGCACCGGTCACGTCGTACACTTCCTTGGCCACGGTTGAGATTTCGAAGGGCTTGTCTTTCTTGTGATAAAAAATCATCCCATCCTTGCCGCGTGTGATGAGAATACCTTCCGACTTGGTCAGGGTGAGCAGGTACTCCGCCGCCCGGTCCAGATCTTCACGGCTGTTGATCTTGATGGGCGCGACCCGTTCCACTTCGCTCTGGTTGGGGGTGATGACGGTAGCGCCATTGTACTTGTGAAAATCCGTCCCTTTGGGGTCCACCACCACCTGCTTCTTGGCGTTTTTGGCGCAGTGCATGATGGTGTGGGTGATTTTTTCCGTCAAAATGCCCTTGTGGTAGTCGGAACAGATCACGCCGTCCATTTCCGGAATGATGGCCTCGATGTATTGGATAAATTTGTTTTCGGTTTCGTCGGTGATGGGCCGGTTGTCTTCCTTGTCGATCCGTAGCACCTGCTGATTGTTGGCGATGACGCGCACCTTGGAGGTGGTGGGTCGATGCACGAACCGATAGATGCCGTCGGTGTTAATGGACCGGTTCTTGATCAGCTCGAGCAATTTGTCGCCTTTTTCATCGCGCCCGATGCCACCGGCGAGATACACCTCGCAACCGAGGGCCACCAGATTGTTGGCAACGTTTGCGGCTCCGCCCAGAGACAGGTTTTCCGATTTGGATTCCAGCACCGGTACCGGCGCCTCAGGCGAAATGCGATTCACCGTTCCCCAGATGTACTCGTCGAGAATCAGGTCACCCACCACCAAAACCTTGGGTCGTTTTTTATTGTCGAAAAAATGTTTGAACTTGGCTTTCACTTATTCAAATTCCTCGTCGAGGATTTCGCAGATGATATGCCCGATGGTGATATGCGCTTCCTGAATGCGGGCGGTATTTGAAGACGGGACCACGATGGCCAGATCAACCTTGCCCTTTAATTTTCCGCCCTCATTGCCCAAAAGTCCAATGGTTTTAGCGCCTATTTCGCGAGCCTTATCGACCGCCCGGATGACGTTTTCCGAGTTTCCGCTGGTGCTGATGGCGATAACCACGTCTTCTTTTTTGGCCAAACCCTCCACCTGGCGCGAAAACACGGCATCGTACCCGTAATCGTTACCGACACAGGTCAGGATGGACGAGTCCACTGTCAGGGCGATTGCCGCGACTGGCCGACGTTCTTTCTTATAGCGGCCGATGAATTCGGCGGCGATGTGCTGGGCATCGGCCGCGCTACCGCCATTGCCCATCAGCATCATTTTGCCACCATTTGCATAACTGGCCCGCGTCATGTTGACGGCTTCCAGAATTTTGTCCGCCAACGTATCCGCGACGGTTTTTTTTAACTCTGCGCTTTCATAAAGAAATTCTTTGATACGATCCATATTTAAATCATCCCTTCGTCTGCAAAACTGTAAAATTCCGTTCCACCGATTATAATGTGGTCCAATAATTTGATCCCGATAATTTCTCCGGCCTTACTCACCCGATGCGTGATTTCGATATCCGCCTGACTGGGGGACGGGTCACCACTGGGATGGTTGTGAACCAGAACAATCCTGCTCGCCGATTCCTTGATCGCGGGGATCATCACTTCCCTCGGATGCACAATGCTGGAATTGACACTGCCTTCTGATATAACAAAATCGTTGATGATTTTAAGTTTGTTGTCCAGCAAGGCGACTTTGACGACTTCCTTTCTAAGGTTTTTCATGAAGGGCGAAAAGTATTCCACGAATGCCCGGCTGGTAGTCATCCTGTCTGTATTGCCGGACCGGATGGAGGCCATCCGCTTGCCCACCTCCAACGCCGCCTTGATCTGAGAGGCCTTCGCCAACCCAATCCCTTTTACCTTGCAGAGCTCATGAATCGAAGCGCGGTCCAGATCACTCAGATTCCCAAACACCTTGAGAAGGTCGCGGCAGATATCAACGGCACTTTTGTTAGCGCCGCTGGCTCCCGAACCGATCAGAATGGCCAGCAATTGAGCATCAGAAAGCGAGTCTCCTCCAAGCTTGGCCAACCGTTCGCGGGGACGTTCATCTTCGGGCCAATGCTTGATTGAAGAAGCGTCTTCTTTTCCCATAAGCTCACGGTTCGGTTTTGTGTGCGTCGATGTGCTTTCGGAAATAGTCCAATGTATCCCGCAATCCTTCTTCCAACTTGACCTTCGGTTCCCAGTCCAACAGTTTCCGCGCCTGGCTGATGTCCGGTTGCCTCACTTTGGGATCATCCTCGGGCAACGGCTTGAAAACAATCTTACTCCGGCTCCCGGTCACTTGCAAAATTTTCTCCGCCATCTCAAGCAAGGTCATTTCAATGGGATTCCCTATATTGACCGGATTCGTATGCCCGGATTTCAGAAGCCGGATGAAGCCATCAATGAGATCGGACACATAGCAGAAACTACGGGTCTGTGAACCGTCGCCATACACGGTGAGATCCTCCCCCTTCAACGCTTGATAAAGAAAATTGGGGATGGCGCGTCCGTCGTTGATCGCCATGCGCGGTCCGTAGGTATTAAAAATACGGACGATGCGGGTATCGACCCCGTGGGTGCGATGATAGGCCATGGTCATGGCTTCGGAAAAACGTTTGGGCTCGTCGTACACACTGCGCGGCCCGATGGGATTGACGTTGCCCCAGTACGTCTCCTGCTGTGGGTGCTCCAACGGGTCGCCGTACACCTCCGAAGTGGAGGCCATGAAGAACACCGCCCCTTTTTCGCGGGCCAACTCCAACGCGTTGTAAGTGCCAAACGATCCCACCTTGAGCGTTTCTACCGGGTGAGCGTAGTAGTCCACAGGACTGGCGGGAGACGCCAGATTCATGACGTGATCCAGTTTGCCCGCCACCGTGAACGGTTGTGAGATATCCTGGTTCACAAAATGAAACCGGTCGCTCTGGATATGGGCGATGTTGTCCATGCTCCCGGTGATCAGGTTATCCATGCAAATCACTTCATGGCCTGCGTTCAACAGAGTGTCGCACAAATGCGAACCCAGAAATCCTGCGCCCCCTGTCACCAATGTTCTTTCCATTTATTGCCTGCCTCTTCTAAGCGGAAACTTCGGAAACGTCAAACCGCTCGCCGGGTTCCACCGGGTGCCCCTGCAAATAACTTTTGACGGCCATCTTTTTTTTACCTTCCGGTTGAATTTCGGTCACGATGATCCTGTCTTTCAAGGTCCCGACTTCAATTCCATAATCGGACACACGCATCACCACACCCGGCGCATCATCTTTTGTTCCGGGTCCGGTTTCGACTTTGCAGAAACGCAGACGCTTGCCCTTTAAAAATCCAAACGCCCCCGGCCAGGGTTCCATGCCACGGACCCGGTTTCGAATGGTTTCCGCTTCCTGATCCCAATGCAGGCAACCGTCTTCTTTTTTGAGTTTGGGTGCGTAAGTCGACTCGGCATCGTTTTGGGAAATGAACGTCAACGGGCCTTTTTCCAATTGGTCGACCGTCTCCAGGGCCAAGGCCCCGCCCGCTTCTGATAATTTATCGTGAAGGTGTTGAGCGGTATCGTCATTTTCAATCGCAACTTTTTTCATGAGCAGGATATCGCCGGTATCCAGTCCCTTGTCCATTCTCATGGTGGTGACACCCGATTCCTTATCGCCGTTGATGATAGCCCAGTTGATCGGCGCCGCTCCCCGGTATTTGGGTAGCAGGGACGCATGAATGTTCATGCAAAAATGCTTTGGCAATGATAAAAGGTTTTCCCGCAGGATCTGACCGTAGGCAATCACCACAATCAGATCGGGTTGCAACTCTGCCAGTTCCGCAACAAACTCAGGTGCGCTGGCCTTCTCGGGTTGATACACCTTAATCCCCTGCTCCAAAGCATACCGCTTCACCGGGGAGGCCTGCATTTCCTGTCCACGTCCTTTGGGCCGATCCGGCTGAGTCACCACGGCTAGAATAGAATGTTGGGAAGTGTGAAGTTTCTTCAGAGTCGGCACGGCAAAGTCCGGGGTACCCATGAAAACAAGATTCATTCCTGCGTCTCTTTCAATATTTTTTTAAATTTCCGCTTCAACATGTCGCGCTTGATCTTGCCCAGCATATCCCAGAACAACTTGCCTTCGAGGTGATCCATTTCATGCTGGAATGCGCGTGCCATGAAACCCTCCACTTCCATACGGACATCCTTGCCGTTCAGGTCCACGCCTTTGACTTCCACCCGTTGGAATCGTTTGACGTCGGCATAGACCTCGGGAATACTCAAACAACCCTCTTGTCCCGTTTGTTCTTCCTCTGAGGCGGTGATGACGGGGTTGACGATGATGAGAGGTTCATGCTTTTCTTCTTTAAACCCCAGATCCACGACGATCAATCGTGAAGCAATACCCACCTGATTGGCGGCCAGACCCACTCCCGACGCGGCATACATGGTTTCGATCATATCCTCAGACAAAGTCACAAGACCCTCATTGATATTCTGGATCAAGTCGCACTTTTTACGCAGGACAGGGTCGAGACAATTCTTGATGGTTAAAACAGACATGAAAATCCGAGGCACTCTGATCGGGCCCAACATCTCTCCAACGGGGCCCGAGGGACCGGGACTCCTGCTGAACAGACTGCGGCTCGAAAAATTAGTATCACTGTAACTCGTCTATTATAAGGCATTTAATGCAGGAGATCAGCAATAAGCAGGAAAAACATGAAGGAAATCCGGCTTTTGTTTTTAACCCGGTAGGGCGGCGGGATTCGCCTTCTTGATCGGTAGTAAAATGGTAAAGGTGGTTCCGCGTCCCGGCAGGCTGTCGACCAGAATCTCCCCCCTATGTTTTTTGATAATCCCATAGGTCACCGAAAGCCCCAGACCCGTGCCTTTGACACCGGGCTTGGTGGTGAAGAACGGGTCAAAAATATTCTTCATTATTTGGGTGGAAATTCCCGCTCCGGTGTCTCTGATTTGAATCTGCGCATTGCCGTTCTTGGTCGATGTGGTAATGGTCACCCTGCCCCCACCTTCGGGGATCGCCTCTTCGGCGTTTTGTAAAATATTTAAAATAACCTGCATGAACTGGTCCGGAACGGCTTGAATACTTGGCATGTCCGCTGCATATTCTTTGACCAGATGGATACCGCGCATACCGAATCTCTCATGAATCAAAAGAATCATGTCGTCGATGGACTCATGAATATCAATCCATTCTTTTTCATCCGTCGACGGGCTGTGAAAATCGAGAACTTTCCGGATCAGCATCGCTACCCGGTCACACTCCTGTATCGCTAATCTAACAAAACGAGTGTCGTTTTCTTCCATTGGGACCCGCCTCAATATTTTTTCAAGAACATTGCGTATACCAAAAATAGGATTGTTGAACTCATGGGCCATGGAAGCCGCCATCTTGCCGGTGGCGGATAATTTTTCGGCGTGTAGCAGTTGCAAATGAGTCGATTCCAGATCGGCCGTCCTTTGCATGACCAGTTCTTCGAGGTGGTGACGATGTCCGGCTAGTTCTTCTTCTGTCTTTTTCTTTTCGGTGATGTCTTGAACGATGCCTACAAAAACCGGAAAGACCTCGGTTTGCGACAACTGGATCCGGGTTTCGATCGGATAAAAGGTTCCGTCTTTACGCTGGTGACGGGTCTGGAAAGTCACCAGATCACCGGTACCGTAGCGGAGCGGCTTAAGAAGCGTTTCAAAATCCTTTAGGGAGAGATCGGGCTTCAGATCTACCGGTGTTAAGGACTGCAGTTCGTCCAGCGTATAACCCAGATTCTCCTGGGCTCCCCGGTTGACTTGAACAAATTTGAGAGTTTTTGCATCGAACAAATAAATTTCATTGGAGGATTCGTCCAGCACTCGACCAAATCGGACCGATTGCGTGTAAGCGCTCTCCGCTTCAGTCGCCGCCGCGGATAGAATCAGCGTCATGATCGTCAGGACCAGCAGGTACGATTGCAACAAGGCAAGCGATTCGTCTAAAGGCCCCAGGGTGAACGGTCCTCTTCCTGCCATCGTTCCCCAGACAGCTGTTGAGGAAACCATCAGGATCGCAATCACGGTTCCGGGATGGCCAAAGCGGTATGCGGCCCAGACGAGGCACGGAGCCAGCAGGTAAACCAAGGGGTAATGACTGTATTGCAACCAATCCCCAAACACCATCTGGCTGGTAATGTAAAACAATAATAATAAAATACTGACTTCAATCCTGCGGGCGGGGGTCCATCTAAAACTTAAAGGCTGACGAAACACAAAAAACAGAGGGGCAACCAGAAGAACCCCCATAACATCTCCCAGCCACCAAGTAACCCCTTCTTGAACAAGTTTCTCCGATGGCAGATGACCGCCCCAATTGAGAATAGTCATGCTCATTAAGGCGCTGACGATACATCCCACACCCGCCACAAGAAATATGAAAATCAGGGTATCTTTGATCCGATTCAATGGAGTGGATGAATTGACAAATCGGTTAAACAGAAAGGCACCCACAAGCGCCTGGGTGACGGCCGCCAGGGCCATTCCGGAACTGGTCAACATCATGGTAAAAACCGGCACATCCACAGAAGGAGCCACATAGTTCATGAACCAGGCATTGAATGCCAGGGCCCCCAAAAAAACTCCCGGCCATAGCCGAGCCCCGCAACAGATAACTCCCCCCAGCGCCACCCCGGCCGCGAGATAAATGGGCAAACTAAAGCCATCCGGCAGGCCCACGGTACTGATACTCCAAGCCGTAATAAAATACATTCCGGCCAGCGCGATTATTTTCAACCCTTGATTTTGAGCGGTCATAGGTGAATCTACCGTATCAGATAACATTGCTTCGAATAACTGTCTTGTTTTCCCTTGAGTATAAGGCCCACCTTGACGCGACTCCAGACCTTTTTCCATGGTTCGGGATAGCCTTTTCACCCTTGATTTTAGAGGACCTCCAAAGATAGACTGCCTCCAATTCACCTAAAATCAACGAAATCCTCCAAATCCGTGAAGAATCAAAGGGTTTCATTTGGGAATCGTCACCGGAAACTTTTCGGTTTCATTTATCAAAAGACGTCCTTTGAGTTAGAATGGAATGTACCTTACCCACGTAATTTCAGTACTATAAAAGGATTTCAGGACATGCAGTCGGAGCCACTGGTTTGCCAGGCGCGCGAGCTATTAAAAAAGGGCGATTTTGTCGGGGTCTATGATGTGGCCTACAAGGCCCTCGAAGACCAGGGTAGCGTCGACCCGATTTTGGCTCATTTGGCTGTCCTCAGTCTGGCCAGAAGTGGTGCTACGACCCAGGCGGAACATTTGTACCGAAAAGTGAAAGACGTACTGCCTCCCACTGAGGACAATCTTTCTCTGGAAGCGCGACTGTACAAAGATCAGTTTTTAAAAGCCAGGGATCTAAAAATCAAAGCGTCGTTGGGGAAAAAAGCCCGGGACCTTTATCTTGAAGCGTATCGGATTAACAATAATTACTATCCCGCCATCAATGCCGCAACTCTGTCATTGATCATTGGCGATACCACTGCCTGCCATCAATTGGCAAAGGAAGTTTTGAAACTGTGCGACCAAAGTTCTTCCACCCATGGCGATGAGGATTATTATCTCGACGTGACACGCGCCGAAGCGAATCTTCTTTTGGGAAAAGAGGATGAAATCGCCTCGGTTTTATCTCACGCCTATATGGATCGCTATCATGATTATGGTCAACTGAGCACCACCTGGAAACAATTATCCCTGATCTGCGAGCATCGGGGAATCTCCACCGGTTGCATCCAGGCCATCCAGCCTCCCACGGTGATTGCTTTTATGGGGCAAACCATTCATGGCATGGGAAAATCTCCCGGCATCGATCCTGCGGATGAAGAGATGCTCCGCAAACAGATTCGCAACCTGCTGGAAAAACATAAAATCAAAATCGCCTTTGGGGCGCTGGCGTGTGGCGCCGATTTAATGGTTGCTGAGGAAATATTGAAACAAAACGGAGAATTGAACGTGATTTTGCCGTTCTCCCGGGAAGAATTCAAACGCACCTCGGTCTCACCGGCAGGCCCGGCCTGGGAGGAACGATTTGACCGGGCGCTGGAACGTGCCGCCTCGTTTTATGAAATCGTGGAGGACGCCTACACCGGTTACGACTTGCTGTACGAAGCGTGTTCCCTGCAGATCATGGGACTGGCGTATCTGCGATCGCAAACTCTGGGGTCGCAGGCTTACCAGGTGGCGTTGTGGAACGGCCAGCCATCCGCCAGCCCCGGAGGCACCGCCGCCGCCATGCAACGCTGGGAAGCTTTGGGGCAAAAGAACCTGATCATCCCGGTGCCGGAACCCCGTTCCAAAGGGGTGGCTCCGTTACCGGTAGCTTCATCCCAAAAAATTGAGCTGAAGCGCCACATGAAGGCCATGATTTTTGCCGATGTGAAAGGCTACAGCAACCTTAAGGAAAAACAACTGCCGCAGTTCATTTCCCGGTGGTTCCACCATCTGGAACAAATTTTTAACAACCATTCCGGAACAATTTTGTTCGCCAATACGTGGGGAGACGCGATTTATCTGGTCATGGATTCCGTGACTTCCGCCGCCCGGGTTTCGCTGGAGCTGACCCGGATCTTCTCCGACCAGGAACTGGCCGAACTGGGGTTACCGGAGGACCTGGGGTTACGGGTCGCAACGCATGTGGGACCGATTTTTGAGGGGTATAATCCCCTCACTTGTAAAAAAGAATATTTCGGGACGCATGTCAACAAAACCGCCCGGCTGGAGCCCTGCACTCCGGTGGGATCGGTCTATGTGACGGAACCCTTTGCCGCACTGATTTCCATTGAGGCGGCCGGGGTTTATCGGTGTGAGTACGTGGGCAACCACCCCCTGCCCAAAAATTTTGGAAGAATCCGTATGTATCACCTTGGAGAAAATTGAAATGGCACGACCGCAGTTGATTTATTTATGGGCGCTGGCTCTGGTTTGGTGTGTGGTGTTTCCTGGCACCGCGGCTTCCCAACAAAGAACTCCCATCCAGTTTTTGTCGGTGGCTCCGGATGCAGATACCAAGCTGGCCGACCAGAAGCTTCTGGATTATTTGCGTCACAAAGTTCCCGTGACCTTTGAAACGCAGGAAATGGGATATGAATCGTCGATCCAAACCCTGATGAACTGGGATCCTGAAAAGCAGGGGCCGTTGTTGGCCCGGGTCACGCCTTACGCCTTTGTCGTCGCGGAAATGCTGGGGGCGAATATGGAAATTGTGGGGACGTATTTAAATAAAAGTTCCAATAGCGTTACCGGTGACAGCTACCTCGTCGTTCACAAAGATTTCGGCTATGAAACAACCGAAGCCCTGGAAGATTTTTCCCGCCACCTGGGCAACCCGGAAGCGCAGACAAAAGACTTCATCGAAATCCTAAAGCAGAGGGAAACGCCTGCACGTTTCGTCTATCACAGCAAGTTCAGCACCTCGAGTCATTTTCTGCCTTCTTTATACTTCAAGAAACGAGGCATCTTTTCCCTGTTCACCCAACCTAAAGGCAAACAGAAATTCATCATGATTCACAGCCTGGAGCCGGATGGGATTGCCAGTTCTTCCGAGTTGATCCCTATCATCAAAGGTCGGCAGGCAGATTTCGCGGCCGTGCGCGGCGGTGTCAAAATCAAGTTCGAAACCGATCCCGATCTCAAGTTCATCCAACTGCCTTACTCGCCGCCCAATGACCTCTTGGTGATGGTCAAACCGTTTAACAAACTCATCGGGCAGATCAAGGACCAGATTCTCGAAACCATCCGCAAGATGGAGGCGACCGACATCGGTGAAGGAGACATATTGAAGTGGGAAGATTTCAACGCCAGCCCCAAGGCGCGGAAGTCTCTGTCCAACTTGCGTTCCCTGGCTCAAACCACGCCTCACCCTGTGGTGATCAACGTTCGTAAATCTCAAAAGGAAAACTCCGGAATCGATGAAAAACATCTGGAGGCGGCCCGCCAGGCGGTGCGGTTTTCCGGAACCGAAATGGTGCTCTTCGATGAAGACTACCACAGCGCGTTTGACGTGCTCTGGACGCTGGAAACCTGGCATGACCAGTCGATCCTGCTGACCAGTACCATCATGGATTCGGGCCTGACCCAGGAATTCTCAGTCAGCTATCGCATCGGAGATATGCAAAACCTGGCATCGCGCATCAGCCGGGTAATCGACTATAAAATGCACCGCATCCGTTATGTCTGGCCGTTCGATGACGAAACCGCCCGGGTTCTGCGGGATGTCGATTTTCAAATTCCCGTGGGCCAACAACTGAAGGTTCAAAAAATCACGTGGAGTGATTTCAATACCAACGAGTACACGGTGGACACGCCTTTCGACGTGGAAGTTACCCACTCGGATTTTTATTCATTCCAACTGAAGGGCAAGGGCTTCCCGCAAATGGAAGATGGCAAGTTCGGGTTCGAGCCTTTGAGCAATGTCGCCTACCGGGTGTTTCTGGAGCGAACCCCCGACGCCGGGGAGGCCTACAAACTGACCACCAAAATTTTGATCGGGTTGTTTGGACTGGCCGCCTTGTTCACTTTGGTCGAGGTGATCATTAAACCTAAAACGCCCGACCGTCATAAAGAAAAATCATGAGTCATCGTATTTTAAATAATCGTCTGGGATTGATCTTCATCCTGCTCACGGTGTTCACCGTGAACTATATCCAGACCCAGATGAAGTCGAGCCTGAATAACCCGGCGCATTATGAAACGGGTTATGAAATCGCCCAGGCGTTTATGGAATTGGAAGGGAATCTGGATTTCTCGCAGTTTGAGGGACTCGGTGAAGGGGCGGCGGCGGCTCATTCCATTTCCTACTACATTTTATGCCCCGTGTTGTTGCTGGCAGTGATTGGCGGCCTGCTGTTCCGCAGAGAGATCACACCTTTCCGCGTGATGACCCTCGGGCTCGCCATCAGTTATGTGATCGCCCTGTGCTTCTTTATTTTTTTCCCGGTTCCAGAACGCTGGGCGTTTCCGCCAGCCAACGCCACATTGCTCTCCGATATTGTGTCCACCGGATGGATTGAATCGTACCGGTCGTTCCGTGCGTTGGACAACGCTTTTCCCAGTCTCTTCGCGGCTTTTACTCTGGTGATGATTTTTGTCTGCTACCGTTACCGGTTCAAATTCAAGAACCCCATTTGCCTGCTGGGCATCATGGTGATTCTGTCTTCGTTCACCCTGGGTATTCACTGGGTGCCGGATCTGCTCATGGGCGGATTCGTCGGCATCTTCAGCGCTTCTGTCGCCGTTTTGTGGGATCACCGCATTGTGGACAAAATCAAAAAGGTGCAACCGGAACTGGCAACCCAGGGCTCCGCGGTCATGGGAATCAAACTGCCGGTGAAAAAAACGACCTTCATCAGTTATCGCAGGGAGACCGGCTCCATCATGGCGCGTATCGTTCAATCGGAATTAAAAAAACGGGGACACCTGTCCTTTCTGGATGTCGACGATCTCGGGCCGAAACAGTTTGGGGAACGGTTACTGCGGGAAATCGAATCAGTCCCCAACTTCGTGGTGGTCTTGTCGCCCGGCTCGATGGACCGGTGCCAGGCGCACGACGACTGGTTGCGCAGGGAAATCTCCCATGCCATCACCACCCACCGGAACATCGTCCCGCTCATGGTCGATGAATTCCAATACCCGCCCAAGGAAAAGATTCCAGACGAGCTTGAAGAACTCCTGCACCACAACGGCGTCAATTATTCCCACGAATACTTCGCCGCCACCTTTGACAAACTCGCCGACTTTCTACAAAAAACATAGCGAAGAACCTCCACTGGCCGGGCAAGGCCCGGAGCAAAATTGGACCCAGTGCCACGCTGGCCTCAAGGATTGGCTCTTTTTAAGAGGCGGGGACTACTGAATAGGTTTTATAACTCTTTGCGAATAAAGAAATTATTGAGATCAGGTTTTTTAAGATGCCCCCAAAGTTGTCCCCAGAAATATATTATGGAAATCGCTTTTCTCTTACAATTGATGGATCAACCTTACGTTGTGGGCGATGGACACCGCTTTTAATTAAGGAGTTCTATTAACGGTCTAAATATATAAATTTTTGTGTTACCCAATCTAAAAGAAGCCTCCTCTATTACTCCCTTATCTTTAAATAACCGAATAAGTCTGTTAGCAGTAACATAAGTCCCTTTTGTATAAAACATCAATTGAGAGATCGTAAAATAGGGTTTCTCAAATATAAATTCTATAAATGGGACTAAATAAGGTGATTTTGTAACTTTAAATATTTGTCTTGTATGGTCAAAAAGTTGATATATCTGATCGATTAAATTTTGTGTTGCCTCCGCTTGGGTTTTAACCCCTCTAAAGAAAAATGCTAACCAGGCATCATATTCCCCAGTCTTATCCACTGTATGTAGATGGTCTATATATTCATCTCTGTTTTCATCAAAGAATCCGCTTAAATAGAGAATCGGAGATGAAAGTTTGTTTTCATTATAAAGAATTAGGGGCACAAGAAGTCTTCCCAATCTTCCGTTTCCGTCATTAAATGGATGGACAGCCTCAAACTGATAATGAGCAAGACCTGCTTTAATAAGAGGTATTTCTGGATTTTCTTTTATATATTTTATCAAGTCATCCATGTAGCTTTGAACTAACAAGAACTCTGGAGGTATATAACTGGCTTTTTCAACCGGGTCTCCAGGTTTGCCTATATAAACTAAGTCTTCTCTATATTGCCCAAGAGAACCCTTATGCCTAACACCCCTTAGTAATATTGCATGTAAAGAATTTATTAAATTATGACTGATTTTCCTGCCTTCTTGGAGTTCTTGCATAGCATGTTTTACAGCACTCCTATAATTTGAGACTTGGGCTGAATCTGCGCTTTCTGGTTTTCCCCCAGCTTCGTAAAGAAAAACATCTGAGATGGTGCTGATAGTTCCTTCAATTCTGGAGCTAACAGTTGCTTCTTTTGCGGACAGTGGTGAAATTAGAAGTGAGGGGTTCTGCAATTTTCTTTGAGACCCTTCCAGAAGTCCCAATGCATATGTGGCTTCATCAAGCTCCCTCCTAAATTTATTTGAATCTAAATCTATTTCTTGGGAACCTAAAAATTTTGGATTGTGGTGTTTTATTAGCATAGTATTTCTTCTTAAACTATTTATCAGAATATTGATATTCTGATAAATAGTTTGGATTATTACATATTTCCTATATAGCTACGTATACAATATATGGGGTAACTAAATGATTTCACACCACATATTGATCTAATAAATCATTATATCAGAATAATGATATTCTGATATATAAAATTAAAAGGAATATAACATCTGATAAGTTTAATAACTATAAGAATTTAAAGAGGTATTCTATTGGTTAAATTTTTGTCTTGTTGTATACAGTAGCTATTTGGACCAACAATTCCCGCAAGGCCGTAAAGCTATAAGCTCAGATTTCATCCCTTCCCGAAAAAAGCCCCCAGAATTACTAAGGTGACCACCTTCGATCACCTGTAGAGGTTAATATTCTCTTCCTTATTGATCAATCAATCTGGATATTTGATTGGCACATCTCACGGAGGGCAGAAAGAGGGGTCAAGTCTCTTCTTGACACCATAACGATTTCGGTTTTCCGCGTTCCTTTTCCATCTTGAAAGCCGGCCCTAGCCTTGAGACCGATACAGGCAGCAACTTCTTCTCTATCAGGTTAATGCCCATGAGGGCGTTAAGAAATTGAATTTCCAGAGGAGGGAGTCTATGTTTTGTAGTTGCTCGGTTTATCGAGCGGTTTAGAATGATTAAAACACAGATTCTTCGCTAACGCTCAGAATGACAAAGAGCCAGGTATTGTCATCCTGAGGAGCCATGGGTGACGAAGGATCTATGTTTTTAAATGACAGCCCCATGAATGGGGCAACTACAAAAACAGAAGGAAGAAGCCCCCCGGCCCCCTTCGGAGAAGAGGGAGAAAATCAACCACCCCTAACCCCTCCTTGAATAGGAGCCTTTGCGTAAGTACGGTTATCAGGAAAACCTAGATCCTTCGCTGGCGCTCAGGATGACAAATTGGGTGTATCTTGTCATTCTGAGGACCGAAGTAGCCTGTCCTGAGCTTGTCGAAGGAAAGAATCTGGGTTTTAATACCCTAAGCCGGAGCTGATTTTGTTAAGGCGTTGAGGTGTGACCGGAACTTTAAAAATTACCTGCGGAGGTACTCCGCCGATGAATAGAGGCCGCTATTCCTCGTTCACTTCGCACTCGTATTCGCTGTCGTTGAGCCAGTTGATTTTCATGTAGGCGGGGAGTTGGGTGGTGGTATCGATGATTGCCGAACGGAGTTGTTCGCAGGACAAGTTTTCCGCCCCGCGCAGGTCGGCTCCTTTTAAATTCGCGCCGGTGAGGTCCGCCGACTGCAGTTTGGCGCCCTGTAAAATGGTTTTGGACAAATCGGCACCGGCAAAATTGCCCTCCATCAAAGTCGACGCGTGCCCTATATCCGCACCGGTGAAGTTGGCCCCTGCCGCATTCACCTCGGAAAAATCCACCTTGGCCAGGTTGGCTTCGAGAAAACAGGCCTTGCTGATATCGGCATCGAAAAAATTAGCGCCGCCCAGATTGGCGCGGGTGAGATCAGTCTCCATCAAGTCGGCCTGAGAGAAAACCGTACCGACTAAAAGCGCGCCCTCCAGGTTGGCTCCGCACAAATCGACATAGGACATATCCACCCCGCACAAATCCACGCGGGGTAAATGCATGCGGGCCATCGAAGGCAGACTGAGCCGATGCTTCAACAGCTTCAAAATGGCTTCCGCCTTTTTCAAAACGGTGTCCGCTTCTGTATGCTCTCTGTGATCTTCGAGGAAAGCCACCAGGGTCTCTTCTGAAAAATCAGTCATCGGTATTCCCTTCAAATCCGTGGGTGAGTTCGACAAAAAGGGTATCAAAACCTGGGAGGGAATGGAATTAAATCCGTATTAATTTTGATCGCTTTTTGCAAATCACATCAGAGAGTCAGATGCTTGCCGGGAATGAGGTACTGGTTGACGTAATCGTTGACGGCGTCTTCCAGGGAGAGTGTGGGGGAGATATATCCTGCGTTCCGGATTTTGTCCATCTCCGCGCAGGTGTGGTATTGATACTGGTCCCGTATGGATGCGGGCATCTCGATGTATTCGATCACCGGCTCGCGGTTCATCGCGCCGAAGAGCGCCGCCGCCAGATCGTTCCAGCACCGCGCCTGCCCGGACCCCACGTTGAACAGTCCGTTGATCTCCGGGTGATCGTGAAAAAACAGGGTCATCGCCACCGCATCCTCAACATAAATAAAATCCCGCACCTGTTCGCCATCGCCATACTCCTTGCGATAGGATTTGAACAGTCGCATCTTGCCGGTATCGCGAATCTGCTCGTACCCTTTCAGCACCATACTGCGCATGTCTTCCTTATGGTACTCGTTGGGTCCAAAAACGTTAAAATACTTGAGGCCCACCATCCGACTCAACACCCCTTCCTGCTGAGCCCACACATCGAAATCCTGTTTGCTCTGTCCGTACGGGTTGAGGGGTTTTAATGTTGCCAGACGGGAAACGTCATCCGAATACCCTTGCTGGCCATCGCCATAGCTGGCCGCGCTGGAAGCGTAGATGAACCGGATATCCCGCTCCAGACAAAACCGCGCCAAATGTTGAGTGAACTGAAAATTATTGCGGGTGAGAAAGTCGATGTCCGTTTCGGTGGTGGAGGAGCAGGCACCGAGGTGGAACAGGGTGTCCATTCCTTCCACAGACCCGGCGAGCACCTGCTCGAGAAAGGGTTCCGGGTTGACGAGGCGTGAAAATTTCAGGGCGGCCAGATTGTTCGTCTTCTCTGGATGATCCTCAACGTCGACGACACAAATATCGGTGCATCCGCGCCGGTTGAGGGCATGCACGAGCGCACTGCCTATAAAACCTGCGCCGCCGGTTACGACGATCATGACAACTCCGGGGAAAAATTAGAAGATAAAGCTTGATCCTTTTGTTTCCTTCGTTTCCCGGTGCATACTTTTCCAATCAAAACCGGGGAGAAGAGGCCGGGGCTTCTGGACCGAATGTTTGGATAATTTTTTGAGGACTTCAACACGGTCATTGCCTTCGGGGTGGGTGGAGAGATAGTTTGTCCATTCTGGGAGTGTTATACCTTCCTTATCCGTCTTTTTGGAATCCTTTTCTACAGAATCTTTTTTCTCAGGGTCTGCCGTCTTCTTATCTTTTTTCATCGAGTTCAGTTGACGGTGCTGTTCTTCCTCCAGCTTCTCAAACACCCGGATCATTCCCTGCGGATCAACGTGGGTCGCCAGCATCATCTTCATCCCTTCGGAATCTGCCTGGGATTCCAGTTGTCGACTGTAACGCAAATGCTCCAAAACACTGCCGGCTTGTAAAATCACATTGGTCATGGAATCCGAGTTGCCGGAAATAATCATCCCAAATAAATGGATCGCCTCGGACCGGATGATATTGCGTGTGGAGTGCCGTTTCAACACGTGCTGAAATTCATGAGCCAGCACTCCCGCCAACTCTTCCGGAGTTTCCGTTGCGTTGATGAGTCCCTGAAACACCACAATGGTACCACCCGGCAAAGCCATGGCGTTGACCATTTTAGACGGATGGACATGAATTCGAAAATGATAAGGTTGATCCGGAACCGCTGTCAGCAATCGTTTGGAAATGGCATCCAGGGCCTTGCGCACCTGAGGATCGGGCTCCTTGATAGAATCCTTGAACAGCATCTGAAAATAATCCTGCCCCAACTTCTCTTCCCATGTTGTCGGGATTTTGTCGGCAACCGCATTGGTCATCGCCGGAATGGCATAGACCCAAATCGCAAAAATTAAGGGGGGAATAACGACCAGCGCCAGAATCATCAATACATATCTTAAGGATCTTTTGTGAGGCTGATTCCATATATTGCCCAGAGCACCCGGCGCTATTCGGTGCGCTTCATGAAGAAAACCCGGATCTTCGATCACGATGGCTTCAGGAACGATATCGGGATTGGAAGTGGAGCGCTCCAGACGAACCGGGCCTGTCGAATTAGTCCTGGATAATTGCAGGGAGGTATAGGGCCATTGAATCTGATGGCCGTCGGGAAAATACAGCACCAATTGCTGAGCGGTCAGGCGGAGCTTGACTGGATACTTATTAGCGCTTTTGCCGTCATAAAAGGTACCCGAGAACTCGGATGGGGTGGCATTCATACTCTATCAGAAGGCTGGAAGCCAAACCGGTTAGAGTCCAATGTCGATGTCCATATCAAAACCATCGGCGGCTCCTTCGCCCAGGGCACTGCTCTTTTGCGCTTCCTGAACGATCTGTGATAATTGCATGTTGCCATGTACTGTCAGATGTTTTGCCAAAAATTTTCGGTATCGTATGATTACGAACGGAAGGGCAAGGAACGCCGTGAATGTGAGGAGCAATAGATTGGTGATGTTCAATAAAAACCATTGGCCTCCGGTAGCATCATACTTGAAAGTTCCTCCGGCAAATTGGGTTTTGGACCAATTATACCGGTCCAGATATGCAGAATAGTACATGTAGCCGATAATTAAAGGAATCCATATCACAGGAAGAAACAGCTTTAACGCTAACTCGAGGTTAGCCTGCCCTTCAGAAATTCCCGGCATCAGAAGCGGCAATGCAAACGGAAGCCCTATGGACGCCACAAACAATAAATTTATTAACAGAAAAGCTTTGAGTATGTCTTTGCCTTCGCCATTATACTCGAAGGCCTGGTTGCCGAAGTGCGCGTTACTTTTCCAGAATTTCTGTTTTTGAACGGTGAAATACGGCCAGTACAAGCCCAGGGTCAAAAATGTAAACAGGTAACCTTTGATATAAAGCCACAGGGCGCTTTTACGCTTTCCTCGAAAAGAAAGCCGGATACCCCGCCAGGCCGTTCGCGACAACCGGTACCGCATAGCGCCCACCATGATAACCGGCAATAAAGATACAATTAGATAGGAAGTTCCTATTTCCGCATACAGCTGGGCTTCTGCACCCCAAGCCTGACCCAATGCATAAGAAGCGCCATTGAGCAAAGCCAGTATCAAACCAAAAATCACGGCTCCCTTAAACAGTTCGCCACCGGTGCCGTGATAATAAAACCGGTCCCCGGCGAAGGAGGATTGCTCCCATAAATAGCGCCGGACTTTTGTTTTGCCCCAAAAATAATAAATACCCAGAGTGAAGATGGTCAAAATCCAGTTGATGAACATGATTTTGAACAACCCGCCACCGGTACCGTGAAAGCCAACCGTTAATCCTTTTTGAGGAGTCTGCGGAACTGCTGGAGCTGAAACTTCGTCGGCGGATTCAAAGCTGGTTTCCGTGTCGGTCTCTTCAAAGGGCGGCTCCTCTTCCAAGGTGGCGATTCCAGCGATCGGGTCGACCGCTTGCTGTTGGCCGGAACGCTCGACCTGAAAACCGATACCCGTAAGATAATTTTCCGCGACAGCCGCCTGCTGATCGGAGACTTCTTTCGGAGTCTGCCAAATCTGCCCTTTGGAAATCTTCTCTAAAATGGCAGAAGCCTGACCGGGAGCCATACGAAACATCAACGCCAGTTTTTTAGCAGCCGCGTCCTGGTCATCGCCAGCAAAATCACTCAGAGTAAGAAAACAGCTCATAATTGAAACCCAACTTGAAAGAAATTAATAGAAATCCCCCAATCAGACAACCCACGCGTTTAACGTTTTTTCTTGAACAGGTTTTTAATCTTACCGAATAAACCCGGTTTGCTCCCGTTGAAGTTTTCCGTAGGCATGCCCAGGCCCATACCGTCATCCGACATCACAGGAATGCTTTCCACCTCAAACCCCAGACTCTGCAGGTAGGGCTCCGCAACCTGGGATTGACGATCAGAAACCTGATGATCGAACTGCCAGGGATTGCCGTTGGCCAGGTTATCAACAACAACATCCGCTTCCTCTGGATCCATACGGAATATGCGGGCCATTTTTTCGGTGGCATGTATTTGATCGTCGCCTGCCCAACTATTAATCATTAAGAAACAACTCATGGCGCCTCCAAGTGCTTACAGTTATGGTTAATGTGTTAAGTCTAAATAGTATCACTGATAATCCTTAATATTTAAAGTAAATATTTTAGCCCACAAATGATTGTTTTATATGATTTTCAAGCGCTGGGGCCGTCTGGCTTACCGGAAGGCCAAGGAGTCTGCCAGGAATCGGAAGGAGGGTCTAATAAAAGTCGTAGGCCATTTGCTGTTGGGTCCAACCCAGAAAGCCGTCCTGAAGGGGGTCCCCGGTAAATTTGTCGGCATTTTGCACCCATGTCTCGGGAGCATCCCAATTATCCCCAAAATGGTACAGGTACATCTTGTTCCGGACTTCCCTGGGCAGTGTCATCAGTTCCTGGTAGGAAGCATGCACTCCACCCTGAAACAACTGGCAATCATGAAACATCACCTCCGCTTCCTCGCTGAAACGCTCCGGATATTCCCGGTCAAACATGGTGTCGCCGGAAATCCATACCTTTTTGTTGATAAACACCCCTGAGCACCATTGGGATTCATCGACATTTAGAGCGCTGTCCGGAAAATGACGGGTTCGTGAAATCAACAACTCGATCGGACCGTATCGCATCATCCAGCATTTCCGGCCACAATCCTCGATCGGACTTGGCCGGAGAATATCAAAGAAATCGGTGATTTGGAGAGACCGGCCCTGATTGACTTCACAGTATTCCGCGCCGCCCGACAAACTTTTACTCCACAGCAGATCCTGGTAATCCCGCAGAATAATCAGCTTCGGTTGACGCGGGGGTTGGTTGTACCGGTTCATCAGCATTATTTCCTCAAAACCACCGATGTGGTCGGCATGACTGTGGGTCGGAAAATAGCAATTCACATCCCGCACGCTCAAACCGATATCATTCAGTGCCAGAGGCCCCTGGGTACCGCAATCAATCAGCACATGATGGTCCCCCTGAATCACCAGGATGTTGGATTGCCGCCGCTTTTTGGCAAAGGCAGACCCCACGCCGATAAAAATCACGCGCAAATGGCCGTCCGTCGTCAAGGAAAGAGGTTTCCCCTGCTCGCATATTTTGTTAACTTCGTACATAGACAAATGGCCTGTTGATGAATTTTCAGCTAGGGTTCAAATGACGGGATGTTTTATACCTTTTTACAATTAGAAACGATTCAATTAAAATACGCTACAAAAAAATCACTGTATTAAAAATCAAGGCGTTACGAAAAAGGAGGCTCTTTCAGCTCTTCCTGAAAAACTACTGTAAAACCCTTAACGAAACGGTCTTGTCGGTATTTTTTCCGACCCCAACAGAGAACAACAATTTACCCTTGGACTTATACTTATGAAACCTACTTTAAATTTATTGAGCAAAACCAAAGCTGAATTAACAGCGATAGCCCGGCGAAAAAAAATTCCGGTGACGTCTGGAATGCTCAAGGATGATTTGATCAAAGCCATCAAAAAGGGTCTGCGAAAAATCGAAACGCAAAAAAAATCCAAAACAGCCGCCGTAAAAACTCGCAAAAAGACCCCGGCTACCAAAACAGCCAAAAAAACTTTAAAAAAGAAAAGTTCAAAACCACCCAAATCCAAAACTGCGAAACAACCCAAATCCCCGGCCCGCACCCCAACCACCGCCAAGCGAATTAAAACCCCGGTTAAAAAGACCGCCCTCAGAAAAAGTCCTGCAAAAGGGAACGCAAAAAAAACTCCCGTTAAAAAGTCTGTCTCGCGCAAACCCAAAACGATCCTCTCTCCAAAAACAATTAAAAGGCAGGAACTCCCTAAATCCGTGGGAACCCCGTCAGATCTACCCGAACGCTATAACGATCATCGTCTGGTGGTGCTGGCACGCGATCCCAACTGGGCCTATGCCTACTGGGATCTTGATGCGGCACGAGTGCGGGATCTGCTCAGCAAAACAGGCCAATCTCCTGACAAGGCCCGCTGGGTATTGCGGGTGTTTTCCGCCGGGCTCACCCCGGCAGAAGACACGGGACATTTTTTTGATATCAACGTCGATGTGAAAACCGGAAGTTACTATCTGGACCTTTCACGTCCCGGTGGGCGGTTCATTGTGGAAATCGGTGTGATCGATTCTTCCGGCATGTTCCGGACCACCGCCCAATCGAATCCCGTCATTCTCCCTGTCGACCAACCCTCGGAAACCATCGCGCCAGTGGGAACGGCTCCTGCGAGAGTGTCGGACTCTTCGGACGGATCTCAATAATATGCCACAAGGTTATCTGTCGCTGGTCCTGCATGCTCACCTGCCCTTTGTCCGGCACCCCGAGCATGAGAATTTTCTGGAGGAGGATTGGCTGTTCCAGGCCATCACCGAGACCTACATTCCCCTCATTCAAGTGTTCCATGGACTGGTGCAGGATGGCGTGCCCTTCAAATTAACGATGTCCTTGACACCGACCCTGTTGTCGATGTTGAGCGACGACCTGCTTCAACAACGTTACGTGCGGTTCCTCGACCTCTCATTGGAACTCGCCAAAAAGGAAATCATACGCACCCGCAACCAGCCTGAGATTCAGCCGCTGGCCCAGATGTATTTTGACAAACTGAGTGAATCGCGGGAACTGTTCGTCGACCGTTACCAACACAACCTCGTGCAGGCTTTCAAGGACTTGATGGAAGCGGGGCACCTGGAGATCATCACCTGTGGAGCCACCCACGGCTACCTGCCGCTGATGAATGGGGTCCCCAACGCGGTGCGTGCTCAAATTCAGGTCGCAGTACAAACGCATGAACGGTTCCTGGGCGTCAAACCTTCCGGCATCTGGCTTCCGGAATGCGCTTACCAACCGGGCATCGAAACTTATCTGGCGGAAGCGGGACTCGAATATTTTTTTCTGGATACCCACGGACTGCTGAATGCCGATCCGCGACCCCAGTACGGCGTCCATACCCCCATCTTCTGTTCCAACGGCGTGGCCGCCTTCGGACGCGATGCGGAATCGTCCAAACAAGTGTGGAGCTCTGAAGAAGGGTATCCCGGCGATTTCGAATACCGGGAATTTTATCGCGATATCGGGTACGACCTCGATCACGATTATATCCGACCCTACATCGCGGCGACTGGCGAACGCAAAATGACCGGCTTCAAGTACCACCGCATCACAGGGGCAACCGATCACAAGGAACCGTATCGACCGCAACACGCGCGGAGCAAAACGGCGACCCATGCCGGACACTTCCTGTTCAACCGCCAGCGACAAATCAACCTTCTGGCGGAATCGATGGATCGCCCCCCTCTCGTGGTCGCCCCGTACGATGCGGAACTGTTCGGTCACTGGTGGTACGAAGGCCCCGACTGGCTCAACTTTTTTATACGCAAAATCGCCTTGGATCAGGAAGTGGTCGCATTGACCACTCCCGCAGACTATTTGAAACAATTTCCAATAAATCCCTGCGCCACGCCTTCCGCTTCCAGCTGGGGCTACAACGGATATCACGAACACTGGTTGAGCGACAAGAACGATTGGGTCTATCGCCACCTGAATAAAGCGGCAGAACGCATGGTGGAGCTGGCGCAACACTATCCGGAGGCCTCCGGACTGGAGGAACGCGCCCTCAACCAGGCGGCGCGGGAACTGTTGCTGGCGCAGGCGAGCGACTGGGCGTTCATCATGTACACCGGAACAATGGTCGAGTACGCCCTGAAACGCACCAAAGATCATCTCCTCCGCTTCACTCGTTTATATAATGATATTCCCAAAGGCAGGATTGACGAAACCTGGCTGGCTGATATCGAATCGAAGGACAACATCTTCCCCGAAATCGATTACCGGGTTTACTTGTAAGACGGCTCCGTCCACTGAGTGAGTTGAGACTGTCTGTCTTTCGCACCGGGTTGATTTGTTGTTTCGGGTCAAAACTGGTAATATGAAGACTATGAGCATGCTGGAGATTCATCAATTTCTGGAGCGGTTGTCCAACCTGATTCGGTCGCAGGCGCGGCAGTCGTCCGATGCGTTCGACCTGCAACCGGTTCACCTGAATTCCCTGTACTATTTGTCCATCTGCAACCGTTACTCGGACACCCTGCTGGCCTTGGCGGAATACCTGAGCCAGACCAAGGGCACCACCTCGCAAACTGTTAAATTGCTGGAAGAGCGCGGGCTGGTTGCCAAACATCCCGACCCCAAGGATGGCCGGGTCGGTCACCTGAAGCTTACGGCATCCGGCAGGAAGCTGGTCCGCCAGGCCTGGCCTTCTCCTATCCTGAAAGAGGCCGAAACAATTATTCCCCTCGAACAGCAGGACGCCCTGCGCGACCAGTTGAAGCAACTCCTGCACACCTGCCAGTCAATCAACGGACAGAAAACTTTCGCCGTTTGCCACAGTTGCCGACACAACGAAAAACGCGCTGAGGGCTACCTCTGCCGCCTCACCCAGGAACCCCTGTCGGCGGAGGAAGTGACCCAAATCTGCCGGGAACACGAGTTCTCAGAAATCACCTGACGCCACCCCCCCCCGGCATCTCCTCCATCGCCCCTCACTATATAGTTTCGACAAAAAACTAGTTGACTCGCCCCTTTGATCTCTGAGATAATAGTTTTGATTCGAAACTAACTTATCCTCAGGAGAATTTGATATGAAGAGAAAACTTTCAGTATTGGGCCTGGTATTCCTGCTGGCAGGGATCGCGGGATTCCCCCTCACGGCGTGGTCGCAGCCGGGACAGGTGGATTATCCAGAAGGATACCGCCAATGGACGCATCTGAAATCCATGGTGATCCAGAAAGGCCATCCGCTGGCAAACCCGTTCGAAGGCATTCACCACGTGTACGCCAACCCGAAGGCGGAAAAAGGGCTGAAGTCAGGAAAATATGAAAAAGGTTCGGTATTTGCCTTCGATCTGTTGGAAGCTCAGGATGCAGGATCGGCTTTGGTCGAGGGTCCGCGCAAGCTGGTCGGTGTCATGAAGAAAGATAATAAACGGTTCAAGTCCACCGGCGGTTGGGGATTCGAAGGATTCGCTGGCGACAGCACAACCAAACGCCTCGTGACAGACGGCGGCGTGGGCTGTTACCAATGCCACACTTCTCAAGAAAAAAAAGACTTCGTATTTTCCACCTTCCGTAAGTAACCTGACAAGCGGAGGCCTCCCCGGCCTCCGCATCTCCTCTGAACTAAATTACCCAAGCCTCATTCATAAAAGGAGTTCTACATAAGTGGTGAAGTCCGCAACCTAATTGTCCCCCTCCTTCCAAAGGAAGGGCTGGGGGTGGTGGTTGATAACCCTTCACTATTTTCAAGAAAATCTAAACACAGATTCTTCGTCACTCCGCTCCTCAGAATGACAAGGGACATCCAATTTGTCATCCTGAGCGTCAGCGAAGGATCTATGTTTACCAGATTATTTAATCAAAGTTATCATTCACAAAGAGGAGTAAAACACTCCCTCCTCTTCGAGGGAATCTCCCTTGTCCGACATCGCGACGGACGGTACACTGCTGGGATGGGTGCACGTAAAGCGATAGCTATTATTGGCGGGGGGGCGGCGGGATTCTTTTCCGCAATCAATGCCGCTCAGTTGGCCAAGAATAAAGGTTTGTCCGTCGATATCCGCATCCTTGAAGCATCGGGACAGGTTCTAAAGAAGGTCAAAATTTCCGGCGGGGGTCGTTGCAACGTCACTCATCATTGCTTTGACGTCAAAACGTTTTGCCAGAACTATCCCCGGGGATCGCGTGAACTGCTGTCGCCGATGCAGAAATTTCAAGCCCAGGATACCGTCGAGTGGTTTAAACAAGCGGGTGTCCGGTTGGTCGCGGAAGCGGATGGCCGCATGTTTCCGGACACCAATAGCTCCCAAACCATTATCGACTGCTATCTGGATTTGGTAAAACAGTTTCAGATTCAACTGATGACGAACAGCGCTGTAACAGCTATTGAGGTCCTATCGCCACACCAGTTGAAATTAAAAATTCGCGGTAAAGACTCCTTTACAGCAGACGCGGTGCTTGTCGCTACCGGAAGCTCGCCCGCGGGCTATCGCCTTGCGGAATCTTTGGGTCACACGATTACAGAGTTGGCCCCGTCCTTATTCAGCTTCAAAATCAAAGACCCATTGATTGCCGGGTTGCAAGGCTTGAGTTTTTCAGACGCGACCCTCAAGCTCACGCTTCCGGGTAAAAAAACATTCAAGCAAACCGGCCCTCTCCTCATCACCCATTGGGGATTGAGCGGACCCGCCATTTTAAAGCTGTCCGCTTGGGCGGCGCGGGAAATGAAACACGCCCATTACAACGGAACCTTGACGGTCAATTGGATGGGATCAGAGAAATCAAGTGACGTGGAAAATAGATTGAAACTGATGAAGGAAGAAAATTCAAAAAGCTATTTAAAGAATGTTTATCCCGAGAACCTGCCCAAACGTTTCTGGCTGAATTTACTGGATAAACTTTCCATCGACCGCGACAAGCAGTGGGCCAAAATTTCCAACAAAGACATCTCGAAGATTTGTCATGGCCTGGTGGCCACTCAGCTGAATATTCTGGGACAGAATCGCTATAAAGATGAATTTGTAGAATGCGGCGGAGTGACTCTTTCGGAAGTGGACTTCAAAACCATGCAAAGTAAAGTGTGCCCCGGACTCTATTTCGCCGGGGAACTGTTGGACGTGGATGGCATCACCGGCGGCTTCAACTTTCAACATGCCTGGACCACCGGCTGGGTCGCCGCTCAACACATGGTGAGTCCACCCACCCCGCACTGATCCTGCCTTCACCGATGGAAAACCAGTTGTCAGCCGCCCTTCCGGGCTTTAACCTGATAGAGGCAATTAAAAAAATCCACCTAGCTCAAAACCTTATGGTGTCAGGAAGAGATTTGATAACCATTTAGGAGGCTCCTCCAACAAGTCGTATTGTGTGTTTTGTATGAAGAAACGCAACCGACAACCTGAAAGAGGAGACTCCTTTTCTTTTTTATCTTGGTGCGCGCTTTCTCATGGTGTGACGGCGATCTTGAGCACGCCGTCACGTTGATTGGCGAATAGATCGTAGGCCTTCTCAATGTCGTCCAGCTTGAAGCGGTGGGTGACCAGCAGTTCAAGGTTGGCCCGGCCTCCTGCGATGACGTTCATCAGCCGGCGCATCCGCTCCTTGCCGCCCGGGCACAGCGAGGTGACGATCTTGTTGTCGCCAAGCCCGGCATGGAAAGCATCGAGCGGCAGCGTAAGATCGCTTGAATAGACCCCGAGGCTCGACAGCGTCCCGCCCGGTTTCAGAACGCGCAGGCCACTTTCGAACGTCTGCTGAAGACCTAGCGCCTCAATCGCCACGTCAACGCCACGGCCGTCGGTGATGCGCAGGATTTCGTCCACGGGATTGACCTTGCTGAAGTCGATCACATGATCGGCGCCCATGCGCCTGGAGATTTCCAACCGCTCGGGCACCGTGTCGACGCCGATGATCGTGGTCGCCCCTTTGAGCTTGGCCCCGGCCGTGGCGCACAGGCCTATGGGCCCTTGGGCGAAGACCACGACCGTGTCGCCAATCTTGATGTTTGCGTTTTCGGCGCCCGCAAAGCCGGTGGACATGATGTCGGGGCACATCAGAACCTGCTCGTCGGTCAATCCGTCGGGCACAGCCGCCAGGTTGGCCATGGCGTCGGGTACGAGAATATATTCGGCCATGGCACCGTCGATCGTGTTGCCGAATCGCCAGCCGCCAAGGGGCTTCAGGCCATGCCGTCCACTTTGGCCGTCCTGCGAGTGGAGACCGTCAAGGCAAGCGTTGGAATAGCCGCTCGGACAGATTGCGCCCGCAATCACGCGCTGGCCTTCCGTATAGCCGAGCACGTTGGCGCCCAGCTTTTCGATCACACCGACGGGTTCGTGGCCGATGGTCAGGCCCTTTTCGACCGGGTACTCTCCTTTGACAATATGCACGTCGGTGCCGCAGATCGTCGTCGTCGTAATCCGGATCAGGGCGTCGTTCGGACCCACGTCCGGGATCGGCTTGTCATCGAGCGCAATGCGCCCGGGTTCGATAAACAAGGTGGCCTTCATTGTCTTCGCCATAGCATGTGTCTCCCTCTATGTAGTGCGTTGAAGCACTTGGTTACGGTGATCCGGGAGGATCAGCGTTAGAATCCGACGGCTGGTTGTTTCATTAGTAGTATGCGAATCCCTTGACGGCAAAGCAAGAAAAGGGGTCAAGGTGGGTCACCCATTAGGAGGCTCCTGCATGATTATCAAGTGTCTCCTTATAACACATAAAAATTCCTTCGAGCAACCAACTCCCTTAAACTAGCCTTTGAGTCCAGCGGCACGCTGCGGCCTTCAACCTCCCCATTATTTTATCCGCCTAACGCGCGCATAGCGCACTGTTTAAAAGGTGCTACCGAGAAACCTCACCCACCTTCCCGTTAAAAATATGAAGGTTTCCAAGCGTTTGGGCATGGAATTCCATCCAAACTGCGATATAATTCCTAATGCACCCCACTCACACACTTGAACCGCTCATAACGCTATGAAATATATAGTACTACTGTGCAATGGGCTGACCGATCAGCCGATTGCCGAAAAAGACAACAAGACGCCTCTGCAGATGGCGGACACGCCGAACCTGGACCGGTTGACGGCGATGGGCCGGTGCGGCTCGGTTCAGCCGATTCCGGAGGACCTGCCGGCGGGCAACGAGATTTCGTATCTCTCCCTGCTCGGTTACGACCCGGCTGAGACCAACCTCGGCGCGGCGTGGTTCGAGGCCCGTGCTCTGGGCGTGAAACTGGAGGACGACGATCTGCCGTTGTGCTGTGATTTCATCATGCTCCAATCCAGCCACAACGACATGATCATGAAAGATTTCACCTCCGGACAGTTATCGGCGGATAATGGCCAACTGTTGTTGGGCGCTCTGCAGGAACAGATACCGGACGAGGTCACGTTTCATACCGGTTGCGGTCACCACAATTTAATGGTGATAAAAAATGTCACTCTGCCGGATCGCCTGGAGCCGCCGCACGAGTTGGTGGGCGAGGGCATCCGCAAGCACATGCCGCAAGGTGAAGCGACGCGGGAGCTGGTCTATCTGATGAACCAGGCGCAGATTATTCTGCACAATCATCCGTTCAACCAGGCGCGCGTCAAAAGCGGCGACGACGTGATCAACAGCGTCTGGTTCTGGGGCAATGGCAACGGCAAGCGCGACCTGCCGCCGGCGTTCGCTGACCGGTTCGGAAAGCGGGCATCGGTCATCACCGCTTCCCTGTTGATGAAAGGGATTGCGCAGTCCGCCGGGATGGACACGCCGGAGGTACAAGGCGCGACCGGGTTCCCCGATACGGATTACAATGCCAAGGTGTCGGCCGCCTTGAAGGCACTGGAAAGCAGTGACGTGGTGGTTCTGCATGTCGCCGCCGCCGAGACGCCTTCTCTGCTTGGCAGTATTGACGACAAAATTTTAACGATTGAAGATATCGACCGCGAAGTGGTCGCCCCGCTGATGGATGCTATGGATCAGCGCGAAGACGTCACTCTGCTGTTGGTGGAAAATCACATGACCTCGGTGAACCTGATGCGGTATGCGAAAAGCCCGGTTCCCTTCGTGGCTTATCCCTCGACACAGGGAGCCGATGCGGTGGAGCAGTTTAACGAAGAGATGGTATTGAGCGCATCGGAGCATTTCAAATCGGGTACCGATTTGATCGAAGCGTTTCTGAATGGAAAATTATGAGTAGCAACCTGATCGTACAAAAATACGGCGGCACCTCGCTGGGCTCGCTGGAGAAAATCCGGGGCGTGGCGAAGCGGATCAAGAAAAGCCGCGATGCCGGCAAGGATGTGCTGGTGGTGGTCTCCGCCATGGCGGGGGAGACCGACAAGCTGTTGGCGATGGCGCACGAGTTGTCCTATCTTCCGGAACGGCGGGAGATCGACCTCCTGCTATCCTCGGGCGAACGCATCTCCAGCGCCCTGCTGTCCATTGCCCTGCAGGGCATGGGCTGTCCAGCGGTGGCGTTGACGGGCCGGCAAATGGGTCTGGTCACCGACAATACGCATACCCGCGCCCGGATCAAGGCCATCAACGCCAGCCGTGCGACCGACATCCTCAAGAGAAATCACGTTGTGGTCTGCGCCGGGTTCCAGGGAATCAACGATTTAGGCGATGTGACCACACTCGGCCGGGGCGGGTCCGATACCTCCGCCGTTGCTTTGGCAGTGGCATTGAACGCCGATATGTGCGAAATTTATACGGACGTCCGAGGGGTCTTTACCGCCGATCCGCGGATGGTGCCCAACGCCCGCAAACTCGACAGGGTATCCTTTGAAGAGATGCTTGAAATGGCCAGCCTGGGCGCCAAGGTACTGCAGATCCGCTGTGTCGAGTATGCCAATAATTTTAATATGCCACTTGTGGTCCGCTCCACCTTCGACGAGGAGGATGAGGGGACTCTGATTTGCCAGGAGAATCCCGATATGGAACAGCCGGTCGTATCCGGAGTGATGTACGACAAGAATCAATCGAAGGTCACCATCAAGGGGGTGCCGGATCAACCGGGCATTGCCGCTGATATTTTTAACGCGCTGGCGGAGGCTTTCATTTCGGTGGACATGATCATCCAAAACGTAAGCGCCGAGGGCCATACGGATATTTCGTTCACCTTGCACACCACGAATTTGCAGGAAGCCATGTCGATCATGGAGAAGAAAGGCAAAGAGGTGCACGCCGAAAGCGTTTCTTCCGATTCCGAAATTTCCAAAATCTCCGTGGTTGGGGCGGGCATGCGCAGTCATGCGGGCGTGGCAGCGCGGATTTTCAGCACGCTGTCCAACAACAGCATTAATATAATGATGATCAGCACCTCGGAAATCCGCGTGTCCTGTGTCATCGATAAAAAAAATACCGAACAGGCAGTGCGCGCATTGCATGACGAATTTAAACTGAACGAGGAACCGGCGCAAGTATCGCAACCGGCTACCGATGCCTCACCCACAGCCTGATCAGAAAACGTAGAAATATGAAATCGATCAAAATATACGACACCACTTTAAGAGACGGTTCCCAGGCGGAGGATATCTCCTTCACCGTAGAGGACAAGCTCCGCATCGCCCACAAGCTGGACGAGTGCGGCATCCACTACATCGAAGGCGGCTGGCCGGGATCGAATCCCAAGGACGTGGAATTTTTCGAGAAGATCAAAAAGGAATCCTTCCAACAAGCCCGACTGGTGGCGTTTGGCAGTACCCGCTCGCCCAAGCACAAGGCGGAAAGCGATCCCAACCTGAAGCGCCTGCTGGAAGCGGAAACTGAAGTGATCACCATCTTCGGTAAAAGCTGGGACATGCATGTGAAGGAAGCGTTGTCCACCAACCTCGATGAAAATCTGCGTATGGTGTCGGACAGCCTTTCGTTTTTGAAAAAGCATGCCAAGGAAGTGATGTTTGATGCCGAACATTTTTTCGATGGCTATAAAAAGAATCCGGAGTACGCGCTCAAGATATTGAAGGAAGCCGAATCGGCGGGAGCCGACTGGCTGGTGTTGTGCGATACCAACGGCGGCACGATGCCGTGGGAAATCAAAACCATTTTCGAAGCCGTCCGCAAGGTCTGTAAAACTCCGCTCGGTATTCATACGCACAACGATTCCGAACTGGGCGTTGCCAACGCGTTGACCGGAGTCTCGGCCGGTGCCGTGCAGGTTCAGGGCACCATCAATGGTTATGGTGAGCGGTGCGGTAATTGCAATCTGATTTCCGTCATTCCCAATCTGAAATTGAAAATGGACATGGACTGTCTTTCCAACGAACAGATGAGAGGACTGAAAGATTTGTCCGCGTTTGTGGATGAGCTGGCCAACCGGGCGCATTGGAATCACCAGCCGTATGTCGGCAAAAGCGCCTTCGCGCACAAGGGCGGTATCCACGTCAGTGCGATGCAGAAAAATCGCGAGACGTATGAGCACATCGATCCCTCACTGGTAGGCAACCAGACGCGCATCCTGGTATCCGATTTGTCGGGCAAAAGCAATATCATCCAGAAAGCCAAAGAGTTTGGCATGGATATCGACTCCAAGGATCCCAAGATCAAGGAAGTGTTGAACCAGTTGAAGGAATCGGAAAAACTCGGCTACCAGTACGAGGGTGCCGAAGCCTCGTTTGAACTGCTGATGCGCGATGCGATGGGCGAACGGCAACAGCATTTCGAGTTTATCGGATTCCGCGTGATCGTTGAGAAGCGGCAGGAAGACGAAGCACCGCTCGCCGAGGCCTCGGTAAAAATCCGCGTCAACGGCGTACAGGAAGTGACCGCCGCCGAAGGGCACGGTCCCGTCAACGCCCTCGACAAAGCCATTCGCAAAGCGCTGACCAAGTTCTATCCCGAACTGGAAGAGTTGAGCCTGTTCGACTACAAGGTCCGCATTCTGGATGAGAAAAGCGGTACCACGGCGAAGATCCGCGTGTTGGTGGAATCCGGCGACCACGACTCCAAGTGGGGCACCGTCGGCGTTTCGGAAGATATCATCGAAGCCAGTTGGCAGGCGCTGATCGACAGCATCCTCTACAAGCTGAGCGTGATTCCAAAAAACAAGACCACGCTGGTCTGACCCTTTTGCCCCCTTTAGCCATAGAGATGTTTGCATAACGGATGTTATTAAATAATCCTCCCCTTACAGAGGGGAGGATACAGGTGGGGTTGTATTTAAAAATGTAGTTGCCCCATTTATGGGGCGGTTTTAAAAGCGCGCGATAAATCGAGCAACTACAAATCAAGGAATGGGGCTCCATAACCTCCCCTGTATCCCCTCCTTCAAAAGGAGGGGAATCATTGTCGCCTCACTTTTCTTTACACTTACGCAAAGCTCTCTTTGCCATCGAGGGAAAATAGAGTTTAACGGAGAGTGGGGGTCTGATAGCAGATCCCACTCTTTTTTATTTTTATCTCTACCGTGTCCATTCCGAAGACCCGTGTTCAAGAATCAAACTCTTGAACTCCTCCAACCTTGCCGACAGGTCACTCACAGTCTGCCCTCCAAGCTTATCCAATGATCCTCTAAAATATTTTGATTCCTGTTTCGCATCACAGACCTACTTCTTTTGGGTGTTTTTTTATTGCCAAACCATTATATCGAGTTACACTAATTAATATAATCCTTATACCAAAACATATGACTTTTGCCTCCTGAAAGGCAGGTATCCCTATTTTATTAAAGTAATAGGATATACAGCGGACTTCTTTTTTAAATAACTTTGTAGTTCTTATAGTTTATCCTCACGGTAAATTATGGGGGACACTCACACAAGGTATGCCGATGAATATATGGAAAAATTTATCCCTCCAGTGGAAGATTTCCTCATTATTTTTAGTTACCTTTTTAGTGGCTCTGACGTTAGGCGGATTTTATTCCTATTCACTTAGCACGGCCAACAAGGATGCCGATGTCATCAATGCTTTAGGGCGGCAACGTATGTTGAGCCAGGCCATGGCCAAATCGGCATTGGGGTACGCGAGCGCCCAATCCGGGAAATCCACCATCAAACAGCAGATCAGCGATCTGGACCGTTATATCACTCAGATGCGGCAAACTTACACGCAGATTATTGTGGGGCCAGCGAAAAAAAGTAATTTGGACATCAGTATGGACCCGGTTAATGAAAGCCATCCGGCGATCCCTTTTCCCGCCACCTTCACTCGAATGGTCAATGAGAAATTTGGTGAGGGCCGCGCCTTCGGAATCGACATCATTTCAGACCAGCCCATCAATCCAGCAAAGAGTTTGAAAACCCAGACAGACAAAGAAGCCTTTGATTATTTAAAAAAATCCAAAAATGAAATCCATAGCGTGATTCAAGAAGAACAGGGGAAATTACTCATGACCTTGTATTCTGCTGACCGTGCGACGGCGGAGGCCTGTGTGTCGTGCCATATGACCCTGACGGGAAGAAAGTTCAAGATCGGGGATATTCTGGGGATCCGCAAGTATAATTTGATTTTCGCCAATAATGTGAGTGTTGGACGAGCTGAACTGTACGCCACCCTGGACGAGTACAAGACCGCCCAAAAGATTTTCGATCAAACACTGACTGCTGTTAAAGTCGGAGGCACTTATTCCACTGACTTGGCGATGCAAAATACAAATCGAATCGAAGGAATCAGCGATCCGACTATTCAGACAATGATTGCCTCAGTTGAAAATAAATTCGATGAATTTCAGCGCGAAGTGGACTTGCTTGTAAAATCGGAAGTCAATTCCGATCCCTACCGAAAATCAAAAGTAGCTCTGCTGAAACAAGCTAATGAATTACGAGGACTCAGCGATCAATTGGTCATGGCTTATACGACCTATTCCAAAAATGAGCAATCTCCCATTCAGTGGATCGTTAATATCTCTATTCTTCTGACAATGCTTTTATTGGTTGGAACCGGATATTACTTGCTACGAATGGTAATACGTCCCATCCAAAAAATATCGAAAGTTTTGCAGAACGCTTCCCAGGGTAAGTTGCAGTCTGAAAACCTGGAAGTCCACAGTAATGATGAAATGGGGATATTAGCCGGTTCCTGCAATAATATGTTTAAAGAATTAAACCGATACATGAACCATTCGGAGGAAGTTTTAAAAGGCAACCTCAACTCTGATGAGGGTGAGAAGATATTGTCCGGAGAGTTTCAGGAGTCTTTGGATTCCATGTTGATACAGGCGAAGGCCAAGGTTCAGGCCGAGATTCGAGAAAAACAATTCACCGAAAACCTGAAACGTATTTTGGGGCAAGTCACTGTAAACGCCAACACCTTGACCGGCGCATCCGAAGAATTGTCAGCGACCAGCCAACAAATGGCCAGCAATGCGGAGGAAACCTCCGTCCAGGCCGATTCCGTTTCGTCTGCCGCTGAACAGGTTTCAGCCAGCATCAATGCAGTAGCAACCGGGTCTGAAGAGCTTGAAGCCAGCATCCGGGAAATCGCCAAAAATGCGGCTCAGGCGGCACAGGTTACATCCGAGGCGGTTACTATGGCTGAAACCACCAACACCACCATTTCTAAACTGGGAAACAGTAGCTCGCAAATTGGTCAGGTAATCCAAGTGATCACCACCATAGCCGAACAAACTAATCTGCTTGCCCTCAACGCCACCATCGAAGCGGCACGCGCTGGGGAAGCGGGTAAGGGATTCGCCGTGGTGGCGAACGAGGTTAAGGAGTTGGCCAATCAAACTGCGGAAGCTACAAAAGATATCCGTGATAAAATTCAGGACATTCAGTCCAATACCAGCGGTGCCATTGATGATATCAGTCAAATCACAGAAATCATCAACCAGATCAATGATATTGCCAACACCATTGCGAGCTCCGTTGAAGAGCAAACGGCGACGACTTCTGAAATCTCCCGAAGCGTTAATGAGGCCTCCAAAGGTACTGATGAAATTACATCAAATATTTCTGGAGTCGCCCAGGCCGCTCAAAGCACTTCTCAAGGAGCCTCCGATTCCCAAAAATCTGCTGAGGAACTATCACTCATGGCGATAGAGCTTCAAGAACTCGTGACCAATTTTAATATGAATGATAGCCACACCTCGTTGACAAAGAGTGCGCTACTTGAAAAAGAGCAGAGCGTCGATGGCTCATCTCACGGACAGGAGTTATCGGAAGTCATAAAGATGCTAAAAAAGACGCCTGCGGACAGGGGACGCGACCATTGAAACTGATGGTCTGTCAGAGAGAAGTGCGGAGAAGGATGTCCAGGTTGGCCTTGTAAAAATTCCTGACATCCTCTGTGGTCTTTTTATAATCTTTCTTAAAGGCCTCGGCTTCTTCTGAAAAATTTTCACCCGAGTAACCCGTCAGCCTTGCCAAAATTGCCAATTCCTGGTCATCCTTCGGTAAATGACTGGAGTATTGCTCTGACAATAACCGCAGGGCGCACTCCACATTTCTCAAAAAATGATAGTGCTTTCCCAGGTTCGCGGCCTGACGATCATCCAATATGCCGTAATTCGATAACAAGTGAATATTCTTGAAAGTGTTGCCGCTCCGTAATTTGGGATTGCGGTGACCGTGCATCAACTGCAACACTTGAACCGAGAACTCAATATCCGCCAAGCCGCCTGCCCCCAATTTTACATTGATTCCTTTTTTCGCCTCCTGCGCCAATTCCGTTTCCATGCGATCCCGCAGTCGAGAAATTTCAATTAACGAACCGTATTCCAACTTGGGCTGGTAGGTAAAATTATGCGCCAGCTCGATAAATTTTTTGCCCACTTCAGGGGAACCCGCTATGAAGCGAGCCCGCGTCATCGCCTGTTGCTCCCAGATTTTACCGCGTGTCTCAAAATAATCCCTGTAACCCTGAAGCGACAACACCAGCGCCCCCCGGCTTCCCTCGGGACGCAGGTCGGTATCAATTTCGTAAGGCGAGGGCACCGAAGTCATCATTGAATTCAACTGAAAAATCTTCTGCGCGAGGGATGCATACGTGGAAATCAAATCTTCCGAATGCGACACTCCTTCCTCGGTCATCTCTTCTTCGTATACGAAGACCACATCCAGATCTGAACCGAAATTGATTTCATGCCCGCCCAGTTTTCCCAATCCTATAATGGCAAATTTGTCCGGCAGGTTGCCGTTGCCTTCTACCTGCCTCAATTCCTCCCTCGCCAGCTGATAAACCGTTTGCAGGTAAATATCGGCCAGGTTCGACAAATCCGCCAGCGTACCCGGAACATCTGTTTCATGAATCATGAACCTCAACCCAATGCGAAGTTCCTCACCTTGTTTGAATTGTCGGAGGCAAATATTTTTTTCAGAGGGCTCCGAAACCGCCGACATACCGATATTCAGTTCCTCCATCATCATCGCCGGGGTTTTATAAAGATACAGCGATTCCTGATTTGAAATGACATCGATCAGATTCGGCTGTTTGATCAGTAGAATGGACAGAACGCTACTGGATCCGAACAGAATCAGAAGAATCTCCAGAAATTTATGGTTGTCGTGAAAAATGGTTAAATAGGTTTCGCGGGCGTGGCTGGCCTCCATAAAGCGTACCAGATAATCCACCGCGGCATCCGGATCAGGAACCTTTCGACACAGATCCAACAGTGTGGGCAAAATCGCATAAAAGGTTTGGATGCTTTTCTCGCTGGAGTGGGACAATTCCGGACCATCGCGTAGCGTTTCTAAAAACTTAAAAGTGCGCTTGGTACTCCTGAAAGGATAGTCTTCCAGAGTCTCTTCTGAAAACCGCCCCTCCAGCTCGCGTTCGGTGGCCCATTGCCGGGCGGTAGCACCTGCCGCTTTCTGGTCCTTGTCTTCGGCGAACAACTGGGAGTACATGGTCCCGACAAATTGCGTATGCCGCTCAAATTCCTGATTCAACTGTGCCACCAACTCTGGACGGGTGCCGCCCTGAAAACCCATTTTTCTGGCCAGGATCGCCAGATTCTTTTCGTCCTTCGGCAGGTGGTAGGTTTGCAGGCCAAAAGAAATCTGCACCCGGTTTTCAATATTACGCAGGAAGATGTAAGCATCGCGGAGTTTTTCATATTCCTCGTTCGTCAGGAATCCGCGATCGTTTAATTTTTTAATCAGAGTGGAGGTATTGGGATCCCGCAAACTCTGGTCGCGACCTCCGAACAACAGCTGGTAGGACTGCACGGTAAATTCCACTTCCCGGATTCCGCCATATCCCAACTTGATGTGCCCTTTTTCCAACTGCTTCTGCTTTAAGTTGAGGTCCACTTTTTTCTTGAGGGATTTGACCTCGTCGATGGCGTTGAAGTCCAAGCTACTGCGGTAAACAAACGGTCGGATCATGGTCAAAAATTCCGTACCCAGAGCCTGGCTTCCGGCAGAGACTCGCGCTTTGATGAGCGCTTGCCGTTCCCAAGTGCGTCCCCAGGACTCATAATAAGTTTCACAACTGGTGAGAGAATTGACCAGCTCCCCGCTTTTCCCTTCCGGTCGTAAATCGAGATCGACTCGAAACACATTACCGTCTGAAGTGATTTCGTGAAGGGCTTTAGTAATCGACTGCCCCAGCTTGGTGTGAAATTCATGATTGCTGAGGGTGGTCTGCCCGTTGCCCGCAAGGGTCTCACCCATGCTGGAGGTATAAATGTAGATCAAGTCAATGTCCGAGCTGTAGTTGAGCTCCCGCCCACCCAGCTTACCCATGGACAAGATGGCGAATTCCGATTCCCTGACATTGCCGTCTACGTCCTCGAACATGGGCGTGCCGTATTTCTCTTTGAGGTTTTTAATCGAATATTCGTAAGCCACCTGCAGACAGACATCGGCCAAATCTGATAGACCTTCGACATTTTCGCGCAAACTCACCAGCCCCATCAAATCGCGCAAACCCAGGCGGATATACTCTCGTTTTTTAAATTTTCTCAGGAGGGATGGAATTTTGTCGGTCAATTCATCGGTACCTGCCAACTTGTAAAAATCCCGGTACAGTACATCCCGGGTTTTGGGTTTGGTTAGTGTCTCGGGATCGCTCAACCAATCGACATACGAAGGATTACTCAACAAGGCATCGGTCAACATCTGGCTCCCTGAAAAGAGCAAGGTCAACGCATTTAACAAGAAGGGCGAGGAGGACAACTGAGAGTACAAATGATCCTTATCCACAATATCTTCGGTCAGGCGTTGAAAATTATTAAGCGCGATATCCGCGTTATACGATTGAGATAACTGGTTCAGGAATGAAGAAAAAAACTTAGGGTACAGTTCTGCAAAATGGCTCTGTTGTCTCAACGCGATGAGAATCCGCCAGGCATTTTCCGGTTGTTCAAAACCAATCTCGGCCAGTGCCGCTTCAAGCTCATCATTCCAAGGCTTGTTTGCCAACAGCCAGGATTCCAACGTATTTAAATCATTCATTCAGAACCATTGTTTAGGGTGACTTGCTTTCGCCAATTTAGCATAAAAAAACCCCCTGGGGAAAACCCAGGGGGCTTATCAATTGAAAAAACTTATAGCGTCAAACTCAGAAGAATCCCTGCTGTCATTAAATATCGTAGTACAGGTGAAACTCATAAGGATGAGGCCGCAATCGCATTTCGTCGATTTCGTGCTCCCGCTTGTAGGAAATCCAGCGGTCGATCACATCCTGAGTAAACACATCCCCTTTTAACAGGAACTGATGGTCTTCTTCCAAGGCATTCAAAGATTCATCGAGAGAAGCGGGAAGCCGGGGAATGTCCGCCAGCTCTTCCGGCCCCAGGGCGTAAATATCTTTATCCAAGGGTTCACCCGGGTCGATTTTGTTTTCGATACCGTCCAGCCCCGCCATCATCATGGCTGAAAAAGCAAGATAGCCATTGGAGGAAGCATCCGGAAAACGAGCTTCCATACGTTTGGCCTTCGGGCTGGGCGAATACATGGGAATACGAATCGCGGCACTCCGGTTACGACTGGAGTATGCCAGGTTGACCGGGGCTTCAAAGCCGGGAACCAACCGTTTGTACGAATTAATGGTCGGTGCCACAATAGCCGCCAAAGCTCGTGCATGCTTCAAAATCCCGCCGATGTAGTGCATTCCAATTTCGCTGAATCCAGCATATCCGTTTCCTGCAAACAACGGCTTACCGCCCTTCCAGATACTTTGATGAACATGCATACCGGAACCGTTATCTCCATAAATGGGTTTGGGCATAAAGGTCGCGGTTTTGTTATGCCGGTTAGCTACATTTTTGACGATGTATTTGTACCACATAAGATTGTCGGCGCATTTGACCAGAGAGGAAAACCGCATGGCGATTTCGCACTGTCCACCCGAGGCAACTTCATGATGGTGGCACTCCATGGGGATGCCGATTCTTTCCATCAACTGCATCATTTCGGTACGAATATCATGCAGGCTATCACTGGGCGCAACCGGAAAGTAACCTTCCTTATAACGAGGTTTGTAGCCAAGATTGGGACCTTCATCACGACCGGTGTTCCAGTTCCCCTCGCTGGAGTCCACAAAGTAAGCGGCGTGGTTGATATCGGATTCATAGCGAACATCATCAAAGATGAAAAATTCAGGCTCGGGGCCAAAGTAGGCGGCATCGCCGATACCCGTCGACTTAAGATAGGCTTCCGCTTTCATCGCGATGTTTCTGGGATCGCGGGAGTACTTCTCTTTGGTGATGGGATCCACAATGCTACCGATCATGCTCAAAGTCGGAACTTTTGGGAAAGGGTCCATCACGCCGGTGTCGGCATTGGGGATCACCAACATATCACTGGCGTTGATGGCCTGCCATCCGCGGATACTGGATCCGTCAAATCCCAACCCCTCATCAAACAAATGCTCCACCAATTCACTCATGGGAACGGTAAAATGTTGCCAGGTTCCCAGCAGATCCATAAATTTTAAATCCACGACCTCGGCGTTGTTCTTCTTCGCAAAATCAATTACCTCTTTCGGTGTCATTAGGCTTGCTCCTCGCTTCACAAAAATATTTAAAAATTAGTCTCGTATATTCACTGATCCAAAGTCAAAAGCTCCAACCCATACAAAATATCAAACCGCCTACACGGCGTCTTCGCCGCGTTCGCCGGTTCTTATACGGATGGCGTCTTCCAGGTGAGTGACGAAAATCTTACCGTCTCCGATTCGTCCTGTTTGAGCGCTTTTTATAATCGCGTTCACAACCTCGTCCAATTGGTTGTCGGCTATAACAATTTCCAATTTAATCTTGGGAAGGAAATCGACCACGTACTCGGCACCACGGTACAGCTCGGTATGTCCTTTTTGCCGGCCGAATCCTTTGACTTCGCTGACCGTAATTCCCTTAATACCGATTTCGTTCAACTTGTCTTTGACTTCATCAAGTTTGAACGGCTTGATTACGGCTTCCACTTTTTTCATTGGAAATCCTCTCAACTTTAAAAATTAATTATTTGCTACCGGACGCGCTTGTCTCCTTATTTCCCTGGAATCCCACCCCTGCTCAATCCAGATAAGGGCGCATCTTACTGAATTTTTGTAATGAAGCAGGAACTTTAACGTATTTCCCGCCTCAGAACCACAAAATTTTTTATCACAAATCACCCACACCTGACCGGACCCTATAATATTACAATTATCATGCCATTCGGAGGGTTCAACCCTGAAAAGGCAAACACAACAAATATGTTTAAAATCAAGTGGTTGAAAGGTTTTCAGAAGCGGGGTGATGGAACTCTGAAATGGGATAAGAGAAATACTGCTTCTTAAATGAACATCGGGGAAAGAAATGACTAAAAAAAATGCACTTATGACCTCTCACACGTTTGTGTGATTTGATTCAGGAGATCGGTCAATTCGTCCTGTTTTTGCCGGATGGTTTCCTGGTCCGCGTCTCGAGGCACGGTGATGGGGGGGCCATAATTGAGCGTCACTTTTGAAAAGGGGAGCGGAAGGATGAACCGGTCCCAACTGGAAAACTCGTATTTGGGATGAGCATCGTAAGTCAGGGTATATATCGGCGCTCCGGTGATGCGCGCCAATTGTACCGATCCTGCCTGGGCGACATGCCGGGGCCCACGAGATCCATCAGGAATGATCACCACTTTCAAATCTTTCTTTAAAAGACCAATACATTCACGTGTGCCCGGCAAGGTTCTTTTAAACGAAGACCCCCGAACCACTTTGTAACCGAACATCTTACCCACATTGGCGATCAGGTCGCCATCTTTACTGGGACTGACCAGCATGTGATACTTATGCAATCCCCGAAAATGATAAAAAATATAAAACAGATGGGAATGCCAAAAGGTATAAAGAGCCTTTCCCGGTTTTTCGCGAAGATCGCGCTCGATTTCAGGATTTAAAACTTCCTTCCTGAGAGTCATGCACCACAGATGGATCACCACCCATAATATGGGAGGCAGGACCGTATTAAACAAAAATGCTTTCATTGCGAACTCGACGAAAGGTTCATGGAGTCCGCCATACTGCGGGCGATGCGATCCACCACCCCAGGTGCCCCGAGGGATGCACGAACTTTCTGCAACCGATTCCTCACCGCGCGGGCTTGTTCCGGATCCTTCAATACTTTCAACGCTTCGGCGGCGATCCGTTCCGGGGTCACCTGCTCGTTCAGCAATTCGGGCACCACTTCATCCTCAGCCACTATGTTGATCAGGCCGAAGTGGGTGATATTGGTGAGAAATTTGGCGAGAAAATAAGTGAGAGGGTGAACCCTGTAAATAATTACCATGGGAACGGTGAACAGACCCGCTTCCAGAGTGGATGAACCGGAAGCCATGATGAGCGCATCACTGCAATTCATCACGTCATAATTTCTCCCGGTCACCATCTTGATATTCAGAGGATTGTCTCCCAGTCTTTGCCGGATGATCTCAGGATCGATACTGTCCGCTACTGGCAACAGGAACTGACACTGTCCCAATTCTTTTTGAATAATGCCGGCGGCACCCACCATATCACCCAGCAGGTAATTGATCTCGCTCATGCGACTTCCCGGAAGCAGACCTACGGTTTTGACAGCGGGATCTAATCCGAAATCCTGAAGCGCCTGTTCACGGGAAACCTGCGGCTGGACAATATCGATAAAGGGGTGCCCCAGATACTCGACATCGACACGGGCCTCGCGGAAAATTTCTTCTTCGAAAGGCAGAATGACATACATTTTACTCACGGTTTCGCGAATGGTATTCACCCGGCCCTTGCGCGAAGCCCACACCTGCGGGCTGATATAAAACAGTGCCGGGCAATCCCATTGCTTGCATACTTTGGCGAGCTTCAAATTGAAAAAGGGATAGTTGATCAGAATCGCGGCGCGATATTTGCCCTTGGCGATTTCGCGAGACAATTTGCGGTAGACTTCAATGTGGTGCCACAGGCCGCTCACAAATTCGAACAAACCCATGCCTCCCATGCGGCTGATGTCATACAGGGTGCTAACACCGGCTTCCTGCATGTGCTTTCCACCGACGCCTTCAAATTGGAGTTGCGGATATTGGGCCTTCAGAGCTCGCACCAGATGGCCGCCATGCAGATCACCGGATGCTTCTCCGGCAACGATCAGAATTTGATCCGAATCTGAATTGGCCAATGGGATTCCTCTATACCTAAAGATTTTTTCAACGGATGCGTCTTGGGAACCGGGCGAACGCTCCGATCAGACGCACACAATGGAAATGCCTGCCCGGTCGGCCTGCTCCACCACCTTGTCGCGTTCTACAATCATGATTCTCCCTGCCTCTATCGCCACCACCGTTGCCTTGCCTTTGATCATTCGCTCCAAAGTCTGCATACCGATGCCGGGACTGTCGAAACGATAATCCTGATGGGTCCGGCTGACTTTGATCACGGCACACTTTCCCTGACCGAGGTCACATCCCCGCTCAATGGTCTGATCCGTGCCTTCCACCGCTTCCACCGCAATCACCGTTTTATTCTTAACCACGATGGTTTGGCCAATTTCCTGGTCCGCCATGTAACGCGCAATGGGAAAACCAAATTCGATATCTTCCAGTTCCTTTTCCGAAGGTTGCCGGCGGGTCAACACCCCTTTTTCCGGATAGAGCTCTTTCATATACTCCATCTGATCCAGCACCTTGAAACCTCGGCTCTCGATCTCTTCGATGATCTTTAACATCACGGTTTTGTCCTGGTGGGTCCGGAACGACATGATCAATTTGAGGGTTTCAAGATCGAACAGCTGTGGCTTGAAAATCATTTTCTTTTCCACTTTGCCGATGATCAGAATCTTTTCGACTTTTTCTTTTTCCAGGGTCTTTAAAATTTTCCCGGATTTGGCGAGACTGATGGAATAATTTTTTTCGACGAAAGGTTTCAGGCGGGCATCTATTTCATCGGTGAAGGCAACGGAAACGATGCGGACCCCATTCTCGTGTGCTTTTTTTGCGAAGTAAACGGGTATTTCACCGGCCCCGGCGATCAGGCCGATGCGTTGAGCAGCCAGGGTATTCATAAAATGAAGTTACCAGGAAAGATATTCTTAAATGATTGCGGCGAGCACAACCCCGGCTCTTGTTCGCCGGGTCCGCATGAGTGGAACAGGTCCATTGCACTTCTGTATTAATGGTGGGTTCTTTTTTGCTTGTTAAATTCTTCCATAATTCCCAATGCAATTTCCAGGGAGTACAATTCGTTGTCGACCGCGACTTTACGCGGAGTCCCGTTTTTAACGCAATCGAGAAAATGCTGGATTTCCAATTTCAGCGGATTGTCCTTATGCACAAAAATTCGTTCGATCAGGGATTCCTGTTTGTAGCGGAGGGAGTCCTTGGTCAACATGTAGTCCGAAGAAGACTGGCGATGAACGTATATTTCCTGATCCGTATAATCCAGAATGATATAGGAGGACTTCTCTGTAATGGACAGGGTACGTTCTTTGTTTTGAGAAGCGCGGCTGGCGAGAATGCTGGCGATACAGCCGTTTTCAAATTCCAATTGAACACTGACCACATCGTCTTTTTTCGAAAAGACCGATTTGCCCATCACATTCATCCGGCAAACTTTTGAGTCGATAAGGTTTAGAATAATATCGATATCATGGATCATGGTATCCAGCACCACACTGTCATCCTTCATGCGCTCGACAAAAGGCCCCATTCGTTTGCATTCGACCAGAATAGGTTCGTCCACCAGCTTGTGAAGTTCTTGCACGGCTCCGTTGAACCGCTCGACATGACCGATATGCAAAATAAGATTTTTGGAGTCTGCCAGACTGAACAGTTCGCGGGCATGCTCCAGATTATCGGAGCAAGGTTTTTCCAACAGCACATGAACGCCGGCATTCAGAACTTCCTTGCCGATCTGATAATGCAGTTTGGTGGGAACCGCAACCACTGCGACATCCACCTGTTTGAGCATTTCGTTGAGATCCTTAAAATAAGGAACGCCATAGCGTTCGCTGATCACACGGCCGCGCTCTTCGCTGGCATCTGAAATGCCCTTCAATTCCACATCACGGTTTTCAGACAGAATACCCACGTGGTATTCGCCCATTTTACCGACGCCTAAAACTCCTGCTTTAATACGGCTCATTTATTTACTGAATCCTCTCTTTGAGTTCCTTACAAAATCAATAAGATATCGGATTTGGTCGCTCATTTCAATTTCGCTTTCAATTTTTTCGATGGCCTGGGTGGTATTCAACTCGGAATTTTTCAAAATCTTGAAAGCACTTTTAATGGCGGTCCGTATCTGGGGGCCGAAGTCCCGACGCCGCAGACCCACCGAATTAAGGCTCACCAGTTTTGCCGGCCAGCCTCCCACCAGCGCATAGGGCAAAACATCCTGGCTGATCCCGCTCATTCCCTGAATCATGGAGTGGGCACCGATGTGGGCGTATTGATGGACGGCCACAAAACCCGAAATAAAGGCGTAATCTTCAACCACGACATGACCGGACAATCCGGTCGAATTCACCACAATCACATGGTTGCCGATTTCACAATCATGCGCCACGTGCACGTAATTCATCAGCATGCAATGGTCACCGATTTTGGTTATGCCATTCTCCTCACCGGAGCGTTGAATCGTAACATACTCACGAATGGTGGTATTGTCCCCAATATGAACGAAAGATGGAATCTCTTTGAATCCGACGATCTGAGGGTCGCCTCCCAACGAGGCACCGTGGTATATTTTGCAGTTTTTTCCAATCACCGTCCCATTATCGATCAGTGCATTGGGCCCCACCACGGTTCCTGCACCAATTTTAACACCCGGCCCGATGGTGGTGTAGGGTCCGACGACGATATTGTCCTCCAAGACCGCGGAAGGGTCAATGGTGGCATTTTCTGAAATATTCACAAGACCTACCTGACTGCAATATTATTTCTGGAATCCATTGGCACAACAATGGGGAAGGCAAATACCGGCAACGAGTTATGAGTGCAGGGCCTTACTTATTAATTTTAAACGGGTTAGGGGAGAGTTTCAACCTTTTCCTAGAACTGCCTGAATACTGCCCTGGGTGACCACCTGATCCTCGACCAGGGCTTTTCCGTCAAACCGAAACAGCTCACCTCTCTGCTTGGTCTTGGCCAGCTCCAGGCGAAGCACATCTCCGGGAACCACGGGTTTTCGGAATTTGACACCATCGATACCCGTAAAAAATACAGAAGCCGATCCCTCTTTCTTGAGCACACGCATCGCCAAAATACAGGCCACCTGCGCCATGGCCTCAACAATCAGAACCCCGGGCATGACCGGAAAATCGGGGAAATGGCCCTGGAAAAATGGCTCATTCATCGTAACGCATTTGATACCCACAATATTAGAGTCATCATCGCACTCAATTATTTTATCGACCAATAAAAAGGGATATCGATGAGGAATGATTTTTTTAATTTCATTAATATCTAACATTAAGAACCCTCAATTGATGGTTTGCGGGGATAAGACAACCCGACACCGATCCTGGGCGTGCCGGACACGATCACGGATACAACTTGTTGTAAGTTTTAGTGGCCAGGCTGGTCAGGTCCAGACTGGAATCGCTGTAGAAAACCGTTTTCTTTTCGAGCACCATGGTCAATTTTTTTTGCTTGCCGAGTTGCTTCAATACTTCAAGCATTTTTCTGGAAATCTTATCGAGCGCGGCTTTTTCTCTGCGGGCAAATTCTTCTTCACGATCCTGGACATATCGTTCAAAATCTTTTTTCTCTTTCAGAAAACTTTCCTCTTTCCTTTTCTTTAACGCGGGGTTGAGGACATTGGCCTGCTTGTTAATTTCAATAAGCATGCTTTCCACTTTTTTCTTTCGCGCTTCAATGATGCCTTTTTCTTTTTCGAGTTCCACACGAAACTTCATTTGGGATTTTTTAAATTGCTTAGTCTCGACAATCGCTTTTTGAACATCCACAAAACCGATTTTAATATCTGCGGCAGTGGCATCCATAACGGCTACAATCTGGCCAGACATCGCAAACAAAATTGCCCAACCCAGCAAACGATACTCTTTTAAATTTTTTATTAACGAAAGCATGTCACCTCTTTATATTGTTAAACCTTTAAAAAGCATTCCCTGCTGAAAAATGAAATTCCCCGGCAGACTCTCCCGTTCTTTGGTCCAGCTTAAAACCGTACGCCAGGGAAATAGGACCGAAGGGACTGAAGAACCGTATTCCCCCGCCCACACTTTGCCGCATCTTGCTCAGATTGAAACTGGTATCGGTGGAAGCAATATTATCCCCAGGGCTTCCACGCCCGTAGACATTGCCCCGGTCATAAAACCCGAACAAACGGAACCCTTCGGTCAGGGGGTACTGGAGCTCCACATTCAATAAAAGCGACTGTTCGCCTCCCAAAGGATCCCCCGCAGCGGTCAAGGGACCGACTTGGCGAATGGTAAACCCTCTCAGGGAATTGGCCCCGCCCATGAAGTATCGTTCAAACGCGGGCAGTTCCTCCTCGTTGTACCCATCTGCAAAATTGATGGCCCCATGAACGGCACCCACCAGCTTACCCACCAGCTTGCGGTAATAGGTGATCTCGTAACCGGTCTTGTAAAAATCCGTACCGCCGAGAAAACTTCCGGCGAATTCCAATCGTACCACATGCCTCCACCCCTTTGAAGGGTTTAGGAAATTATCCCGGGAATCCTTGATAAAGGTGCCCCCTATCCGGCTGGTGTTGCGGGTCTCATTCTTAAGAATCGGAGTGGGGGTAACCACATCGGAAATCTTCACTTTGGAAAATCGATAATTCAAACCGGCCCAATCGGTTTCCGAAAGGTTTTTACCAAAGGTCAATCCACCCCCCTGGGAGCGGGTATCAAAGCTGAAGAAATCGGACCGGCTATTGAAAAGACTCAATCCGGCAGAAACATCGCTGTCGAAAACACGGGGCTCGGTCAGCGAAATATTGAAATTGGTTCTACGTGCAGAGATATCGGCGGAAAGGTTTGCCTTGCGGCCGGTTCCAAACACATTATCCTGAGCGATCGAAGCATTAAAAATAACCTTATCGACCGAACTGAACCCGGCTCCGAAAGAAATCGAGCCGGTCGGTCTTTCGGTCACTGTTGTGTCGATATCAATCTCCCCCGGAGTGTCTCCACGATTGGTATCGATTTTGACGCTTTCAAAAAAGCCCAGATTATTAATCCGTTGTTTACTCCGCTTTAATTTTTTACTGTTGAATAATTCACCTTCCTTGAAACGAAACTCCCGGCGTACGACGTTATCCCGGGTTCGGGTGTTGCCGAGCACGTTGATTTTCCCAACATAAACCTTTCGACCTGGATCGATCTCTATATTCAGATCAACAATCCTCGTCTCGTCATCAATGGCGGCCTTGGGATTAACATCGGTATATGCAAAACCTTTTTCTGAGAATTTTTCCGTAATTGTCAGTATGTCTTCCCTCAGAAAAGATATATTGTACACCGCGCCGGGTTTGGATTTAAGGCCCGCAAGAAGGTCCTGCCCGCTAAATCCCCCAACATCTTGAGTAGTGATTGTTCCGAATTTATATTGCAGGCCCTCTTCAATTTTTATTTCAATATAAATTTCCTTGTCCTCACGGTTCACCTCGATCCGGGGTTCATGCACACGCACCCGGATATAACCGTTGTCCTGATAAAATGCTTCCAGCCGCAGAACATCCACTTTCAATACGTCTTTTTTGTAAATTCCAGAGTCATCTATAAATGAAAAGATCCATGTATCCTCTGTCTCCATGACATCTTCCAGATCGCCATCATCGAAAGCCTTGTTGCCGATGAACCGGATTTCATCAATCTTGACCTTTTCCCCTTCCTCGATATTAATGGTGATGTCTATCAGGCCATTGGCATTGACTGCGGTCTTCACATCGACCTTCACCAAAAAAAATGCTTTCTCATGATAATGGAGGGTTAATTTCTGAATCGTATCGTTAACGAGATGTTCCTTGAAGGTGACTCCGCGCTTAATGGAAATCACATCTCTTAAATCCGACGCGTCCAGAGTGTCGTTGCCAACGAAGGCCACCTCTCCCACGGAGGGGATTTCCTTGACCACAAAGATCACTTCCACGCCGCCGTCTTTACCGGGCCGGGTATCCACCTGGATATCCGTAAACTGGCCGAGACTGTAAATTTGCTCGATGTCTTTTCGGATGAGAGGCCGGGAAAGGGGTTTCCCTACTTCCGTTTTGATGTAATAAAAAATGGTGGAAGAGTCGACCCGTTTGTTTCCCTGGATTTTGATCGCGCTGACGGTTGTCCCTGCGTCCTGGGCATAGAGGGGGGAGCCGGGCAGTGCCATGATCAAAAAGAAAAGATATAGCAGGGCCCGCCAACGCCTATACGGCGCAGGGGCACACCTAGCCTGCTTTGATGTCGAAAACAACAGGGGTTTCTCCCAGGAAATTACAAAATGAGGGCAAAAAAAAAGTACCAAGCTTTACGGCAAACAATACCATAAAACCTAGTACTTTTTCGAATGGAAATAACTAAAGAATGACCCGGAAAATCTCGCCTTTAGGGAACGGGATTGAGCGCCCCGGATTTCTCCGTAAACACGAGCTCATCGCCCACCAAGCCGACTTCGATCACTCCGCCGGATTTGAACCGTCCTTTCAGCATTTCGTCGGACAAGATATCCTCCAAATGCTTCTGAATGGCCCGTTTCAACGGTCGGGCACCAAAATTCTTGTCGTACCCCTTCTCGGCCAGCCAATGCTTGGCTTCGATGGTCATATCCAACGTCAATCCCTGCTGAATCAACTGCTCATTCAACATGTTCAACTGAATATCGAGAATTTCAGTGACGTTTTCCAGCGTCAACGGCTTGAACACGATCATATCGCTCAGCCGATTTAAAAATTCAGGATTAAAGGATTTTCTCAGATCCTGCTTGAGGTCCTTCTCCATTTTATCGAAACTCATGTCGGCGTCGGCGTCGTGGAAACCCAACGACCCCTTGTCCAATGCCTTGGAGCTGATATTGGAAGTCAGGATGATCACCGTATTTTTAAAATTGATGTTCCGTCCATAGCTGTCCGTAAGGTGCCCGTCATCCATGATCTGCAATAACAGATGGAACACATCAGGATTGGCCTTTTCAATTTCATCGAACAGAACTACCGAGTACGGCTTGCGACGCACTTTCTCCGTCAACTGACCGCCCTCTTCATACCCGACATAGCCGGGAGGAGCTCCAGTCAACCGGGAGACATTGAATTTTTCCATATACTCGGACATATCCAACCGGATCAGCGAATCGCGATGACCAAACAGAAATTCCGCCAGCGCTCCGGCCAACTCGGTTTTACCGACACCGGTCGGCCCCATGAACATAAAGGTACCAATGGGTCGGCGCATATCCTTGAGACCAGACCGTGAGCGGCGAATCGCCTTGGAGATCGCTTCCACTGCCTCGTCCTGCCCAACAACCTTTTTACTCAACTCTGCGGCCATATTCAGCAGGCGGGTAGACTCCTTCTCTTCGATCCGATTCAGGGGAATCCCTGTCATACTGGACACCACCTCGGCGATATCCTCTTCCGTAATACTCGGCTCATTGATGGAGTTTTCCTGATCCCACTTTTCTTTTTCCGCTTCCAGTTTCGAGCGCAACTCCTCTTCGTTGTCGCGCAACTCCACCGCTTTCTCAAACTCTTGATTTTCGATACGAACCTTCTTCTCGCGGACCAACGTATCAATCTCACGCTGAATCTCCTTCATTTCAGGAGATTGCGAAGACTTTCGCAACCGTACGCGGGAACCTGCTTCGTCGATCACATCAATCGCCTTGTCCGGCAGGAACCGGTCGCTGATGTAACGGTCGGCGAACCGGACAGCGGTGATGATCGCATCGTCACTGATTTTCGCTTTATGATGCACTTCGTACGGCACCTTCAATCCGCGAATGATCTCGATGGTCTCCTCGACCGAAGGCGGGTTGACAACGATCGGCTGGAAGCGTCTTTCCAGCGCACCGTTCTTCTCGATGTATTTACGGTATTCTTCCAACGTCGTTGCGCCGATACACTGGATTTCACCGCGCGACAATGCCGGTTTCAGCATGTTCGAGGCGTCTACGGAACCTTCCGCCGCGCCTGCGCCCACCAGCGTGTGCAACTCGTCAATGAACAGAATGATACTGTCGTTCTGAACGATCTCTTTCATGATGCCCTTCAACCGCGCCTCAAACTGACCGCGGTATTTGGTGCCGGCGATCAACGATCCAAGATCGAGAGAAACCACCCGCTTTTCAAACAGGGTGTCGGGAACTTCGCGTTCGGTGATCAATTGCGCCAGGCCTTCAACGATAGCGGTTTTACCCACACCGGGCTCGCCGATCAATACCGGATTGTTCTTGGTCCGACGACTCAGAATCTGAATCACCCGCTCGATTTCCTTGCTCCGACCGATGACGGGGTCCAACTTTCCCGCTACTGCCATCGCTGTCAAATCGCGGCTGAATTCGTCCAACGTCGGCGTCTTGCCGGTTTCTTTGGACGTTTCCGTCGGCTCTTTGAACATGTCAACGAGCTTCTCTTTGACGTCGTCAAAATAAGTTCCGAAACTATTCAATACCCGGCACGCCACGCCTTCCTTCTCCTTAAGCAAACCCAGGAGAAGATGCTCGGTGCCGATGTAGTTATGATTCAGGGAACGCGCTTCTTCTACGGCAAACTCCAAAACCTTTTTGGCGCGCGACGTAAACGGAATATCGCCGATCACCAGGGAATTGGAACTCCGGGGAAGATTCTTTTCTAGCTCGGCTTTGATCTGATTCATATCAGCGCCGGACTTTTGGAGAAGCGCAATCGCAATGCCGCCTCCGTCCTTGATGACCCCTTGCAAAATATGCTCGGTCCCCAAGTACTCATGTCGGTAAAGTTCTGCTTCTTCCCGCGCCAAGATAATGACCCGTCTCGCTCTTTCAGTGAATCGCTTAAACATGATTTAAACTTTCGATAAAAGGGTGCATAGAAGACAACTAACCTATTGTTTTTCTTAACAACTCTGCGCCTTACGAGCATGGGGAGGTGCAGAGCTTGAAATATAATCTGGTTCCACAACTAATTATTCTATCAAACAGAACCCATAACACAAGCCTTTATTTGAACGGTTTTGACCGACAATAACCACTTGTTTTATAAATCCTAACACCATCTCAAGGTATAAAATAGCCCGAACGGGTGAAAATCTTTTAACGACCGGTAAGTATTTGTTATATTTGATACAACCATGATAACGAGTTTTGGCTCGCAAAATCCACTTCTATTTTACAATTGAAAAACCCCCACTTAAAAGTAGCCTGCGTCCGGATGAAAACACACCACGGCCGCCGTGGTGCTGGGCGGATCGAATTCGTTGCCGGAGGTCATGGTGATTCCCAAATCCTCAGTCTTTAATAGATCATAAATCACTTTGTTATTCAGCAAATCTTCCAACGCGGGATAGCCCGGACTGTACCGCTGACCCAGTTGGTCTTTCTTGCGACCGGTGCGTTGACCCATTAATCCGTGGATATACTCGGCGAAATCCTCCGCCACGCGGTCACCCAGCCCCTGCAGGTAGAGCGCCGACTCGGAGTCATGTTCATTCTTGAACCCGGCAATCACTTCTTCCATATTGCGGCCCGCTGTGGTGATCTGCAGGCCCACAACATCCATGATTCCAGAGGCTTTGGGATGAAAATACTGCGCGACGGAAAATACGTCCTTCACTCCATTTTTACTTTTGCCCACCACAGGAGTCCAACGGATACGGCCCAGCTCCTGCTCCAGATTCTCCGGATTGTAAATAATCAGCTCGTCGCCCTCCGACTGCGCAGGCAGGATCGCAAACCGGGCCTTGGGGGTGATCCATTTATTCGCATCGGCTTTCTGCAACCATTCTTCCCGCAGGTTCTTTAATTGCTCCGAGGTCACGCCTTTCTTTTTCCACGAGGACTGCTTGCCGAATTTCCAGTTGAGGGAGAACAGGCTTTTGGAATCGATCACGCTCTTCAACTTATCCAGCTTGAATTCCACCTTGTGAACGCCGTAACCGTTTTCCATCGCCTCGTGCTTTTTGAAACTCACCTTGCGCCGGTCCAGGGTCGATAACAATTTCTCTTTGTTCTCTGCCATCCCCTTGGCGCGTTCGTAATTACGCTTCAGTTTTTCCTTGTTGGTATCCAGAAACTCAGACAGCTTGTCACGGTCCATCAGGGAGTTCATGGTATTGACGCCGTCCATGCCGCTTTCGCAATAAAACACGTTGGATAAAATATGTGCGGTGTCGTCCTGCCCGAACATCGAAACATACCCGGCATGACGATCGTTGACGGGCGCGCCGCCGATCAATACCGGAATGCTGTAGTCCTCTTCTTTCAGCATTTTCGCGATGGTGATCATATGATTCGAGGTCTGCACCAACAGGGCGCTCAGGCCGATGGCATCGGCGTTCTCCGCCCGTGCCGTTTCGATGAACTTCTCCAGCGGCACCTGCACGCCGAGGTCGATGGTCCGGTAGCCGTAATTATCAAGCAATGTTTTGGCGAGATCCTTGCCGATGCTGTGGACGTCCTGATACACAGTCCCTATAACCACCACGCCTTTGTAATCAATCGCCGCTCCCGGTTCGGCACCGCTGGTGTGGCGCATCCACGCTTCCAGAAACCCCATGACGTTGCGCATGACGTCGGCGCTCTTCAAAAGATGCGGCAGGCTCACTTCGCCGCGTCCGAATCCGTCGCCCAACTCCCGCATGGACTTCATCAAATAATTGCTGATGAAATCGAGAGGCTCGTGCTTGTCCAGTGCTTCGGCGGCCTGCAGGACAATCTTGTCCTTGTACTCGTAGGTCCAGCCGTCCCGCTCCAGCGTCCCGGTGGCCTTCTCCTTAAAACCGTCCATGATTTTGAGACAGACGCTTTCCTCCAGCGGCAGGTCGGCATAATTGTGTTTTTTAACGACGGCACCGGTTTTCTTTTTGACCGCCACTGCCTCGAGACGCTCGAACGCGTCCATGTCGTGATCGAGAATAATCTTGCGGCCCAAATCCACATCCTCCGGCGGCAGGCTTTCTACCGGCACGTAATGATTGGGATTGAGGATGGCGCAATCGAGTCCCCTCTTGCGTCCTTCGTCGAGGAACACGCTGGTCAGTACTTTCCGCATGTACGGCTTCTGGCCGAGGCCCGCCGTCAGGTTGCCGACGCCGATACTGGTTTTCAGATCGGGATGAATGGCCTTGATGCGCGGCAGGCTGTTGAGCGATTCCAGGCTGAAGTTCATGCCTTCCTGCGACTCACTGCCGATGGGATAGGCGTTGATGTCGATCAATATCTGATCCGGGGTCACGCCGTACTTCTCCCCCGCCTGCTTGACGATCTCCGCCGCCAGTGTGTATTTTTCATCGGCGGTGATGGCAGGCCCCTCCGGTCCGTTGACCAGCGCAATGTAAACCGGATGATGCTCGTGGCTCATCTTCAATACCGCGTCGAGTTTGCTGACGCCGGGTGCGTATTCTTCCAGGCTGATGGAGTTGACAATCGGGCGTCCGGGGTAGACCTCCAGCCCCTTCTCCAGCGCCTCCACCGAAAACGAATCGAGACACATTGCGCCTTTGAAATCGCTGGTCACGCCATGAATCACTTCCGGGAAAACCTTTTCGGTCTCGACGATGTTACTGTCCAGACACACGTCGATGATTTCGATTCCAAGGTCGTCCACCTGCGCGTGCGCCACTTCTTCCAGGATTTCCATGCGCACGCCCTCTTCGGTCTCCACCGCGTCGCGCACTTTTTTACTGCCGCGCACGTTGAGCATTTCGCCGATGCGCACCAGTCCATCGGAACTGTCAATTGCCGCGACTTCCTGCGGTCCCGAGACATAAACATGCGGATCGGTTTCACGTTGGAAAGGTTTGGCATCGCGGAACCGGTCACTCAGTACACGGATATGAGCCGGCCGCGTGCCGCAACAGCCGCCGATAATGGACACGCCGTACTCTTTCACGAACGGCTCCATCATCTCGCCCATCGCTTCCGGCTCCAGCTTGTAACAGGTCTGGCCGTCTTCGGAGATGGGTTGACCGGCGTTGGGTACAATTGATATGGGAAGCTTCGAGAAATGGCTGAGGTGCTTGACCGTGGTGGCCATCTCCGCCGGACCGACGTTGCAGTTGATGCCGAACACGCTGACGCCCATACCCGCGACGGCGGTATAGGCCGCGTGGATATCGGTGTTGAAAATCTGCATCTTGGAAAACTGGTCGACCGTCACCTGCGCGATGATCGGCAGGCGCTTGCCC
>JAJDBJ010000048.1 GCA_029261395.1 Nitrospinaceae bacterium
GTTACAGCGCGATTGATAATCCCCCTTACCAACCACGGTTTTAAAGTAACCAGCGGAGGTACTCCGCTCACCAATAGTACGGGTACGGGTAGTACAATCGCCTGAACCGGTTGGGATAGGGATAGGTGTAATAAGGATAAGGTCCCCAACCCGCCCAGTTGGGATTATAACCATAGGGAGGATACCCATAACCTGGGTAAGGGACATCCCACAGTTTTAGCTCTTTGACTTAAATCACGGGAAACTCGTACTCCACTTCCCCAATCTTCCCGGATTTGGTTGCCACAACAGTTCCTCCGCCAGTCACTATTCGGCCCCTGGCGAAGATTTCCGCTTCCAGGTAGCCCTGTTTGCGGAACAAAAACCGGCCTCGTGATTCATCGCTGTAACTGGGATAACCAAAGCAGTCCAGATCTTTTTCCACCACCTCGATTTCGGTGACGTTTTTTAAATTGCGCGTCTTAACAATCGTGCCTCCCAAAACTACCTTTTTACCCACATAGTTGTTGGGGGATTGCAGTATCTGGCTGAAGGACAGGGCGGGGTCCACCTGGTTTCGAAACCCTTTTGAGATGGGATGGACACAACCGACCAGCAAGGGCAGGAATAACATCCAAAACAGCCGAATCTGTTTCATGGTTTGCATTTCGTATTCCTTTTATAATGAATTTACCCCATTATACTTCTGAAAAACTTCGATTGAAGGTATCTTTTTTTTGATATTCTATCTCAACCTTCTGGAGGGATTAGTGGTGGTTGAAAACCCCACCTCAGTCCTCCTCTTGCTAAGGGGAGGAGCATTGAGCCCTTATCCGTGAGCATCTGAGGTTAAACCCTTTGTGTTCCCTTCGACCTTGCTCAGGACAGGCTATAGGCTCAGGGTGACATCTAAGTCCATCTGTGGTTAAATCCTTCATTTATAAAGTGGCGGTCGGAGAGACACTTGGGCCCGCCGCTGAAACCGGGTCAATTTCAATTTTTATTACGAATCTACGGGGGCCCGTTGGGTTCTCATCAGGAAGGTACGGGTATATGCTGAAAAAAAATGAGTATTTGGACGAGTTGGAGAAAAAACTGGAGCAACTGCATTTCAATGTGGAAACCCTGCGCCAGCGGCTGGATGAAGCTCCTGAAGAGATAAAAACGCAATATGAAGAGCAGATCATAAAACTCCAGGCAAAAATTAATGTGGTCAAGGAGGCCCGTGACAAACTTCAGGAGGCCGAAGAACACGCTTGGGAAGAGATAAAAACCAGCTTGGACAGCCTGTGGAATGACTTGGATAATACGTATGAAAATATTAAAACTTGGATCAAAAATAAAATGTTATAGGGATCCGGAAACTTAAAGGGTTATGGCAAAGAAACCGAAATTGTATTTGATTGACGGGTCGTCGTACATCTTCCGGGCGTTTTTCGGCATCCGGCAGATGTTGACCAATTCCGCAGGACTCCCCACCAACGCGCTGTACGGATTCACCACCATGCTGTCCAAGGTGGTGCGCGACGAACAGCCGGATTATCTTGCCGTCGTGTTCGACTCCAAGGCCAAAACCTTCCGCCACGAGATGTATCCCGAATATAAAGCGAATCGCGAAGTCCCGCCGGAAGATCTCGCGCAACAGTTCCCCTTTTTCGAACCGCTGGTGGAGGCGTTCAATATCGCCACTCTGCGCAAGGATGGCTATGAGGCCGACGACATCATCGGCACCCTGGCGAAGATGGGCGAACAGGAGGGGATGGAAGTCACCATCGTTTCCGGCGACAAGGACATGATGCAGTTGATCACCCCGCACGTCCACATGCTCGACACGATGAAGGACAAACGTTTCGAGAAAGCGGAGGTGATCGACAAGTTCGGCGTGCCGCCGGAACAGGTGATCGAGGTGATGGGCCTGATGGGCGACTCCAGCGACCACATCCCCGGCGTGAAGGGGGTGGGTCCGAAAACGGCGACGGAGCTGATCCAGAAATACGGCTCGATTGAGGAGCTGTACAAAAATATCGATGACATTGAGAAGAAAAAGCTGAAGGAAAAACTGGAGATAGATAAGGATAAGGCCCTGCTCAGCCGCCAGCTGGTGACCATCGATACGGAAATGAAACTCGACTGCAAAGTTGAGGATTTAAAGGTGAAGGAGCCAGACACGGACAAACTGCGCGCGATGTTCACCGCGCTGGGTTTTAAATCTCTCCTAGCCGATCTCCCAGAGGGCGACGCCGGTGTGCCAAGTCAGCCTGCCGTCGCGAAAATAGAATCGCATTACGAAACCATCATGGACGGAAAGGCGTTAGACGCCCTCGTCAAAAAGTTGAAAAAATCTAAAGAATTCGCGCTCGACCTGGAAACGACGAGCAAGCATCCGACGCGCGCGGAGATGGTCGGCATTTCGTTTTCCTGGGCGGAGGGTGAGGCGTGCTACATCCCGGTGAGTCATCGTTACCTCGGCGTGCCGGAGCAGTTGGATAAGGGGAAAGTTATCGCCGACCTCAAGCCTTTGCTCGAAGACGCGAAGTTGAAAAAGTTCGGACACAACATCAAGTACGATCTCATTGTGCTGGCCAACGAGGGCGTGGCGCTTGCAGGCGTGGCATTCGATTCCATGCTGGCGTCGTATGTGCTGGACCCGTCGAAGCGGCAACACAGTCTCGACGATCTGGCAATGGAGATGCTGGGGCATCAGAACATCACCTATTCCGACGTAGCGGGGAAGGGCGCCAAGCAGATTGGTTTTGATGAGGTGTCCATCGACGTGGCGGCCGAGTACGCGGCGGAGGATAGCGACATTACTTGGAGGCTGACGCATGCGCTGAAGGCGCGTCTCCGGGATGAGACGTTGAAGCTCTACGAGGAGTTGGAGCTACCGCTGATCGATGTGCTGGCGGATATGGAGATGACCGGCGTGAAGGTAGACCGCGAGCATCTCAAAAAAATGTCTATCAAGTTGGGTAAGGCCTTAAAGAAACAGGAAGACGAAATTTATGCGATGGCGGGGGAGATGTTTAACATCAACTCGCCGAAGCAGTTGGGGATGATCCTGTTCGAGAAGCTGGGATTGACGGCGAAGAAGAAGACCAAGACCGGGTTCTCGACCGACATGAGTGTGCTGGAGGAGTTGGCGGCCGGGCATGAACTGCCGGCGATGATCGTCAATTACCGTCAGTTGACGAAATTGAAATCGACTTACATCGACGCCCTGCCGCTGGAGATCAATCAAAAAACCGGGCGGGTGCATACCTCGTACAATCAGACGGTGGCGGCGACAGGGCGGTTGAGCAGTAGCGATCCGAATCTCCAGAACATACCGATCCGCTCCGACCTCGGCAAGGAAATCCGCCAGGCGTTTGTCGCGGAGGGGGAGGGCTGGTTGTTGTCGGCGGACTATTCGCAGATCGAACTGCGCATCCTCGCGCATCTGTCAGGCGACCCGGCATTGATCAAAGCGTTCAAGAATAACGAGGACATTCACACGCGCACGGCGGCAGAGATTTTTGGCCAGCCGTTGGATGGAGTGGACGAGGACGCGCGGCGTATGGCGAAGGCGGTGAACTTCGGAATCGTGTACGGGTTGAGTGCGTTCGGGTTGTCGCGGCAGCTGAAGATCAGTCCGGGTGAGGCGAAGGCGTTCATTGATCAGTATTTCGATTTGTACAAGAACGTGAAGACCTTCATGGACAGCACGATTGAAGAAGCGCGGCAGACCGGCTACACAGTGACGATGATGAACCGGCGGCGCTACCTGCCCGACCTGCACAGCAAGAACCGGCAGGTGCGGGAGTCGGCGGAGCGCGTGGCGATCAATTCGCCGGTACAGGGCAGTGCCGCGGACATGATCAAGCTGGCGATGATTCGTCTGCATCACCTGTTGGCGAAACAGAAACTGGAATCGAAGATGATCATGCAGGTGCATGATGAGCTGGTGTTCGAGTGCCCGGCGAAAGAAAAGAAAGACGTCGAGGCGCTAGTCAAAAAAGAGATGGAAGACGTTTGGCCGATGCAGGTGCCGATTCTGGTTCATTCGGAATGGGGCAAGAACTGGGACGAAGCGCATTAATCATTTCCATCCAGGGTTGTACCTTCCCTGAAACGCCCTCCTTTAAATAAATTTTTCCTCACGCGGTATCCCCATCTTTTCCTTTTAAGCCGATGACGCTTTGTTATACTTGAAGCAAGCGTTTTTTAGTGCTGTCTTCGATGAGGTTCTACTTTTGAGTGAATCCCCTGAGTTTTTGAGCCGCCCCACCTTTCGCAAACCTTCACTTATCCTTTGTTTCTTTCTTTGTCTTTTGATGTTTGCCGGTGGAACAGCGCAGGCGGAACAAAGTGATTTTTTGAGCTTTGGTCTGGCAGGTGGTTCGGTGATCGCTCCCAGTACGGAATTAGAATCCAGCCCTGCTTTGGGCGATGCCGACTTCGATAGCGGCTATTCTTTCAAGGCTTCCCTGGGGATTTTGCTGGCGCAAAAAATTCAATTGGAAGCCGAATACCTTTATACGTTTAACGACATCAGCGCAATAATCAATCCTCCGACCGTGACGGAGTTGGTTGCCTCTGACCGGGTGACGCACAGTTTGATGTTGAATGCGACCTATCGGGTAGAGGTCCCACCGCATGGCGATACGTTTTGGATGCGTCGGGGATATTACGTTTATTTCGGAGGGGGAGTTGGGGTGTCTCGGCAGGACTATACTGTGGAGACCCTTACCAGTGAGTCCGACTCCAGCCTCGCCTGGCAACTAATGGTCGGGTTTGAAAAGATGCATACTTCTCCGAGTTTGTTTACCGCTTTCCCGTCACCCTTTTTGCAGTACCGGTTTTTGAGCATCACGGAGGGGAATTTCGGAGCATTCAAGACGGATGTCCCCCTTCATCTTATTGAGTTCGGTTTCCGTTTTTACGGTGGATTGGGTTCCTAATCTTACCTGTTTACATTTCAGCCCACCCCCTTAATCTTATATCGCTTAGTGTTTAGGCAGACCCTAGGTTTACTCGTAGAGGGGAAAGGTTGGAGATTTAAGATTCGAAGTTAATCTTTTAAAGGTGATAGATAAGGTATGCGGAACGCGATTTTTCACCCAGATGGCCTAAAACCAAGAGAAAAGCATCCGCAATATTTCAAATTAAATTAAATTACCTTACAATGTAACAGTATAGAATTCGTATCATCCCGTCCTATTTGGGTGTCTTTGGAGAGAGAGAATGAAAAATAGCGGTATTTGGGTTTTTGTAGTTGGAATCTTTATGTTTATTTGGGGATTCTGTCAGCTGGGATATGCGTCTATGGATTTCGCTCTGCCCATCACGATTCCATTTACCGACTGGGGGATTTTGCTGGGCGAGAAAGAGCTGTTTGACGATGTGCAGTTGGGATTGGCTGTCAGTTGTATGCTGACCGGGATAGGTTTGTTGATTTTTAGAGCCTGGGCCAGAATTTTTACCATTTGGATCATCTGGACGTTTGCCGGTTTCTTCTTTTATATCTTTCTCCTGGTCGGCCCCATGGAATTCGAGGGATTCTTTATACAGAAATTCGCCATGTTTTTCGCGATGGCTCTCATCTTACTCTGGTTTTTCAACCATGAAAGAACTCGGGAAACCCTGAACTCAGACCCACAAAAAAAGCGGAACCGGTTAATTCCATTTTTTACCATGCTCCTGATATCAATAGGTATTTTTGTTTTCGTCAAATTACCTGTTCAACTGCCTTTGATTTTCACCGGTGCTCAGTTTCCTGAAATTCAGGAAGTGAGTTATTCCGCCCCGAGCAAGAAGTATTATCAGTCCAAATACAATCGTACGGAATTTCCTTTGCCCTACACGGTAGCGGTTCCCAAAGGAACCCGGTTGGTATCGTTGAATCAGAATTCCGGTTTTAAAGATGAGAATCAATGTGATATTCGTTTGGATACTCCTGGCCAGGCTCAGACTCTTCTGTTAACACGTCAAACGCCAGTACAGCTTGAATGGAGCTCTGAAGATACACAGAAGTTTCTGAAAAGGATTCTTCTCTTAACGCCTTACCAGTACACCCGAAAGAAATTTTCCGACCGAAGAAGTATTATCAACTGGCGATCCCGCAACGGGATCGGTCAATGGGGGGGCGATGAAATCCAAAAATTTCATATTGGCGGAATGGAAAATTTTGTGGTGAAGGTCGAAAAGCCAGAGGAGAAAATATTTGGAAAAAATATTCGCTGGTATTTTGATTTTCATCTTTATCTTAAAGGCAACTCCGCCGGCGGGGGCAAGATACTTGTGTTTAAAGGCAAGGAGAAGACTGCTACGAATATTCTTGCTTCCTTGCAGCCACAATTAGCTCAATCTAAAACGGCATTCGATTTCCATCTGGAGGGAAAAGATTTCGTCAAGAAAAAGAGATACGAGAATGCCAAGATGTCTTTTGCCTCTGCCATATGTCTTGATGAGAAAAATTCAGAGTATCACTATTCGCTGGGAGAGGTCTTTTTCAAAATCCGAAACTATGAGCAAGCGGACCGGCATTTGACAAAGGTGATGGAACTTAATACTGAAATTTATGGAGCCAGAGAGTTATTTGAAAAGACCAGAAAAAAGCTGAACAAATCCACAGCTCAAAGAAAAAAGGATCTGCGAGAATCCCCGCAGACCCGATTTTATTTGGCGAGAAGTTAGTTTTATAATTCACCTTGCCCATAGATACCTTGTTAGGAAAACCCCTTAACGATACCGCTGGCGCCCATTGTAATGCTGGCGTTGGCGGTCTCCGTGGTGTTGATTGTTGTGGCCACGTTTATAGCTTCGTTGATGGCCATAGGAATGGTTTTTTCGATGATGACTTGATCTATGGTGATCCCAATGTTGAGAGTTGTTATGGTGATGGTGTCCCCGATAACCGCCCCACCCGAGATAAGGACGGTTGGGATAGTATCTGGAATAGTTATTAGGGTAGGGTCGGTAGGGGGTGTACGAGTAGGCCGTTACACCCGAGTGGCCATCTGAAATTGACAGTCCAAATCCACCCAAATCAATCCGAAGCCCGGATTGAGCCCATGCGTTGCCGTTGAGCATTAAAACAAGTAGTATGCCGATGAGACCTGCGGTTATTTTCTTCATGGCCGTATCTCCTTCAAGTTATTTTTGGATTTCTTTCGTCAGCCAATATCAACCCGTTGTTCAACTTCTGGTACCAATATAAATACATTCATATATGTAGTCAAATTTATTATCATATTTTTATATTAATTTTATTTAATCTTTCAATCGTTTTGTTTATAATGATTTATGCAGGTGTTTTTATATGTCTTCTGACATAAATTTTCATTTATGCATAAAAGTGAAATTAGTTTTACCCGTAAACTTCTTACCCGTGCAGATACCGCAGAGGGTTTTCAAGGCAGGTGAATATGGACCTTCAATACAACGAGAGCCAGCGCAAAGAATACCTGAATATGACCGACCGCATCGGAGGGGATTGGTTGGGAGTTTTTAGGGGAGATACTGAGTTTTACCAGGCGGCGTATTGGGATTTGTTCACCCGCCTGTGGAGGTCCGGCGCTCCGGAACGTAAAACCGATGCGCTCAAGTTTATGGTAGGAGTCAAAAGCGCGCAAACGGCTGGCAAGTATATTGAGACGGCTATCAAGAAGAAGTTGATTGTCGAGAAAGACAATCCGGAAGATGCCCGTTCCCGCCTCCTTGAGTTATCTCCGCAAATGAAAGAAAGGTTGGATTTGTTTTTCGATCAGGCCGTCGCCAATTTAAGAAACTCCAACCGTGTTATCGAATCCAGCCAAACCCCAACCCTGGAAGTTTGACCCGAAAGAAAAACATATTCCGGGTCACGGTTCCATACTTTATTGAAAGGGCGTATCATTTATCGAGCTTTTAGAGCGCCCGGCCATTACGGGTTGAGTTTTAGATCGGCGATCATCTGCTCCCGCTCGAGCCGCAGTTTTTCACGGAATGCCTCCACACCGCCGTGCTTTTTATCGTAATGCGTGCGGATTTGGTCGACGCTAACCACCGTGTCCGCATGCTCCCCTGTCAGGCATCTTTGGTCCTTGTCGCACGCCCAGATCGGGAAATCCTTCTCCACCTGACCGCGAAGATCTTCAGGCAGGTTGCTACTATGTGGCAGACTGTTGTAGTTGGCATCCACTCGTTCCTCAATACGGTCCAACTCCTTCACCAGATCATCGATATTTTCGCCGTCCCAGTCGCCGACATGATCGTCGCCATCCGCCGACATGATGCGGTTTTTGATGGCCGGATCGATCACCACTTTATCCAGTGAAAATCGCCGCCCACTTTCATCAACCATAGGGTTCTCCAATAAGTAATTTATGTGAATGATAGAGACACCTTACCGTTCACATACCGTCTGTGTCAATCGGATATGCAAGTATTGGATATTCACTTTAAATACTTGATCTCATTTCTCATTATTCGCGTCAATTTGAAACATGAATTTTATCGAAGTCGCCTAAAATTGCATAGAGTACCGGCACGACCAGAAGCACCAAAATGGTGGAGGCCAGCATGCCGAACACGATACTGGTCACCAAGGGAATCAACACCTGGGCTTGCAGGCTTTTTTCCAGTAGGAGAGGTAACAGCCCCATGATCGTGGTCAGGGATGTCAGAAGAATCGCCCGAAAACGCAGACGGCTGGCTTTTTTAGCCGCCTCTTCCGGGTGATCTCCGTCCTTTAAATGATTCTTGATAAATGTGACCAACAGGATGGAATCATTGATGACCACTCCAGTCAGAGAAACCAGGCCCATCAGGCTCACCATCGAAATATCCAGCCCCATGAGGTAATGTCCCCAGATGACTCCCACCAGGGCCAACGGAATAGCGGACATGACTGCCAATGGCTCCATATAGTTCCTGAACTGAAAGCTGAGCAATACAAAAACTCCTATGATGCCAACGAGGAAAGCTTTCATCATGGACTTTCCTGATTTTTTGGATTCCTTTTCTTGCCCCTCCAAAGAAATGACAATGTCCGGGTATTTTTGTTTTAGCTTGGGTAAAAAATTTGCTTTGGTGTCTGCCAGAATCTCAGCCGAATTGGCGCGGCGCGTATCCACGTCCCCCTGGATGGTCACCGTGCGTACGGAATTGATTCTTGAGATACGGGCGATACCCCGCTGATATTCCAGGTGCGCCACATTTTTTAAAGGGATCCGCTCTCCGGTTTTTGTGGTGACGTAAAAATAATCGAGATCATCCAGACTGTTCTGGTCCAGGGTGGAAAGTTGCACATCAATTTCATACGATTCGGAACCCACTTGGAATTCATCCGCCGTTTGCCCATAGAAAGCGGCTCGCAATTGATTGGCGATGGCGGATGAATCCATTCCCTGTGCCAGCGCCCCGGCTTTGAGGCGCACCCGTATTTCCGGTTTTCCCGGTCTCAAATCATCACTCAAGTCAAAAACGCCTACGTATTGGTTCAACCAACTCTGTAATTCCAGAGAGGCTTGTTTCAGGGGCTCCAAGTCGCTACCTTGCAATCGGATTTCGATTGGTATGCCGCCCGGAACTATGTTGGGTTCTTTGAAGGTTAAATTAATGATGTCAGGCAGGCCTTGTAGCTTTTCCCGCCACATATTTTTGATGTCATCTAGTTTCGCGTTCCGCACTTCCGCTTTCAACAGATCCACCGAAACCGTCGCCACATGAGTCCCCGTTTCATTTGCATCCAAATTTTTGTTGAATTGGACGTTGATATTTTTGACCAGCGGCTGTTCCTCAGGTTGAAGCGGTTGGAATTTTGCATTTACCTGTTTAAGGGCCTGGACGGTTTTTTCCACGACTTCTTCCGTTCGGGACAGGGGAGTTCCCTGAGGCAGGAGAATGCGGGTCTCCAATACATCCCCGTCAATTTCCGGAAAGGCTATAAATTTTATTTTTCCACTCGTCAGCATTCCCAATGAAAAAATAAAAATTAAAATAATCAGGCCGATGAAAAAATATCTCCACTTCACCGACCAATCCACGATGCGTCCCAAAACCTGTTCGCGTAGATGATTTAAAGAATCATCCACTTTTTGTTTGAATTTGTTCGGCGCCGAGGTGGAATGCGAGAGGTGATGCGAGAGGTGATGCGGTAATATGAAAAAGGCTTCGATCAGGCTGACTGCCAAGGTCACAATTAGAACGACCGGCATAACCCAGAGTACCAATCCAATTTCACCCTCGATCAAAACCGCAATAGAGCCGAAGATGACAACGGTGGTTAAAAAGGAGGAGA
>JAJDBJ010000049.1 GCA_029261395.1 Nitrospinaceae bacterium
CGTCGGTGATATCGAAATTGGAATAGGCTTTCTGCACGTCGTCGTGGTCCTCCAGCAGATCCATCACCCGTAACATCGCTTTGCCGTGTTTCTCATCCATCGGAATGGTGTTGCTCGGAATCGCAGTCAACTCGGCGACCTCCATCGGGATCCCTTTCTCTTCGAGCAATACGTGGACCGCGTGGAAATTGTCCTTGGAGGTGAGGATTTCGTAATGGCCGTCGACGTTTTGTAAATCATCCGCCCCGGCCTCCAGTACCAGTTCCATGAGCGCGTCCTCGTCCATCGCATCGCCTGGCACAACGATGAGTCCCTTCTTCTCGAACATGTAAGCAACGCAACCGGATTCCCCCATGTTGCCGCCGTTCTTGCCGAGGATGGTGCGGACTTCGCCGACTGTGCGGTTCTTGTTATCGGTCATCGCTTCAATCAGGATGGCCGCCCCGCCGGGACCGTAACCCTCGTAAGTGATCTCTTCGTAATTGACGCCTTCCAGTTCGCCGGAACCCTTTTTGATGGCGCGCTGGATGTTGTCCTGCGGCATGTTCTGGGCCTTGGCACCGGCCACAGCCGTGCGCAGGCGCGGGTTGGCGTCCACGTCACCCCCACCCAACCGGGCGGCGATGGTGATTTCCTTATTGAGTTTGGTGAAGATCTTGCCACGCTTGGCGTCGGTGGCGCCCTTCTTGTGCTTGATGGTGGACCACTTGGAATGACCGGACATACGCTCCTACTGCCTCAAATAGGGTTAATACCGAGGCTAATTTAGCACAGTTTAATACTACGGGCAACCAGCGTGGCGCTGGACTCAGAATTAACTCAAACCTTTGAAATTAAAGCTGTCATTCTGAGGAACGAAGTGACGAAGAATCGGGGTTTAGATTTCCCTGCTCCCATTCTCCTTGCTCCCTTTCCCCTTCTTTTTTGGGCTGGGGGGATTTAGCTGTCATCCTGAGTGAAGCGAAGAATCTAGGTTGTCTCCCCGTTCCAACCTTTGACCAAAAAATAGCACATCGATAGGGCCAAGCTTCGACCTAGCCGTACGAATTCCTGCTCAGTGAAGCCAATGGGTATGTGTGAGCCTGGGCTTATGAAGCTAAAAACACCCGTTAAACCTTCTTCTTCCTTTGTATTTATAAATTTCGATTTTCTTAGGTAAGCAACGACTTCCCCCCATTTCGAAGGGTCAAAATTGCCGGGGTATGCGGCCTGACGGGCCTTAGCTATAGAAGTTGCAAGTGTTTGAAGTGCTACGCGGGCGTTTGCAAGGCAACCATTAAAGTCTCCTTGAATAAAAGCATCTGCGGAGTTGCCCAAAACCAGACAAACTTCATCTTCTTTTGGAAGACTTGATTTTCTGATCTCATTGGTCAAATCATCCTCGATGGGTTGCATCCCTTCGATCATGGGTTCAATCGAAACAAATCTTTCCAGCTTGTAGTCAAGATTATCCGTCTTGAGCCTGAAACCGTCCAGTTCCAAACAAAGCTTTAAATCTTTCCACCGCTCATCAAATTTATATCTGGGATTAATGTTGGCACGCATTGAGTTATGTGTCCGAGCGATCTCATGCAATAATTCTCCGAATTGAGGGCTTGAGGCGATTTCTACATGTCTGTGAACAGTGTTTGCGATAAATCCAGGATCTGGTTGACCTTCAAGCTCCCCAACCTGAAATCCGTGTTTACCTAATAGAAGTATGATTTCATGAGGGCCAAAGAGGCATAAAAACTGGCAAAGTGATAATTTAGAGCGAGTGCTTAAGTTCATCTTATATGCCATTATGAGCTTAATTCTTTGGCTTCTTCTTCGATTTGTAAAATACTATTTATCTTTGAACATAAACCTTGTAGGAAATTAAAATATCTGATGAATTAAACGTTAAAGTTACTTGATCATATACTTCGTGGCTTCTGCCAAAACTAGCTGCCGAATATCTATTGTAAGAGGTATAAGCTCCCCCTCTGGTTCCAAATGATAGAGGGTATTCCCAAACCTCCAAATCTCCGACATTCAATTTCCTTGTTGGCAATCCCCAACGTTGGACAACTTGTTCTTTTGTCGCAGAACCGATGCCTGGCTCAATGATATCTTTATATTCTTGGGCTCTGTTATTGGCTTGAATTTGCGCGCAACCAGAAAAAAAAGTAATTGAAATCAATATTATAAAAAACCAGATTGCAGGTTTTGAGCCATTATTTGAAATTTTCATGATTCACCTTCTGGTATCGTTTTTTGGCATGTAATAAATCTTCCCTATTGGAATAAGTAAGTTGTATTCCTAGTTTCCATTTTAGGATTTTGGGTTTCCTAACTCTATTTCAGCTTGCCGAGAATGTCAATAAATCTGAGTATGTTGAAAGGTGGGAGTTGATTTTAAAGGGACTATAGGCAGGGCCAGCGGCAAGGCGAAAGGTGGGAGCAATTAGAGATTGAAAGGTCTGAATCCTACGGCCGGCCTGGACGCTGGATATTATCAACTTGACCGAACTTTTGACGGGTCTTGCAGTGGGTACAAGTCACATGGCCTTGATCGAAGTAAGTAAATTCCCGTGTCTCGAACTCGAATTCTTTTTTACAGTTTTCGCAAATGTGCGTGGCTTTTGGTGATGCTTTAGTATTCATACCCATATGTTATTCGATTCTCCGCAAACCGTCAATAGGTTGCAATTAATCTGGAGCCTGAGCTATCTATCTTGCAAGTGATTTTCATTGCAATTACCATTAGTTCATGAAGACAACCATCACCGGGTTTCATCAGGACGAAGAGGCGTATTGGGTGGCGGATTTGTCCTGCGGGCACACGCGTCACTTCCGGCACAACCCGCCCTGGCAGGAGCGGGAATGGGTCACAACGCAAGCAGGCCGCGATCAATTTTTAGGCACCGAACTGGATTGTAAGGAGTGTGATGCACTCACCCAGCGCCCAACTCCCTCCTGAATGAAGAAGCCCCCTAACCCCCTTCGGAGAAGGGGGGATTAAATCGCCCCCAGCCCCTCCTTTACAAAGAGATCTTTGCGTAAGTGTAAAGAAAAGTGAGTCGATAATGATTCCCCTCCTTACGAAGGAGGGGATACAGGGGAGGTTATGGAGCTCCATTCCTTGTTTTCAAAGATTTTCATCCTTACCAAAAACCCCACCCCACCTCATTCCTCCCCTTGGTAAGGGGAGGAGGATTATTCATAAAGGCAAGAAAAGGCCCCCCCCTTTTTTTCCCGGCAAGGTATCAGCCTCCCATCATTTTATAGAGAACGTAGAGAACCAGCACAACGCCCATCATGATTTTCTTGTTTTGGTCTATCTTCATCAGAATCCCCGGTAAATTTGAGTGGCTCATTATAGGCTCCGCCCGGCGAAGAGTCGATGGTTTTGATCTTCATCCCCACCTTGCATGAAAACCCCAATGCGATTAACATGACCGGACTATGGAAGGGACGAACCAAAAACCCTGGCACGGACTGGGCGCGGAAATCGATGCCAACCTGTCTCCTCACGAGATGCTGGTCAAGGCTAAACTCGATTACAAGCGCCCGTACAAATCCCCGGCGAACCACGAAACGTTCCGGTTCTTCAAGTCTTTTGCCGAGGCGGGGGAGGCGCATATCCAGACCGTCGGGCAGTTGGACAAGGGTCGCATCATCTGGGCGCTTGCGCGGTTGGATGAAACGTTCACTGTGAAGGGGGCAGACCCGGTGGAAGGCTGTCTGCTGTTTGCGTCCCGCGATGAGAAAAGAGAATCGGTTGACATGCGGGTGATGACAGTCCGCGATATTTGCGGAAACACACTGCAAATTGGCAGTGCAGGGAAGTCTCTCTTCAAAAATACGTTTCGGCGGGTGTTCATACCCACGCCCCCGTTTCTGTCACCCGCCACCACTCATCTGGACGACAAGATGATTCAAAAAGCCAAAGAGAACATCGGGCTGGGCCGGGAAGCGATTGCCGCGTTTGCGTCTTCTGCCGAGCGCCTGGCCGGTCAAGCCGTGGATGAGGCGACGGCGCATCGTTATATGTTCGAAGTTTTTCAGTCAGAACAACTCGCCGAAAAGAAAACCAAAATGGCGATTGAGGCGATCACCAAGGCTCCGGGACAAGATCTGGAATCCGCCGCCATGACCGCCTGGGGCTTGTTGAACGCGGTGACGTACACGGTCGATTACCAACTGGGCAAAAATCAGGATTCCCGCCTGCGGCTGGCCTGGTTCGGGTCCCATGCGGACATCAAGAAACGGGCGTTTGATCTGGCTCTGGAATTGTTATAAGTACTAGAGTGAATGGAGAAGGATCGGGCTGTGAACACTCCAGCAAAGTAAACCCTATAACTATAAGGAGGGTTATGGATTGGAAAATATTCATCACCGTTTTCTCGGTTGTTTTCATTGCCGAGCTTGGCGATAAAACTCAGCTTGCCACGTTATTGTTTGCGGCCGATAAAGAAGTGAGCAAATTAACAGTGTTTATCGGAGCTTCCCTGGCGCTTATCCTCACCTCGGCGATTGGGGTGGCGGCAGGAGGGCTGATTTCGCAATTTATAAGTGAAAAAACTTTACATATTATTGCTGGTATCGGTTTTATTACCATCGGGATTTGGGCTTTGGTCAAGGCATAAATAAATGACGTGCTCTGTCATCCTTATATCTTCATCTTTTTAACCAGGCTCAACATTTCCTTCAAGATCATCAGTCGCCTTCCCGTCAACCTACGATCCCGTTTGCAATTGGTTTTTAATGGAATTAACATGACCGGATTATGAAGAGGATGCTGATATGAGTCAAAATTTAGAGACGGCCGGGCCGCCGACGGTAGAAATCACAGTTGCTGGAAAATCAATAAAAGCGCGGGAAGGGGAGACGATCATCCACGCGCTGTGGCAGGCGGGGCTGGGTCACGAAATCCAGACCGGCTGTGTCGGCGGTGTGTGCGGTGCGTGTACGGTGACCCTCCGCTTCAAGGACGGAAGACGCGGCGGCACCGATCTCGCCTGCCTGCGCCCCGTCGAGGAGGGCATGGAAGTCTTTCCGTTTCCAGTCGATGCTCTTGCGGGTCCTCCACCGGTATCCGATCCTGATGCAGATAAACTGCGCGCAGTGTTCCCCACGGTCGACCGGTGTACCAAATGCGACAACTGCACCGTCGCCTGCCCGATGGATATCCCGGTGATGGATTCCGTCCTGCGCATGCAGAAGGGGCAGTTCGAAGAAGTGGCGGAGGATTTCACCACCTGCATCCATTGCGGTCTGTGCCGTGCGGTGTGCGAGGATAAGGTTCTGCCGCACACCATGGGACTCTGGGTGCGGCGTTCGCTCGGCCGGTCAGTGGATCACCCGGCCCTCGACCAGACGCAGGAGACAACGATGAGCGATCAGGCTGAACAGGAGTGGGAGCATCTGCTCAATTGCGATGACAAGGAACGATTACAACGCGCGAAAGCGTTTCGTGCGGAGTAACTCCGCAGGTAAATTTAAACAAGGAACCTTCAAAATGAATTGGGCAAAAGCATCTTTGGATAAGGTGGAGCGGACTCGTGCGGAGCGCAGGGACCAGTCCGTGCCTTCCATCAGCGATGACGACGCTCAAAACCTTATAAAGGAATATCACCCCGATTACGTCGGCAACGAGCGCAAGATCCATGTCGGTCCCAACGCCGACTCTGATCCTTTTCCGATGGAGTTGGCGGATTTGTTGGAATCGGACAGTCCGGTTCCCAAAGATTTCCAACCCACTGCCGATATCGAAACCGACGTCCTCATCCTCGGCGGCGGCGGTGCAGGGGTGACGGCGGCCTTGGGTCTCGCGGATTCGGGTTTGACCGTGCATCTTGCCACCAAGCTGAGGCTCGGCGATGCCAACACGGTGATGGCCGAAGGCGGCATCCAGGCGGCGCTCGGTGTTGACGATTCCAGTCGGCGACATTTCGCAGACAGTTATGTGGGTGGCCACGGCAAAAACGACACCGGTCTTCTGCGTCATTTGTGCGAAGAAGGACCGGCGGGTATCCGCTGGCTGACGCATCTCGGTACATTGTTCGATCAGAATGAAGACGGCACGTTTCGTTTTCGCAAAGGGGGCGGCACCTCGACGCCGCGCGTGTTGGCCTGCCGCGATTACACCGGTCTGGAGATCATGCGCGTGCTCAAGAACGCGGTGATGTCGTCTGCGACGCATGTTCTTGAGCATCACGCGGCGGTAGAGTTGACCGACGACGGCAAAGACCGCGTTACCGGCGCGGTGTTATGGAATACGCAAACAGGGAAACTGGTCACGGTCTCCGCCCGTGCGGTGGTTCTGGCGACGGGGGGCAGTGGCCAACTGCGGCTCCAGGGCTATCCCACCAGCAATCATCTGGGCGCGACCGGTGATGGACTGATCCTCGCCTATCGACAGGGTTGTTCGCTGGTTTTTCCCGGCAGTCATCAGTATCATCCTTCCGGCTCGAGTTATCCGGAAGCGCTGGTCGGTCAACTGGTGACCGAATCGATTCGCAGTGCCGGTGCGCAAATCCTAAATATGAACGGTGAGCGGTTCATCGACGAGATGACCTTCCGCGATGTGGTGGCGGCGGCAATCATCCGCGAAGTGATGGCAGGACGGGGCATCGAGACTCCGACCGGGCGTCGCGGGGTATGGCTCGACACGCCATTGATCGAGCAGACGAAGGGGGAGGGCACCCTCGTCAAACAGTTTCCCGGATTGATCCACCGTTTCAAACGCTACGGGATTGATCCCACGACGCAACCTCTGCTCATTTATCCGACACTGCATTACCAGAATGGCGGTATCCGCATCGATACCGAGTGCCGAACCGAGCGCACGGGGTTGTGGGCGGCGGGGGAGGTGACGGGCGGAATTCATGGCACCAATCGCTTGATGGGCAATTCCCTTCTTGATATCATTGTGTTCGGTCGCCGGGTGTCGGAAAGCGTCCAGCAAAACTGTCCGGAACGTGGCGCGGTGACACTGAGTCGGTTGAATCAATACCGGGACGCGTTGAGCGGACTTCCGCACAAGCCGAAAACGACCGCGCCGCAATTGTATCCGCGGGTTTCCGGGATGAAATTTGAATTGAAGGGAATCCCAAAACCGGAAGCCGGGACCGATGTCTCATCCTCCGGCGACGTAAAAAGTTTTGAACCGCCGGACCCTTTTGCTTCCCGCTGAGTTTTTTCGGGATTGATAAACAATTGAAGTCGGAGAACTTTGCATGGAAAACGAATCATCCAGTCCACAGCGCAAAACCCTGAAGACCGTCATTTTGCGGCGAGGGGAGCAGGTACTGCTTTCCGTTTCCACCCGCAAACTGGTTCCGGGCATCGAGCAAGGCAAGCTGTTTCCCACGGATGAGATTTCAAGTGACGGTCTCGATTGGGTGGAACTCGGTGAGCACAAACAGTTGCACGCCTGGTTTCAGAAATCCGAACTCGAGCCGACCACCGATGGGGGTTACGATGATGATGAACTGGATAAAGAATTTTTCAGCGACGGTTCCGGCGAAGAACATCTCCCGCCTCCTCTGATCCAGAGAACTCTGGATGAAATGTCCAAACTGATCGACGAAATCAACGATTGATTCATCATGGACCCGTTAATGATTGCCGGCAGTATCGTTGCGATTCTCGCTGTTGGATATTTTATCTCGCGGACCCGGAAACTTCTGCCGGAGGTTTCGGTCGGGACTCTCCTCAAGCGGCTGGATAACACCTACACTGTTCTCACCGGTTCCATCGTACAGGGAGAGCACGGGATGATCCGCATCGACTATACGGTGGTGTCGCCTTTTGGTGTGTTCATCATCAAAGAGTGCCGGGAAGTGGGCCGGGTGGAGGTACGACTCAACCGCGAGGAGTGGCAGGTGTCGGGCGGTGGATCGAAGAAGATGTACAATCCCGTATGGGATATCCGTAAAGTGATCCAGAAGCTGGAGCGTCATGTCGGGGAGTACCCTTATATTCCGCTGGTGGTGTTTACCCGCGCACGGCTAACGGGCGGCAGTGATTTCAATGTTATGGAAGCCGGGAAACTGATCGGTCACATTCAAGGTTTCCGGGATCCCCGTTTGTCCGGCGACCGGCAGGAGAAAATCGTGGGAATATTAAGCTGAGCGGGAGGTCTTATTAAGTTACAATGACGCATTCGCAGACGATTAAGCCATCAAGATTGGAAAGGAAGGACACGCTAATGAAATCAGTATTACGGATAGGAATACTCGGGGCCATGTTAGCTGTAGGGTTCACAGGGACGGCTCTGGCCGGGGACACGGCAAAAAAGGATTATATTCCCTCGGGATGCCAGATCGAAAAGACCACCATTTGCACCATAGAAATCTGGCTGGAGCGTAAGCACAAGAAGAACAACCGGGATATCCGCAAGATGCTGAAAGGCGAGTCCATCAAGGTAATCCGCAACACCATCCAATACTGGCCGCCGCGGGGCGGGCATCCGCCGACCAACATCGCAATCGGTCGGTCACTGACTGCCGAAGACGCGCGATGGGTCATCGACTTGGCGCTCCGGCTCAACGACAACATCAACGGCCTCATTTTCCAGCGGCTGAATCCGCCGAACTATGTCGCCATCGGCACCTCCGCCTGGGATGACAAATCGGAAACCCCCATCACTCCCGAACAACTGGCGCAGTTACGCGACCCGAAGTTAACCACGAAAGAGTTTCATGCCCTCTACGTCAAACTCACCGGAGAAATGGGAGTCGCGGACGCGTTTTATTAATCGTAATGGATTTCATAACATCTAATGCATATTCTCTTCGTAAGCTAAAACCTGCGGGAAGAGGATTTCGTTTTCTTTTTGGATGTGCAGGAGGGTGTCCATTTCCAGTTCATCCAGTCCGGTCAACAAGAGTTGGTAACTTTGACACCCGTCTTCCGGCATCGCAAAGTTTCGGGTGGTCGCGCGGATTCTCTCGAACAACATTCCGACCCGCTCGTGTTCTGCTTTCATGACGCGAATCGGATTTTGTAATGTTCCGCAATGGAATTCGGCGGTTCCACCGGATGATTCGATTTGTTTGATCATCGGGAACAGGACTTGTTCCTCTTTCATGAGATGGGGCTCCAGGTCGGCACGCACTTCGCCGAACAGTTCCTGAACCGTTGTCAGTTCGGGATGACGTGCGACGTGAGCATTCACCACTTTATCCAGCAAGTCCGCCAGTCGGGGCAGGGCTTCCTTGAGGTACTTGTGATGCGTTTCGAGCAGGTGGTCCACCGCTTCCGAGAGCGAACCGTCCATGCCTTCGACCACTACGGCGACGGGATCACTTTCTGGCGCATCGGCCATCAGTCGACTGAGGATGGCCTCCGGATCGATCCCTTTTTCCGCGCAGGCCACGGCGAGGGTCCGGTGACCGCCGCAACAGGAGTCGATTTCCAGTTCCTCAAATATACCGGTGCGTCGAACATCCTCGGCGATGAAATCATTGATGGGGGTGTGGATGGTAAATTTTGCGCTCACCGTGTGTTCTCCACGTAATTTTGGGTTAAAAAATGGTACTATACGCTTCACCAGCGGGGAGAGTTCGATCACTCACCTGCTGAAACTAAGATACAACTTGAATGCGGCACCTGCAAGCCCAAGCCCAAATTTTATAAATGTTTGACAAAATTAGGCGGATTTGATAGAAGCATCATTCTTGATTCAAACTTGTGAGAGTATCGAGTTCTTTTCAAGTATTTGTTTTTATGTAGAATAATGCAATCCCGGGATACAGGGACAAGTCCATACGGGTCAAAAAGGTGTAAACTCTTCAGTCCGGATTCCCCGGAACGGAAAATCACAGGAAACGGATATGATGCATGAATTGATAATCAATTGGGTGATCGCCATGTCCCCGCCGCCTTCTCAGGGAGGTGGACAGCAAGGCCCCGGCATGTTGCTCAGTTTTGTGATTCCCATGGTCTTTGTGGGCCTCATATTTTACTTTGTCCTCATCAAGCCGCAGAAAAAACAGCATCAGGAAGTACAGAAAATGCGGGATAGCCTGGAGGAAGGTGCCAGTATAATCACCACAGGGGGGATACACGGCGTTGTCAAAAAGGTGAAGGACGATATTGTCACGCTTCAGATTGCCGACAACGTGCGTATCAAGGTCAACCGCACGTCCATCGGTACAATAAAAGAATAATAATCAGAGAATACCAAGAGTCATCGGATGCATAAAGAACTGCGCTGGAAAATTCCCTTAATTTTATTCGTCATTGCCGGGTTCTCCTGGCTGGCCTGGCCGCTGGAGGAGAAGATCAACCTCGGGCTGGATCTGCAGGGAGGAGTCCACCTGGTCCTCGAAGTGGAAGCGGAAAAGGCGGTCGAGTTTTCCATGGAGCAGAGGACAGAGGACATCAAGCACGCCCTGGGAGCTGAGGATATCGAAGTGGACCGGGTGGTTCTGAACAAAGACACCAACGTCATTCGCATCCTCCTGGTCGATGCCATTGATACCCCAGGGGCTGAAACGGTTCTGAAAAATTACACCGCCCTCGAAAAGAAAGATGTCCTGCGCGACGGACTGGAATTGGTCTATCAACTGCGGGACGAGGAGTATCAGTATATTCAGGACAACGCGATTCAGCAGGCTTTGGAGGTGATCCGCAACCGCATCGATATTGTAGGGTTATCTGAGCCGACTATTCAGGTGCAAGGCACCCGGCGCATACTGGTGCAATTTCCAGGCGTTAAGAATCCCAAGAAAATTATTGACCTGCTGGGTCAAACCGCGCGTTTGGAATTCAAGATGGTCGATGAATCCATCAGCCCGGAAGAGGCCAGGACACGTGGTGTTCCTGAAGGCAGTGAGCTTCTGGAGGAGCGTGTCTTCGACAAAACGACTAAAAAAGAAATCAAGAAGATACCCTATGTGATCAAAAAACGGGTTTTGTTGACAGGTGACATGTTGACCGCCGCTGATATCCGATACGACCAGGATTTCAACGAGCCTTACGTCTCCCTCACTTTCAATAGCCTCGGCGCGAAGACTTTTTTCGAATTGACCCGTGACAATGTCGACAAAAGATTAGCGATTGTTTTGGACGGACGTGTTTACTCCGCCCCGGTTATTCGGGAGCCGATTGCCGGGGGCCAGGCGCAGATCAGCGGAAGTTTTACTTCCGAAGAAGCGAAGAACCTGGCCATTGCGTTGCGAGCCGGTGCACTTCCCGCTCCCTTGACCATGCTGGAGAATCGCACTGTGGGCCCGTCTCTGGGACGCGACTCCGTGGAAGCGGGAATCAATTCCATTATTATCGGAATGGTCGCGGTGGTCTTGTTTATCCTCATCTACTATCGGTTGTCCGGAGTGGTTGCCGTCGGCGCCCTACTGCTCAACCTGGTCATGCTGTTGGGAGCGCTGGCTTATTTCGGCGCGTCATTAACCCTGCCGGGAATCGCCGGGATCATCTTGACAGTCGGTATGGCTATTGATGCCAATGTATTGATTTTCGAACGTATCCGGGAAGAAATCCGGGTAGGTAAAACCGTGCGTACCGCGATTGATGCCGGATTCGCCAAAGCGTTCCGCACCATTGTCGATGCCAACGTCACCACCTTTATCGCCGCCATCGTGTTATTCCAGTTCGGCACCGGGCCGATCAAAGGATTCGCCATCACATTATGTATCGGTATCGCCGCGAGCATGTTCACGGCGGTGTTCGTCAGCCGCGCTACGTTTGATCTGTTCATGAGCCGGAAAAAAATTGAACGCCTGAGTATTTAAAAATTATGGAACTGATAAAAAAACAGACGCACATTAATTTCATGGGCAAGTTCAAAACCGCCTTGATTATTTCCGTCTTGCTGATCCTGGCCGGGATTGCGTCTATTGCAATGCAGGGCGGGCTCAAGTACGGCATCGACTTTGAAGGCGGCACTCTGGTGCAGTTGAAGTTCCCCGAAGCCCCGGCGATTGATTCGATTCGTTCCGTCCTCAGGGAGATGCAGTTTGAGGACAGCACCATTCAGGAGTTCGGTTCCCCCGACACGATTCTTATACGTGTGGAGCGTTCCGATGGTGAACTGCAAGAGATGGGTTCGAAGATCAAGGCCGCTCTTGAAGAAAAAAAAGGATTCTCTGGCATCCTCATCGAACGGGTTGAGATGGTGGGACCCAAGGTGGGCAAAGACCTTCGCATGAAGGCCCTGCTTTCGATTCTCTACGCCATCATTGGAATTGTGATTTACATTTCGTGGCGGTTCGAGCTTCAGTACGCCATCGCCGCCATCATCGCGCTACTGCATGACGTTCTGATTACCATGGGAGCGTTCTCGGTGCTGGACAAAGAGTTCACCCTGGTCATTGTGGCGGCATTTTTGACCATTATCGGTTACTCATTGAATGACACCATTGTTGTGTTCGACCGCATCCGCGAAAACACCCGTCGCAGAAGCAAGGAATCGTTGATCGATGTGATCAACACCAGTATCAACCAGACCCTCAGCCGGACCCTTCTGACCTCCGGCACGACATTGCTGGTGGTCGCCGCCCTGTTTTTCCTCGGCGGAGAAATCATCCACGATTTCTCGTTCGCCCTGCTGGTCGGGGTGGTCGTTGGAACCTACTCCTCCATCTTCATCGCCAGCGTGTTTCTCGTTTACTGGGATTCCCGCGCCCATCCCAAAAGAGCTTAAACCCAAAATTGACCACAGATGAACACAGATACACACCGATAAAATCTCAATACTCCCTTACCAAGGGGAGAATGTTTTGGTCTTTCGTGTTCCCTGCTCCTTGCTCCCTGTTCCAGGTTTTTCTGATTTTATCCTGTTATCCTGTCAAATGGTTTTGACTATATAAATTTGCAAAAATCCGGTTTGGCGTGATACATTCGGACCCATAAATCATTAAAAATATGAATTCGGCGGGATATGAACGAAGCAGACGAGAAACGCGAAAAGGAACAAGCCCAGCTTAAATTTCTGGTTGGACTCCAGCAAAAAGATAATGAAATCAATGACCTCAAGAAATCCCTGGAGATCATCCCCGGTCAGATAGCCGCGGCTCAAAAAGAGCTGGAAGGCAAAAAAAGCAAGATGAACGCCTTGCAGGCTGAAATCGATTCCCTGAAAAAACAGCGGGGTCAGCTGGAACAGGACGCCAAGACCGAGGCCGACCACATGGCCAAGACCAAGACCAAACTCCCCACCGTCAAGACCAACAAGGAATACACCGCCATTCTGAACGAGACTGAAGCCATCAAGGTTAAGATCTCAGAAATCGAGGACAAGGAACTGGAGATCATGGAACTCCTCGATGCAAAGGAGCAGGAGATTCCCGGCCTAGAAGCGGAGTTCAAGAGCGAGGAAGATCTGTTCAAACAGTACAAGCAGAAGAAGGAAGCGGAGCAGGCACGGGCGCAGAAGGAGTTGGCCGAGGCCGAGGCCCAGCGTGCCGCGTTGGCGAAGGACATCGATCCCAAACTCGCCTCCCAGTACGACCGGGTTCGCAAGGCGCGCGAGAATGTAGCGGTGGTTTCGATCAAAGGAGAAACATGCCAGGGGTGCCATCAGAACATGCAACCGCAGGTGGCTTTGGAAGTACGGATGGGGTTGAAGGTCCATAAGTGCCAGTCCTGCGATCGGTTCCTGTGCTTCACACCCGAACCCGAATCAGAACCCCAAACCGAATCGGCAGTGCCGAAGTAGACCAGGCAGTCGCTGTTCCGGCTTTCGGGTCGGAAGAGAGGAAAGTCCGGGCTCCACAGGGCAGGATACTCCGTAACGCGGAGTGGGGGCGACCCTAAGGAAAGTGCCACAGAAAAGACACAGCCTACCTGGAGAGGTTCGCTTCTCCGGCGGCAATGGTGAAAAGGTGGGGTAAGAGCCCACCAGTACTCCCGGTGACGGGAGTAGCTTGGTAAACCCTATCCGGAGCAAGATCAAATAGGAAAGTGCTTGAGGGCGGCCCGCCCGATGCTTTCGGGTTGATTGCTCGAGCCTG
>JAJDBJ010000050.1 GCA_029261395.1 Nitrospinaceae bacterium
GCTTCTGCCCTGCGAATCCCAGCGGCCGATACGGGGCCCTAAAATATAGACACCGGTCAAGGCCAGCCAGCCGCCCATGGAATGGACCACCACTGATCCTGCGAAATCGTGAAACGGCGCACCGGCAAACTTTTCCAGCCAGGAACCGGCCTGTCCCAGAAAAGTGATTTGTCCCCAAACCATGCCTTCGAATAATGAATAGACCACACCTACGAAAATTGCGGCCGCCACCGCCTGCGTCCAGAACTTGGCGCGCTCGGCAATACCGCCGGAAATGATCGCGGGAATCGCCGCGGCAAAGGTTAGTAGAAAAAAGAAATGCACCAACTCGTACCCTTGTTTATCCGCAACCAGGTTTTCTGCCGGTTGATAAAAATAAATTCCGTAAGCGATCGCATAGCCGATCGCGAAATAGATAACCGTACTGATCGCAAAGTCGACCATGATTTTCACCAGGGCGTTGACTTGATTTTTTTTTCGTACCGTTCCCACTTCAAGAAAAGCAAAACCGCCATGCATGGCAAACACCATGGCCGCTCCCAATATCAAGAAGAGAACGTCCCCGCTCTGCTCAAGAGCAAGAATATCTTTTTCCATTGGTTCCCCCTTTTTCTATCTGTCCTGAATCCTGTGCTGAGAGTATAATGAACGCGGCTTGAATAGCCGGATGGTTCCTTTAACTAGCAAAGGTTCCTATTCTCTTTCCCCTCCCGAGGCTCTGTAAAGAATGCCGCAAATTATACAAGATTTGGCTCTCCTTTTGTTGGTTTCATTGCCAATCAACGTGCTTTTCCATCGGATTCGCCTGCCCTCCATCATGGGATTTTTAATTGCCGGCATTTTGATCGGTCCACATGGGATGGGCTGGATCGGTAATCCTTCGTCTGTGGAAAATCTCGCCGAAATTGGAATCATCTTACTGCTGTTTATTATCGGTCTCGAATTTTCGATCTCCCATCTGCTTAAAAATATGGCATCCATCGTAAGCGCCGGTGTCTTGCAGATGGGCCTGACGATTGGGGCCTGGTATTTAATTCAAACGTATTTCCTGGGAGACTCCGGATCGATCAGCCTGGCGCTGGCGATGATCATTGCGCTCAGCAGTACTGCCATTGTTCTGAAGATGGTCACCGACCGCGCCGAACTGGATACCCTGCACGGCCGCACCTCCGTCGGCATTCTGCTGTTTCAGGATTTATGCGTCGTGCCTTTGATGCTGATGATTCCCTTGCTGGCCAACAGCGGAGAAACATCCAGCATGGATTTCGCCACGGCTTTTGGTAAAGCCTTCGCCGCCGTAGCGGGAATCTTTTTTCTATCGCGCCTGCTGGTGCCCCGGTTTCTCAGCGCCGTTGCGCGCATGGGAAGCAAGGAGCATCTGACGTTGTTGGTGATTCTCATCATCCTTGGAACCGGATGGGTCTCGCATCAACTGGGATTGTCGCTGGCCATGGGCGCGTTTATCGCGGGGCTGATCATCTCCGAATCCGAGTACAGCCACCAGATCATTCTCGATATCCTGCCGCTCAGGGATTACTTCAGCAGTATCTTTTTTATATCCATCGGCATGCTGTTGAACGTTGGAAACTTTATGGATCATATTTCCATCATCCTTTTGTTAACACTCATCGTGATTGTTTTGAAAACGGTCTCCGGGTTTCTCGCGGCGGTCGCCGTCGGCAGTCCTGCACGCATTTCGTTTATTGTAGGAATCCGGTTGGCACAAATCGGTGAGTTCTCCCTGATTCTCGCAGGACTGGCCCTGACGCAGGGGCTTCTCTCTGCCGACAATCACCAAATGTTTTTGAGTGTCGCCGTTTTATCCATGCTAATCGCGCCGATCCTGATCCAAGTCTCATCTCCGGCATCTTATTTTCTGTTTTCAAGATGGGACGGCGGTAAAACCCAGGAAGAACCTTCAGAGCCAACCGGCGAGCAACTCAAGGGACATGTCATCATTGCAGGTTACGATGTCGTGGGCAGAAACCTGGCGCGCGTACTCAAGGAAACCCATCTCCCTTTCACTGTGGTGGAATTGGATGGCGATCTGATCAAACATGCACTAACGGAAGAAGTACCTATACTTTATGGCGACGCCAGTAACCGGGCTACACTGGATCGGGCTGGAATTGCCCAGGCAAAAATCATCGTGTACTCCCTACCCGATCATCAGGCCACCGAGCAGTCGGTGCGGTTGGCACGGTCACTCAATCCGGATATATTCATTATGGTGAAAACCCGGTTTTCATCGCAGGTGGATGAGCTGAAAAAAGCCGGGGCGAACCAAGTCATCCCCGAAGAGTTTGAAACCTCCATTGAAATTTTTTCGCGAGTGTTGAGAGAGTTTCGAATGCCCAACAACATCATCGAGCAACAGGTGGAATTGGTGCGATTGGAAGGTTACGGTATGTTCCGGGGATTGTCTCTCAACATGGAAAGCATGCAAAATTTTTCCACCTACCTGACGGCTTCCTTGAGCCAATCGTTTCAGGTGATGGAAGATTCGTGGTCCAACGGCAAACAACTCGACAGCCTGAACCTCACCCAACAAACCGGCGCCACGCTGATTGCCGTGGTACGCGACAACCATGCGCAACCCAATCCTGCCGGGGATCTTCGTATTCAAACCGAGGACGTCCTCATTTTATTCGGACGGCACGCTCAAGTGGACCAGGCCATGCGACACCTGCGTGCAGGTCCCGATGAAGCAACCTCGCAAATTTCTTAATTGAGTTAAAAAGTAAAGTTGGGATTGGATGGAACGCGCTTGGGTTAAGTCGGCGTTCGCTGAGAGCCTGTTCTTTTCTGAGCACCCGCTCTTTTTTGTTGGGCTTTTGCTTTCTGTATTGAAGGAGCAACGGACTTGAGGGTTTCACCGCGACCGACCCGAAACCGGGTTGGAATATGAGTGGATAAAATAGGAAGTTGATTTTTTTTATAGTCGAACGCTTCCGTTCTACAGAAAGTGGCCATCAACTGGGCAACATAATGCGCTTGAACAATGTCCTCCACCGGAAAACAGTTGATCACCAGTTTTTTATCGACGCCTTTAAGACCTTTCAAAACCAACTGCGGGATATACTGACCTCTTGCTCGACCCAATACATCCGCCATCACCGTGACTTTTTCCACCAGACTAAACGGCAGGGTCTGGGATTTAGCAAACTTGGTGATCCCGGACAGTTGAATTTTTCGGGTCCTGCCCTCCAATACAATCGTCGGCCTCCGCTTCAAATACCATAGCGCACCCCACCACAATCCTCCGGTCAGGAAAACCCACCAAATAGCAGTGCTGAACTCATAGACAGAAAGAAAAAAGGTGAGCAGAATCAGCCCTGCGCATTTGACGTACTTGATTATATCTTTCGTTTTCCGAGTCACGCGGGTGGTCAATATGACATCGGGAGTTATATAATCAGTTTCAAGCGGCATAGAGCAATGAACTTCCAGTATCTTTTGATTAAATGACTTACGAAGGTTATCTCTCCAATCTAAGTGATGCGGTGAGGTTTGTCAAAGGGGTTTGTTCAACAAGCTTCGTATTAATTTTCAATCAGTTGAGAATATCTGCCTCCCTTAAATCACACCAACTACCTTAAAAAGGGTGATGCAAAAAGTATCGAAATACAGGGGCTCGTCCGGTCTCCTAAGCAACCCTAAACCAAGCGTTCTGAAGGGCGCCGGGGCATTTATTTGTCGGGATGATTTTTAAAGATGACGATAGACTCCCCCGGTTCTGGTTTTTGATAGATCCAGGCTTGTTTGAATCGGGGGTTCTTCTGTAGAAATTTTTCGCGGGAATAATCGGTATCGGGGAAAATAAAATGCGCGTAATCCAGCAGGGTCGTTTCGCGCCGCATGACGGGCGAGGTTTGATGAATCGAGGTGCGGTGCGAAAAGCGCAGTCCGCTCGGTATCATCCTTGAAGATTTGGGCCACCAGAAAACCGGTACAAAACGCACGTTCGGGTTATTCCATAAATACACGGTAATGCCTTCCGCCGGATTTCCCGAATTCATCGGTAACAACACAGGCAAAGGAACCCCGGTCTTCTTGTGGAATGCCGCCGCTTCCTTCGCCAGAAACTGTGCCGCTTCCCGGACACCCTCACCGGAGCTTATCCCTCTCTCATAACGCAGGCGATCCGACTCATAAGACGTCGTGTTGAGCAATACGGGCAGGTTCATGGCACAAACGATTCCGACGCAGGTGCCGATTTGTTTCCAGAACCCGGACCTCTGGTGAGTGTTCCAGATATAAAATATCAATGCCAGTATCGGAAACAGAAATAGTGCGCGGACATGGGTCAACAACGCGGCGCCCATCAACAATCCTAAAACCTTAAATGCCCTGGCGGTGGGTTTCGTTTTCCGGGCGATATGCATGGCCCAGCGGAGCGCCCAAATGTCGAAGGCCAGCAACAACCCGTCCGGGAGCGCCAGCCAGTCATCAAAAAATATGAAAGGCACAACACTATAAATAAGAGCGGCCAGTAACCCGACGATCCAGTTGAACGCGTCCCGCCCGATCAAGTACAGTCCGGTCAGCGAAGCCAGACCCGCCAGCACGGATACCCACCGCCCCGCGGCCAAAGGATCGGGAAAAATATTGAGGCTCACCGCAGTCAGCCACGTGAATAGCGGTTGCTGTCCACCGTTATCGGCAATCAGCCAGTCACTGGGATATTGAGCAACAATCTGCGCCCAGTGAATCCAGGTGGCTTCGTACGAGGTTATGGGAAGAGTGGTCAATGCGGTCAGGCGCGTGATCAGGTACAGTAAGCCCAGACACGTCAGCGGCACATAAACCTGTAACATTTGTTGTTTGGTAATTTTCATATCAGAGCCTATGTTTTAGCAGAAAATCCGCACAAATCAAACCCTCGGAGATTTTCGTAGTATTATAATTCCATGAACTGCCCGGCCCCCTTGACGGGGGAGGAAACGGGCTAACCATTAATAGCAACCGGTGACCATCGGGTGCAATTGGACGTTTTCAAATTCTATGAACTGTCCGGCCCCCTTGACGGGGGAAGAAACGGGCTAACCGTTAATGGCAACAGGTGACCATCGGGCGCAATTGGACGTTTTCAAATACTATGAACTGTCCTTCATGTAACAATAAACTTCAGACGGTAGAAATCACCGGCGTTAAAGTGCAGGCCTGCGTCGGCAGTTGTGGTGGTCTCTGGTTCGAGTGGAGCGCCATCAAAAAACTGAAAGAACGCAATCCGGCGGCGGGGGCAGAATTGCTCCACGTGGAACGGGTCGAGGGCGTGCACACGTTCCGGGACGTTCAACATCCCTGCCCTCACTGCATCCGTTCCCTATTGTATCGGCACTGTTTCAGCCGGCAATTCCGTTACGAAATCGACCAGTGCGCCAAGTGCGCCGGATTCTGGGTGGATGTAGGGTCGCTGGCCCACCTGCCCTTGAAGTCACCCACTCCTGCCGAACAGGAAACTGCGACAGCCTATTTTAAAAACCTGTTCGAGGAAAATTTAAATCCCGAATACCTCAGCCATCCCGACACCCAGGAAGCCGCCCAAACCATCCACCACATTTTCCGCTTCCTCACCCCGGCGGAGTACCTCCGCCTCCTGCCCGGAGGGGGAGTTGGCTGACGGCTTTCGTCCGATGAAAATCGTTGGGGGCAATACAGGAATTGGGTCCAGCGTCACGCTGGCCTCTGGGGAAGAGGTGAATATTTTGCCCGATGGGCAGTTCTTGCCTGTTGAAGGGGATCCTCCGGTCGTCACTACCCAACCATAACGCCCGCTTTTTCAAATATTTCCTGCCGGATACCGGCTTTGGCACAACGCTTGCTCCCTATGGGTAGGATCAATACCCGAATTGTGTAGTTGGATCAATTTTAAGGGAAATCGTCAGTGATCAACGAGACCAACATTCTGAGCTCAATCCTGGATACCCCGGCCAAACCGGAACCGTCTTTCCAGGTGTCCCATTTGGAACGGAACTCTGGCGAGCAGTTTGACCGTGTCCTCCAGGAGCGGACCGTTTTCCGTCAGGACAAGGCACTTCCGGCTGAGTCGCCATCTTTTGAGCCTAAAGATCGCCCAGCTACGGAACATCCTACTCCCACGACGTATGCGGAAAATCAACACAACGATGCACGTCCGGTTAACCCAGGCAATGAACGACCCGATCCTGTGCACAAGGATGAAACTCACTCGCATTCCGATGAGCCGAAGTCCAAAGCGCCTGTCAACCCGTTTGCATTACCCTTGGAACAGTTGGCGCGGGAGTTGAATCCGGACGAGGGCGCTCCCGGTTTGGTGGATCACGCAGATGCTTCGGCAGTGGATGCGCTGGCAGGTCTCTTTGACAATCAGGGTTTGAAAGCCGAAGGATCCCCTGCCGTCGACACGCTCAAGGAATTCCTGGCAGGTTTGAATGTCGATTCGGAAACCATCAACCAATTGATCGAAGCATTGAATAACGGCGACGCGGCGGGTGTTCAAGGCATCCTCAACGCCCTGCGCGGTTTGCTCCAAGCCTCCCAGCAGGTGGCTCAGGCCCCGGTTGCTGAAGTTGCAGGCAACCGGTTGAACCCGCCGGAACAACTCGCATTGAAACTTTTGACCCAGGCTGGATTGACGAAGGAAGAAGCGCAGGCGGTGATCCAGCAGATGCGCGCCGATACGGCCTCGCAACCCGCTACGGACAACTCAACGCAACTGTCGAAAACCGCGATTGACGCCATCGCGTCCAAACTGAATTCAGAAAATTCTACCGGCTCCGGGAATCTGCAAAATGGTGACTCCAATGGTTCCGCCAAAAACTCCTCCGAGGGTCCGCGCAATTTTATGGGACTGGCGGCGGATCGAATGGAAACGCTGTCTTCTCTGGTAGCACCGGATAAAGCCGGGAACGCTCAGACCAATCCGTTGATTGCAAAACTGTCCGCATCTCCTTTGCTCAATCTGAACGCATCCGGTCAACCGGCTCAAGGCGTTCTGGCAGAGGGATCTCAGGCTCCCGCGGCGGTGGCCGACGCGGCGGCGAAGGGTGTTGATTTCGTGAAACCGGCGGTCACGGAAACGTATAACGGACGAGCGTCGATGGATAAACCCATCACCGCACAGATCATTGAAAAATTCACCTTGCGGGGTTCCGGCAACCATAGGGAAGTGCATATCAAACTGGACCCACCCTCACTGGGAACCCTCCGCATGAATGTATCGACCAGCGGTGAATCCATACGCGCCACGATCGTCGCGGAAAACCAAGTTGTGAAATCGATCATTGAAAATAACTTATCGCAGTTGAAAGACTCCTTCACCCAGCAAGGGGTCAAGGTTGATAGCTTCAGTGTACTGGTGGGCGGCAATGCCAGCCATTCGGCGGAGGGACATCAAACCGCTTTGGATTATCTGGGACAACTGGGGCGGGATGGGTCGATGGCCCATGAACAGGCGGAAGAAGGTGTCGCTTTTCACCGACCCGTTTTTATGAATGAAAACCAATCCTTCAGCATCTTCGCCTGATGGAATTGCGGACATTAAAGTTTTAGCAGGAGGCAGAACTCATGATTGAAGGAATTATACCCAGCGCAGGATCAACCACGTCGACCACCCCCGCCAGTGCGCAATCGCCGCTGGGCAAGGAGGATTTTCTCCAGTTGCTGGTGGCCCAGCTCAGTGCGCAGGATCCATTGAATCCGATGGACAGCCGTGAGTTCAGCGCACAGTTGGCTCAGTTCAGCGCGCTCGAGCAGATGACCAACATGAACACGACGCTGGGAGAACTGGTTGCCGCGCAACAGGCTATGGGTAATTCCTCATTGATCAGTATCATCGGCAAGCTCGTCGACGTTCCCGGCAATTCGTTTGACTACACGCAGGGAGAGACGACCAACCTGACCTACACACTCGGCGCGGAATCCGACACGACGAAAGTAGAAATCTATAACAGCACGGGCGCACTGATCAATACGATCAACGGTCCCGGCGCGGAAGGCAGTAATTTGACTGTCTGGAACGGACTCGACAGCCAGGGCAACCCGGTCGGCTCCGGATTCTACACTTTCAAAATTAAGGCGACGGATGCCTCTGGGAAACCCGTCACTGCCGAGACCTTCACCACCGGTCTGGTAACGGACGTATTGTTTGAAGAAGGTAAGGCGTTTGCGGTGGTCAACGGTCAGAAGCTTTCGGCTGAAGAAATTACGAGAGTATCCATCAACTAAGAAGCAGGAGAACGATCATGTCACTTATAGGAACACTCACAACGGGCGTTTCGGGAGTTTTGACCAATTCCCGTGCACTGAATATCATCGGGGACAACATCTCCAACGTCAATACCACAGGATTCAAAAGTAGTAAGGCTGTTTTTGGCGACTTGTTCAGCACCTCGCTGAATGGTGGCACCCTGACTTCGCAGGTGGGCAAGGGTGCTCAACTGCTGGGTTCGCTCCAATCGTTCGAGCAGGGATCATTTGAAAACTCCACCAGCGCGTTGGATCTCGCAGTCGACGGCAACGGATTTTTCATCGTGAATGACGGCACCGGTAACTTTTTCACCCGCGCCGGGCAATTCCGCGTGAATGAAAATGGATTGGTGGAAACCCTCACCGGTCAAATCCTGCAGGGATTTGAGATCACTAATAATGTGGTGGGCACCTCGCTGACCGATGTCAGTTTGACCGGTCTTCAATCATCGCCCCAGGCCACGACCCTGTTTACTCTGGGTGCGCAGTTGGACGGTTCAGCAGTAGCCGGAACTACTTTCAACTCACCCATCCAGGTTTTCAATTCGGTGGGAACACAGGATATACTGAATCTCCAATTCACCAAGGTCGCCACTGCCGGTAATGACTGGGGCGTCAATTTCACATCCTCCGTTGGAACAGTCACCGGAGCCGCGGTTCCACCCCTGTTTGACGTCACGTTAAACTTTGACACAGCGGGTCAGCTGACAGGAATCAACAGCGGCGCCCTGGCGGATGTGACGATCAACCTCGATTACTCTGCGGCCTCACCCCCGGCAGCGAACCAGGCCGTAGTCTGGGATTTGGCCGACACGGCCCTTGCCAGCAATGGCGACATGACCGCGTTTGCCACGAGTTCGAGTAACAACTCGGTCATTCAGGACGGGTTCGGGTCGGGTATCCTGGTGGGTGTCGGAGTGGACTTCGACGGAACGGTTTCAGGATTGTTCGACAACGGTCAATCGCAACCGCTGTTCCAGCTGGGGCTGGCAAACTTTTTGTCCCCGACCGGTTTGACTCGGTTGGGACAGAACCTGTTCGCCGAGTCGCGTCTGTCCGGTCAGCCGGTGATCTCTCTACCGGAAACCGGGGCATTCGGTTCGGTGCTGGGCAACACGCTGGAACTGTCGAACGTGGATCTGGCTGAACAGTTCGTGCAGTTGATCAAAACTCAGCAGGCGTTCCAGGCCAGCGCACGAATCATCAGCACCACGGATGACTTGTTGACTGAAACGGTGAACCTGACGCGTTAATCGTCAACCTCACCCTATTGAAAACCCGGGCCCTCAGGGTCCGGGTTTTTTTATTGGGGTTTTATTGAGGGTTGATTCGGGTTTGTAGTTGCCTCATTCATGAGGCATGAATTTAAAACATAGATTCTTCGTCGGCTCCGCCTCCTCAGAATGACAATGAACGTCTCTCTGTCATTCTGAGCGTTAGCGAAGAATCTGTGTTTAGATTTTTAAAACCGCCCGATAAATCGGGCAACTACAAAAATAGGAATTAACCATCAACCACCCCTGGTCCCTCCTTTGGAAGGAGACCTTTGCGTAACGGATGTTATTAAATAATCCTCCCCTTACCGAGGGGAGGATACAGGTGGGGTGGGGGTTTGGGTAAGGATGAAAATCTTTGAAATCAAGGAATGGGGCTCCATAACCTCCCCTGTATCCCCTCCTTCGTAAGGAGGGGAATCATTATCGTCTCACTTTTCTTTACACTTACGCAAAGATCTCCTTTGGAAAGAGGGCAAGCGTTAAATTGCGCCCAACGATTTTCGATGCCCGATAAACGTCGGCAAATTGAGTCCAGCGTCACGCTGGCGGGGAGGAGGCGCAACGGAAACCCTGCCAGAGTTTAAAAACATCGGGATGCTCGTTGAAGCGGTAGGTGGTGCGCATGTAGTAGGCTTTGTAATACCAATTGCCGCCGCGCAGGACTTTACTGATACCCGTTGCCGGGCCTTGCGGATCTTTTTCAGGTGAGTGTTCGTAGTAACTGTCTTCATACCAGTCCGCCACCCATTCCCACGCATTGCCTGCCATGTGATACACGCCGTAGGGCGATTGCCCTTCGGGTAGAGAGTCGACCGGTTTCATGGCGTCGAATCCGTATTTGGAAAACTTTCGGCGAAACGTGACAAAATCGTTGTGGGGAAATTCGTTGCCCCAGGGGAAGGTTCTTTCATCAGTCCCGCGTGCGGCTTTTTCCCATTCGGCTTCGGTGGGCAGGCGTTGCCCTCGCGAACGGCAATAGGCGTCGGCTCCATACCAGGACACCCGGTTGGCCGGATGCTTCTCCAATCCGGGTCGTGGACGGTACCGGCCTTCCACTTTTTCGATGGTGACGGCCGTTCCCGTTTCTAAGTAACGTTCCGCTTCATCGGAGTGTGCATTTAAAAAATTGGCGAAGTCCTGGGCAGTCACTTCATAACGATCGATATAATATTCACTGAGAGTCACTTCATGGACAGGCTCTTCGTCGGTATCGCCCCATTCCTGTTCGTTTTCGATGACTGCGCCCATGAGAAAGGGTCCAGCGGGTATGCGCACTCTACTCTCAGTCGATGACTCTGTCGGAGTGACCCCGGCACAACTCCAACTCCCGAGACAAAACACGCATACAATAAATAGTTTTGCGGATTTAAATAAATTCATTTCGGCAATGGCCCTACGGTTGATGGATCGGTGTGGAAAAAGATTGTAACAGGAAAGAAAGCGGGTAGAAATTATTTTTAGGGTGTCTCGGAATGGCCGGTATTTATCGTGGAACTGGAATCGCGGGGGCTTAACAGGGAACGCTCTTGCGGTAAAAAAACTTCGAAACAGGTGCCGCGTCCCGGCTCACTTTCCACACCGATGTAACCTGCAAACCGTTCTACAATCTGTTTGACTGTCGGCAGACCCAGCCCCACGCCTTCTTCGCGAGTGGTGAAAAAGGGATCGAAGATGGTTTCCAGTTCTTCCGGTGGAATGCCCCGGCCCTGGTCTTCCACGATAATAACCACTCCCCGACGGTCTGTTTGAAACTTTTTGTGCTTGTACCCTTCCACCTTTTTAACGGTCATCGTCAAGTTACCCGATTTATCCATGGCCTGTACTCCATTGATGCACAGGTTCCATATCATTTGTTTGATCTGGGCTTCTTCACTTTGAATAATAATATGTTCAGGTGGAGCCTCCAATTGAATATTAATACTCGGGTCATATTCATTACTGTTTTTCATGAGCGTTGTGATGTCTTCGAGCAATTGCGTTAAATCAATGACCGTAGGGTTGCTTTTTCTTGGCTGGGCATAGGACAGGAAATCGGTGACGATATCGTTGACCCGCTCCGTCTCCTTGAGAACGATATTCATCAATTGTTGCTGGTCTTCATCGGTTACCAGAGTTTGTTTCAGCACTTGAATGGAGCCGCTGAGAGAAGCCAGGGGATTTCGGATTTCATGAGCCAGTCCCGCGGAGAATTTCCCGACCGCCGCCAGTTGCTCCGACTGTTTCATTTTCTGTCCCATATTATGAATTTCGGTCCGGTCCTCAAACACGCAGATATATCCTTCCACCTGTTGTTCCAGATTCTTTTTGGGATCTGCTTCCGGGCTTAACAAATGGCTGATTTTCAAAGAAATCAAAATGGTTTCGCCATCCTTCCGTGAGCACTTTCCCTCCATATGGTAGGGCATGGAAATACTGTGATCCTTATAAGTGAAGAGCCTGGATAACTCATCCATGGGCAACACTTGATAACAATATTTACCAATGGATTCCCTCAGCGGGAACCCGGTGATACTTTCGCAGGCAATATTGACGGAAGTGACGCGTCCTTCAAGGTCCGTGGTCATCAACCCATTCACCATATTCTGAACCACATTCTGGTGAAACTCCTGGAGTTTTTTGTAATCTATATCTTTGTTCTCAAGCTCGTTTTTGATTAGCCGCAAGCGGTTATTGAGGATACTGCTGAGAAAAGCTACGGAAAAGAAGGAAGCGATATTGACGGCAATGATATAAAAAAGATAGGCTCCTTGATAGGATACGGTGGATTTGGGGAAAAAATAAATCGGTTGAATCACATTGAAATATTCCAGGTCCACCAGCAATCCATAAATGATGCTGGCACCGGAGGCGGTCAGATAACACGCGGCCTGGGGAAGCATGACGCTGGAGGCAACGATAATAAACAGGAACAAAAAGGAAAGCGGGCTTTCCACTCCTCCCGTTGTGAATATAATACCGCCGACCACACACAGGTCCCCCATGACCTGGAACCAGGCGACGGGCAGTAGACTCATTCCCATACGCATGAAAACTGCGCTGGCCAGCGCTAGAAAGTAGGCGGCGCAGAGAACGGCGCTCAGAGGAACAATGGGGGTTTCCTGGAGGGAGTTGCGCTCAAAACCAATGACCAGGATAACGAACCCGGTCAGGAAAACGATCCTTAAAACCATGATCGTTTTTACCCGAAGGAGAAGTTCTTTATCCGGGCTTTCCCGTGTTGGTTTCATAGTGTTACCGGGCGGGAACAGAACCGTTCATAGACGGAACTCTTCCGGCCTTTGGGTATGGAGGGGTCAAACAGTTTCGCCCATTTTGAAGATGGGAAGATACATCGCCACAACAATAAAACCAACCAGGATGCCCAGAAAAACCATCAACATGGGTTCGAGCAAAGCGGTCAGGCCATCGACAGCGGTATCCACCTCTTCGTCATAAAAATCAGCGATTTTGGACAGCATCGCATCCAGGGCACCGGCCGATTCACCGACATCAATCATCTGGATCACCATGGGGGGGAAAACGTTTTCACGGGCAAGCGGAGCGGCGATGGTTTCACCTTCTTTGATGGCTTCAATCGAATTCAAAATGGCCATTTCGACAATCTTGTTTCCCGCAGTCCGGGCACAGATGTCCATTCCCTCAATCAAAGGAACGCCACTGGACAGCAGAGTTCCCAGTGTCCGGGAAAATTTGGCTGTCGATACTTTACGAATGAGCATGCCAAAAATGGGAAGTTTCAAGGCAATCCGATCGATTTCAACATTACCCCGCTCCGTGGCGTACACTTTTTTAAATAATATGAAAAATAGAATTGGCCCGCCGATAATGTAATACCATTGCTCCGTGAAAAAATTACTGACGTCCATTACCAGTGCGGTGGGTCCTGGCAATTCCGCACCGCCGCCTTCAAACATGGTGGCAAAAGTGGGAATAACGAATACCATGAGAAATGCCACAACCGTAAAAGCAACCGTAATAATGGCCGCCGGGTAGACCATGGCGGATTTGACTTTCTTTTTCAGGGCCAGCGCTTTTTCAATGTAGTTCGCGAGACGGCTCAAAATAGTATCCAGAATACCGCCGGCCTCTCCGGCCTCCACCAGGTTGGCATAAAGGGAATTGAATACCTTCGGATGCTTTCTCATGGCATCGGAAAGGTTGCTACCGGATTCAATATCGCTTTTAATTTTCATTATGATTTCGCCGAAGGCCGGATTGTCGGATTGCTTTCCCAGAATTTCCAGGCATTGCACCAGGGGAAGACCCGCGTCCACCATCGTGGAGAACTGGCGGGTGAAAATTACAATATCCCGCTCGGTAATCGGCTTTTTATTGCTGAGGAAATCGCTTTCGAATTTCTTCTTTACACTGGTGACCTTTATATTCTTCTGCTTCAACTTCGAAATAGCGCCCTGTTCGCTCTCGGCATCAATCTCGCCCTTTTGAACTTTCCCTTTGATCGTTGTCTTGTATTTATATATTGGCATATATTATTTTGACCTTAGACCTAATGTTGCGATGAAAATGAGGAAATGACATTACGTGTTTTTTCCAGCTCCAGACCTATCTTGGATAATTGGTCACTGGTATACCGCAACCGGTCGACCAAGGCATTGACAATAGCTCGAACATCATCGGGTAGTTTGGACACAATTTTTTCAAACTGTTCCCTTTCGATCACGCCGATGGTCACGTTGCCCACCGCCACCACGCTGGCGCTTCTGACAGACTGGGAAATCAAACCCATTTCTCCAAACACCTCACCCTCGTTCAAGGTATTGATCAGAATACTTTTCTTATCCACCTTTTTGGTGACGTTCACTTTTCCTTCCAAAATGATGTAGGCATTATTGCTGATGATGCCTTCCGAAACAATACTGTCGCCATTGGAGTATCTTTGGATATTTGGAGTTTTATCGAATGGCATGATTAAAGTCTTCCGAGAGCAGTCATGGTTTCTCTGTAAACTTTGTAAAAAGTTTCATTGTCTCCGATCGATTTCTTCAAGATAGTTTCCAACTGGTCAAAATCTTTTTTATTGATAACCAGATTAACACTATAAGCCAAGGCTTCCATATTATCCAGCGTTTTGAAATTCTCACCCACCAGAGCAATAAAGGTCTTGCGCCGGGTGTCCATCGGCATATCCCTGATAAATTCATAGAGAGGGCTGGTCTTTAAAGTAGTGCCTCCAAATTTTTCATGAATCACCACCACGTGGTATTGATTGAACTTCAGCTTATGCACCGCGTGTTCAGGAGACTTGGCTTTTTGAATTTTATAATCCAATTCAGTTAAAGCGGTGGTCCAGAGATCATCGTTTTGTTTATCCAGGATAAGCGCGATCTGGTCGTGCTCGTCATAGATTTCAATATCCTCATCATCATCCTCAAACTCCTCGTCAACCAACATGGAAGCGGCATCCACGGATTCTACAGAATCCGACGCCGGGGGCTTTAAATGCTGGTCCACCCGCATCTTGGTTTTACAACCGGGACAATTCAGATTAAATGCCTGTCCTGCGGGGATTTTACTATCCGGTATATTGATTTCTTTGGCGCAACTGGAACATTCTACCTGCATACCGATATCTCCAAAAGATGGGCTCGATCAGGCCCGCTTCTTCTTAAGTTTAACCTTCCCGCTGGTTTCTTTTGTATAACCCTCATCCATGGCAAGACCTTCAATATCTGTAGTTTTCTCACCTTTGCTGGCTTTGATTTTGTCAATACCACGGGCCACCACGGCTTTACGAGTTGCGTAACCTTTGGCCGTTTGCTCTGAAATCAGACCTTGTGCATACAACTTGACAATGTGTTGGTCGAAGGTCCACATGCCATAGGCATCACCATCTCTAACGATGTCATAAAATGTTCTGTCTTCGGTTTCACCATTCAGAATCGTATCTTTCACCCGCATACTATTGCTCATGATTTCGAGCAGAGCAACGCGGCCTCCCCCTACTTTAGGCACCAACCGTTGACTGATGATCCACCGTAATGTATCGGCCAGGCGAATGCGGATCTGCTGTTCCTCTTCCTGACCGAACATACCCACAATTCGGTTAATGGTTTGACCGGCATCCACAGTATGCAAAGTGCTCATTACCAAATGTCCGGTTTCGGCGGCACTCATGCCAATCTCGACCGTCTCCCGATCGCGCATTTCACCCACCAGAATAACTTTGGGAGCCTGACGCAAAGCGGCCCTGAGTCCGGTAGAAAAAGAATCGAAGTCGCTCCCCAGCTCTCTCTGGTTGAAAGTGGACTTTTGATGAGGGTGTACAAATTCCACCGGGTCTTCCAGGGTAATGACATGCACGGCTTTTTCATGGTTGATCTTATTGAGCAAAGCCGCGAGGGTCGTGGTCTTACCGCTACCGGTGGCACCTGTTACCAGAATCAATCCGTTTTTCTCTTCCGCGGCCTTGGAAAACTGCGGCGGTAGTTTTAATTCTTCAATGGTGGGAATCCGGGTTTCCAGTTTTCTCAAAACAATACTGTAGTTCCCGCGCTGGGAAAAAATATTGACGCGAAAACGGGCCTTGCCCTGAATAAAATATGAACAGTCACAGGAACCACGCTTGAGAAGGATTTCCGTCAACCGCCGGTCCGAGTTGATCAGGTTCAAGGCGATCACCTCGGACTGAAATGGGGTGATGCTCGGGATCGGGGGGTGCATGGTGACTTGCGTTAATTGACCGCTGGCTTCCACTTGAAAAGGCTGGCCGACGGTAATATTGAGATCGGAGATATTGCCGTAGGCCTCCAACATGGTCGTCAACAGGTAATCGACTTCTGCTTTTCTCATATCATCCCTATAAGAATTCCGGAGGCTCTTTCAGAAATTGGACAAACCGCTCTTTAACGATGGCTTTGTCATAAGCATCTTCCGGGCTGATTTTCTTGGCCTGCATGGCTTCCAATATGGCATCGTCCAAAGACTGCATGCCGTATTTCTTACCCGTCTGAATAACCGAGGGAATCTGGAAAGTCTTGCCCTCGCGGATCAGGTTGGATGTCGCCGGAGTGACCACCAAAATTTCCAGGACCGCGATCCGGCCTTTCTTGTCAATCCGCTTGAACAGGTTCTGAGCCACGACTCCTTTTAAACTTTCAGACAGAGTGGTTCGAATTTGCGCCTGCTGATTGGAAGGAAACACGTCAATCACACGATCTACGGTTTTAGCCGCGCTCTGAGTATGCAGAGTGCCGAAAACCAGGTGACCGGTGGAGGCCGCTTCCAATGCCAACTCAATGGTTTCCAAGTCACGCATTTCGCCGACGAGAATGATGTCCGGATCTTCACGCAGGGCTCCGCGCAAAGCGGCTTTAAAACTTTGTGTGTGCATGCCCACCTCGCGATGGTTGACCACACAGGACTGGCTTTTATGAACAAACTCGACAGGATCTTCCACAGTGAGTATGTGGGATTTTTTGTTACGATTGACATAGTCAACCATAGCCGCCAGAGTGGTCGATTTACCACTACCGGTAGGCCCTGTCACCAAAACCAGCCCTTTGTGTTGCATCGCCAGTTTATTGAGCACGGGGGGTAAACCCAGTTGTTCGGCGGTCAAAATTTCGCTGGGAATTTCACGGAAAACAGCGCCGACGCCCCACTTCTGCTGAAAGAAGTTGCACCGGTAGCGGGCAAGATCGGGGACTTCATAACCAAAATCGATGTCGCCTGTTTCTTCAAATACCTTGATTTTATTTTCCGGGCAAATCTCATAAAGAATAGCTTTCAGTTCATCATTCGCCATGATTTTATATTTGACCCGTTCCAATTCCCCATGAACACGCAATATGGGCTGAGAGCCAGCAACCAGATGGAGGTCGGAGGCCCCCTGGTCATTCATCAATTTAAAAAATGCGTCGATTTTAGCCATAAATAGTCAATTCAGCTGTTCTGCGTTAACGGTTAGGTTACGAATTACATTGTCCGGACTTTCCGGTAAATCCAACTGCTGACCATTTAAGATCAATTGGGTGGCCCGCCGGTTGCCAATAGTTATCACGATCACGTTTTTCGCCTGGATTGTCTTAGACCCATCCGGCGGCAAAATGAAATCCTGATCACGTTGATCATCGACCCTCAAGTTAAACCACGAATTCTCGTTCACCCGGATCACGAGTTTCAACGAGGAATCTCCCATAGCTACCTCAGAAGAGGACTCCGTCGACCCGGAAACTACTTGTTCTTTAAGGTCTTTAATTATAGCACCATTTTCAAGAACTGTAACTGTATTTTTAATAGATTTGGGTGCCTCTGCCGCCTGGGTTGATATTTTGTCCGGTTTCACGACCGGGGATTGGGAAGATTCTGCAGGGGCCGTCGGGCTGGGTTCGGGGCTGGAGCTTGCCGTTTCTGAAAGGGGAGCGCTTGCCTCCTCTAAACCCGTGGACTCAGCATCACCCTCAACCTCTGGCAAACTGTTATCAATCGTCAACGGGGTTGTCAGCGGAGCCGGCTGGGATCGCCTTGCATTTTCACCCTTTTCAAAAGTGACCCAGTAAATTCCGCCCGCAATAACCAATAATGCCGCCACAAACCCTAAAACAGCCTTCATCGGAAAACCGGAGCCGCGTTCGGATTGTTCCTCGCGGGAAGGGGATTCAGCCATTTGAGGGGTTTCAGTGGCTTGAACTTTACTGCCGGATTCGTCGTAGGCCGCCAATAACTCATCCACATTCGACCCTATGGCCTGGCCATAAGACCGGATGAATCCCTTAACAAACACTTCTCCCGGTAACTCCTCGAACCGGCTTTCCTCAAGCGCTCGAAGATAACGGATACTGATTTTAGTGGATTGAGCGATTTCGTCGAGCGGGATCCCGCGCAGTTCCCTCTCATGCTTTAAATAGGACCCAAAATCTTCGGACATATTATTTATTTGCAGACAGTTTGTTTAAGATTTCCTGCGAAGTCTTGGCTTGTTGACTTAAAGGTTCCAAGTGAATGACTTCATTAAAATGCTTTTTGGCCTCCCGAAACTTATTACGTTGGTAATAAATCTCGGCTAACGCGAAATGGGCACTGGGCAACTTGGGATTCATTTCCAACGCCTTTATAAGCGAGGCTTGAGCCAGGTCCAGTCGATTTCCTTCTTTGTAAATCAACGCCAAATTTAAACGGATCTTATCGTTGTCACTGATATCCAACGCTCTCAACCAGGCCTTTTCAGCCTTGGGCAAATCCCCTTTTCGATATTCACTGTAGCCCAGCCAATTATAAAGCTGTACGGGATTGATCACATTCGGTTGATTCAGAGTCCGCGTTAAATAAAGAGTGGCGTCATCCCACTGGCCTTTCTGCATGTACAGTCGGCCCAGCATGCGATAAGCGATCTTGTAATCCGGGTCGACTTTGATAGCGCTCAGGTACATTTTTTCGGCTTTATCCAGCTTCTGGTCTTTAAAATAAACATCGCCCAGTCCAACACGATATAAGGGTTCCTTCGGCGACATGCGGATCGCCTGCTTGATTTTTTTGTATTGTTCCTGCCTCGATTGTCCGGGACTATGGGCTTCTTCATACGTCTGCTGAGCCATCAGCTTCTTTTCGGCTGAACTCGGACCTGTCGCACAGCCTCCAGTCCACACGAGAAGACCTGCCAAAATTGAAAGCGGCAACCAGACTCTGAATGACGAGGGATACTGGGAATGCATATTCATAGGTGTCCTTATATTTGACATAAATAAATTAGTTCAATTATATCAAATACTTAATATTATACAACCAATTCGAGGTACAGGCTGTGGAAATGTAAATATAATAGTAGATTAACCGAAAACCCAGAGGGGAGGGAAGTAAATTTTTCAGGCCAATCCGGGGCGGACTTCACAGGGGGATGATACCGTCTGGAAACCCTGGCTGGGTTGATGCGGTTGGGGCAGGATTGAGATGTTTGGTCAGCCAGTCCATTAGTATTGGTACGGAGGGTAGTGCCTGCGGCATCTTCCTCGATGCGGAAGGTGGAGACCCGCCCCTCGGCGGTGGTGGCGGAGACGGTGGTGAAGTCCGCATCTTCCGTGCGCACGGTTTGCAGAAAACCGTTGTCCGCTCCCGTGTCCCTGTCCAGCAGGCCCAGCGCATCGTAGGTGACGGTGGTGGTGTAGTTGGCCGACGGGTCGGGATCGGTCAGGGCTTTGGGCCGGGTGAATTCCGTCATCAGCCCGTTAGCGTCGTAGGCCATCTGGAAGGTTTCGCTGTTGGGATTGGCCACCGTGGCGATATAGCCGTTGGCATCGAGCGTGAGCGTGGTGATTTGCCCGTCCTGCGAGGTGATGGACAGCGGAGCACCGGTAACGGGATCCCGCTGG